>JAMONP010000042.1 GCA_027065695.1 Desulfuromonadales bacterium | reverse complement strand
CTGTTCAGGATGCAGGCAGACGTAAGGTTGTGGTTCCGTAGCTGCCAGAGGCGATGACAAGTGTGCCAACCAGGATGAGCCAACCGGTCCGGCCACTGTCAACAACGCCAGGGTGTCAGACGCCGTTGCGAGAGGCAGTTCTTTCTCGGCTGCTGGCGGCAAGATCCCCTTTGCCGACAGACGCAAGCCTGTGGTCTCGGCAGCAATTGCCGATAACCCGGCAAAACGCTCATCGTTTTGCTCTATCATTTTACGCACCTCGACGAGGTTTGTATTGCGTTCGAGCAGTTGGGCGAGAAGCCACCAGTCAGCTTCGGGAGCGGAGCCAGGCGTGACATGGAAAAACTCGCGCGGGGGGTGATTGCCGGCCCCGGTCTCACGAACAGGCAGACCCGGATCGATGACCGGTTGGAATGCCTGCAAGCGGCCCTCGTTATTAACATAACTAGCGGCCATTTCGGCATTAGCACGGGCTGGCAGGAAGATGTCAGCACGTTGAGCGGCCAGACTCGGTGTGGCATCAATACTCACCAGCAATTCCAGGTGGCCGAGAGCGGCCTGGGCGCGTGCCGGGTTCATTCCTTCCCGGAAAGGATCACTCTCCAGGCAGGCCAACGCCCGCACAGTGCCTTCCTGTATAGCGTCGAGAATCGTATTAAAACCTGGACCTTCGCCTGCCAGCAGGGCTCCACCATAACTGTTCGGCCCGGGAAGAAGCATCATCACACCGACGCTGCGTTCTGCACTTGAATGTTCTGCGGCTGCGGAGCAGAGCGCGCCAACCCCTTTACCACCGAGCAAGTCGGCACCGCCTACTAAAACCGGACTCTGGGCTGAGTTGAGTTGTGCAAGCACACTCTCGAACTGCTCACGCTCGTGAGCAGCAAAAGAGCTTAAGTCACTCTGGCCGAGGGCTGTCAGAACCTCAGTTAAGCGTTGCGGGGCCAGTGAGATATGATTTGCAGCACAGGGTAGCTCAACCGGCCGGGGATCAATGACCACAACCTTGCCGCCGTTACGCACAGCCTGACGCATGGCGAGGGCAAGCACCGGACCTTCCGCTAACGGATCTGCGCCAAACAGAACAATCAGGTCACTCTGGCGAATATCTTCCATGCTGCGGGCATGTTCACCGAGGCGAGCAGCAAGAGTCCGGGCCGCGCGATCACGCCGTTGGTGAGCTTCATAGCTCAATTGTGTGGAACCGGTTGTTGCCGCCCAATCACGCAAAAGCGCATTGGCTTCATGACTGGCACGCGAGGAGCCCAGGAAAGCGATGCTATCTGGGCCGTGCTCTCGGGCCATCGCGGCAATCCGCTCTCGGGCTGCTGTCAAAGCTTCATCGATCATAACCGGTTGGCCATCAACTCGTGCTTGACGTGGCCGTTCAGGATGATTGACATGGTCGTAACCGAAACGGCCACGATCACAGATGAAGAAACCGTTGGTTTCGTGGTTGATGCCAGCCTTGACCCGCTGCACTTCACGATAGCGGCCACCGGGGACTGTCGCACAGCCGAGGCTGCAGTGCGGACAGATCGACGGCGCTTCCTGCAGGTCCCAGAGACGCGTCTTGAAGCGAAACGGCTTGCTGGTCAGGACCCCGGTGGGGCAGACATCGATAATATTGCCGGAGAAAGGACTTTCCAGTGTGCCTTCCTGAAGGCGTCCGTACTGAATCCGGTTGCGTGAACCAAAGACCCCGTAGTCGGTGCCACCGCAATAGTCGCGATAGGTGCGTACACAACGATAGCAGGTGATGCAGCGGTTCATTTCCTGTTGCACGAACGGGCCGAGATCCTGGTTGGTAAAAGTGCACTTCTTGCCGGTATAGCGACGCACGCCGTGGCCACCGGCCACCGTCATTTCCTGTAGCTGGCACTCGCCGCCTTCATCGCAGACCGGGCAATCGTGCGGATGGTTGGTCATCGCCCACTCAATGACATGCTCGCGCAACTCCACTGCGTCCGCATCGGTCGACGAGACCACCATGCCATCCTGAGCCTTGATCATGCATGCCATCTGCAGTCCTTCAACCGGACCTTCGAGGAACGTCATGGCACACAGACGACAGGAACCGACCGACCCCAAGGCTTCATGGTAGCAGAAGTGGGGGATGACGATATCAAGCGCACGCGCCGCTTCGAGGACGTTGGTCCCTTCAGGCACGGTCACTTCAAGATTGTCGATGGTCAGCTTCGGCATAGAGTTTAGTTGTCAGTTATTGGTTATCAGTTTCGGGTCTCTAATCACTGATCACCGCTTAAAGGGACAACATCCTTTGCGGATATGATCCTTGATTTCATCTTCAAAGAGGCGCAGCAGCGCCTCCACCGGACCCATGGCACCTTCGGCCAGGGCACAGAAAGAGCGTCCTTTGATATTACGCACCTGATCCTTGAGCATGGCCAGGTCGTCTTCGCTTGCCTGGCCGAATTCGATGCGGTCGAGCAGCCAGGAAATTGTCGCCAGACCGTCGCGGCACGGCGTACACCAACCGCAACTCTCGCGAGCAAAAAATTGATTGAGATTGCGCGTCACCGCTACCATGCAGGTGTCTTCATCGAACACCGTAACCCCCGCAGTACCGAGGCGGCTGTCGACCTCTTCGAGAGGATTGAAATCCATCATCAGGCCAAGATGCTCAGCCGTCAGATAGGGCGTCGATGCTCCTCCGGGGAGACACGCCTTGAACTTTTTCCCGCCACGCACGCCGTCGCCGAAGTCTTCCACTACTTCGCGCAGGGTGATGCCAAGGGGCAGCTCGAAACATTCGGTCCGATTGAGGTGACCAGAAAGACCAAACAGCTTGGTTCCCGCGCTTTCCGGGTTCAGTGCCAACTCGTGAAACCACGCTGTGCCGTGCGTCAGGATATGCGGCACTGTGGCCAGGGTTTCAACATTGTTGACGTTGGTCGGCTTGCCGAACAGTCCACGTTGAGCCGGAAAAGGTGGCTTGGAACGTGGGTTGGGCCGACGGCCTTCGAGGCCGTTAAGCAATGAGGTCTCCTCGCCGAGAATGTAGCGACCAGCACTGCGATGCACATGCAATCCGACATCGAAACCTGAGCCGAGGATATTCCCCCCCAGATAACCGGCAGCAATTGCTTCTTCAATGGCTCGCTCGACTCGTTGCGAACAGCCTTCGTAGGCGTAGCGTAGAAAAATATAGCCAATCGGAGTCTGTAAAGCATAGGCGGCAATAGCCATACCCTCCACCAGCTGGTGGGGGTCGGCCATCAGTAGCTGACAATCCTTATAGGTCCCAGGTTCCATCTCGTCACCGTTGCAGACCAGGTACTTGTCCCCCGGTTGCTCAGCCGGGAAAAATGACCACTTGATTCCCGTCGGGAACCCGGCTCCGCCACGGCCGCGCAGGCCGGAGGCTTTGACCAGCGCACAAACTTCTGCAGGCGACATCTTCAGCGCCGCACGCAAGCCCTGATAGCCACCGTTTTTCTCGTATTCGGGCAACAGAACCGTTTCGTCTGGCCGGCGATTTTTGAATAGAACTTGTGGGTACGCGTTCATTCTTTGTCGTCGGCCGCAATCACGGCGCGCTCCTTTTGCAGAATTTCGTCGATCTTCTCCGGGGTCAGATGACCATGGGGCGTCAGGCCAATCATCATCGCCGGGGCATCACCGCAGGCACCAAGGCAGCAGGTCGGCAGCAGGGTGAAATCACCGTCAGCTGTGGTCTCTCCCAATTTGATGCCGAGGGTTTTCTGCAGGTGCTCAGTGATCATCTCCGCACCGGTCGACCAGCAGCAGATTGAATCACAGACGTGTATTACCCGGCGACCCACTGCGTGACGGAAAATTTTGTCGTAAAAAGTGGCAATTTCTTCCACTTCAACCGGCAGAACACCCAACGTTTCAGCTGTTAGCAGCACACCGTCGTCCGGTACCCAGCCATGATGCGACTGGACCGCCCGCAGCAGATCAACAATCAACTCATGGGGATGAGAAATAGCCGCCGCCTTGGCTTTGAAGCTGTCAATCTGATTTTGTGGTAAAAGCTCGTTCATAAAATCTTTTCTTAACGCAAAGGCGCGAAGATGCAGAGAAGAGTCTAGACTTAGTCTTTCAGCTAAAAAGGAGCCGTTACCTCTGCGTTCTTTGCGGCTCTGCGTTAAAAATCACCTGTCAAGATCAGCCAAAATAAAATCAATTGCCCCCAGCACCATGATCAGGTCCGCGATCATCCAGCCCTTGGTCATTTTGGGAAAGACCTGCATATGGGCAAAACTCGGCGTGCGGATACGCAACCGGTACGGGGTGTTACCGCCGTCACTGACGACGTAATAACCACACTCACCCTTACTCGATTCGATACCGCGATAGCACTCGCCACGTGGTGGTGTCAGTCCGCGTGTCACATTCATAAAATGGTGTACCAGGGTCTCGATATCCTTCTTGCCGGCATTACGCTCAGGGTAGGCATAGCGGAAATCTTTAGTCACGTAGAGACCATCCGGCATGTCGGCGGCGGCCTGCTTGACGATGCGCAGGCTTTGACGCAGTTCTTCAAGGCGGACCAGATAGCGGGCATAGCTGCAACCGCTGGTGGCGGTGGGGATATCGAAATCAAAGCGTTCGTAGCCGGAATAGGGCATCTTTTTGCGCAGGTCCCATTCCAGACCGCAGGCGCGCAGGTTGGCTCCAGACATGCCCCAATCGATCGCCTCATCAAGGCTGGTGACACCAATTCCCTCGGTACGGGCTCTGAAAATCGGGCCATTGGTGAGCATGCGATCAAATTCATCGATGCGCTTGTCGAAGTCGCTGGTGAAGATATCTACGGTGTCTTTCCAGCCATCCGGAAGATCCATGGCCAGACCACCAATACGGAACCAGGCCGGGTGCATGCGGCCGCCGGTAATCTGTTCGATGATATCAAAGATTTTTTCGCGCGATTCAAAGGCATAAAAGACCGGGGTCATGGCGCCGACATCATGGGCGAAGGTTCCCAGCCAGACCAGGTGACTGGAAATCCGGAACAACTCGCAAAGCATAACCCGGATAACCTGGGCACGTTCCGGCACCTCGACGCCGAGCATGGTTTCCAGCGGCAACAGGTAAGCCAGATTGTTCTGTACACCGGAGAGGTAGTCGATGCGATCAGTGTAGGGGATATACTGGTTCCAATGCTGGCGCTCTGCAATCTTTTCGGCACCGCGATGGTGGTAGCCGAGATCGACGTCAACGTCCTCGACCTCTTCACCGTTGAGCTTGGCGACCAGGCGCAAAACACCATGGGTGCCGGGGTGATGCGGTCCAAGGTTGAGCACCATGGTTTCGTCGTCGACCTTCTCCATTTCCTTGCCGCCAAAGAAACTTTCTGCATCCCGCGGCACCATCTTCGCGGCCGCTTCCGGGGTAAAAGGCTCCATTTCTGTGGCGCGACAGACGTGCTCCTTGCGAAGTGGGTGCCCTTGCCAGTCGTGGGGCATGAGAATGCGGCGCAAATCGGGATGACCCTTGAAGTCGATGCCGAACATATCGAAGACTTCACGCTCATACCAGTTGGCAGTGGTCCAGACGTCGGTTACCGTCGGCGCAGTAGGCATCTCACCCTGCAGTGGTACCTTGACCCGCATGTAGCCAGGATCCTCGAAGGACAGCAGGTGGTAAACCAGGGTGAAATCGTGGTCGGGGCGTTTCTGCCGGGTGCGTTCATCGATTGCCGTCAGGTCTTCGAGGCGACGGAACCTTTTCGGCGCCTGCTCCTTGAGAAAGTGGAGCAGCTCCGGTGCCGTTTCCGCATCGGTCCAGAAGGTCGGCATATCGACCCCTTTGACGTCTTCGCGCACACGTTCGCCGAACCGATCATGCAGGGTTTTACGTAAATCAGATGTCGAAGTGACAAATTCGACCCGAGGCTGCGCAGGGCGCCACACTTCTTTAGCGCGGCTACCCCAGAAATTCGGTGATTGAGTGGAGGTGCCGCGATTCGGGCTGTTACCAAAACCTGGCCCGCGGGTGTCGCGGCTCTTGGTGACGCCGTCAACCAGGAGTGGCAAACTTGTGCCTTCACTGCCGCCGCTCATGCCGAGCACCTTGCGAGCAGGGCTCTCGCCACTGGCAATCTTCTCCTGGAGGAGCATCAATCCCTGCAGAAAAGCTTCTGGACGCGGCGGACAACCGGGCACATAAACATCGACAGGGAGCACCTGATTGACACCCTGCATGACACTGTAGACGTCGTACATACCACCTGAGTTGGCACAGCTGCCCATCGCCATGACCCATTTTGGGTTGGCCATCTGCTCATAGACACGCAGCATGCTAGCGCCCATTTTCTTGAAAGGCGTTCCGGAAATAATCATCAGGTCGGCTTCGCGTGGCGTGCTGCGCAGCACTTCGGCGCCGAAGCGGGCAAGATCAAAACGGGGGGTCATGCTGGCCATCATCTCGACAAAACAACACGACAAGCCGAAGAACATCGGCCAGAGGCTGTTCTTGCGACCCCAGTTGATGGCATCATCCAGAGTAGTCAAGATGACATTGGGAGGCAGTTCTTCACTCACGTGAGCCTCTCCTGCGCCTTGCTCGGATTGTTATGGGTCCGGCGTTGATCATTCCGCTTCCTGCGGCCTTCACGTTGCGCCCGTGGTTCCCAGTCGAGGCCACCGGTTTTCCAGATATGCACCAGGCCGAGAAAGAGAATGAAGATAAAGAAACAGACGTGGGCGAAGCCAGGCCAGCCAAGTTGGTCGGAAGCAACCGCCCAGGAGGCGACAAAGATCACTTCGACGTCGAAGATAACAAAAAAGATGGCGACCAGGTAGAAGGGCACCGGTCCTTTAAGGCGGGCATTGTCGACGGGAAGGAGCCCCGATTCGTAGGGTTCCTGTTTCTGCCGGGAGCGGGTCTTGTGGCCGAGCCCCCAAGAGAGCAGCAGGAGGACTGCAATCAGAAAAACAGCGATGCCAACGTAAATCCCCAGTGCCAGATACGACTCGAAATTAGGTGGTGTCGCCATTAGTTGTGATGAGGTGGTCTCAGGTGTCATAGCAAGTAAACAGCTCTTCCACGATTTAAAATTAAATCAGCTTACGGCCTTTCTGAAGCACCGAAACATCACAGGAAACAGTTGAGCTTAACAAAATCTATCACAAAACCGATTAATCGGTGCATGTTTACTACAATGGCCAATAAATAGCCATACTATTAGCTTTCAAAGGTCAGCCATGCCCGTTTCAATGGCCGCTCTGGCCCCCGTCTCAATGGCCGCTCTGGCCAATGCGTCACAACGCTCATTTTCGGCATGGCCGTCATGACCACGCACCCAGTGCCATTCAACCTGGTGTGGCTCAGTCAGTTCCAAAAGGCGTTCCCAGAGGTCGCGGTTGGCAACCGGTTTCTTCTTGGAATTTCTCCAGCCGCGCTTGACCCAACCCTCGATCCACTCGGTTATGCCCTTTTTGACATATTGCGAATCAGTAGTCAGCTCGACCTGACAGGGACGCGTCAGTGCCTCGAATCCGGCAATCGCGCCAAGTAGTTCCATGCGATTGTTGGTGGTCTCGGGATCATAACCGGAGAGCTCTTTTTCACAATCCCCGCAACGCAGCAGGGTTCCCCAACCTCCCGGTCCCGGGTTGCCGGAGCAGGCTCCGTCTGAGAAGATTTCTACGAGGCCTGTGTTTTCTACAATATCTGTGTCTGGTCTGGACATAAAGCTCACTAATTAGAGGGTTAAACGATTAACAGCTTCGATATTCTAGCATAGCCATGCAAGCAAAATCAGCCCTAAGATGAGGTATACACATTAAAATTGGCAGCGGGCCAGGGTTCGTAATTTATTTAGACTTGTCAAGGAATGGCGCTTATCTGAACTCCATACCGATCAGGGTGACATCATCGATTGGCAGGGTGCTGCCGCCAAATTCGCGCAGGGCGATCAGAGTGTCACGGATGACGTCGTCAAACGGCTTGTTTCTCTGGGTCAAGAGTTGTTTAAGTAAGCGTTCTTCGCCATAGGCTTCATCTTCCTTGCCAAGATGGTCGGTGATACCGTCGGTATACATGAAGAGCCGGTCTCCAGGCTTCAGGCAGGCTTCACCATCCACGAAATCAACCAGTTTTCCGACACCTATCACCGTGCCTCCTGCAGCCAGGCGTTCGACCCTACCGTCTTTGCGCAAGAGTAAAGGGGGCGGATGCCCGGCATTACAGTAGCGAAGTTGGCCGGTATGAGGGTTGATCAGTAAGTAGCTGATGGTGAAGAACTCCTCGAAGCGTTCAAAGGGATACTCGGTTTCAAGCTCCTGCAAGACGGCCCAGGGAGGGGTGATTTCATAGAAGGGCGGGTGATCCGTTGGTCTTTTGACAAGTTGTCCGGTGTGCAACGACAGGCTTTGATGTACGGAAACTGTGACCATGGCTGAAGAGATACCGTGGCCGCTGACGTCCACCAGGTAGGTCATGACGGTCTGCTCATCGAGCTGAATGATGTTAAACAGGTCCCCGCCAACCTGCTTGCATGGTATGTATTGCCACGAATACTGTAGGTTGTAGTAGCTTGGTTGCTGTTTCGGGATCAGGCTGCGTTGAATATGCGCTGCAGATTCCAGAGCCTCCTGAAGTTCTCCCTGATAGTGGGCGAGCTGATGGCGGGTTGCCTCGAGTTTTATGGTTATTTTGCGGATAGTGAGCAGGCTGTGAATCTTACCAGCCAGGAGAGCCTGATTCTGCGGGGTGGTAAGGATATCACTGAGTGGTTCAAGTCTGGCTAAGGTGTCCCGATCCGGTTGTGCCGAACTATCGAAGGCCAGACAAGCTGTATGGGTTGTGAAACAGTCCTGTAGCCAGGCCTCCCATTGTTCGCTATCACCGTCGCGGCTGAGTTGCAGGTCGATGACGCAAAGGGTCGGACGATGCTCCTGAGAAGATGGCCTGGTGAGATTTATGGCGCAGGTTGTCGGATAACCCAGCACGTGCAAGTCATCATAAAGACTTTGGCTTGCTTCTTTGTCGGGTGAAATGACCAGGATCTGCTGGGGCATAATTGACCTTTTCTTTATGTCTATACCCATCACAGTATTAATGAAAAATGCGCAGATAGCAAGTATCGGGTTTTGACAACAAACACCGGGCTTTGACCGCAATCATGAAACAGGCTAGACTTCGAGTGTAGAAAAGCTACTCTTGGTGTAAAAAGTCTACTCAGGTGTGAAAAAGCTACTCAGGGAGTATTTATATGGGGTTCTCGACACGGGTTGAAGAATATCTGCAGAAGATCAAGAGTTATGGCAAAGAGAACCTTGCTGATATTCTGCATGAAATTGGTGAAGCGGTTCCTCTGATTACTCACCAGCCGCGCTTTCGGTTCTATCTTGAGGACCTGACCGGCGGCATCTTGAGTTGTGTGTTGGCAAGGGGGCGCACCCGACAGGTGGTCCGCAAATATGTCTTTGCCCTCACGGATGAAAATTACCTGGTTTCCAGAGTCTACATTGATCAGCAGGATGCTGAGTTTACCGATCGGGAGCATTTGCCAACCCGGGCCCGGCAACTTGCCGAGGATTTTGGCCTGGTGGCCTCAACTCAGTTGCCGCTGGTACACAAAGGGCGTTCCATCGGCGTCATATGTATCGACAGCATCAGGAGCGGCAGTACTCTTGATGATGAGAGTCGCCTGGCGTTACGTGGTTTTCTGGAAATGGTGGCCCCGGTTCTTGATCAGGCACGTAAATATCACCAGCAGATCATCGTGGCGCGACGCGTCGACGAATCGAAAAAGAAAGAGGCGGCTCGCACCATGGTGCGTTCAGCAGTGCGTCTGATCGATAAGCTCTCTCTGGCGTCGGTGCTGGTGCCGTCGCGCATCGGTGCAGCGGGTGAAGGCCAGGGCCTGCAGGTTCTCGCCTCTTATGCCAAGGATCGGGAAATCCAGCGTCTGTATGAAGATGAAAAATTGATTGATCTGAGCTCTGGCAAGTCTTTACTTTCCCCATATATAAGTAAAGAGGGCGTGATTACCGATGAAGCCCTGCTGCGGCCCCTCTACTTCCCCAGCCTCAAAGCGCAATCGCTGCAAAAACGTTATCTTACCGAGAAGATCGGTCTGACCTCTCTCTTTGTGGTGCCGCGCTACGATGGTCGTACGCGCCGGATCACCTGTCTGGTCAACTACTTTACTCGAGAGCCTTATCGCTTCAGCGATTTTGAGCAGGGCCTCCTGGAGGCCCACGCCGAGATGGCCCAGCGGGTGATCCAGGAGATCGGTGATGAGCATATGGAGATTCAGGTGCTCTCGGAAATCAACGATCTGCTCCAGGAGCACTTCGCAGGGATTCAGCCCTTCCTGAATCGGGTGCTGGCCAAGGCAACTGAGCTGATAGGTGCCGATACTGGCAGTATTGCCCTGATCGAGGAACGCGATGGCAACACCTGGCTGATTGTCGAGGAGGAAAACGGCACACTGGTTGGCGCCAAGAGCAAGGAATGGTTGAAGAAGAATATCCCGCTCATGCGCATCGGTGGCACTGAACTGCCGCGTGCCGAGCGCAGCCTGACGGGCTATGTCGCATCAACACGGCAGCCGATGATCATAGATGATGCTTTCCAGGAATTGTCCGAAGAGGGCTTTTACCGGCAGGTGACGCGGGTAATTCGCAGCGAGATCGCCGTGCCGGTGTCTGTGGAAGAGCAGGTTTTGGCCGTGGTTTGCCTGAACAGTCTGACTCCGCACTATTTTACCGATGAACACCAGCGCATCCTGCAGATTATTGTGCAGATGATCGCCCGTCATCTGGCTGGTTTGTTGCAGATCGAGCGGCTAACCTCCGAAGTCCAGCGCCTGCGGACCGATGTAACCTACCGCGATCCGAAAATTTCATCGTATCGCCTCGGTAACATTATCGGCAATTCAAGCAAGGCCCGGGAAATCGTCTCGACCATTGAGACCATCACGCCACCTCTGTCGCGGCGTATTCTCATGTGGCAGCAGGCCGACCTGCGCGAGGCGACCCTCGGCCTGCCGACTCTGCTTATAACCGGGGACACCGGCAGCGGTAAAGAGTTTCTCTTTAACAATATATACACTCGCCTCAATGAACTGTATCGAGCCAAGGCAGGTGTAAACGGAGAATTGCCGATCACCAAAACCAATATCGCCGCCTACAGTGGCGAGTTAACCTACTCGGAACTCTTTGGTCATAAACGTGGGGCGTTTACCGGCGCCCATGCCGACCGCTGCGGGATTATCGAAGAAGCCAGTGGTGGTGTGGTGTTTCTTGATGAGATTGGCGATGCTGATCCGAAGACCCAGGTGCAGCTGTTGCGTTTTCTCGATAATGGCGGGTTCGTCCGTCTCGGTGAGAACCAGACCCGCTTTGCGCGGGTGCTGATGGTTGCCGCCACCAATCAGGATTTGCCACGCCTGATTGCCGAAGGGCGCTTTCGTGCCGATCTCTATCATCGTCTGTCGGAACTTACTATTGCGGTGCCCTCGCTCAATGAGAGGCGGGAGGATATCCCTGATCTGGCGGTTCACTTTCTTGGTCAACTCTACCGTACCTATCATCTTGCTGATGAGTCAATTGACCAGGTCCCCTCGATCAACTCGGAGGCCCAAAAGCTACTTGTACAGCATAACTATACGGGAAATATACGTGAGTTGCGCTCGATCCTGTTGCGCGCCCTGCTATTTCGCCAGGGTCCAGTCATTTCTGGCGATGATCTCAGACGAGCTTTGCAAAATAGTCCACAGTCCGGGTCTCCCAAGAATCTGGTACGGGATCCACTTCGAAGCATGCAAGCCGCTTTGCAGTCAGGGGAAGGTGATTTCTGGGGTGTGGTTCACAAGCCGTTTATCGATAACCAACTGACTCGCGATACGGTGCGGATGTTGGTTGAAGAAACTCGTCGTGGCGGTGCCCGCAACATGCCTGATATTGCTCTTGCACTCAACGCCTGCGATCCACACAGTCAAGATGCCGATGAGCAGCGCAGATTCTATAAATTTAAAAATTTTCTCTACAAGACAGTAAAGGTTTAGGGTGTATCCTCCGTAGAGCTTTTGTCATTGTTTCGTTGCCCCAATTTGCCGATTCCTCCTGTTCGTCTCTCCATATTTGTACTTTTCCCTTATGCTAACTTCGTTGTAAGCACAGCCAATGCACTTAAATTGGTAAATGCGATTTTTGCTCCACAGGTTGCCGTAAGGCCGTTTGCGAATACGTGGAACAAACTACCGCTGATAGCTCGTGTAAGTACTTTTTGTAAATAACGGTTTACAGCTCAGGTACACTGTGTTAAAAGTCTCGCTATCTAACGGTGTATTTGCTTGTACGTTTATTTATTGTCCTGCAATCATGCGTAGAATAGTTTTCCTCGGGCTATTGTAATTTGTTCTGCATCTTGTCTGACGGAAAAGTTGAAGGAACAGTTGCAATAAAAAAGATGGAGGAATAAGTGAAGGAAAAGGCCACGAGAAGTCTCGTGAAAACCATCTCCTGGCGCATAACCGGCACCGTGGACACCATGGTGATCGCTTTTTTTGTGACCGGTAATATCTCGATGGCTCTATCCATAGGGCTTGTCGAAGTCTTCACTAAGCTGGTGCTCTATTACCTGCATGAACGGGCCTGGAATAAAGCCAGCTTTGGCCGGATTGAAGAAAAACCGATTGAGTACCAGATCTAGCAGCCTGACAACGGGAGCCATAATGGAAAAAATCGTCGACAGGTTAAATCAGAGGTTTCAGGGCTCGCATGATGTCCCTGCTGTTCTGGATTATTTTTTGAATCATTTCGGAAAGACGCTTGGTTTTGCCTCCAGTATGGGAGCGGAAGATCAGGTTTTGACCGATTTTATTGCAAAAATAAATCCACAGACGAAAGTCTTTACTCTGGATACGGGGCGTCTGCCCGAAGAAACCCATGAACTGATCGATCAAACCCGGGGCCATTACCCTGAGATTAATCTGCAAAGCTATTTTCCGCGTCCTGACAACGTTGAGAAAATGGTGGCCGAAAAAGGTCTTAACCTTTTCTACGACAGTGTTGAGAGCCGTAAGTTGTGTTGTTATTACCGCAAGGTGGAGCCTTTACAACGTGCACTGAGTGGTCTTGATGGCTGGATTACCGGTCTGAGGCGAGAACAGTCCGAGTCGCGTCGGCAAACCCGGTTGGTTGAGTTTGATGAAGACAACGGCATCCTGAAAATAAACCCTCTCATCTATTGGACGGAAGAGGAGGTCTGGAAGTACATCAGGCAAAACCAGGTGCCTTACAACAAACTGCACGATGCAAACTACTCCAGCATCGGTTGTGCACCCTGTACCAGGGCAGTGCCAAAAGACGGTTCAGTTAGAGACGGTCGCTGGTGGTGGGAAAATTCGCAACATAAAGAATGCGGGTTACACCGCAACAATCGGGAGGTGGCACTTGAAGAAGCATAGGAAACTAAGTCATTTGAAACGTCTTGAAGCTGAGTCAATTCACATTATGCGCGAGGTTGTAAGCGAATTTGACAATCCGGCCATGCTCTATTCTGTCGGTAAGGATTCAGCAGTCATGCTGCATTTGGCGATCAAGGCTTTTCATCCCTCCATAGTGCCCTTTCCGATGGTGCATGTCGACACGACCTGGAAATTCAAGGAAATGATCAGCTTTCGTGATCAGCGGATCAAGGAACTGGGTCTGGAACTTCTGGTCCACACAAACCAGGAAGGGCTTGCTGCAAATATCAACCCTTTTGATCATGGCAGCAAGGTTTACACTGACACGATGAAAACAGAAGGCCTTAAACAGGTGCTGAACAAGTACAAGTTCGACGCGGTGTTCGGAGGGGCCAGGCGTGATGAAGAGAAAAGCCGTGCCAAGGAACGCATCTATTCGTTTCGCGATAAAAACCATCGCTGGGATCCTAAAAATCAACGTCCGGAACTCTGGAATATCTACAATGGCAAGGTTCGTAAAGGTGAGAGTATCCGGGTGTTCCCACTCTCCAACTGGACAGAGCTGGATATATGGCAATATATCTATCTGGAGAATATCCCCATCGTGCCGCTCTACTTTGCACAGGAGCACCCGGTGGTGGAGCGCGACGGCGTAAAGATCATGATCGATGATGAGCGTTTTCCTCTTAATGACGGCGAAGTCGTGAGCATGGAGAGAGTCCGTTTTCGCACTTTGGGCTGCTATCCACTGACCGGCGCGGTGGCATCCAATGCAACGACGCTGCCAGAGATTATCCAGGAGATGTTGTTGACTAAAACCAGCGAGAGGCAGGGACGACTTATCGATAGTGATCAGGCTGGTTCCATGGAGCAAAAGAAGGTGGAGGGCTATTTCTAATGACCAGTCAAGCCAGTTTGATTGAAACCGACATTGACGAATATCTTCATCAGCACGAGAATAAAGAACTGCTGCGTTTTATCACTTGCGGCAGCGTTGATGATGGCAAAAGTACCCTGATCGGTCGTCTGCTGCATGATTCGAAACAGATTTATGAAGACCAGATGGCAGCGATCGTCAAGGACAGCAAAAAAATGGGCACTACTGGTAAAGTGGTGGACCTGGCATTGCTGGTGGATGGTCTACAGAGCGAGCGTGAGCAGGGAATTACGATTGATGTTGCTTATCGATACTTTTCAACGGACAAGCGAAAGTTTATTATTGCTGACACCCCGGGCCATGAACAATATACTCGAAATATGGCGACAGGGGCCTCAACGGCCGATCTGGCAATCCTGCTGATTGATGCACGGCACGGTGTGCAGATCCAGACTCGGCGGCATTCGTTTATCGTGCGTATGATGGGTATCAAACATGTCGTGGTGGCGATCAATAAAATGGATCTGGTAGGTTTCTCCAGGCAGATTTTTGATGACATCAAGGCAGAATACCTGGCCTTTGCCCACGGCCTGGGTTTGAAAGATGTTGTCGTCATGCCGATCACAGCGCTGGGTGGCGACAATGTGGTCACCTTGAGTGAGAAGACGCCCTGGTTTCAGGGCGAATCATTGATGACCACTCTGGAGACAGTTCCTATTGCCGATGACCAGAACTTTGACAACTTCAGGTTCCCGGTGCAGTATGTCAATCGGCCCGATCTCAATTTCAGAGGTTTCAGCGGCACCATTGCCGCCGGCGTTATTGCTGTTGGTGACGAAATTACGGTTCTGCCGTCGCGCAAGAGTTCGCGTGTGAAGTCGATCGTCACCTATGATGGCGAACTGGCTGAGGCGTTTGTGCCGCAGGCGGTGACGCTCACGCTGGAAGACGAGATTGATATTGGTCGGGGAGACATGATTGTCAAAACAGGCGATATTCCTGACGTCGGTGCCGACCTGGATGTTAATATTGTCTGGATGGCGGAGGAACCACTCAAGCCTGGTGATACCTACTATATCAAGCGTGCTGCAACGCTGCTTAATGCCACGGTCATTGCGATCCACCACAGGACAGATGTCAATACCATGCAAGAAGGCACTGCAGAGCAACTGGCGTTAAACGAAATCGGTAACTGCCGGTTGAGCCTGAGTGCTCCCGTGGCTCTGGATAGTTACGATGATAATAAAAGTACCGGTAGTTTTATTCTGATTGACCGGGTGAACAACAATACCGTCGGTGCGGGAATGATAGTGCAAAAAGCTCAGGATAAGGTCGTTGCCGAGCACAGCTATTCTGATTTTGAAGTCGAGCTGAACGCTCTGGTTCGTAAACATTTCCCGCATTGGCAAACCAAGGCGATATTTTAGGAATAATCATGACCAAGGAAACCAAAGCACAGCGGGTTGAGCGTCTCAAACGGGAAAAGTGCGGCCTCGATGTTCTCGATGATCTGGCCCGCTATGCGGCCAGTGGTGAGGCGATAGATGCTGATACCATAGACCGGATGAAATACTACGGGTTGTACACGCAGAAGCTGCATGACGAAAATGATGCAACCCAGTATTTGATGATGCGGTTGAAACTTGTAGCCGGAGAGCTGAATCGCGATCAGCTGCAGACAGTGATTGATATCTCCACTGACTTCGGGCGAGGCTGTGCCGATTTTACCACCCGCCAGAATGTCCAGTTCCACTGGATCGAGTGCCGCAATTTGCCCGAAATATTTGCCCGTCTGCAACAAGTCGGGTTGACAACACGTATGGGCTCCGGCGATTGCATGCGCAATATCGTGACCTGTTCGCTGTCGGGTGTGGTTGCTGAAGAATTGAGTGATGTGACCTCTGTTGTCCAGGAGGTGAATAATTATTTCGACGGTAATCGCGAGTTTATCAACCTGCCGCGCAAATTTAAAATTGCCATATCCGGTTGTGCTTGCCATTGCGTGCGCCACGAAATTCAGGATTTGAGTTTTGTCGCCCTGCAAAAGAGCGATGGGCAGAGTGGTGATGGGCAAAGGGGCGATGAGGTCGTTTTTGATGTGGCGGTCGGTGGTGGCTTGAGTGGCGGACGGCAGATCGCCAGGCGCTTGGATCTACATTGCCGCAAAGCTGAAATTGTCGAAGTGGCCAAGGTTGTTGCCGGTATTTTCAGAGACCACGGTCATCGCGAGAATCGTACCCGGGCCCGGACCCGTCATCTGCTTGCCGATTGGGGTGTTGATAAATTCCGGCAGGTGCTGACAGAGCGCTTGGGCTATACGTTGCCGAGCGGTGCGGAGCCCGAATTGACTTCTGCCGAACAGCGCCACCATGTCGGGATTTTCCCCGCCCGTAAAGCTGCTTGTTTCTGTATCGGTGGTAAAACTTCAGGCGGGCGGGTCGGAGCTGAAAAGTTGCGAACGCTTCTGCAATTGATGGTTAAACATGAGGTGGAAACTCTGCGGATTACGTCAACCCAGGATTTTGTCCTGCTCGATGTCCCGAATGCTGCATCAGAAGCTCTGGTCGCGGCTCTCGATGCACTGGCCTTGCCGGTTAATCCTTCTCCCTTCCGCTTGCGCAACCTGGCCTGTGTCGGCAGTGAATATTGTAAGTTCGGCGTCAGTGAAACCAAACAGTTCGCCAGCAACCTGCTTATACGTCTGGAGCAAAGTTGTGTGGATTTCAAAGAGCCTCTGAGCATAGGCATCTCCGGTTGTCCCCACGGCTGCGCTCACCCCCATCTTGCCGATATTGGTTTGGTCGGTTGTATGGTCAAGGATGCAACTGACAGGCGTGTCGCCGGTTATGAACTTCATCTCGGTGGTAAAATCCACGGTGTCGAGAGTCGTTTTGCGGCAAAAACTTGCATTAAACTAGCTCCAGATCAAGTGGCTGCTTATCTTGAGACATTGATCAAAAACTATTTGGACAGCGTACAACAGCAGGGTGTTGGTGATTATCTGTATCAGCAAAGTCAAGGGTAGTGTGTATTGGACTGTTAGGAGCTTGACTCAACCCACACCGCTGCCGTATAACGGCTACGGCTACTCGATAGTCAGAAAACTTTGTTCGGTCAAGGGAAGAGGGGTGTAAATCCCCCGCGGACCCGCCGCTGTGAGCGAGGACGAAGAGGCAAACAACCACTGATCGACAAGATCGGGAAGGTGCCTCGGAGGATGATTCGCAAGTCAGAAGACCTGCCGAAACAAACGATCAGCAGTTTCTCCCCGGGATAGACGGGAGGCTGGTCACCACAGATGCTTCTAAAACGGATGAAGCCCGCAGACTCTTTTCTCTGCGGGCTTCTTTATTTTCCGGTACTCAGGTGCAAGGAAAGTGGAGTGCAAAACTCCCGCGGACCCGCCGCTGTGACGGGGGACCGAACTCTTCAACGATATCAATCAACCCACTGACATTTTCAAGTCTGTCGGGAAGGGGAAGAGCGAGGATTGATCCCGAAGCCAGAAAGCCTGCCTGGTACCATAACCGGCCGTAGATGGTAAAAACTGCCGGAGGGATCGGTGCGTCCGGGCCTCCGCAAATACCGGAGGCCTTTTTTGTCGATCTACGAGGAGGATCAAAGAATGTTGCACCACACCCTGAAAACCCTGTTATCGTTGCTTGTCATCAGCCTGCTGCTCTGCGGAGGAAGTTTCGCCATGGAAAAAACGTCTGCCGATGCCAACAAGACCGCCATTGTCATCGCTGCTTTCGGCACCACCTACCCAAGCGCCGTTGATTCGCTGCTGGCGATCGTACGCGATGTCGAAACCGCCTACCCGAACACCCTGGTGCAGATGGCCTTCACCTCCAACATTATCCGCAAGAAATGGCACGGCCGGGCTGATGATCAGAACTACCGCAGCAGCCACCCACAGGTTCCCGACTACTTCTATCAGATCAAAAACCTCCTCGGCACCCTCGCCGACCTCCAGGATCAGGGTTACAAGACAATCGTTGTACAGCCGACCCACCTGACCCACGGCGAAGAGTTTGAGGATGTCAAAGCCTACGTCGATGGGCTGCGCTCCATCAAAACCCTCAAAGAGCGCTGGCGTCCCTTCAATAAAATTGCCCTCGGTCGGCCGCTGATGGGCACCTGGGGGGATCGCTTCCCTTATGCTGAAGATTTGCAGAAACTGGCTACAAGCCTAGCCGCCGACGCCAAACTGGCCGAGCAGCAGCAAGCCACCCTGATCTACATGGGCCACGGCAACGATCACCTCTCAACCGGACTCTATTACGAACTTGAACTGCTGATGAACCAGCTCTATCCACAGGTCAGGACCTTGGTCGGGCTGGTTGAAGGCCATCCAAATTTCGATGAACTGCTGACCAAGTTACAGGCTGGAAATAACAAGAAAACCTTGCTCAAGCCGCTTATGATCGTTGCTGGCGATCACGCCAGTAACGACATGGCCGGTGACGAAGAGGATTCCTGGAAGACTCAGCTGCAAAAGGCTGGCTATCAGGTCAAACCGGTCATGCAGGGGCTCGGTGACAATGCCGAAGTTCGACAGATCTTTGTCGATCACCTGAGTGACGCTGCAACGGAGGCCGGGGTTGAGCTGCGCTGATCCCAAAACCTTTAACACTCCTGACGAAATCGAAGTCCGCGGCCTGAGTCGCAGCTTCGGCAAAACCGTCGCGGTCGACCGGATCGATTTTCAGGTCGGCCGCGGCGAGCTGTTCGCCTTTCTCGGCCCCAACGGGGCCGGTAAAACCACCACCATCAACATGCTCACCGGGCTGCTCAAACCGGACGCCGGTGAAATCCACTACCACGGTCAGCGCTTCGACCCGCAGCGCTTGACACTCAAGCAGCTGATCGGCGTGGTCCCGCAGCACAATAACCTCGACCGGGAGCTGACCGCTGCCGAAAACCTGCTGATCCACGGCCGCCTGTTCGGCATGTGGGGTGCAGAACTGCAGCAGCGGATCGACAGCTGCCTCAAGTTCGCCGACCTGACCAGCAAACGGGACACCCCGGCGGGCCAGCTCTCCGGCGGTATGAAACGCAAGCTGGTCATCGCCCGCGCCCTGCTCCACGAGCCGGAGATTCTGTTTCTCGATGAACCGACCGTCGGCCTCGACCCTCACAGCCGGCGCAAAATGTGGGCCTTTCTGCGCCGCATCAACCAGCAACAGCGCTGCACTATATTCCTGACCACCCACTACATCGAAGAGGCGGAAACCCTGGCCGACCGGGTGCTGATCATCGATCAGGCCAGAATCATCGCTGGCGGCACACCGGAGCAATTGAAACAGTCGACCGGCAACTTCGTCCTCGATATTTACCGAGCTGATGAGATCGAGAGTGAATTTTTCGCTGACCGCCGGGCGGCGATGCAACGACTGGAGCAGCTCGACACTTCGGTACGGATCCGCGAGACAACACTGGAAGATGTTTTTCTGCAGCTGACCGGTAAAAGGATCGCGCCATGATCCTGCACGGAGCCCGCGCCATCTATCTGCGGGAGATGCTGATCCTGCGCCGCAAGCTGATTAAAACCCTGCTCGCCTCGGCGGTCTCCCCGGCCCTGTTCCTGCTCGCCTTCGGCTACGGCGTCGGCCGCGGCGCCCAAGTCGGCGGAGTCGACTATCTGGTCTTTCTGCTGCCGGGGCTGCTGACCATGAGCAGCATGAACCAGAGCTACGGGATCGCCACCGAAATCAACATCTCGCGTTTCTATTTCAAAATTTTTGAGGAGTTCCTGCTCGCCCCGCTGCAGCGCTGGCAGATCATCGTCGGCGAGACCTGCTACGGCATCACCCGCGGTCTGATCCCGGTGCTGATCATCGCTTTTTACAGCCTGCTGGCCGGAGTCAGCCTGCGCTTCGGACCACTGTTTCTACTCGCCCTGCTGCTGCATCTGGCGATCTTTGCCCTGCTCGGCTTCATCGCTGCGATGATCGTCAAAAGCCACAGCGATCAGGCGACGATCAACGCTTTTCTGATTACACCGATGATGTTCCTCTCCGGGACCTTCTTTCCGGTCGAGCAGATGCCGCTTCCGATCCGCGCCGTGGCCAGCATCTTCCCGCTCACCTACAGCACCCAGTTGATCCGCGCTACCCTGACTCCGGGGGCGGAGGTCAGCTTTACCCTGTTCGGCGTGCTGACCCTGATCCTCGCTACCTTGTTTTTTATCGCCAGACAGATCGTCGCCAGGGTCGAGATATGAAGAAGCTGCTGCTGATTATTTTTCTGCTGACTCTGATCGCCGCCTGTCTGGTAGGCTCGACGGCGATCAACCCCTTCGCTGCCTCCCCGGTGGAGCGGGATATCCTCTTCTCCCTGCGGCTGCCACGGGTACTTTTTTCGGCAGTGATCGGCGCCATGCTCGGCCTATCCGGGAGCGTCTATCAGCTGACCCTGAAAAATCCGCTGGCCGACAGCTTCACTACCGGAGCGGCCAGCTCTTCGGCCTTAGGCGCGGTGTTGGCGATTGCCTTCGGGCTGCCGGTCGCGCTGGTACCGGTGGCTGCGCTGGCGACCGGCCTGGTCGGCCTGCTGACCGTCTACCGGCTGTCGAAGACCAACGGTGTCATCAACCCGGTGACCATGATACTGGCTGGGGTGGTAATGAACATCGTCGCCTCTTCGGTGATCAGCTTCGCCAAGTATTTTTTTGAGGACTCCCTCTCCTCCATCGTCTTCTGGCTGATGGGCGGCTTCTTCGTCGTCGACTGGGGCAAGCTGCTGCTCTGCGCTGCGGTGCTGTTGATCGCCTACCTGCTGTTCGCCGCCAAAGCCTTGCAGCTGAACATGCTGGCCCTCGATGAATACTCGGCCCAGTCCCTCGGCGTCAATGTCGACCGGCTGCGCAGCCTCGCCTTTGTCGTCGCCACCGCGCTGGTAGCGGTGGCGGTCAGCTACACCGGTATCATCGGCTTCGTCGGCCTGATAGTTCCTCACGTAGCCCGCAGCCTGTTTGGCAGCGACATGCAGCAAAACCTGAGCTACTCGGCGCTGCTCGGGGCGTTGCTGCTGGTGGTAGCCGATGCCGTATCGCGGACCATTATACCCGGCGGCGCGGAACTGCCGGTCGGCATCATCACTGCCCTGCTCGGTGGGATCTTCTTCCTCTACCTGCTGCAAACCCGGCGCGAGAGGCTCTGGCATGGCTGAACTGTGGGTCGATAAACTCAGCTTTGCGCGCGGAGATTTTAAGCTGCGGATCGATCAGCTGCAGATCCGGCCGGGTGAAAAGGTCGCCATCCTCGGAGAGAACGGCAGCGGCAAGAGTACCCTGCTGCAACTGCTCTGCGGGCTGCTGCCCTGTGGGGGAGAGATCCGCTACGACAACCGGCCGCTGGCGCAGATCCCCGTCGTCCAGCGGGCCCGGCTGTTCTCCCTGTTGCCGCAGTTCTCTGAGCTGATCTTCCCCTTCAGCGTTGCCGAGGTGGTGCTGTTCGGGCGCTTCCCCCACGCCATCGGCAACAGCTTCAGCGACGCGGACCGACAACTGAGCGAACAGCAACTGCAACAGCTCGACCTGCTGCCTCTGCGCGAGCGGCAGTTCAACGAGCTCTCCGGCGGTGAAAAACGGCGGGTGATGCTGGCCCGGGTGCTCAATCAGCAGGCGCCGATCATCTATCTAGACGAACCGAACGCCAGCCTCGACATCCGCCACACCCTGGAGATTTTCGAACTCCTAGGCGGCCGCCGCGAAACGGTCATCGCCCCGGTCCACGACATCAACCTGGCGGAGCAGTTTTTTGACCGGTTTCTGCTGCTGAAACAGGGGCGACTGCTGGCCGATGTCAGCCACGCCCACTTAACCCCCGAACTACTCACGGAGACCTACGATGTTCAGGTTACTGGCGGCACTGCTGCTTTTACTTTTACCCGTCGCTAGTTTCGCCGCGCAACGGGTCATCATCCTCGCCCCGGCGGCGGCCGACATCATCGAACAGCTCGGTGCAGGGCCACTGGTGGTCGGCAAGACTCGCAACGTGCTGGAATTTCCCCAGGCCACGCAGGTCGGCTCGCACATCCGACCGAATCTGGAGATCATCACCTCGTTGCGCCCCAACCTACTGATCATCTCCTCCAACCGCTTCTTCTCTAAAGAGATGGCCACCTCGGTCGCGGCCGAGGTTTTCCACTACCAGCCGAATACGCTGGAGGAGATCCTTACCCAGACCCTCGCCTTGGGGGAAAAACTGGGGCGGGAGGAGCAGGCCCGGAAACTGGTGGCCGAACAGCGCCGGAAACTGCAGCAGTTGCAGCCGCTTGCCGAGTCACCCCGGGTCCTCTACGAAATCACTGAAGCACCGCTGACCATCGCCGGTGGTGGCCATATCCTCGCCGACATCATCCGCCGTGCCGGCGGCGAGCTGGTCAGCGGCAGCCAGCGCCGAATGCTGCGCTTCAACCCCGAAGCGGTGCTAAGCTTACAACCAGACATCTACCTCTGGCAGGTCGGGCCTATGAACCAGCGGCCGACCCCCGCGGCGCAACGGGGTCAATACAGGCTGCTGAAAGCCGATTTCCGGCAGGTCGATCAGTTGCAGTATTCGCGCGCTAACAGCAAGAGTTTCGACAACACCTTGGAACTGAACAGTTATTTCAGAGAGAGAAAATAGCGGATGCAGCGTGACGGCGACACGACCAAAAAGTGCTGGTGCTGGGTCGCGGGAGAGGTGTTAACAGAACTCAAACCTGCCAGTTTTTATTAAGCCAATACGGGAACTAACACCACTCTCCTT
Organism: Desulfuromonadales bacterium; assembly: GCA_027065695.1. Classification (GTDB taxonomy): domain Bacteria; phylum Desulfobacterota; class Desulfuromonadia; order Desulfuromonadales; family BM103; genus M0040. Next base: position 14,563 of record JAMONP010000042.1, on the reverse strand, counting down.
GGATACACTGACATACTGCTTGACAGTGATCTGAAAAGTAACTTCAGCAATGAGCAAAAAGAAGAGTTTCTCAACGAAATACTCTCATTTGCCGCTGACACAACTTCTGAGGTATGATCGGAAGAATTCTATTAAATCAGAAACAAATCGCTTGTTATTTGCCATGATTTATATGCTATAGTTCTCGCTACATAATAATCGGAAGCTTGGAAGACGGTGTAAATCCGTCACGGAGCCGCCACTGTGATCATCGGTCTTACTGACCGGTGTAAGTCAGATACACGCCCGATTTGTTAGCATACAGCGTCTTCGAGCAATAAGATGCTGGACTATTACTGCATGAGGATGAAAACGGTATCCCTGCAGCCTTCTATTAAGGCTGCAGGGATTTTTTGTTTCCTTGAGGAGACAGATGAAAAAGCAGCTTACCTTAATTCGTCACGGTGCAATTGCAGCTTCTCTGGATGGCTGCTACGTAGGGCGTCTCAATGAACCTCTCAGCGTAAAGGGAAAACTTCAGGCCACCCGACTGGCAAATTGTTTGCAGAAGCGTAATATTGATGCCCTCTGGTGTAGCCCGGCGTTACGCGCTGTGGAAACGTCAGTTCCGATCGCCAAACAGTTGAATCTGACAGTTAGCAACAAAAAAGATCTCGATGAAGTGGATTTCGGCAGATGGGAAGGAATGACCTTCGAGCAGATTTGCTCTGCTGACCCGCATCTGGTCACGAAGTGGTCAGAGCTGGCGGAAGACTTCTGCTTTCCGGAAGGGGAATCTCATATTAAATTCCAACAACGTGTCGCAAGGGTTGTCAAAGATATCCGCAATAGTGAACAAACCAACATTGTTCTGGTGACCCACGGTGGCGTCATTCGTTCCCTGATTTGCCAGTTGTTGGGATACCACTACCGAGATCGTCTCAAATTCGAGATTGTGAGAGGGGGCTTAGTTACATTTGACCTCTATTCACAGGGCGCAGTTTTGACAGGACTCTACAATGAACCAGCACTCTAAAAGTCGATTGATATTTGTGAGCGGCGGCAGTCGCAGCGGTAAAAGCCACTATGCTGAGATGCGAGCGGCAAAACTGCCTGGTCAGAGAACCTATATTGCCACCTGCCCGATCATTGATGACGAGATGGGGCAACGCATTGCCAAGCATCGTCAAGAGAGGTCTGGTCAAGGTTGGATGACCGTCGAAGAGCCGGTGGAACTGATCCAGGCGCTTCGTAACTGCCACGAGAGTTCTGTTGTGCTGGTGGATTGTCTGACCCTGTGGATCAACAACCTGCTCTACCATGCGGAGTCTCGACAAGAAACTGTGTGTGAAGAGGATGTTGCCGACCTGTGCCTTCAAGTTGCCGAGGCGAGTCGCCAAGAAGAGCGTACCGTCATTTTTGTCACTAATGAACTCGGCATGGGGCTGGTGCCTGCCGACAAAACCTCGCGTCTCTATCGGGATCTTGTGGGTCGTTGCAACCAGACCCTGGCCGCCCTGTCAGACGAGGTAGTGTTTGTAGTTTCCGGTTATCCTCTTACCCTTAAAGAAGGAACGATTTTATGACATTGCCTGAATCAGATCTCCTGACCAAAACTTTGCATGCCATCACCCCGACTGATACGAGTATGCGTCAATCTGCCAGGCTGCGGCTCGATCAACTTGCGATTCCCCACTGGGCATTAGGTCGGTTGATGGATTTAGCTGCAGACCTCGCCGCCATTACCGGTAGCATGCAGCCTTGTGTTACGCGTAAATCGATCGCAGTGATGGCAGGTGATCATGGCATTGTGGCTGCTGGAGTCAGCAAGTTTCCGCAAGCGGTCACCCTTGAAATGGTACGCAACTTTACCAACGGAAAAGCCAGCATTAATGCTTTGGCAAGACAAGTGGGAGCCAAAGTAACGATTGTAGACGTTGGCGTCGCTGGTGACTTGAGCGAGCTGGTCGAAAGCGGCAAAATCATCTCAAAAAAAGTAGCCTTAGGAACAGCGAACTTTGCTGAAGGTCCTGCCATGAGTCGTGCCCAGGCCATCCAGTCTATCGAAGCGGGAATTGAGGTGGCTGAACAGTTGGCCGATAGTACTGACCTGTTCGGTACTGGCGATATGGGGATTGGCAATACCAGCCCTTCCAGCGCCATTATTGCTACGTTATGCAAACGATCAGTCGCTGATGTTACTGGCCGCGGCACAGGTCTCGATGACGCGGCCCTTGAAGCCAAGATTGCTACCCTGGAAAAGGCCCTGGCTCTCAACCAGCCCAACCCTGAAGACGGCCTTGATGTTTTGTGCAAAGTTGGTGGTTTTGAAATTGGTGCAATTGCCGGTCTGATCCTCGGTGCTGCAGCGCAAAAAAAACCGGTCGTTATCGACGGTATCATTTCAACTGCCGGGGCATTGATTGCTGACAGCCTTTCTCCTGCCTGCAGGGATTATATGATAGCTGGCCACCGCAGTGTTGAACAGGGCCACTTGATTGCTCTCAACTTCTTGAATAAGCAGGCATTGATCGATCTGGGGTTACGCCTTGGAGAAGGAACCGGAGGAGCCGTGGCCATGAATCTTGTGGAAGCTGCTGTTACGGTTTTGACCGAGGTGGCTACTTTCGAAGAAGCAGCGGTCAGTCAGGCAGAAAAAAACTAAAAACAACAGGTATCTTAAAATCCGTCCTCGGCAAAGGAGGAACAAGCACCATGTACACTCAAGTTGAACAAGCAGCAAAAGGAATAATTACTGCCCAGATGGCTGCGGTTGCCAAAGCGGAAGGACATAGCTCTGAGTATATTCGCGACATGGTTGCCGCTGGCAAAATCGTTATTCCTAACAACACCAACAGGAATCCTAACCCCGTTGGCATCGGTAAAGGTTTGCGCACCAAGGTCAACGCCTCCATAGGCACGTCTTCAGATATCATTGATTACGAAGCCGAAGTGCGGAAAGCCAAAGTTGCTCAAGAAGCGGGCGCTGACACCTTGATGGAGCTCTCTGTGGGGGGCGATCTTGACCGGATCCGTCGTGAAGTCCTGGCTGCGGTTGATCTACCGGTAGGTAATGTGCCTCTTTATCAGGCCTTCTGCGATGCGGCACGCAAGTACGGCAGCGCAGACAAGCTTGACCCGGAGGAACTGTTCGACCTGATTGAAAAGCAATGTGAGGACGGCCTGGCATTCATGGCCATCCACTGCGGTATCAACCGCTACACTATTGAGCGGCTGCGTAAGCAGAACTATCGTTACGGCGGTCTCGTCTCCAAAGGGGGCACCACGATGGTCTCCTGGATGGAAAACAACAATAAAGAGAACCCTCTTTATGAGCATTTCGATCGTGTTGCCAATATCTTGAAGAAGTATGATGTTTGTCTTTCCCTCGGTAACGGTCTGCGCGCTGGCGCTATCCATGACAGTCACGACCGTGCCCAAATGCAAGAGTTGATTATCAACTGCGAACTGGCTCAGATTGGTCGTGAAATGGGTTGCCAGATGTTGGTGGAAGGGCCCGGCCACATGCCCCTTGATGAGATAGAGGCCAACATCCTTATCCAGAAACGGATGAGTAACGAAGCTCCCTACTACATGCTCGGGCCTATCTCCACTGACATAGTTCCTGGGTTTGACCATATCAGTTCGGCGATCGGTTCGGCCCAATCCGCTCGTTACGGTGCCGACCTCATTTGCTACATTACCCCGGCTGAGCATCTGGCTCTCCCCAATGAACAGGATGTTCGCACCGGAGTCCAGGCCGCCCGCGTTGCTACCTATATTGGTGACATGAACAAATACCCAGAAAGAGGCCGCGAGCGTGACAAGCAGATGAGCAAAGCCCGCCGTGACCTGGACTGGAACAAGCAATTCGACCTGGCGTTAATCCCTGAAGAAGCCAAAGCGATTCGCGCTTCCCGTGTGCCTGAAGACGAAAAGAGCTGCACCATGTGTGGAGAGTTCTGCGCCGCCAACGGCTCCGCAAAGCTGTTCAAAGCAGATCTGGCAGGAGACAAACTGTGAGGCTGATGCACACAGATATCCAGCACAGAAAGTAACGATGAAACCATTCTTTGCAGCCATAAGCTTCCTCACGATTCTACGGGTTCCCAGAACCTGGTGTGGAGGCGAGCGTGCTATAGCTGCCAGTATGACCTGGTATCCGTTGGTAGGCTTGCTCATCGGTCTTTTCATGGCAGTTCTTGATAAACTGCTGTGCTGGCTGTTGCCTGGCATTCTCGTCCCCAGCGCTTTACTGGTGATCGCCATGATCGCCATTTCCGGGGGCCTCCATCTGGACGGTGTGGCTGACAGTGCAGATGCTTTTATGAGCTCACGAAGTAAAGAACGGATGCTGGAAATAATGAAAGACAGCCGCACCGGTCCAATGGGAGCCCTGGCGATTGTCTCACTATTATTAATCAAGTTTTCAATGCTGGCCTCCCTGACGGGTGACTGGCGCAGCCCGGTGATCGTACTGATGCCCTTGGCCGGTCGCACCGCTCTGGTGATAAAAGCCGTCAGTATGCCCTATGCTCGCAATCATGGCCTGGCGACTCTTACTCATGCTCACAGTCATAAGGGCCAGGGGGTTGTCGCGACAGCGTTGCTAGTTTTAACCTCCTGCCTGCTCCTCGGCATGTCTGGGTTTTGGATTACCGTGACCAGCGTATTGACCACAGGATTGTTCGCAATGTATTGCTACAGAAAGATTGGTGGCTTCACTGGCGACACGCTTGGTGCGACCTGTGAACTGGTAGAATTGGCTCCGGCATTCACCGCATTGGTTTGTATTCAGCAAGGACTTCTTGTATGAGCATTCCAGAATACCCGCAACGTCATACCCATGGCGGCAATTTACGTCAACTGAGTGAGTCAGCAGGGGTTCCGGCCACGCAGCTCATGGACTTTTCCGCCAACATTAACCCTTTGGGGCCACCGGAGTGGTTGCGACCGCTGATCAGCGCCAATATCAGCGACCTGGCTCACTACCCCGACCCTGACTGCACGGAACTGATTACTGCCCTGGCCAGAGTAAACCATCTCCACCCTGAGCAGATCCTGGTTGGCAACGGCGCAACCGAACTGCTCCACCTTTTACCAAGGGCTCTGGGAGCCAAACGGGCCCTGATCCCGGTTCCATCCTATGCCGACTACGAAGACCCTGCTCGCCTGAACGGTTTGGATATTACTCTGCTGCCGTTATCCTCATCGCAACAGTTTCGTCTCGATATGGCCCAACTCGAAGCCGCTTTGCAACCAGAGCAGCTGGTCCTTCTCGGCCAACCCAACAACCCGACCGGTACTCTCTTTGATGCCAGCCAACTGTGCCGGTTAACAACCCGATACCCAGAGACACTCTTCGTCATTGATGAATCTTTTATAGATTTCACCGATGGCAGCCAGAGTTTACGCATTAACCGCCCTGCCAATGTTGTCATTATCCAATCCCTGACCAAGGTCTACGCGATTCCAGGCCTGCGTCTCGGCTACGCTATCGCCGACGTAAAGATAATCACCCGCATGCGTCGTCTGTTGCCGAACTGGACAGTCAACACCATTGCTCAGAGCGTTGGTTGTCGAGTCGTACAGGATCAAGACTACCTGCAGCGCAGCCGCGACTTTGTTACCAAACAGCGAGAGCAACTGTACCGAGGGCTGAGCACAATCCCCGGGCTCAGCGTTTACCCCGGTGCAGCTAACTTTCTGCTGGTGCGCCTGGACCATGACACACTCACCGCCGCACGACTGGCCGAACAAACGCTTAAGCAGGGTGTTGCCATCCGCGTGTGTGATAATTTTCACTCTCTCGACCAACGCTATTTCCGGGTCGCTGTGAGGACTTCATCAGAACAGAATCGCCTTTGTGAGGTACTGCAAGAAGTTCTCTGCCATGGCAAGACAAAGGCGATCAAGAAGAAGACTCCGGCTATCATGTTTCAGGGAACCGGATCCAATGCCGGCAAGAGTGTACTGGCCGCCGCCATGTGCAGAATCCTCCACCAGGACGGTTACGATGTCGCTCCATTTAAAGCCCAGAACATGTCATTAAACTCCTTTGTCACTCCTGACGGGGGTGAGATGGGACGCGCCCAGGTGGTTCAGGCACAGGCCTGTCGGCTCGAGCCGGATGTGCGCATGAATCCAGTGTTGCTCAAGCCTAACAGCGATACCGGGTCACAGATCATCCTGCACGGCAAAGTTACCGGGAACATGCACTTTCGCGACTATGCCGAGAAACGGAAGAGCCTTTTTGAAACCATCAAAAACACTTATGACGATCTATCCAGCGAGCATGAGATCATAGTGTTGGAAGGCGCTGGCAGCCCGGCGGAGATCAACCTCAAAGCGGATGATATCGTCAATATGAATATGGCTCGTCATGCCGAAGCACCCGTATTAATGGTTGGCGATATCGACAGAGGCGGCGTTTTCGCGGCGTTTGTCGGAACCATGGAGTTGCTTACCGAGCAAGAGCGCTCGCAGGTTGCTGGTTTTGTAATAAACCGGTTTCGTGGCGATGCTTCTTTACTTGGCTCTGCTCTCGAGCATACTCGCCGGCACACAGGGGTTCCGGTTCTTGGCGTTGTTCCGTTTCTGCCTCAACTGGGACTCCCCGAAGAGGATTCCGTCTCCTTTAAAAATGAGGGCCTCCACCAAGGCCCGGCCCCTGCTGACCAAATTGACATTGCGATCGTCGATCTGCCCCACATCTCCAACTTCACCGACTTTGACGCTCTAAGCATTGAGCCTGATGTTCATCTACGGGTGGTACGGCATCTGCAAGAACTGGGAAGTCCCGATGCCTTGATTCTGCCTGGCAGTAAAAATGTTTTCGAGGACCTATGCTTTTTGCAAGAGACTGGTCTCGCGGAACGGATTCTTCAACTGGCAGCAAATAAGAGCTGTGAAATTGTCGGTATCTGTGGTGGATTCCAGATTCTTGGTCGCAAGATCAACGATCCACACTGCATAGAATCGGATGGCAAGTCAATGGACGGGCTCGGCTTATTACCGTTGGATACTGTGTTAGCTCGTCAGAAGACCACGATTCAAATACGCTGCTGCCATCTGCCCTCCGGCCATGAAGTGGCGGGCTATGAAATTCATCACGGCCAGACATACGCCGACGGCATGGAACCAATTGCACACAACAGCAAGGGTGAGATGATCGGCGGCAGTGTTGAAAAGGGCCTTATCTGGGGCACCTATCTGCACGGGGTGTTCGACGCCGATGGCTTTCGTCGTTGGTTTATCGACCGCTTGCGCACGCGGCGCGGATGGCACGCAGAGGAAAAAATACTCGCTTGTTACGATCTGGAGCCGGCCTTTGATCGGCTTGCCGACTGCGTACGTGAAGCGCTCGATATGCAGGCTGTCTACCGGAGTATCGGCTTATGATCACGCTACCGCTGCAAATTGTGATGGCTTTGCTTCTCGATGCCCTGTTTGGTGACCCCCGTTGGCTACCCCACCCGGTTCAGGGAATCGGCAAACTTGCGCTGGCGTTGGAAAAGCCTTTGCGACGGCATCTCAGCAACGACAAATTAGCCGGTATTTTGCTCGTTATCCTGACTGTTGGAATCACCGTCCTCAGCTGTTTCCTGTTATTGTTTCTCGCTTACAGAGTTCATCCATTGCTTGGCGACCTGATTGCCATCCTCATACTCTACACCTGCCTGGCCGCTCGCGACCTGAGTCATCACGCTCTGGCAGTAAAGCAGGCACTGCTCAGAGCAGATCTTCCCAAGGCCAGAAGACATGTCGCGTTGTTGGTCGGTCGCGATACCGAGAGTCTCGATGAAGCGGGAATCTCACGTGCCACGATAGAAAGTGTTGCCGAAAACACGGTCGATGCGGTCACAGCACCTCTGCTTTTTGCCTTTTTCGCCGGTCCAGTAGGAGCCATGGCGTATAAAGCAATCAACACTCTTGACTCCATGTTTGGTTATAAAAATGATCGTTATCTATATTTTGGGTGGGCCTCAGCGCGTCTCGACGATGTCGTAAACTTTATCCCGGCCCGACTCAGTGCTTTGCTGGTGCCGCTGGCCGCAGCATGGCTGAAGCTGGACGCCAGGCAGGCGTGGAAAATATGGCTACGTGATCGTAACAATCACCCCAGCCCCAATGCCGGGCAGATAGAAGCCGCGATGGCCGGGGCTCTTAATGTCCGCCTGGGTGGAGAAAATTACTACTTCGGCAAGTCAATGTTACGTCCCTATATGGGAGAATCAAAACAGAAGCTTTGCTCTAGGCATATCAGTGAAACAATCAACCTGATGTGGACAACCTCTCTACTGGTTGGTGCCTTAGGCTTGGCGTGCTGGCTCGGTACTGGATTCTTTAACAGTCAAGGAGCGTTGCTTGGATAAACACATTTTGATCTTTACCGGTAACGGCAAAGGAAAATCGACAGCGGCCTTTGGTATGGCGCTACGTGCTAGAGGGCATGACCATAGAGTTCTGGTCATCCAGTTCATAAAAAACGATACCGCTGTCGGTGAACTGGCCAGTTTGCAAAAACTGGGTATTTCGATTGTGCAAACCGGCCGTGGTTTTATCCCCAAGCCCGGCATGCCTCGTTACACAGAACATCAAGAGGCTGCACAAGAGGGCTTTGTGCTGGCCTGCAAGTCCCTGCAATCGAGTGATTACGACCTGATTATCCTCGATGAAATTTGCGGTGCGGTCGCCAAGGGGTTACTCGATGAGCAAGAGGTTATTGACGCCATTGTTGCAGCACCAGCACCACTGAATATCGTTCTGACCGGACGAGGGGCAACTGACAAAATGATCGCCATGGCGGATACTGTGAGTGAGATTCAGCCATTGAAACACGCTCTGGATCAAGGGGTTCAGGCCCGGGAAGGGGTGGAGTTTTGATTGAAATTCCTCGTCTGATCGTGGGCGGCACCCAGAGCGGTGTTGGCAAATCCTCTGTCACTTTGGCTTTGGTTGCTGCTTTGCGGCAGCGCAACCTGCGGGTGCAGACATTCAAGGTTGGTCCAGACTATCTGGACCCAAGCCACCTCAGCCGTGCCTCCGGCCGCCCGTGCTACAACCTCGATGGTTGGATGAGTGACAAAGGCTATGTCAACAGGTTGTTTGCTCGAACCTGTGCTGATGCCGACATAGCCATTATTGAGGGGGTTATGGGCCTGTTCGATGGCGGCAGCGCCAACAGTTTGCAAGGGAGCACCGCGCAGATCGCAGACTGGCTGCAGGCTCCGGTCTTGCTGGTGGTCAATGCGCACGGTATGGCCCGCAGTATTGCTGCCATGGTGCAGGGCTATACGAATTTCGAACCTACAGTGAATATTGGCGGAATTATCGCCAACATGTGCGGTTCTGCAAGTCATGGTCAATGGCTGGAACAGGCACTGGAGGCCGCGCAGTTGCCACCGCTACTAGGTGCAATTCCACGCGAGGCCTTGCCGACGTTGCCGAGCCGCCATTTGGGCTTGGTGTCCGGAGAAGAAACTGACTGGAATGAAGCCATGTTCGCCGACTTAAGCAATTCAGCGTCAGAGTATATTGATCTGGAGAAGCTTATAGATCAAGCTAAGCTCGCGCCAAAACTGGGTTCAGCAGTTGCTGAACCCGCAGTGGCCGCTGATAGCGGCTTACGGCTTGCCGTCGCTTATGACTCAGCGTTTCAATTCTATTATCAGGACCTGTTTGATGCCTTGGAACAACGCGGTGTCGAACTCTGTTTTTTTTCACCGTTGCAAGACGACTGCCTGCCGCCAGGTTCTGATGCCCTTTACCTGGGCGGTGGTTACCCTGAGGTACATATCGAGAGCCTTTCAGGCAATGGCCTCATGCTACGTTCGGTGTGCGACTTCTGTCTTAGCGGTCGCCCGGTGTACGCTGAATGCGGTGGCCTGATGTACCTTAGTCAAGGTGTTGAGGAAAGCGATCAACAATGGCCACTGACCGGTGTCTTGCCCTGTTGGTCAAGAATGCTCCCCAAGCGGAAAGCGCTCGGCTACGTTGAAGCAAATCTACAGGGAAGCACTCTGTTTGGTGATAAGGGAACCACACTCAGGGGGCATGAGTTCCACTACTCGGAACTCTGTAGCAACCCAATCAGTGTTGACGGTTGGCAGAGTCTCTATCAATTAAAGCAGAACCGCAGTGGCAAATGTCGTGCGGAAGGCTATCAAAAGGGCAATGTGCTGGCCAGCTATGCCCATCTCTATTTAGCTGCGCATCGCCATGCGATCGATACCTTTATTGGACGTATTCGCAGCACTAAACGACAGTTGCAACACGGTTGAGAACAGGATTTCAGCAGCGCTGTACGCTTAACGTCAAAGAGGATTAACATGGCCCAGATAACCGACAAACCATTTATTTACAATTTGTACGACAATCCTGTCAGCGGACCGGAGATAGAAGCACGTTCCTTTGCCGTCATAGACGCCGAAGCAGAGAATTATCAACAGACCGAGCAAGAGTGGGAGGTGGTGCGCCGCTTAATTCACACCACTGCCGATTTCACCCTGGCTGAGTTGACCTGCTTCAGCGATGACGCCTTTAGCTCCGGTACCGCAGCTCTCAAGGCTGGAGCTAAAATTTATGCCGACAGCAACATGATCCGTGCCGGGATTTCGCTCGCACGATTGCAGAAGGTTAATCCGGCCTACAGCCGTGAGGATGTTTTCTGTCATGTCGCCGACGTAGATGTAGCAGAAAAAGCACGGCAGGCAGGTCTTCCCCGCTCGTTATTTGCCGTACAAAAGGCCCGGGAGATATTGTCTGGCAGTATCGTGCTGATTGGCAATGCTCCCGTCGCTCTGCTGGAGATAAACCGGCTGGCAATGGAAGAGGATATCCGCCCGGCGCTGGTGATCGGTATGCCGGTAGGCTTTGTTCATGTGCTGGAGAGTAAAGAGGAACTTCTGTGCACAGGCTTGCCTCACGTTATCATTAATGGGCGCCGTGGTGGCAGTCCCCTGGCCGTAGCCTGTCTGCACGCCATATGCGACGTCACTTACAACAAGAAGTAAGAGCACGTCCAGGATTAATTATGGCAGTCAGCGCACAGGTGTTTCGCATGCTTTTCCTACTACTCTGCACCAGTATGCTGATGGTCTACTGGTTCTAATCTTATGAGGACTCTATGACAGCCAAAGACTCTATGACGACCATGTCCCCTCAATCCGGACATTTCTATGCTGTTGGTATCGGGCCAGGGTCTCCGGATTTGCTGACGTTGCGCGCTACTCGCCTGGTGGAACAGTGTGACACCGTGATTTCACCCCAGGCTCAAGGCTCGGCCAAGAGCCTAGCCCTGGAAGCCGTACGACCGTTTATTGACAAGCAGAAAATCATTGTCAACAACTATCCGATGGAGCGTAATGGGCATAAAACCAGGGAGCGTTGGCAATTATTTGCAAAAGATGTGGTCAAACGCTGTGCAGCGGGAGAGTCTGTAGTGCAAATCACCTTGGGTGATCCGCTGATTTTTGCTACCAGCTCCTACCTGTTGCAAAGTCTGACTGATCTGATGCCCAAGGCCAACATTCATGTCGTACCGGGAATCAGTGCCTTTCAGACTGCGGCCAGTCGCTTTGTTGAAACTCTGACCTTACAGGAAGATCGTCTGACACTGATGTCAGCAACCGACTTGCACGCGGTAGAAAACGCACTGGCACAATGTGAGACCCTCGTGCTGTACAAAGCCGGTGGCTGCATTGAAGCATTAATGGAACTGTTGCGCCGACACAATCTGCTTGACCGCGCACGCTTGGTCAGTTGTTGTGAACAGGGTGATAACGAGCTATTAGTCGCTGATTTAAGTTGTTGGCAGATCCAGCCGCTTAATTACATGACCACCATGATTGTGAAAATCAGTAACCGATCCTGGCAGGAGGTGTAGGGATGCTGAACGTGGGCATCTCCACCGGAAGTTGCGCCGCTCTGGCTGCTAAAGCAGCAGCATTGTTGTTGGTTAAACAGCAGCATGTTGACGCAACGGAGATTCCTTTACCCGACGGCAGCCGACTGGATTGGCCAGTCGCAGAGGCCAGGCAAACCGAAGAAGGTGCGCGGGCTACGGTGATCAAGAATGCCGGAGACGATCCCGACGTGACGCATGGCATACATATCCAGGTGCATATAATCCCGCGCACGCAGAATGAAATCATCTTTAAGGCTGGTGAGGGTGTCGGCACCGTGACTCTGCCTGGCTTGGCACTGGCCGTTGGTGAAGCAGCAATCAATCCTGTACCAAGAAGCATGATCTGCGCGGCACTGCGCGAAGTAACACCAATGGGTCTCGAGGTAACTGTGTCGGTACCTGGTGGGCGTGAATTGGCAGAAATGACCTTTAATCCGAAACTTGGCATCAAGGGGGGAATCTCGATTATTGGCACCACTGGACGGGTACGCCCCTTCAGTGCCGAGGCGTTACGCGATTCCCTGAAATGCACGCTTGATATCTGTGTCGCAGCAGGAACCCGCGCTCCGGTGCTGACCCCAGGGAACATCGGTTATCGGGCTGCACACCGCTATTTCCGTCTCGACCAACAACAAGTTGTTGAGGTGAGTAACGAATGGGGTTTTATGCTGGAGCAAACCCTGCCGCACCGATTCGAGGAACTGCTGCTGATCGGCCACCCAGGCAAGCTGGCTAAGCTGGCCAACCAGCAATGGCAAACCCACTCGGCACAATCAGACAGCGCTCTGGTTTTTGTCACAGATTTAGCCTCGCGATTGCTGCAAAGACCGATTGAGGTGGGGACCACGATCGAAGGGTTGTTTATGCACGAATTAAGCGATGAAGAACGTGAACCTGTAGCTCGAGCCCTGGCTAAAGCGATCAAAGAAGCGGTCCAAAGTACGTTCAACCCCTCATGGCAGTCAGCAGTGGTTTTGATTAACCTCAAAGGTGAGATCCTCGGCAGCGAAGGAGCGTTAACACGATGGCAATAAGCAATAGTCCGCAAATCATTATTGCTGGTTGTGGTCCAGGGCACCCGGACTACCTGACGATGGCCGTACAAAATGCTGTCACGACAGCGGAAGTTCTGATAGGGGCGTCGCATTTACTGGATCTGTTCGTCGAGGCAAAGGCGACCCGCATCCCGGTGGGGCGAGATATCCAAGAGGTCTTGACGGAGATGGAGACTCATCGGCAACGGCAGATGGTCGTACTGGTCTCAGGCGATACCGGTCTGTTCAGTCTGGCGCAAAGCGTTCAGAAACATTTCAATGCACAACACTGTCGTCTGATTCCCGGCATCAGCTCTGTACAGGTTGTCTGCGCTCGGCTTGGCCTGGACTGGAACGATCTGCGGATTATCAGTGCTCATGGACGTCGACCGGAAGTTACGGCAAATGAATTGAAAACATGGCAAAAGATTGCTGTGCTGGCGGGCACGAATAAAGCCAGCCAGTGGGTTGCCGACATGTTGGAGCACCTCGGCAATCGTTATTACGCTTTCGCCTGTGAGAACCTGACCTGGGAGGAAGAACGGATTCGCCAGATGACTGCTGACGAGCTACGCAATACGGAGCTGGCCTCACGCACCATCATACTGCTTCTTGACCAGGAGTTAGCGCCATGACAGGTACGAGGGATGAGAAATCAACTGGAACGCTCTACGGCATTGGGGTCGGCCCGGGGGATCCAGAGCTATTGACCCTGAAAGCGGCGCGGATTTTGAGCAACAGTCGTTGCATTTACCTGCCGACATCACGATTAAGCACACAGAGTTACGTTACGGAGGTGGTGCAGCACTATGCTGATGACGAATGCGAAATTTGCCTTGTGACCTTTTCTCTGACGAACGACCGCGAGCAACGTCAAGAGCACTGGCAGCAGACAGCAGGGGAAATTGCAGAGCGTTTGAGGGCCGGGCAGGATGTAACCTTTGTCACTCTTGGCGACACCCTGCTCTATTCAACCTATATCTACCTGCTCCGGGCTCTGCGAAAACAGCTTCCCGAAGCAAAAATCGAAACCGTCCCCGGGATCAGTTCCTTCAGTTTGGCAGCGGCACTCACCAATATACCCCTGGGAGAAGGATTGCAACCTTTACAAGTGATTCCCGCAGCAAATGATCTCGGCATAATTGAAGTTGCCATTGCCAGCGGGGGCGGAGTGGTGTTGATGAAAATTGGTCGTAGTCTGCAGGATATCATCACTCTGCTCGATCGAGTCGATGCACTGGACCGGAGTGTCTTCGTCTCCCGGTCTGGTCTGCCAGACCAACGTGTGGAGACAAACCTTAAACGTCTGCGCGGAGCTGATGAAAAAGCCGGCAACCTGGCTGTGATTATTGTGCAAGGGACTGAGACTTAAAGACGTAAAGTAACGAGGAGCATTGATTTATGAAGGTTATTTTTGTGGGCGCGGGCCCCGGCAACCCGGACCTCCTGACAGTCAAGGCCAGTCAACTACTCGAGCATTGCCAGATCTGCGTCTATGCCGGTTCGCTGGTAAGTCCAGAAGTGGTCAGTCTCGTCCCTGAGGCCTGCGAGTTGTACGATTCGGCAGGGATGACATTGGAAGAGATTGAAGCAGTCTTTGTTGTTGGTCAGCAGCAGGGCGTTGACGTTATTCGCCTGCACA
>JAMONP010000041.1 GCA_027065695.1 Desulfuromonadales bacterium | reverse complement strand
TATGCACAAATAAAATCGCAGCAGCACTGCTGAGAAGAGCCGTTTTGAAGACCTCACGGGGATGGACAATCGACGCATTCAGAGAACCTGAAGATACCTTGTCCAGGCAGAGAATCCGGTTCTTGCTGTCGAGATGCAGAGCAAGAAAATGCTCCTTGGTCTCGTACTTCAGAAAGTTGAAAAGCACGTACACTTCTCTGGATGAAGTAAATCGTTTGCTTGCACCGATATAGTCTGAAGCAACTTCGTTGATCGTCAGAGTCTCCCATATTGGCCGTATCACCTTCATCTGAATGCTGCGCTTCTGATTGCCTTCGCCGTCTGCGAATAATGTTTGTATCGTCATGGTTGGTCTCCTTTAGAAATAGGAAAAGCGGCTCTACAAACCCCTTGTTGGGTGTGCTGAACCGCCTTAGTTATTGAAGCTGCTGTATGGTTTTGGCTATGCGAAGAGTTGAACCAGGCATGATACAAGTTGGTTAATTGACAGTGACCGCCAGTCGTGACCGATACAGTCACTAATGGCGTAGTCACCCTGAAGAAAGATACTGTCTATCGGGTCTTCTTCTTCGGGCATATAGATGTCGAGACCGAGATAGTCGAGACTTGTATTCTGGATAAACACGTATAGCTCTGGCCCTGATTCCAAGACATGAAGGTTGTCTTTAGTTCCAGCAGTAAGCCTGTAACTCACGCTGTTGTGTTCAAGCATTAATCCTTGGTGAAAGTAGCCAAACTCACGATCCTCATCGAATGTCATGGTTCTGATAGTTGGATAGATCGGTGTCATGGTGACCTCCTTTAAATGCGAAAAGGAGCCTGGGCATTACTACCGTTGGCTCCTCTTTCGCTCTGGTTATGTTATTGATAGGGTTACTAGTCGGTTGGTTCTCTTCTCAAGATGTAGTCAGCAGCACGCTGAGCTTGTCCTGCAGCGATGATGGCAAGTTTCTTGTCGCCCTTCAGCACTTTCAGCCAACCCTGAATGTATGATGCGCTGTTCTCAAGTGTCTGCTGCTCGATACCGGCAAAGCCGCATAGCATGGATGATCCAAATTCAGCTACAAGTTCCTCTTGGCTGTAGTCGTGGCTACCGAAGTAGCTGGGCTCAAGGATGCCTTTACGGCTCAATCGTGATGCATGGCCAGAGGAATGAGCTAACTCATGGAATGCAGTTGAATAGAACTCTTCCGGTGACTTGAACGCTTCTTGGTTTGGAAGCTTGATGTGGTCGAATGTGGGACTGTAGCAGGCACGATCACCCCCGTACTGGATGCGAGGCCTGTGCGGCATGTTACTGATAACCTGCTCGGCCTGCTCGATGGGAGAGAAGGGATTGACGGGCTGTTCCTCTACAGGGGCTTTAATTCCGTCAATCTGACCCAGATTGAATACGTTGTAGTAGCGTAACAATGGTTTCTTAATTATTGCGCTTTCGTTACCTGACTCATCATCTTCCCTGACAGTGTTGATCCACTTCCAGAATACAACTGCTGTCGACTTCTCACCTTTATTGACTGAGCCGCCTTTCTGTCGTGCTTGATTAAAGGTCAACCAGTAAGGACTGGCATATGGTGAACAGTTCAGTAGGAACTGATTGATACCTCGGTAAGACTTCTTGCTGATGAGGTTCCTTGGTCCCTCACTTGATGTCCAAGGTTTCTTCCAGGGAACGGTTCCAGTCTCTAGTATCTCCATAATTCTAGTTGTGACTTGTTCATACACGTTCATAGCTAAACCTCCTTCGACAACCCAATCAGAAATCAGTCGTGACCTATGAGTTGCGATCATATGGGCTTAATTACCCACATATACGAGAAGGATTTTGGCTTGATGTAGAAGTCCGCAGGAGGCTATGTAATTGCTGGTTTAACGCGATGTTTTGCTAGGGGTAGGGATAGTGCGAGTTGTTGTGTATTTGTGTAAAAATGATTAGCTAGCGGTGGAGTTATTGTGTGCAGCTGCAAAGTGTAGATAAACCACAAAAACTAAAAAGGGACTCACAGCTTAATGCTGAAAGTCCCTGATTTGTGTGGCTCCATTTGCTGGGTTCGAACCAGCGTCAATCTGATTATCATTCATTTGTTGAAGATGCAGACTCCTCCAGATTCATTTTGCAATATTTCTTGGGTTATTCTCCAGTGTTTGAACTGCATCCCTGACTGCATTTGGTCCAAGATGGGCATACCTTGCAGTCATGCCCGGTGTGCGGTGTCCAAGCACTTTGCCCACGGTGTATAAGTCAATCCCATTCTCAACTAATCGACTAGCACATGTATGTCGTAAGCTGTGGAAGGTGATCTTTTGTCTTCTATCAACTATCCCATTATTCAGGCCTTGTTTTTTTACGGCTTTTCCAAAGTCCTTGCTGATCTCGGTCTGTATCTTTCCACTCTTGACGCCAGCGAATACGAGAGATGAATCTGTTGCTGTGTGTCGAGCTTCTAGTAGTGCTTTTACCCTACTGGTTAAGTAACCCGTCCGGTTGTCTCCAGCCTTGGTATCCATAAAACGAACTGTTCCAGCATCAAGGTCTAAATTCTGCCAAGTGAGGGCGGCAAGTTCTCCCCATCGCGCGCCAGTGTCCAGACTCATGACGGCCATATCGTGAGTTATGGGGCTTCGCAATGCTAGGTCTGCGAGGAGTAGTTTCTCTTCTTCTAGCGTCAGGAAACGTTCTCGTGCATTGTTTATCTTTGGAGGTTTAACTTTGGTGGACGGATTCGCAAGAGTTGTAACGTCATCAATGAGGGCCTGATTCCAGATCTGGCGGAATAGGGCAAGGGCATATTTGATACTTGCCGGGCTTTGTTCTGCACTCTTCATGTTTTTCTTAATCTTCTCGAGGTGCAGTGGCCTGATCTCGTCGAACTGATAATTGCCGATAACTGGTTTAAGGTGGTTTTTGAACAGGCTCAGTTCGCGGGGCAGTGAGCTTTTACCTTTGCTCTCTTGGTGGGGGACATATGTATTTTTGAAGTAGTCACCGAAAGCGATGTTGCGTTGTTTGTCCAGTGCTAACTGTTGTTGTTTCTCTAGTGCTTCAACTTTTTCATTGCGGAGTTCATCTTTCATGCAAACGGGCCGTGCTGGAAGGGCAGGGTTTGCCTTGTTCCATCGGTGGTTTTGCTTGTATTCCTTAAGGCGTTGCTCTGCTGCTGCAAGTGTCCATTTAACATTAGGTATGTTTGGATCAATTGCTTCGCTTTCCCAGCCCAGGGTTGACCGATACCTTTTGCCATCTAAGCGATAATCAAGAATAAACTGTTGGTCAAATTTGACGCCATACTTACGGGATGGATGTTGGTGAGTATGGACACACTTCACAATAGTACGTTCAAGGTCTGCATTGATTGGCATTATGTCTCCTCCTTGGCATAGGTGTCCTTTTGGGTGTCCTTATTTTACGGGAAACTGTCCGTATGTATGGGATACTTTAGGAGGGAGTATAATCGTAAGTATATAAATATACAATACAAATATGTTGAATTGGGAAAGTATGGGGAGGTCAAATAATGGGACTTAAAATCCCTCGGACGTAAGTCTGTACGAGTTCGATTCTCGTCCCGGGTACCATCGCGAAAACAAGGGGTTGGCCGATTATGGCTGACCTCTTGTTTTTTCTTTATGTCGTGAAACGTGAAGTAAACGTGAATTTGGACGAAGGCTTGTTTGGTGTTTCCCACTTGTGAACGGGAGAGTCGCTGTGACTATATTGTCTGAAATGTAGTAAGCCAAATTTAATTTAACAAAGGATGTCCCAAAAAACCTAAGATAATTTGAGAAGTGCTGCTGGAACAATTTGCGAGACAATTGACGTAAAATGTCCTAAGCACCAAGGTGAATAGGACATTCTCAGAAGTAGGTGATGGAATTGTAGATCAGTGATTTATGATGTATCAGGAGCGTGGTGTTGAGACACGTTGTTCGTGAGTTGTGATCAACTGCCCCAAATAGCAGGAAATTTTACAACGGGAAATGGTTATGACTTCTCTTTTTTTATCACAATTGTTAATGGGATCTCAATTGGTTCATGATCCCCATAATAAATGACGAATAGAGCTGGTATTTCCTTGTCCTCGTTGATTACGTTCTCTTTACTGTTGTAGTTAAAATTATAATCTAATTTAAATGTTTCTTCTGGTGAAAGACCACCACCTACGAGAAAACGAAATACGGAATCGAATCCCGGCCTATCAACTGCTACTTCTGGACCTACTTTACCGCCAAGGAGTTTTCTAAAATTTAAGCTTTCTGTATTGTTGATATATAAATATCCTTTTAAATCATCTGATGGACCGTTACCAATGTTTTTAAATAATATGTATCCACTATTATTTGTTGGTGAAATAACAAGTGAAGAGTATTCGAGAGGTTGCCCTTCATAATAACATTCAATTTCAGGCTTACTAAATTCTTTTCCAGCTAGCTTGTCAAATCGCTCTTCCATTTTGTTGATGGCAACTTGCACCTCTTTCTTTGCCTGGTTTGTTTGATATAGAGGTAAAGCGATACCAAAAACGGTCAAAAAAAACGCCCCTATAGCCAATAGAAAATTGACCCGTTTTTCGACAACTGACAATTTTGCCTCAAGAATTTTGTTGTCGGTGATCAACTCAATTTGTTCTCGAACCAAGTCAGCCATATCCTCATCCCCCGAAACGTAAATAGCCGCTAGTTTTGTAGGTACCTATGACAAACAAAAAAAACACCCGCAGCAGTAATGCAGATGGCTTGTAGTCATCGTTAGATATTCCCTCTAGATTCTCATTCACCAAGCAACTGAAACAGTAGTCAAGATACGCCTGTTATCAACAAAGGTCAAAAACTGGACTGTCCTACAAGTTGTGCCAGCAACTTTTGCAGGGCCAAAATCACCTTATGTGGTCAATTCCTAGAAACCCTGAAATGTAAGAATTGCGTACTCTTATGCCATGATAACTTAAGCTGCCGCTATTATTCCTGCAAGTAAAAAGAAGCCCGGTCAAGTCCGGGCTTCACTTACATGGCTGTTGTATTCTTCATTGCCACAGCCAAGATGTCAACCGCCTTAGCTTTGTGACTTGGAGAAAGGTGTGCGTATCTGAGCGTTAGGGGTCAAATCTTTATTGTTGACAAACACCAATCGACAACGTAAAAAGAAGCATGGCTAGAGCGTTACGAATTCAATATCCAGGTGCCGTTTATCACGTGATGTGCCGGGGGAATGATTACAGAGATGTTTTCTGTAGTGATGATGACCGTACTGCATTTTTGCATCTTCTTTCTCTGTCACTAAACATCTACTCGGTTAAACTTCATGCCTACGTCCTCATGACGGACCATTTTCACATTTTGGTGGAAACTCCACTTGGTAACCTTGCTGATTTTATGCGTCACTTCAATATTACCTACACCGGTTTTTTTAATCGACAACACAAGCGCGTAGGTCATCTTTACCAGGGACGGTACAAGAGTATTCTTGTGGAAAAGGATGCCTACCTAACGATACTTTCCCGTTACATTCATTTAAATCCGATCAGACTTAAATCGATGGAACAATCTTCCGTAAGAGAAAAATTTCAAAGACTTTACCAACATACCTGGAGTAGCCTTCCTGGGTATTTTGACAAAGCCAAACAGCAGGCGATGGTGGATTATTCTTTGGTGCTGGCTGATTTTGGTGGCAATAATTCCGGGGGATCAGATAGGTACCGAAAGCAAATCATAGTCGATATTGAGGAAGATCTTGATGTTAATGATGAGGTTGTTGGTCAGAGTATTCTTGGTGGCGAAGATTTCATTGAGCGAATAAAAAATGAATTTCTTGAATCTTGCCAGGAGCGAGAGCAACCCTCTGCACGCTCCTTGAAACAATATCATCAACAAGAAGTAATTCTTGCCGCCATAGAGAAAGAGACTGGCAAAGATCTTGCCGTTCTTCGGCAAGACAAGGGTGACCTGCGCAGGCTTGCTATGGATTTGCTGTACCGTCTTGGTGGACTCAAAGGGCCCACTATCGGTGCCCTGTTTGGTGTCGATTATAGTACTGTGAGCCAGGAGCGGAAGAGGTTGCGCGAACGGCTTGCTAGAAACGACGGGCTTGATGAGTTGATGCAGAGGTTGGAACGTAACTTGTCAACAGTAAAGATTTGACCGTTCGCAGTAACAGTTGAATATCTAGCGGGTTGAAGTCCCGTCCGGGGAATTATCCGTTCGTCCCGGTAGTTCAAGGGAGCGGCGTTTGAGCAATCAAGGGTCGTGAGTTCCCAATTGGCAAAGCAGCAGGCCGTAACGAAAGTGAACCCGTATGTAGCCTCGTAAATTTGATTGAAGATGCCGACCCTATGGTCATATGGGGAAGGTCGTTGTGCATGGGTTCTGATAACGGAAACGGCCCTGCAATCTTCCGGGGTAGCAGGGATGGCATGTTGTGGAAGATATTCAACCCAGTGCTGGAGACCCGATGCGGCGGCTCGTGAGGAGTGCTAACCAAGGTGTATAAGGGAGACCGAAATCACCAAGGGCCGTATCGGGAGTCGGAGGGGTTCATAGTACCGCTTGAGGGCATGGGACAACATAACCCTGCCCGAGGGAAGGAACCCTACTTTGTTCATGCAACTGAAGAGTGGAAGGTTAGGGGATTGCAGATATGCTAAAAACCCCAGAAAAGATCAGGACACTACAGAGGAAGCTCTATCGTAAGGCCAAGCAGGAACCGGCCTGCCGCTTCCACGCCTTATATGACAAGGTCTATCGGGCTGACATCCTCAGTCATGCCTATGCCCTTGTCCGTGCCAACAAAGGGAGTGCCGGGATTGATGGTGTAACCTTTGCGACCATCGAGGAACGGGAAGGGGTCGCTGCATTTATTGCAGAGCTGGAAGAGGCACTGAGAAACAGGACGTATAAGCCAGATCCCGTTAAACGGGTCATGATACCAAAGTCGGACGGCAGTCAGCGTCCCCTGGGTATCCCGACCATTCGGGACAGGGTGGCACAGATGGCCACGAAGCTGGTCATTGAACCGATCTTTGAGGCGGACTTTTGTGAAACCTCCTATGGATTCAGACCGAAGAAGTCGGCTCACGATGCTGTTGATGAGGTAGCTTATGCCCTGAATACAGGGCACGCTGAAGTCATCGATGCCGATTTGTCCAAATATTTCGACACTATCCCGCATGCCAAGCTCATGGCAACGGTGGCCGAACGCATCTGTGACGGAGCGATGCTACACCTGCTCCAGATGTGGCTCAAAGCCCCAGTCATGGAAATGGATAAGGATGGAACGAAACGGAACATCGGCGGCGGCAAGGGCAATCGCAAAGGCACACCGCAAGGCGGGGTTATCTCACCGCTGCTGGCCAATCTCTACCTGCACATACTGGACAGGATATGGGAGCTGAACAACCTGCAGCAGAAACTGGGAGCCCGCATCGTCAGATACGCAGACGATATTGTCATCCTGTGTCGGAGAGGTCAATCCGGTCGGGTCTTGATGGTGTTACGGCAGATTCTGGAGCGATTAGAACTGAACTTGAATGAGACAAAGACGAAGACCGTTAATGCCTATCAAGGAAAGTTTGATTTTCTCGGTTTTAGCATCTGGATGGAGACCAGCAGAAGAACTGGGAAATATTATCCCCACGTTCAGCCCTCGAAGAAAGCCCTGCAAACGATCAAAGATCGCGTGACTCAACTCACGAGAAGAGTTACAACGGTGAAACCGCTTGAAGGGATAGTGTGGGAAGTCAACGCCACCGTAAGAGGTTGGGTTAACTACTTTCACTATGGCAATTGCAGCAAGACAATGGCAAAAGTACGGGGTCATGTCGAAGCACGACTGCAAACGCATCTGCGAAAACGCCATAAGGTCAGAAATCGTGGGGTTGGATACGCCCGGTTTAGCAGTAGAACTTTGTACGAAAAGTATGGTCTGTACAAAGTGCCGACAACAGCAGTCTGGACGAAGGCGCATGCCTTGCGATGAAGGACATCGGAAAGCCGTGTGCGGGAAAACCGCACGCACGGTTTGATGAGGGAGGGCTGGTCAAAGAAGTCATGGTAAGGCTATTTAGGCACCGTCAAACGAAAGTGACGGAAACAGACAAGCCAAACCTAAAACTGCCGAGACCTGCTCTCTACTCTACCCGTCTCTGACCCCGTCTCCTTAGGTTCTCATGCAATACGAAACCAAAAAACGTTCCATTCTAAAAGCTATCTCTTGGCGCACATGGGCTACAATGACGACGGCGGCGCTGGTCTTTATTTTTACCGGCCAGTTTGCTCTGGCGGTCACGATCGGACTTCTGGAAGTTTTCGCCAAAATGGCGCTCTACTTCTTTCATGAGCGTCTCTGGCAGCGGATCAGTTACGGCAAGAAGGAGATACCTGCGTTTGTGGTCTGGTTCACGGGGCTGCCGGCATCGGGCAAGAAAGAGCTGGCAAACCGTGTCCACCAACAACTGAAAGATGACAAGCTAAAAGTGGAACGTCTCGATAGCCTTGATGTCCGCCCGCTCTTTCCTGAGACGGGTTTTTCCCCGGAAGAGGTTAATCGCCATGTTAAGCGTGCCGGGCACCTCTGTGCCATGCTGGAAAAGAATGGTGTGATCGTTGTGGCTTCGTTTGTCTCTCCATACGCAAAGAGCCGCTATTTTGTCCGTGGCGTCGCGAACAACTTCGTTGAGATCTACATGAAGACCACTGTTGATGCTTGTGAGAAACGAGACGAAAAGGGCCACTATGCCAAGGCTCATAGCGGCGAGTATCAGAATTTCCCCGGGGTGGATGTGGCTTATGATGTTCCGGAGAACCCGGAGATTATCATCGCTGTGGATGATATTTCTACGGATGAGGCGGTTAATCAAATTGTTGTTTATTTGAGAAAGCGGTTTTTGAATAATTAAGGTTGTAAGCTCATTTTTATCCCTCCTCACATCTTTACAATCCCTCCCTCGTTGCGTATAGTCATACTTCATTCTGGCAGCCTGTCGAACAATCAGTTAGCTGGCTGCAAATTCGCCTGTTTGGCCCATATCTCAGCTCCTTATCGACTAGTAGCTACGGCTATTGCTCTTGGATGAGCCAAAATCTGGTCTCAAACATTCAAGTTTTCGCTTCAGCCCTGATGGTCCGACAGGCTGCTAGGGAGGTTTACTACGTGGATAAGATCATTGATGGCAAGGCGATTGCCGCAGATATTCGTGAAAAGATTGCTGCTGATGTGGTGGCGCTGGAAGAGCAGGGGGTTACCCCTGGTTTAGCAGTGGTGCTGGTGGGTGATGATCCGGCCAGTCGGGTTTATGTGACGATGAAAGAGAAGGCTTGCGAGAAAGCCGGGATCTTTTCAGATGAGCACAAACTCTCTACTGATACGACTGAGGCACAACTGCTTGCTTTGATAGAAGAGCTGAACAATGATCAGCGTATCGACGGTATCCTGGTGCAGTTGCCGTTGCCCGACCATATTGATGAGAGCAAGATTCTGGAAGCCATTGCTCCGACCAAGGATGCCGATGGTTTCCATCCTTATAACGTAGGTCGCTTGATGACTGGCAACCCGCTTTACCAGCCATGTACACCTTACGGTATCATGAAGATGCTGGAATATACCGGTGTTGACCTCAAGGGTAAAGAAGTCGTCGTGGTCGGGCGCTCCAATATTGTCGGCAAGCCTGTGGCGCTGATGTGTCTTGCCCAACACGCTACGGTGACACTCTGTCACTCCCGCACCCGCGATCTCCCCGGTAAAGTTGCCCAGGCTGACGTGGTTATTGCCGCAGTCGGTCGCCCCGAGATGATCAAGGGGGCGTGGATCAAGGAAGGTGCTGTTGTCATTGATGTCGGTGTCAACCGCGTTGGTGAAAAGAAGCTGGTCGGTGATGTCGAATTCGAAGCAGCCAAAGCTCGCGCCAGTGCTATCACCCCGGTCCCCGGCGGCGTTGGCCCCATGACCATCACCATGCTGCTTTACAATACCGTAGAAGGTGCCAAGCGCCGCGCTGGACAGTAACGGATATCAATCGGCCCGAGGTGTGTAATCACTCCGGGCCGTTTTGCTTTTATAAACTGAGCCTCTTACAGAAGTCGTCATCCTCGCGAATGCGGGGAGCCATATTTTTGACAACCCCAGCAACCCCCTGGATTCCCGCCTTCGCGGGAATGACGATAATTGGACTTTACGAAGTTTTGCAAGAACCTAGAACCTGGTTTTCATGATTATCAGCGAACTGAAACCTCTCGAAGAACTCCAACAGGCCTTGTCTGAATTCGACAAGCTTTTCCTGGTTGGCTGTGCGGCCTGCGCCACGGTCTGCAAGTCCGGTGGTGAGGAGGAGATTTTTAAATTTCAGGAATGGTTGGTGGAACAGGATAAGGATGTCACCGGTAGCGCGGTGATTGACGAAGCCTGCCATATCATGCGAGCGGCCCGTGATCTGCGCCATCACAAGAATGCGGTGGCGGAGGCCGATGCAGTCGTGGTGCTTGCCTGCGGTTCTGGAATTCAGTCGATTTCTACCAATATTGAAAAACGTGTCGTTGGCGGCTTGAACTCCACGTTTCTCGGCAATGTGCGTCGCTTCGGGCAATATGAAGAGATGTGCTCACTCTGTGGTGACTGTATCCTCAACGAAACAGCCGGGATCTGTCCAGTGACCACCTGTGCCAAAGGTTTGCTCAATGGACCTTGTGGGGGCATGGAGGATGGTCACTGCGAAATCGATGCGGAAATCGAATGTGCCTGGTGCCTGATCTATGAGCGCTTGCAGAATCAGAACCGTCCGGGTGTTTTCGCGCGTCGTGTGCCACCGAAAAACTGGAGCCGTCGTCGTAAACCCGGTCGCCATAGCTTAAGGAACGGTGGGCGCTGAGTTTATGTCTTACTTGTCTGATCAGTTGGCTGCCGGCCAGTTCGTAGTGACGGCTGAAATCGCGCCGCCCAAAGGAACCAATCTGGCTCCGGCATTGGCCGATGTCAAAAAGTTTGCGGGCATCACTGCCGTTAATGTCACTGATAATCAGGGTGCCAACATGCGCTTGTCGCCGTTGGCTTTAGCGGCACAGTTGCAGCAGGCAGGCACGGAAACAATTCTGCAACTGACCTGTCGCGATCGTAATCGCATGGCTTTGCAGTCTGATTTGCTCGGTGCAGCTGCCTTTGGTATTGAGAACCTGCTGCTGCTCTCTGGTGATCACAGTAAATTTGGTGATCATCCTGATGCCCGGCCGGTCTTTGATCTTGATTCGGTGCAGTTGCTTGATATGACGGCTGGTTTGATGGCGGGGTTTGATATGGTGGGTAAACCTCTCAATGGTGTGCCGAGCTTTTTCCCCGGTGCAGCGGTCAACCCGGCGGCTGAGCCTTTTGAACTGATATTTCAGAAAGTGGCGAAGAAAGTCGATAGCGGTGCACGTTTTTTTCAGACTCAGTCGATCTTTGAACGTGACTCGCTAGAGCGTTTCATGGCGGCTATGGCACCTTTAAATGTGCCGGTTATCGCTGGCGTGTTGTTGATTCGCAGTGGCAAAATGGCCCGGTTCCTCAATGATAATATTCCTGGTGTGCAGGTTCCGGAATCTTTGCTTGAGCGGTTTGATCGTGCCAGAGATCCTATGGCTGCGGGCATTGCAATCGCTCGTGAAACAGTCAGTTGGGCGAGGGACCTTTGCCAGGGTGTGCATTTGATGACGCTCGGACACGAGGATAAGATCCCTGCGATTCTCGAATAATTGCTTTGCAAACAGGAGGTCCTTGTGAAAACAACCCCTTTGAACCAGGTCCACCGCGAGCTCGGCGCGCGGATGGTTGATTTCGGCGGCTGGGATATGCCGGTTCAGTACTCCGGTGTTATTGACGAACACCTGGCTGTGCGACAGGCGGCAGGTCTCTTCGATGTCTCTCATATGGGTGAAGTCGAAGTGACAGGCCCGAATGCCCTGGCATTCATCCAGCAACTGACCATCAACGATGCTTCCACACTGGTTGACGGCCAGGTCCAGTACTCGGCCATGTGCTACCCGGAGGGTGGTATAGTTGATGATGTGACCTTGTACCGGTTTAACGAGTCGCATTTCCTCTTCTGTGTCAACGCGTCTAACACAGACAAGGATTTTGTCTGGATGCAGCAGGTTCTGGCCGAATCGGCGCTGGCAGATGTCACCCTGAATAACCGCAGCGAGGAATTCGCTCAGATTGCTCTGCAGGGGCCGAAAGCGGAGGAGATCCTTTCTGCCCTTACGGCTATCCCTCTGGCGGATCTCGTTTACTATCATTTCTGCGAAGGTGAGGTTGCCGGTGTGAAGATGATTATTTCGCGCACCGGTTACACAGGTGAAGATGGTTTTGAACTCTACCTGCCGTCCTCATCAGCGGTTGAAGTCTGGCAGCAACTGATGACGATCGGAGGCCCACATGGTCTGCTGCCAATCGGTCTGGGCGCGCGCGATACTCTGCGCCTTGAAAAAGGCTACGCTCTGTATGGCCACGAGTTGTCCCGGCAGATATCGCCGCTGGAGGCCGGGTTGGCCTGGATTACCAAGCTTGACAAGGATGATTTTGTCGGCAAAACTGCCCTGGTGGCACAAAAAGCTGAGGGCGTACCGCGTCGGCGGGTTGGTCTCATCATGCAGGAGCGAGGAATTCCAAGGGAGGAATATTCGGTTTATGTCGGCGACCGTGAAGTCGGCGTTGTGACCAGCGGCACCATGTCGCCCACCCTCAAGATCGGCATTGCCCTGGCGTTAGTGGACCCTGATGTGGCTAAAGCCGATACCGAGCTGGAGGTTGCCATTCGCAACCGTCGCATGCAAGTTAAGGTGGCGCGTCCGCCTTTTGTGAAATAAATATAAGCTATTCAGTAGTTTAATATAGGTAGCCATTTCCCAAAGTGTAATCGGTAATCCAGACTTTAATACTGTGGGCCCCCGATAAAATCATTCGGGGATGACATACTTTTTTACCAACATCCAGATGGAGGTCAGCATGGAATTTCCAGAAGAATTCAAGTACACAGAGGATCATGAATGGGTCATGGTTGAAGAAGGTCTGGCCGTAATTGGTATCAGCGATTTTGCTCAGGATGCATTGGGTGATGTGGTCTTCGTCGAACTTCCCGAAGTCGGCGTGGTTCTGGAAGCTGGCAAGGCTTTTGGTGTGGTGGAGTCGGTGAAAGCTGTCTCCGATATCTATGCACCGATCGCCGGCACGGTCGAAGAAATTAATGATGAACTTGTTGATGCCCCCGAGATTATCAACACCTCTCCTTATGAAGATGGCTGGATGATTAAAATCCGCATGATTGATGCCAGTGCTGCTGATAATTTGATGGATGCTGAAGCATACCAGGCCCTGATCGCAGAGGAGAGCTGAGAAAATGCGTTATATCCCGCATACTGCCGGGGACGTGACCCAGATGCTGGAACGGGTTGGGGTTGCAACTCTGAAGGACCTCTTTGTCGAGGTGCCGGAATCTGTAAGACTCAAACGTCCTCTTGATCTGCAGGAGTTGGCCAGCGAGACCGAACTGCTTCGAGAATTCAAGGCTCTTGCTGCAAAGAATGCGACCCCGGAAACCCACAAAAGTTTCCTCGGTGGCGGGGCTTATCACCACTTTATTCCTACGGTGATCGATCAGCTGATCTCGCGCAGTGAATTCTATACGGCCTACACGCCTTACCAGCCGGAAATCAGCCAGGGGACTTTACAGGCGGTCTTTGAATTTCAATCGTTGATCTGTCAGTTGACCGGCATGGCTGCAGCCAATGCATCTATGTACGATGGTGCTTCGGCCTGTGCTGAAGCGGTGCTGATGGCTATGCGTCTGACTCGCCGTAAGCGGGTGCTGTTGTCGCGTGCCATCAACCCGCGCTATCGGGCAGTCGTGGCAACCTACTGCCGTTATCTCAATCTGGAATTGGTCGACGTTGCTGTCGCTGATGATGGCCGCACCGATCTTGACGACTTGAAGGCCAAGCTGGATGATTCCACTGCTGCAGTAGTGGCCGGTTACCCGAATTATTTTGGTGTCATCGAGGATGTTGCTGCTTTGGCTGAGCAGGTGCATGGGGCTGGAGCCCGACTTGTTACTGCGGTTGCCGAACCGGTCGCTCTCGGGCTGCTCAAATCGCCAGGTGAACTCGGTGCTGATATCGTTGTCGGTGATGCCCAGAGTTTCGGCCTGCCGCTTGCTTTTGGTGGCCCCTATGTTGGGTTTTTTGCCGTGAGACAGAAAGATGTGCGCGGTATGCCGGGGCGTCTGGTTGGTGAAACCACTGATCTGGAAGGTCAGCGTGGCTTTGTCTTGACCCTGGCGACGCGTGAGCAGCATATCCGACGAGAAAAAGCGACTTCGAATATCTGCTCCAATCAGGGTCTGTGTGCCTTGATGGCGACTATCTTCATGAGTCTCCTTGGCAAACAGGGTTTGCGCGAAATGGCCGAACAGAACCTTGCCAAGGCTGCTTATGCCCGCCAGCAGCTGTCTGCTGTCAAGGGTTTCAGCCTGGTGTTCAACGGACCTGCCTTCAACGAGTTTGTCGTGCGTTCCGAAGCGCCAGTCGCAGAAGTCCTCACCAGCCTCGAAAAGGTTGGTATTCTGGCCGGAATTCCTCTTGGCGAAGATTACCCGGAGTTGAAAGATTGTTTCCTGGTTTGCGTGACAGAGCAGAACCAGCGCGAAGAAATTGACGCGTTGGTTGCAGCACTGCAGGGAGGTGCGGCATGACGATCGTTGGTACCAGCGGACT
The DNA here is from genome assembly GCA_027065695.1 of Desulfuromonadales bacterium. Lineage (GTDB taxonomy): Bacteria > Desulfobacterota > Desulfuromonadia > Desulfuromonadales > BM103 > M0040. The sequence goes on along the minus strand of JAMONP010000041.1, from coordinate 23,643 downwards.
TGTCCTCAACGAAAAACTGCTCTTTGAACATTCCGATCCGGGGCGCAAAGGCTACAGCCTGCCAAAACTTGATGTGCCATCGGCAGAACTTCCAGCTGAACTCTGCCGGCAAGAAATCAATGGTTTCCCTGAACTCTCCGAAGTCGATGTCGTGCGTCATTTTACCCGGCTGTCGACCTGGAACTACGGGGTTGATTCCGGTTTTTATCCCCTGGGCAGCTGTACCATGAAGTACAACCCCAAAGTGAATGAGGCGGCCGCTCGTATTCCGGGCCTGGCCGGTATTCATCCGGCGACGCCGTCGCATCTGTCTCAAGGCATCCTTGAGCTGATGTACCGATTGCAGAGTGCACTGGCAGAAATCTCCGGATTTGCCAGAGTGACTTTGCAACCGGCCGCCGGAGCCCAGGGTGAATTGGCGGGTATGCTGGTGATTCGTGCCTGGCACGAAGCTCGCGGTAGCAAGCGCACCAAGGTATTGATTCCTGATACGGCGCATGGCACTAATCCGGCGACAGCGTCCTTGACCGGTTACGATGTGATGCCGATCGCTTCCGAAGGGATTCTGACCCTGGAAGAGGTTGAGGCACACATGAATGATGATGTGGCCGCGCTGATGGTGACTAATCCGAATACCCTCGGTCTGTTCGAGTCTAACATCGAAGCAATCTGTAAGCTGGTTCACGAACGTGGCGGCATGGTCTATTGCGATGGTGCCAATCTCAATGCTTTGATGGGAATTGCCCGTCCCGGAGACATGGGTATCGACGTGATGCACTTCAATCTGCACAAGACCTTCTCCACGCCGCATGGTGGCGGCGGCCCGGGGTCCGGGCCGGTGGGTGTCACCGAAGAGTTGATCCCCTATCTGCCTGGCCCGGGTGTAGAGTGTGATGGCCTCGGTGTAGATTGTGATAAAGAGAGTTATCGCCTTGAATCAGCCAATGCAGATTCAATCGGTCGCATGATGGCTTTCCATGGCAATGTCGGTATCATGGTGCGCGCCTATGCTTATATCCGCAGCATGGGTCCTGAAGGCTTGAAGTATGCCAGCGAGATGGCTGTGCTTAACGCCAACTATGTGCGGGCAAGGCTGGAAGGTGTCTATGATCTACCGTACAAGAGCCGCTCACTGCATGAAGTCATCTTTTCCGATAAGGACCTGGAAGGTAGCTGTCATACCCTGGATGTGGCCAAGCGTCTGATCGATTATGGTTACCACCCGCCGACCATCTATTTCCCTCTGGTGGTCAAAGGGGCGATCATGATTGAACCGACCGAGACCGAGAGTAGGGAAATCCTAGATGAATTCTGTGATGCTATGATCTCCATCGCCGGTGAGGCCCGCGACAACCCTGATCTGCTGCATCAGGCTCCGATTCGTTCCAAAGTCAGAAGGCTTGATGAGACCACTGCGGCACGCAAGCCCAAACTTAGGTGGGAGGAAGGTGGGTAGCGTGTAACGAGTAAAGGCCGCGAAGCGTAAAAAAAACAGACAGCGGGGACGATCTTTGGTAGATCGTCCCCGCTTTTTAGTAAATTGCTCCGGGACGTCGACGGTACGACCACGTGTTACTGCTTCCCAGTTGATACTGGAAGAAGGCCATGATCTTCAACTCTTTATTGGGATAGGCCCGCGGCAGCGATCCGTAGGTGGCTCCTTTGCGAACGGCTCGTATCACTTCATCATCAAGAGATCGGTGGCCGGAACTTTCCAGAATTTCGATATCGGCAATATTGCCCTTACGATCAATTGTAATCCGTACCAGTAAGGTCCCCTGCTGTCCTTGTCGCCTTGCTGCAATCGGATAGTTCCAGACATTATAAATCTTGTCGCGGAACCGACGCATGAAGGAGATCAACAGGTCTTGTTGGGCGTCCATCCAGACCGTGTCGCCCCTGGCGACGTCTGCACGATATTTTTGTCGCCAGTCACTTTCAATCTTTTCCAGCGTGCGAGGTGAAATCTGGGTAAGGGTCTGTAAGTCAGGCGTCTTGGGTGACGGCTTCTTTTCTGGTTTGAGCTTCCATCCTTCCAGAGTCTCCCGTATATCCTTGGTTGGTTCGGTTTCCTGCGGTGCAGTTTTCGCGCGGGGCTCTGGCTGAGGCTTTGTCTGCGGTGGGGTTTTGGGAACCGGTTTGGGAGCGCGCACCACCTTTTGTTTGTCTTGAGTGTCTTTTCCTGCAGGCGCCATTTCTTTTTCAACAACCTGGTCTCTCTCTGCCAGTCGTTTGGCTGGTTTCTTACGCGGTTTCTCCAGTTCCTTACGTATTGGCAGGTCGAGTTCGCGTGGTTGCATTGGGCGTACTTCCACATAAACCGGTTCCGGAATATCCGTGTCCGGAAACAGCTTATGCTTGGGCAACAATAGCAGCAACAGGTGCAGCAGCAGCGAAAGCAGGATGAAGCCTGTTATTATGCGGTTTTGGCGTTGTTCAGCAGTCATATATGCTCATTTCTCAAAACATTTAATTATATTACAAATTGCATCTCCACTGCTAGTATGGAATAAACTGATTTTCTCTTGATTATGTAACAAGGAGCCTGCATGATAATCCATGATCGGCTGCAAACCCAGCTATTTGGCCCATATTTCAGCTCATTTTTGACCAATAGCTATTACTCTCAAACTAGTCAAAATTTGTTCTCAAACTTCTGGGTTTTCGCTTCGACCCTTATTGCCGGACAGATTCCCAGGGAAATATGTTGACGGATCCAGGTCCATCCGATATATATTTTCTCCATAATTAAGCCTCTATTGCAAGAGGAGTTACAATGCATCTCGTTGACCAGATTAAGTCTAAAGCACGCAGCAGCACTCAGACTGTGGTGCTCCCTGAGAGTTACGATGACCGCATGATCCAGGCTGCAGAGCAGATCACCAAGGATGGTCTGGCTAAAGTTGTCCTGCTGGGGGAGGCGACGACCCTTGAAGCCAAGGCTGGCGTATTGGGTGTCTCTTTGGCTGGCGTGGAACTTGTTGATCCTAAAAGCGCGGCGCAACTTGATACTTATATCGCCGAGCTGGTTAAACTCCGTGAAAAGAAGGGGCTGACAGCCGAACAGGCCCGCGAGACTCTGACGGCTGATGATAATCTCTTCTTCGCTGCCATGATGGTGCGTAAGGGTGATGCCGGGGGGATGGTCGCTGGAGCCTTCAATACCACCGGGGGTGTGTTGCGTGCGGCCTTCCAGGTGGTCGGAACTGCACCGGGAATGAACACCGTTTCGTCGGTGTTCCTGATGGTCACCAAAAATCCTGATTTTGGTGAAAATGGAGTAATCTGCTTCGCCGATTGTGCTGTAAATCCTAATCCGAATGCTCAGGCTCTGGCCGAAATTGCGGTGTCAACCGCCAGTAGCTGCAAGAGATTCCTGGGTGTTGATGCCCGTGTGGCCATGCTCTCTTTCTCAACCAAAGGGAGTGCCAAACATCAGGATTGTAATAAGGTGTTAGAGGCTCTTCAGATCGCTAAAGAACTTGACCCAGAGCTGCAAATTGACGGCGAACTGCAACTCGATGCGGCATTGTTGTCAAAGGTAGGTGACAAAAAAGCTCCAGGTTCTGCGGTCGCTGGCAAGGCTAATACTCTGATTTTCCCTGACCTTGATGCTGGCAATATCGGTTATAAACTAGTTGAGCGTGTCGCTGGAGCCGAGGCGGTTGGTCCGATCATCCAGGGTCTTGCCAAGCCAGTGAATGATCTGTCGCGTGGTTGCTCTGTTGATGACATCGTTGCGGTTTCGGCCATTACAGCGGTGCAGGCGCAGGGATAATTTTACCCCGATTACTGTCGTTTGATTGTTTCTTTATGTGTTATTAAGGCTTGATGGCTTGCCATCAAGCCTTAATTTGTGCCATTTTATCCAGAGGGGTGTTTACTGGGGGAACGAATGCTTATTTATGAAGCCGATGGTTTTCTCGAAGTTGAACCGGAAGAGATAAAACAGCTCTGTCGCTCGACTGCTGCTGTCCCTTTTGGTGATACCGGTGACGAAGCATACGAAGTTCATGTCGCTCTTTGCGATTATCTGGACAGCTCTGAGTCACGTTGTCATGCTGCTTTTTATGTCAAAACTCTGAAGCGCTCTTTGCTCTTTGCCGTCAAAGGCACTGAGAAACAATCTTCATGGCAACATGGTCAGGAACTCCTCGCCCGGCTCGGTTTTCAACTTGAAGATATCAACCTGAAACTCAGTCCGGCCATGCAAGAAGTTGTTTTGCGTGACGTCCCTGGTGTTCTCTCTCCTGCCGAAGCTCGTAAACAACGTACAGAAAAAGAACGTCTTCTTACTGAACTTCAAAATGCTTTCGATAAGGCTCCTGAGAGTGCTCAGGGGCGAAGGGCAGCACTCAAACTGAGCGCCGTGAAACTCCTGAATGATCGTTCTGAAGAACTGCGTCTGCTCCTCGAATTGTTGTTCTCTCAGGAGGAATCTAGCCGTGCCGACTTGGAAGTGTTTGCTGACCAGGTAGAAAGTCTGACTGCAAGACTTGATGCTGCCGAGGCCCGTATCGAAGCTGAACGCCGCCAAAGGGAAATGAGTGAATCAATTACCTTTGCTGCCGAGAAACGCATCCAGGAGCTCGAAGAAATCCTGGTCGATGTCGAAACAAAATCAGCGGAGGCTTTAAAGCAGAAGCGAAAAGCGGTTCAGCTCCGGAAGCGTATTAAAGAGCTTGGCGCAGAGATGGAATTAGCCGAAATCGATGCGGAAAAGGAGCATGAGAAGCAGGAACAATTTATTGCAGATGCAAGGGTTGCTCATGAGCGGATCTTCCTTCTGGAAAATGATCTGGCAGAGGCTCAGAGGTTTCTTGAAAACAGCCAGGCTAGCTGTGAGGAAGAACAGGCTGAAAAGGCCCGTCTTGATGAGTGTTTCCGGGTAGCTGAACTACGTATCAAAGCCCTCAGCAAAGACCTGGAAGACTCTGAAAATAAAGCGAACCTGTGTGATGAAGTTGTAAAGAGCTCTGAGGATGTTCAAACTCAACTTGCAGAGGCGCAGCAAGCTCTGAAAGAAGCCGAAAAAGCCTGGCGTGACAAGGCAAGGAATAAAAAGCAGAAGATAGTTACTCTGACAGAGAATAAGGAACAACTTACCCGGGAGCTCAAAGATCTCAGTGATGAATATAAAAAGGAGCGCAGTCTTCGCAAACGCCTGGAAAAGGATGCTGCTAAAGACGACAAGCGTATCCAGGCACTTGAAGACACTATTGCCGGGTTGATTAAGCAGGCCTCAGCATTAACAAATGTAGGGCGAGGAGCAGATAAAGTCAGTAAGAAGGCCGCTCTGGAGGTCTCATCTCTTAAGGTTGAACTGCAGGCACAGGAGCAACAAATCAAGGCAGAACAACAGTCGCGAGAAGAGTTAGAGACGGAACTTCATGAAACACACAAGCTGATAGATTCTTTGGAAAAGATGATCAGGGAAACTGAACAGGTTCCTGCGGAAAAACCCTCTTCTGAGAACTCGGCAGTGAGTGAAAGCCGAAAAATGCAGGAACTCATGGAGAAGCTTAACTTTGCTGAGAACCAACTTAAACACGAACGCGTTGAGCACAAGAAACTTGTCAAAACTGTCACCGTTGCTGAAAAGAATCTTGTTGAGCAGGAAAAGAATTTGGCGCAGACGCAGGTAGAGCGCAAAGAAAGGAAGCTCCTGGAAGCTTCAGTCGATGAAGAGCCTATGATAAAGAAACGAGTAAAATCTTCAAAACCTTTGCCACATGAATTGCGGACTGCGCCCAAGAAGGGAGCCTTCTTCCATCCTGATTGGGATTTGGATGGGCTGCCATGTCAAAACTCTGAGCAGGTTTTTAAGGCGTGGGAGACTGTCTTCAATGTACAGATTTCTTTGGAGGGCTATTCATCGCAATACTGCATGGCTTTTATGGTTGTGTTGCGGCTGAGGAAGCAGAAGAAGCTTTATATGCTCTATCGTCTTAAGCAAGACAAACATACGCTTGTCTGCGTGCCTGCTAAAATACTCAAAGATGAGGCTTCTTTGAAAAAGGCCATCAAAGAGGGCTTGAATTATCTACGGATGAGTGGTTTTAAGATGGAAGAGATGGCGGTTGAAAATATCGATAGTACTTTGGGTGGTTATTTTCAGGGAGAGTGAGGTCTTCCTATTGAAAACTTTTGGTAAGATAATCATGCTAGGCAGATTTTATCCCGCCGGGCCTTGAGTTTTTAGATAGAAGTAAACTTATTTTCGCTGAAACTCCTCTGAAGCAAAGCTGTACTTGAAGTTCATGTGGTCAGTGTAAGTCCCCTCCAGAATTGCTACAACATCCTCAGTGAAGACGAGTTCCTCGTCGGTTGGGATGACGAAAACCTTGACCGGAGAGTCAGGGGTGGCGATTACCGTCTCTGTTTTACGGGTCATGGTGTTGCGGTTCTTTTCCTTGTCGAGGAGAATGCCCATAAACTCCAGACCTTCTAAAGCTTTCTCGCGAATCAGCCAACCCATCTCGCCGACGCCGGCGGTGAAAACAACGGCGTCAATACCACCAGTGGCGGCGGCGTAAGAACCAATATATTTCTTCAGCCGATAAGCTTCGATATCAAGTGCCAGCTGGCAGAGTTGGTCGCCTTCTTCGGCACCCTCAATGACATCACGGCGGTCGGTATATTGTCCGGTAATGCCAAGGATACCAGATTTTTTGTTTAACACATTGTCGATCTCTTGCGGCGAGAGACCTTCCTGTCCCATAATGAAAGCTGGGATGGCGGGGTCGATGTCGCCGCAACGGGTGCCCATGACAGCACCTTCTAGAGGTGTCAGCCCCATAGATGTGTCCACTGAGATGCCATTTCTGATGGCCGTGTGCGAGACGCCATTGCCTATGTGCATGGTGATGATGTTGCAATCCTTGGGATCCTTGCCGAGCATGACTGCTGCGCGTTTGGATACATAGAGATGGCTGGTGCCGTGAAAGCCGTAGCGGCGCACACCGTACTTTTTGTACCACTCTTGGGGCAAGGGATAAGTATACGCATGCTCCGGCATGGTCTGGTGGAAAGCTGTGTCGAAAATTGCAATATGTGGCACATCAGGAAGAACCAACTGGGCCGCTTCTATGCCTGAAATGTTGGGTGGGTTGTGCAACGGGGCCAGATGTTGAACGTCCTTGATGACATTCAGGACTGCATCATCAATCGTTACTGAGCAGATGAACTTTTCTCCGCCATGAACGACACGATGACCGACAGCCGAGATTTGGGTTATTTCGCTGACGACACCGTATTCCTTGTCGGTCAGGATTTTGATAATCAGGTGAATGGCAACCTTGTGGTCAGGACATTCATACTCTTCCCTGTAGGTGTCGCGGCCGGGGACTTCGTGGATGATAAAAGAGTCGCCAATGGTGACGCGTTCGACCATGCCCTTGGCGATGACTTCTTTTTTCTGCCAGTCGTAAAGCTGGTATTTAACCGATGAACTGCCGCAGTTGAGTGCCAGAATATCCATAAGTTCTTCCTCCTGGGATGGATTTTTTTAAATTGTTTTTCAAGAAAAAAGCGAAATGCTGTTTTGAATTGGATTTTTTAGCCGCGCTTAAAGTTTTATTAAATCATATTTTATGGTAGGTTAGATGTATAAAACATATTGTGGAAGGGTAAGGTAAGGGATGTTGAATTGCAAGTTTTTTCAGGGAAAACCTGCAAATGTTTGCTCTGGACAGAAGTTATTTGTTGCGATAAACTCCCCCCGAAAAAGCTTTCGTGAAACCCAACAAATCTAACGAGGAGGTAGTCCCATGGCTTACACAATTACTGACGAATGCATCAACTGCGCCGCGTGCGTAGATTCTTGTCCGGTTGACGCTATTAGCGAGCAGGGTGAAAAGCACGTGATCGATGCTGCAACTTGCACGGACTGTGCTGCATGTGTTGACACTTGTCCTGTTGACGCAATTGAAGCCCCCTAAGGAGCTTGTCTAGTCCGACAGTCTCCTAGGTAAAAAGTATATAAAAAAGGCCGCACCTGAATCAGGTGCGGCCTTTTTTTTCTAAATGTTGATTCACATAAGTTACCCTGCACCAGGTTTCGAGTCGACAACCTCGACATTAATATTGGCAATCCCATCTGGCAGGTTACGGAAGACGATGGTGAAGGGAATGGATGCTCCCGCTGCGATATTCATATTTGAGAGGCTATCGCCAAATTGGTTGTTCATGGCCTCTTCAATGGCTGCAAATGGCATGCTCTGTAATGCTGTTTCATCAAGTTGATTACCGCAAAAGACGGTTTGCTGCAGAAGAGCTTTCCCTTTAGCATCAAGCAAAACACCCTTTACCGTGATTGCCGAACGGGTTGCTTTGTGATTATTGACGGCTGTGCCCTGAATAATCAGCATCTGCCCGGCCTTGCCTGTTACGTAAGAACTCCCGGCGACATTGATGCCGATACGGTCACCAGGTGCATCGGGCTGAACTTCACCGATATAATCCTGCAGGAATGGCAGATACTTGACAACGATATTCAGGTTGAGAGTCCCTTCCTGCATAAAAAGGTAGAAAGCGGCTCCACCCAGGATGGCCAGTAATAACACAAGCAGTAACAGGATCCGTGACAGAGAACTTTTCTTTGGAGGTGGTGGTGCCGGGAGCGGCTCTTCGTCATCATAGTTTTGTGATGGAGAGGGATGGCTCGGCTGGCTGGGGCTGAACTGTTCCGGTTCTTCTTTTAACTCCATAGTCGCCTGAGAAAAATCATCATTGGTCTGAAAACCAGGGATTTCACTCTCATCGCCATCGTCACTACTGGAAAAGTCGATTTCTCCAAACTGCAGGCCATTCTCTTCCGGACCGGAAGCGGGACTTTCTGCCGGTGAGTCATCATCAAACTTGGGCTCTTCAAAGTCGAAAGAGGTGTCGCCGTTAGAGGAATCGTCCTCCCACTCAGAAGCTGACTCTTCACCAAACGGGGTTTCGTCATCAAAAGAGAACTCTCCAGGTTTATTGTCAGCTTCACTTGAGGTCGATGGAGTCTCTTTTTCGGTTTCGTCAAAGCTGAAAGCACTATCGTCTTCATCGTCACTGAAGGAAACCTCAGATGGGTCTGTTGGCTCTTCAGCAGTAAAACCAGTTTCAGTGCTATCAGCAAGTTCAAGACCTGGTCCCGTCTCCTCATTAAAATCAAATTCTACTGGCCCGTCAGGTTCCCCTGTTTTTCCAAAAACAGACCCGAAATCAGCTGGTTCCTCAACGGCTTGCTCGTCTTTATATTCATCTACCGCTGGCTTGCTGGCGTCAGCGAAAGAAAAATCATCAGCAAGTTCATCCCCTAATCCGCCACCAGCTCCCATTTCTGTTTCGAGGGCGCTGAAATCAAGCTCACTGCTTTTTTGCGGTTTAGATGATTCAGGCGCACTGTCAGGTTCCGATTGTGCTTCGGGCTCAGAAGTGTCAGCATGGGAGCTTTCAGGAGCTGGCGTTGCCTCGTCGTGAGCCTCTTCGGTGACCTTCTCCATATTGAAAGAGCCAAAATCGATAGATTCTTCAACAGGCTCCGGTTCTGGAAGGGTCACAGTAAAGACTTCTTTGCACTTGGAGCAGCGGACTTTGATCCCGCCAGGCTTAACCTTGTCATCGGCTAAACGAAAACGGGTTTGACATGCTTCACACTGAACGATCATTCAGTTTCTCCCTCGCTATTAGTTCTTTTTCTCCAGGAAACGCACTTTTTAACTGTTCTCAACAACTCAGACGTTCTCAATAATACGGATATCGGGCAAGTCGCGATATCTCTCATCAAGGTCCAGTCCATAGCCAACGATAAAGCCATCGTCTATGGAGAAACCTATGTAGTCGACCGGTACATTAGTGACCCGTTGAGCCTGCTTGTCGATCAGGGTGCATATGCGCAAGCTGGCAGGCTGACGGTTCAGCAGCATGCTGCGGAGTGATTTCAGAGTCAGGCCACTGTCAACAATATCTTCAACAACCAGAACATCCCGATCCTTTATCGACATCTCCAGGTCCTTACGGACCTCTATAATCCCGGAAGACTGGGTTGCCGATCCATAACTGGCAAGACGCACAAAATCAACGACTGTCGGAGTATTAACCGCCCGGATCAGGTCGGCAATGAAGAGGAAAGACCCTTTGAGGACGGCAATCATGAATATTTCTCGTCCACGATAATCCTTGTCTATCTGTGCGGCGAGTTCGTTGACTCTCGCAGCAATCTCCTCCGCAGAGAAAAGAGGCGTTTGGGATAGCTTTATGTTGGAGGCGTTTGTAGTAGACATGGTGCGCTATTCTATAGCAAAGCGACTGATTGATGTCAATTTTTTCACGGGATGAAGTTCCTTGGCAGGCGCAGGGAAATCCTGTGCTATAATCAGTACCAGGTTTCAATTGCTTTTGGGTTAATTTCATTTTTTGTAAGGAGAGGCTTGATGCGCTTTACTTCCTGTATGGTTACAATTCTTCTGGTGTTTTTGTCTGGTTCCATAGCCTTTGCTGCTCCAAAATTGCAGGTCGATAGTCGGACGTACGATTTTGGCGAAGTTTTTCAAGGTAGTAAGGTGAGTCATGTTTTTGAATTTACAAATGCAGGCGATGAAACCTTATCGATTAATCGTGTTCGTAGCTCTTGTGGTTGTACTGCTGTTCTGGTGTCTGAGAAAAGTCTTCTCCCTGGAGGAAAGGGTGAAGTCGAGGCCACTTTTGACAGCACCCGCTTCCGTGGTGCCGTGTCTAAAACCATCTATATCTATAGTAATGATCCTATAAACTCAGTTGCACAGCTCATTATTAAAGGTACCGTCCTTGAGACGGTTGCGGCTGAGCCGAGCCAGATTAATTTTGGCAATGTGGCTGCAAGCCAGGTTGTTACTGCAACGATCACATTGCGCAATCAAGGTGGTAAAACATTGACTCTAGGTGAACCTAGCTCTACTGCCGCTGAATTGACCGTCAAGATGACAGCGGCATCGTCTTTTGCTGATGGTGATGAAGTGACTCTGGAATTACAGTTAACCCCCAAACCAGGGCATGCTCGTTTCAGTGGTTATGTATTAGTGCCGATTGAAGGTGTGCCGAAAAATGAGTTGCGCATACCTGTTTATGCAACGATTAGCCGCTAATCGGTGATTAGTGGTCTCGAATAAACATTGCAGGTTTATAATAAACAGGGTTACTGGTAATGCACAACTGTTATTCTCTCCACCCATACTTGAAATAACGTCATGGTGTTCTATAATTAAACTTCTTTTTGACTGATCTCCCTTTGACATTTAACCCTAAGGAGTTTGCATGACTGCTCATGTAACCCCGCCACAGCGGCGTAAATTTCTCTTCACCATGCTTGGTGGACTTGGTGCCTTGATCGGTGCCGCGTCTGCCTGGCCGGTTTTCCGTTTTCTTGCACCCAGTGATACTGGTGGAGGTAGCGACCAGGTTTCTGTGCCGCGTGCTGATGTGGCTGTGGGGAAAGCACATTTCTTCCAGTTCAGGAGCAAACCAGCGGTTATTTTACAACCTTCACCTGGTGATTTTATTGCTCTGTCGGCTGTTTGTACTCACCTGGGGTGTGTGGTTGCCTGGCAGGAGCAGGCTGGGGAGTTCCTCTGTCCTTGCCATGGTGGTCGTTTCTCCGCACAAGGGTTGGTTCTTGGCGGCCCGCCACCCAAACCTCTTGAGTCTTTTGTCGTTGAGCTTGATGGCGACCAGCTCAAAATCGGATAGGAGTTTTATATGCAACCGATAAAGATGCTGGTTGATTTTTTCGATGTTCGCTTGGGTGTGAGAGATCTTTACGACCGAGAATTAAAAGGCTATCTACTGCCGCGCAATGTTAACGTCTGGTACACCCTCGGTGCCGTTGTCTTATCGCTTTTCTCTCTGCAGATTGTTACTGGCATATTTCTGCTCATGTATTATGTGCCAGATTCCGAAAAAGCATTTGCCAGTGTGCAGTACATAGTAAACGAGGTCCCTTTCGGCTGGCTGTTCCGTATGCTTCATGCCATCGGTGCCAATGTTATTATGATTGCTCTGTTGCTGCATATGCTCTCAGTACTTTTTATGGGCAGCTACAAGGGGCGACGGGAGTTTACCTGGCTGTCAGGTTTTATCATCCTTAATTTGACTATGGGACTCTGTCTGACAGGTTACCTGCTGCCATGGAGTCAGCTCTCTTTCTGGGCAACTACAGTTGCTACCGATGCTGCTGGTGCGATTCCGGTCATTGGTGATTACCTGGTTGAGTTTCTGCGCGGTGGCCCAACTGTCGGCAACCAGACACTCGGTCGTTTCTTCGCTCTGCATGTTGTCGGTATGCCACTGATCCTGATCGGTCTGATCGGTGCGCATCTGTTCTGTGTGAAGCGCCGTGGCATTTCACCGCCACCTTTCGGGCCTGATTATCGTACCACTGATGAGCTACCGTTCTTCGAGCATGAAAAGCATGCTGGTGGCATCCCGTTCTTTCCCAACTATTTCGTTAAAGATGCTGCGATTATTTGTTTTTTTATGGCGTTTTTACTCGCTATTATCTTCTATGCCCCGGGCATGTTTTTCCCCGAGTCGGCTTTTCAACCGGCGGACCCATTTTTAACCCCGCCACATATCAAACCGGAATGGTATTTCCTCTGGGCTTACCAGACGCTGAAGATATTCCCCAGCGAGATTGTTGGTCTGGGAGTGCAGGCGGCATTCATGACCTTTTTGGCTTTGTTGCCATTTATTGATCGAGGACCTGAGCGGCGACCATCCAAAAGGCCTTTGTTTATGACTTGTTACGTGCTTATCATTCTTGCTTTTGTAGCTATTTCCGTCTGGGGGCATTACTCATGAGTCGCTCACTCTGCTATCTTTTTGTTGTGGTGATGGTTGCCTGTTGGTCTATGCCTGCTCAGCTGCTGGCCGCTGATTCAGTCTGTATCCAATGTCATAGCGGCCAAGCTGGTGCCCTTGCCGCGCCCGTTGCAGATTGGCGCACCAGCGTTCATGCAGAAAACGGCATCTCCTGCAATGATTGTCATGGTGGTGATCCCACCGATTTTGGCATGGCAATGGCGCCTGAGAGTGGTTTTCTTGGAGCTCCAGACTATGCCGATGTCCCCGCTTTCTGTGGTCGCTGTCATGTTGGTGTTGCTGACGCTTATCAAGCGGGTGCGCATGGTGAGGCAATTGAGGAAGGTGGTGCTCAGTGTGTTGTCTGCCATGGCAATCATGCGATTCAGAAGGCCAGTCTCGACCTGATTAACGAAGAGAATTGCTCACAGTGTCATTCTTATGAGCGTGCAGCCCTGATCAGGTCGTCGCTGGTTGAAACAGACACGCTGGCCACAAAAGTCGAACATGACCTTGATCGTTTATATCGTCTCGGTCTTAATGTAGAAGATATGCAGGGGCGCTTATTCAACCAACGCAATAGCTTTCACCGGATTTTTCACGGTGTCGATGTGGAGCGCGTTCGTCAGGAAACGTCTGGTGTGCAGAGTAAGTTAGGTGAAATCAGCAATGAGGTTGCTGCGATTGATTCAACCCTTGAGCAGCGTAAGCTCTGGGGAAGTGTCGTTATCGGTCTTTTTGTTTTGGTTGGTGTGATCTTTCTGTTGGTTAGAAAAACTTACGAGGAAGAAGAGAAGGGCTGATCATTATGATTTCCCAGGTCATGGCGAAAAATTGTTTTTTAGATCGTTGTAGGCTCGCTTGATGTTCAGTTCGATCAGCTGGTCGTAACCGTCCATGTCATGGTATTCGGGTAGGTCAAAGTGGCTCAGGGTTTGTTCTAGGGTGTCGCCGTGTTCAATGTGTTGCAGAACCGCGGTTAAAAAATCGCGGAAGAACTGACTGAACTCGTAAACCTCTTGTGGGCCGCTGACCGGACCATAGCCGGGGATGATGTGCTCGGCACCCATCTGTTCGAGAAAATCCAGGGCCAGAAGCCAGTCAGTCATGTAGCCGCTGCCCATATAGCCGACACTGTTGATATACAACAGGTCGCTGGCGAAGACCACACCGGCTTCCGGGATAAAAACCACGACATCGCCATCGGTATGCCCCTTACCAATATTGGTCAAAACGACTGAGACTCCACCAGGCTTCAAGGTCAGGCCTTCATTGAAAAAGAGCGATGAGTATGCTGGCTTTCGGACCTCAGCATCAATATTTTTCCAGGTCTGCCAGCTCATTATAATATCCTGGCCAGGCGGGAAGTCGAAGTCGATGTAGGTATAGCCAGTGTGATGATGAGCCAGCACGAAATACCGCACCGGTTTGCTTGTGCGTGCGGCGATGGCCTTATACAGATCGTTGATAACCTGTTTGCCCATATGTGCTCCCGCAGCGACAACATAATCTCTGCCGATGACAAAAAGTGCATTGGTGGTTGCCTTGCTGCCCGTTTTGGCAATCGCGGCAAACACCCCGGGTGCCAGAGGCTCAATCAGGAAACTCTCTTGCACGGAGACCACGGCAACCGCAGGTACGATAGACTGTTCATCCTTGGGAGGTTCGGCGGCCTTGGGTGGTTCAGCCGAGAAGGCAGCAGTTGTTAAACCGCATGTTGCGATTAGAATGATGAGAAGAGTGCGCCACATAAGTGACATGATAGCAGGGAGTTGACCGACGCGGCAACCGTCTTGATAGACTTTGATTGCAGTTGCAAAAGTCTATGAATTGGGTTATAAAACCCTTCTTGTGCGCGATTAGCTCAGCTGGATAGAGCGCTGCCCTCCGGAGGCAGAGGCCACAGGTTCGAATCCTGTATCGCGCGCCATTAATCAATAGGTTAGCCGTTTTGCGGCTGGCCTTTTTTATTGATAGCCTACAAATAAGTTGTCCCATTCAGTTCATTCATTACCCCCCGGAAAGCATTGCCAGAAGTGTGACCTCGTCTCCGTTTTGGATGGGAAAGGTTTTCTCGCCGGATAGGACAATTTTGTCATTAACAAGAATAACCAGACTACAGTCTTCTAATTGGTTGACTGCATCAGGAAGCCGCTTGTTCAGTGCAGCTCTGAGTTCGGTAACGTTGGCGACCGGCTGGTCAATGATGACAGCATCTTCCGGAGCCCCAGGGGTGTTGGCTGGCAGGCTGACCTGGACGGCGAAGCCGGTAAGGGTTTCGGCGAGATCCCGGTGCCATGCAAGCGCCGGGAGGCCGGCAGAATTCAGGCCGGTGATGTCATAGTAGCATGATTTGAGTTCCTCGAACTGGGTCCGGTCGATTCTCTCGCCAGCGAATGGGCCGGTCTTGATCTCATCATCAAACCAGCGTTCGGGGAGGGTGTCGTCTTTTTCGGTCAGACCAAGGCGCGCATTGATGAGTCGTTCCACCCCGGTGATATTACGCCCGACCTTGTTGAGTTGTTCAGCAGTGAATTCTTCACCAGTCAATTCCTGCAGTTGGGTGGCAAAATCCTCGTAGCCAGCGGTTGATGGGGAGTTGAAGAGCTTGGTCGCGAAGCGGCACATGCCGACGGCATCACCGACAGCGTAAGTGCTTTCACATCGGCTGACGGCATATTCCTTCCCTTCGTAGCTGGTTGGATCCGGTGCGACATAGCCGCCGTATAGGGCGGTTTTGGCTTCGCAGTTGTCGTTGATCTTTGCATTGATTTCGAGGGTGGGACGATTCCGCAGATGGTCCATTCCGCGGGTTGCGACGGCCAGGCCAAGAGCGAAGCCTTTGAGGATGCGCGCATCATGGGGGTCGCTCTGGAATAGTCCCTTAACAGCCATCCGGTATTTGAGTGCCTCCTGTGGGTATTTCCCCTTTTCCACAGCACGGCTGGAGTCGGCGATAACATCGCCGAAGCCTTGCCGTCGGGCAGTCATGAAGAGAAGCTTTTCGATGACTTCGTAATCTCCCCAGTTCAGATCGAGTCCGCCGGTGTCCCTGGTGGTGATAATACCGCGCTGATAGAGTTCCATAGCCCATGAAATGGCGCTTCCTGTACTGGAAGAATCAAGGCCGAGTTCATTGAGGATGTTGTTCAGACGTAGGACCTGTTCCGGTTCTTTGATGCCGATCATAGGACCCATTTTCTGCAAGGTGACATACTCCGGACCGTCACCTTTGTCGAAACGATCATATTTGCCATCGTCGTTGACCCCCTTATAAGACTTCTCCTTCCGATGTACGCTTTCGGCCTGTTTCTGATCGTAACTGGCGTTGCCAGTTAGCCCTTTGAGAGCATTGGTGCCCCATCCGCCTTTACCTTCAGGAGTCATATCATTGAGAGGGCGGCAATGAACCGGGCATTTGAAGCAACCGTCCATCCCGGTACGGTAGACATCAAAGTTGTCGGCATCGAGTGAATCGTGCCAGCTGGTTTCCTGGTTATTTTTGGTTCCCATGGCATGGAGGATACGGCTCGGTTTGTAGAGGAAGGGTGTTCCGACAGTCTTAAGAGCATTCTTGATGGCACTGGCCTCAAGGATTTTTTTTGCGATCTCCTTGTTGTTTTGCTTGAAGGTTGTAGAGAGCGATGGGGAAGCGTAGCGACCCAGAGTCATAACGGCTTTGAGTTTGAGCGAACCCATTTTGGCGCCAGCTCCTCCACGGGCATAGATGGCTTTGGCTCCCCCCATAATACCCGAACAGAGGACCAGGTTTTCCCCGGCACTGGTGATTCTGGCCATGGCCATATCCTTGCGTTCGGTGCAGGAATAATCATTCTCTATCGCTTGGGTAAAATCTGTGTTGTCCATCCCCCGGTAACTGGTGGCATCGTGAAAGCTGATCCTGTCTGCTGAAATTTGCAGGAGAGTCCATGCCGTGGCCTGACCGTAGAGGACCAGGTGATCATAACCGTGAAATTTGAGGAAAGTAGGAAAAGCATCTCCACAGCTGCTGTCAAGGATGGCATCACTTTCAGGAGAGATACCGCTGACGTTGCCGCGGGTAGCCGTGGGAACACGTCCCGTAAGAGCACCGCTACCGAAAATCATGGGGACCTGTGGGTCGAGAGGCTTTTTGCCATCTAGGAGGAGATTGTAGAGTAAAAACATGTTCCCGCCACGATTGGTGAGAAAATTGTGGACGACCTCAACGGGCAAGTACCTGGAAAAGTACTCTTGTTTCGCGAGGTCAACGAAAATCACTGCCCCTTGAGTCGGGTACTGGGGGTGTTCGTACATTCGTGCCGCAAGTTGTTTAACCTTTGTCTGAATATCCATGCTCATCTTCAAAATTGCTCCGTCAGATAGGTCGTATGCAAGACATATGTGCCAGTGGTCTATTTGTGGGGGTCACGTAGGAGTTTTCCTGTAAGGCCTTGTGCTGTAGTTGTTTAATCTTTACTGAGCTACTGTTTGTATATAGATATATAGTATGGCTGTAGCAAAATCGTCTTGTATGCAAGATAACCTGTGAGGTCGACTGCGTCAAGTGCAATATGGGGTTTTTGAAGAGGATTTGAACTACTGATGTTCCAAAAGCAGGAGCTTGCGGTAATCCTCTTCCGTATCGACATCAAAGTGGATAGCGGGGTCGGATACGGGAACCTTGAGAATGCGATTAGCATACTCTTCAAAGAGGGGGCGGGCACCGTAGTCCTCTTTGAGGGTCGCGAGGCGAGGAAAGGTCTCTCGGCTGAAAAGGGCTGGGTTACCGCGTTTCTCATTGAAAACAGGCAGAACAATGGGGCTGGGAGATGCTTCGCAGGCAGCGAGAATCAGGTTGATAATCTCCGGGGTGACGAGCGGTTGGTCGCCGAGAAGAAAAAGGGCGGCGTCAGCCTCCTCTGTAAGCGAGTGCAGGCCGGTCTTGATCGAGGAACTCTGTCCCTTGTCGTAGTGGCGGTTATGGCTGACGGTGACGTCTCTGTTCACCAGCAGTGGTACAAGTAATTCAGACTCGTGACCAAGGACGACGACAATCCGGTGCAGGGAAGAGGCCAGAGCGCTATCGACCACACATTCCAGCATAGTCTGTCCGCGAAAAGGGAGCAGTTGTTTGGTCCTGTTCATGCGGGAACTTGCTCCTGCTGCCAGGATGATCCCGGTGACTTTTGAAGAGGGTTTCATGGCGTGTGCGTCAAAGGATATTCAGCGTGAATATCGATTCCATTCAATGCTTGACCAACGAGCAATGATTCGGCAACAGTCTGAGGATTATGACAAAGCAGCGCAGCGATCCTGGCTGCAGCATCGCGCCGTTTTAAGTCGTCGGCCTTGTTGAGAAAAATGAAGCGATGTGCCTGACCAGGTGCGTCTTTGAAGGCACCGAGGGGGTGGTTGAAGAGGTTGACCAGCGCGGATTCGGTGATGGTTTCACCAGTAGAGATTCCCATCAAGGCCCCAGCAAGCTCGGAGCGAAAAACGATATCTTCGGACAAGGGGCAACCGAGCACCTCTAAACCTGCCACTGCGACCAGAACTGTAGTATTAGCCGGAATGACCGGTTCGTGCTCCGCAGGTGCTTTGAGAGGGCGTCGGGCCGAGCCATCGGCTTCTACGATGATCCAGTCGAAATGCCCCGACTTTGCAAAAAGGTCGATGGCTGCGGAGGAAAATCCTTTGAGTTTGGAGCCATTGGCTTGAAGGCGCTTGGAATCATTGGCCAGAAGTTCTGACGCGGCAGTGATGTGGTTGCAATGATGTTGGGATGTAACTTGTTGCAGGATGCTTTCTGGGTCGCTGTCGACCAGAACTTTTTCACTCTGTTCTGCAGTCGGATAGAAGATCTTGGTCGTAGTGGTTGTCAGTACCCTCTTGCCGACACGAGAAAGTTGCTGAGCCAGGTAAAACATCAGGCTGGTTTTGCCACCTCCGCCAGTGAGGCTGAGAACTCCCCGCGGTTCGCGAAGAAGGGTCGTTTCGATCGGCTTCATGGTGCCTCTCAGAGGTTGTAACGAGCTAGAATCGCTTCGAGAACCGCTCCGCCCAAGGCTCTGGCCTTTTCGGAGATAGTGTCGCAATAACTCACCTCGTTCCTCGGATCAACGTCGCCGATTTTCAGCCCGGTGGTAACAGAGATTTCAGGCCTGATGAGGCCACGGAGCATGCCGTCGAGGGGGGCGATCACTGCGGTTCTGCCGACCCGGCCGATCAGGTCGCCCTTGGTGACTGCATCACCGATCTGTTTTTCGGCGATAAAAATGCCATTGGCCGGAGAACGAATAATCCGTTCCTTGGTGTAGCCACCGATATTGCCGGGATCTCCGGTGTTTGCTTCGGCTGCTCCAGCGAGAATCAAACGACCGAGATCGTGGCCGCGGTTGGTCTCGACAACCACGTCAGCATCCTTGCCGGCAACAAAACCTGGCCCAAGGGCAATGACCAGAGGCGCATCACTTATGCAGGTGCCGAGGTTTCGCTTTGCCAGGGTTGCATCAATAAAAACCGCTGGCTTGTCGTGGTGGAGGCTCTCAGCCTTTGGATCCACACGGACAGCGATCTTACCGTTCTTCCAGGCCTCTAGCAGTTCGGAGTCCTTGTTAACCCTGACAGCTTCAATCCCCTCAACCATCATGTTTTTATCATGGATAGTTTCGCAGAACGAGACCCGTCTTCTGACCGCCAGAGGAGCAGTAATCTCAAGCATGAGAATGCGCCTGAAGTTGGCGCGATACAACCGGCAGGCGACCCCCGTCGCCAGTTCACCTGCCCCCTTGATAATAATAGTGCGATCCTTGAGCAGGGGAGTTGTCATTTCATTCGCGGCCATAATAGGTGGCAAGGAGTTGGCTGGCTATACTTATGGCGATTTCCTGCGGAGAACCGCCACCGTTATCGTGACCGATGGGGCAGATGACCTGCGAAAGGTCTAAGCCTTTCTCTTGCAGGTTTTTCCGCACACGATCCCATTTATTTTTACTGCCGATCATACCGACGTAACGAGTCGGATGAGGCATGACTTCCTCGAGGATCTGTTGATCGACAGTGCCACTGAAGGTGAGGATAGTAACAAAAGAACGTTTTTCAGACCAGTTGGCGGTTTCGATGAAATCGCTATAGTGACATTGATGACGGATAGTGCTGTCGGGGATTCCGGGTGCATTGATCCATTCATCACGTTCATCGACCAAATGGATACGGAAAGGCGTCCCTTCGAGAATCTGGCAGAGAGCCTGGCCGATATGACCTGCGCCGAACAGGTAGAGGGCAGGGTTGTGGTTGATGACTTCCATATACATCTCCATGGTCCCTCCGCAGGCGGGGAATTCTCCTTTTTGTTTCAAGGGAATCTCTGCGGAACTGGAGTGCATCTCGGCAAGGCAGGTTCGGGCATCCTCAAGGATATGGTGCTCTACCGTTCCCCCGCCGATCGTTCCATGAAATGTCCCATCAGGAAGAACGATCATTTTGGCTCCCTGCTTGCGCGGGGTCGAGCCGCTGCTTTTTGTGACCGTTACCAGAACAGCTAATTGGTCGCGGCGGCGTAATTCATCAAGTTTACTGATCCAGTCCCACATGGTGCTTAATCCTCTCCGCTTCAATCAACTCTTTTTGTTTTTTTCTGCCTCTTCGAGCTCGCGCTTCTCTTTGAGGGCTCGCCACACTTTCTCGTAGGTAAGTGGCAGGCTGTTGACCCGCACCCCCATGGCGTCGAATATAGCGTTGGAAAACATCCCCAGGGTCGGATTGGTGGCTCCTTCGCCGACTTCTTTTGCTCCCCATGGCCCGGTTGGCTCGTAGGTGTCGAGCACCTCGGATTCAATCGGCGGCATGTCCATCGCAGTCAGAAACAGGTAGTTGGCCAGTTCAGGGTTTATGATTTTGCCCTTGTCGTCATAGCGAACCTCTTCCCAACATGATTCTCCCATGCCCATGAACAGTGCGCCATGCACCTGGCCATGCAGAAGACGTGGGTTGATCACTTTACCACAGTCATGCGCGTCCCAGATACCTAAGACATCAATTTGTCCAGTTTCCTCGTCGATCTGCACCTCACCGACCTGAGCGCCAAAGCTGTAGGCTGGAGACGTTCCGACCGGAGCTCCTTTGAAGGTACCACCCAGCTTGGGTGGGGTGTAGACACCTTTGCCGAGCAGAGGCCCCTTAAGAACGAAGTGCTTGCGTGCTACTTCCTCGAAGGTGAGGGCTTTGCCCTCGCGGGACAACGAGAAAACAATGCCGTCGTCACAGTCAAGGTCGCTCACCGGCAGGGAGAGCATGGCTGATGCCATCTCGATGATCTGTTTTTTGATTTCTTCACCAGCCATTTTGACAGCGGTTCCAGACATATAGGTCTGGCGACTGGCATAAGCTCCTAAGTCCATGGGGGTGATTTCGGTGTCCGCTGCGATGATCTTCATATGCTCATAGCGGTAACCCATGGCCTCGGCGGCCATCTGGCAGAGGACAGTATCTGAACCCTGGCCGATTTCAACCGCTCCGGTATAAAGGGTCGCCGCCGTACCATCCTCGTTAATTCTGATGAAGGCCGACGAATGGGGCAGATCGGTACGATAGATTGGATAACCGGCACCGGTTACAAAGCTCCCGGTTGAAACCCCGACGCCACGGCCTGGAATCTTATGTTTCTTCTTCTCGTCCCAGTCCGACATTTCCCGGACCTTTTCCAGACACTCACGCATATGGCAGGAATTGACCTTGAAATTATTGGGAGTCTCGGTGTTCTCTCGTCGAGCGTTAAGAATCCGGATATCCATGGGATCAATTCCCAGGTCCTTGGCAACATTGTCAAGGTGGCTCTCAAAGGCGTATTTGGGCTGGGGGGCACCGTGGCCACGCTGGGCACCGCAGGCCGGTAGGTTGGTGTAAGCCCGATACATGTCGAATTTGTAGTTGTCGAACTCGTAGGTCATCGGCAGCAGCGCGCCTGCGTAGTAGGCACTGGCAATCCCCAGGCTGGTATAGGCGCCACCATCCATCTTGAAATTGGCATGAATAACCAGGATCTTACCGTTTTTGTCGACACCGGAGGTGATCTCCATCTGTTGTGCGTGCCGGCCGCGATTATGGGCAAACATCTCGGCTCGGTCGTAGAACATTCTCACCGGTCGACTGGTGCGTTTAGCGAGTACGGCACCGGCAAACTCCAGTCCGGTCGGTTCAAGTTTGCCACCGAAACCGCCACCCACAAAGGGCTTGATGATGCGGACATCACCCATGTCCAGGCCGAACTCACGGGCAATGTAATACTGGAAATAGTGCGGTGACTGGGTGCTGGAGTAGACGGTGAGTTTGTTATTATCCCACATGGAAATGGCAGTATGCGGTTCGATTGGACACTGGTAGGTCCGCTGGCCGATAAAGGTGTCGGTGCGCACGTGGTATGCTTCGGCAAAAGCCTTGTCGACGTCGCCGAACTCCTGATGGATCTCGGTGTTGATATTACGTTCATATTCTTCGTGTACCAAGGGTTGTCCCTCATCCATGGCGGTGGTGAAGTCGAGTACGGCTGGCAGGACTTCGTATTCCACTTTGATAAGTTTCAGGGCCTTGTAACAGGTGCTTTCATCGAGGCAGGCCACCGCAGCGACCTTATCGCCAACGAAGCGGACCTTGTCGCTGCAGAAGATATTCTCGTCCCAGCGGGCCGGGCTGAGACCGTACTTCAAGGTCGGCACATGCTCGTGGGTGATGACCGCCTTGACTCCCGGTAGCGCCTCGGCCTCGGAAGTATCAATGGAAATGATCCGCGCATGAGCGTGGGGGCTGGTCAGGATTTTACCGTAAAGCATGTTGGGAAATTTCAGGTCGAGGGTGTACTTGGCCGCTCCGGTGACTTTTTCCGGGCCGTCGATGCGGGGGACACTGTGGCCTATGACTTTATATTCGTCTTTACGTTCGCTGCTCATGCGGATTCTCCTTCTGCCTTACTGCTTTTGTAGTCTTCTGGAACCAGACGTCCCTCGGAAGCAGCCATAACTGCTTCGACGATATGGACATACCCAGTACAGCGACAGAGATTACCGGAAATCGCTTCCCGGACTTCTGGCTCGGTTGGATGTGGATTGCGGGTCAGAAGGGCCTTGGCAGAGAGCACCATACCGGGGGTGCAGTAGCCACACTGTACCGCCGTGTAGTTGAGCATTGCTTCCTGGACTGCGTCGAGTTTACTGTTGACCGCCACACCCTCTATCGTGGTGATCTCGCGACCGTCTGCTTCCATGGCGAGCACCATGCAGGAGTCCACCGGTTTGCCTTCCAGGAGTACGGTGCAAGAGCCGCAGTCACCAAGCTCACAGCCCTTTTTGGTGCCGGTGAGATTAAGTTCGTCACGCAGGACATTGGCCAGAATTGCATTGCCCTTCACCAGCACGGTGTGAGTATCGCCATTTACATTGAGGGTGATCAGGTAGCGTTTCACCCCTTCATTATCAGTAATAGTCTGATTAAGCATGTCATTCTCCCTTTATACATGACCTTCATCGATAGCTTTACGAAGAGCGCGTCTCGTCAGCACCCTGACCAGGTCGCGACGATATTCCGCCGAACCTCTGATATCCGTTATCGGGGTACATTCGGAGCAAGCCATATTTGCCGCCTCTTCCAACAGATCATCGGTAATTGTCTGGCCCCTGAGGAGCTCTTCAGCTTTTTTTGCCCGCAAGGGGATAGGTGCAACCGCTCCCATGACAATACGAGCATCAACCAGAACACCCTCTTCTACCGTGACCGCTACCGCCACACCGACCACTGCCAGAGCGCCTGATTTTCGCAAGCCGAACTTCAGGTAGGTACTCCCTGTAGCAGGTT
>JAMONP010000040.1 GCA_027065695.1 Desulfuromonadales bacterium | reverse complement strand
ATACCAGATTTTGTACATAGCGTTCATTGCCGCCGAACACTTCGTCGCCACCATCGCCGCCGAGCATGACCTTCAGCCCATGTTCTCCTGCCAATTGTGCACAGAAATAGGCGGCGACAACGGAAGCGTTGCCGAAAGGCTCGTCGAAAATTCGCGGTAAATGATCGATCAAATCCAGCACATCTTTCGCAGTCACCATATATTCATGCTGTTCAGTGCCAAAATGGTCAACCGCTAGACGTGCATAGCCAAGCTCGTTATAGGCCGGGTCGTCAAAACCGATAGAGAAAGTACGGGCTGGCTGCTTCGCCAGTTTGGAATAGTAACCGACAATGGTGCTGGAATCTGTGCCGCCGGAGAGGAAGCAGCCAGTCTGTTCTTCGTCACCTTGAGGAACGTAACGGCCAATAGCCCTCTCTAATTCTTCAGGGATGCTCTTGCACCAGTGGGCCTCATCTTTAGCCTGTGGTTGATAGCGGATGTCGTAATGGGTCCAGGGATGTACTTTGCCCTCTTTGACTTCCAGACCCATGCCCGGTTCCAGCTTGTTAATATCGTGGTAGATACTGACAGGGCTGCAGATCGCCTGAAAGAAAAGGTAGTGGTAAATGGCTTCGGGGTTGATCTGTTTGTCGATACCGACATGAGCGAGCTGTCGGATACGTGAGGCTGCTGCGAAACTTCTCCCCTCTCCTGTATATACAACCGGGCGGATACCGAAGAAGTCCGTAACGACCAGTAAGGTATTTTCGGTATTGTCCCAAAGCGCGAAAGCAAAAGCGCCGCGTAGTTTGTCGATGAAATCGCGTCCGAGGCGTTGATAAAGTCGCCAGAGCAATTCGCCAGGGTCGCACGTCTGGCCTTCGGGGATTTCTGCAATCTCTTTAAGCTCACCTCTATTGGTTAGATTCAGGTCGTAGGCAACAACCGCTGAATTGGATTGCCACAAACCCTGCCCCGGGAATTCCGTCCAACCCGCCATCACCAGACCGGCATGCTCAATATGACAAACCTGCGCACCTGATGACTCGAGGTGGTGCATCAGCTCAGAAGCTCCGATGCTGGCATTCTGGCAGGCAAGGAAGCCGCCAAAAGGGATACTTGGCGTCATGCCATCTCCTCCTGGCCCTGCAGCAGTTTGGGCGCTTGCAATGCGTTTTTATAAATCCCTTCATAAGCAGAAGTCGTCTTGACCCAACTTTGTTGGCTAACGACCCAGTGTATGGCGTTGGAGACCAATTCTTCACGACTTACTGGATCAGCAATCAGCCTCACCAATTCTCTCGCCAGGGCAGCAACATCTCCTGCCGGGAAAAGTATGCCCGTCTCCCCGTGTGTAATCAGCTCCTTATGCCCACCGACATCACTGGCAATCAGCACCTTCCCCATAGCCATCGCCTCAAGCGGCTTCAGAGGCGTCACAAGCTCCGTTAGTCGCATAGAACGCCTGGGGTAGGCAAGGATGTCGATCATTGCATAAACGCCAGGGATGCGCTCATGAGGAATGCGGCCGGGCATAATGACGCGATCTTGCAGGCCGAGCTTATTGATCTGTGCCCTTAACTCGCTTTCTACTTCACCGCCGCCTACCAACAACAGAAGAGTGTCGGGTTGCGCCTTGGTGACTTCGGCGAAGGCCTCGATTAACAGATCTAGACCTTCGTAACGATAGAATGAGCCGATAAAACCGATAACAGTTTTACCATTGAGGTTCCAACTTTCACGGTACTCAGCATCTGCCGGTGTTGGCTTAAAATTCTCAGGGTCAACGCCATTGAAGATCGGCGTGATTTTCTCGGTAGGTATTCCCCGTGAAATCAAGTCATTCTTCAGGCCATTACAGAGAATGCCGATATGGTCCACTTTCTTGCAAACCCAGGTTTCGATCCACTTGGTGAGGCGGTATTTCCACGAATCCTCAATGTAGGTGCCGTGGTCGACTGCGGCGTCTTCCCAGAAGGCGCGAATCTCATATACGACTGGTATTGCGAGTTTCTTTGCCGCCCAGATGGCCGGAATGGCATTGAGTACAGGAGAATGGGCATGTATGACTTCTGACTTCTCGGCTTTGGCGACCTTGAGGATGCGTCGCGACAGGACATGCATCAACCAGGCTTCTGTCACAAAAGGCAGGGCAACCACTGGGGTTGACCCGCAGTGATGGTAGGTTACGTTATTGATCTCTTCACGCTCTGGAGCACTCTCATCAAGATTCTGTTCATGCTTTGGGGATGTGATCACAACCGGTTGCCAGCCGCGTTTCTGCTGTGCATGAAAGATACTCTGGCTGCGAAAGGTATAGCCACTATGCAGAGGCAGGCTGTGGTCAAGGACATGCAGGATTTTCATGACAGCCCTCCCGCAACTTTGCCAGCCTGTGGCTGACACACTGTCGGCTCCTCAGATCTCTGTTTCTGTATCGCTCTGACTGAAGGTGTGCTTCGCTCTTGCAGCAGGTTCGAAAACCCTGCCATGATCTTTTGCCAATCATAATTATTGACAATAAAACCTCTGGCGTTACTTCCAAGCTGATGCCTTAACGTACTGTTTGATATAAGTTTAACAATAGATTTAGAGAAGATATCAGCACTATCAGCAACCAGAAGGTGGGTACCATCGTGGGCCTGAACACCATCATTGGCTCTTGATGTAGTTACCACTGCCTTACTCATGGCCATAGCTTCAAGAATCTTGTTTTGAACTCCTCTGGCAAGCCTGAGTGGAACCACGCAAAGATCTGCCATCCGATAATAATCACGGATATCATCAACAAAGCCTGTGACTTCAACCCCTGGTAGACGGTTCAGTTTCTGCACAGCGGCAACCGGATTACTACCAACGATCAAAAGTCTGAGATTTGGGAATTTTACTTGTACTCGTGGTAATACCTTAAGGCAGAACCAGCGAACACCGTCAACGTTGGCGTGATAGTCCATAGCCCCCATAAAAGCAATCACGGGACCATTCGCGCCAACCTTCCCTTCATCAGTCAACCCAGGGCAAAAATAATCGAAATCGACACCATTACGCACAACAGTAACCTTGGTTGTGTCTGGACAAACATTTCTGAACAACTCCTGCTCTTTATCTGAAATCAGCAATGAATGATCAAATTCCTGGTAAACCTTTCGTTCAAAAGAGGCGAGACGCTGATTTTCGGTTCTATAAAGAACGTTTAGTGGAAATTTAGCATTCTGCGCATACTGCTGCCATTTGTCTGAATCAACATCGCAGAAGTCCATGATAAGTTTTGGACGTTTGCTTGTAAGTTGTAAGGACTTACTTTTAAAAATATACTCTGCCATTGGCGAAGAAAAACAGATAATGGCATCGTAATCATGATCGTCAAGCCATAGATCAAAGACTCGTTGAACGGCATCAAGATAAAAATAGCCAGAAGAGATGGAGTGGCCCTTCAGCATGCTAACCAGCCCCTTCAGCTTGGATTGAAATTTATTAAACTCACTAACATGAACACGTCGACACAATGAATTCAAAGCATCTGCACCGGAGAGGTCACGTGGATCATCAACCAGGCAGATCAAGTCAAGCTCGTGCCTTGCTGCCAGGTATTTGACATGATTGAAAGAGCGGATCTTATCGCCTTTGTTCGGCGGATATGGGATCCTATGTGCCAGATACAAAATTTTCAAAACAACACGTTAACCTTTCTCGGGGGATTTCTGACGTCCAATGTAAACAAACAGCCCTGTTCCGATCAGGATCCCCAGCAGGTTTAAACCTACATCAGACACAGAAGCGTAACGTCCGGGAACAAACATCTGATGGTACTCATCGAGCAAACCGTAGCTGAAAGTGATCGCTATAGCGGTGAAAATTGCCCTGCAACCTGTCCTGCTCGCTTTTGTCAGCGCACGTAACCAGAGGTACTGCAAGGTTCCGAAAAGAGGAACATGCAGGCTGTTCTGCAGGGTCGGTTTAAGCATAAGCATGAAGTTTAATACTCCATGCTCTACATCTCCTGGCAATGAAGAAGTCAGGAAGATGAGTGCCATCAACGACAATGGCGGCATGAATATTTTGATATAAAACATTCATCATCCCAGGTATTTTGCGATTTGTGGACCAACCACTTTCGTCATGGCAAAAGGCATCTTTCTCCACATCTCTATTTTACGCCGGTATTTCGGATTTGCCGGGCTCAGGTTCGGCATTTCTTTAGTGTTGGTCAAGTGATATTGATACGCCAGAGGCCGCGGTTCAAAACCCCAGTGCTGCTTGAATGAAAAAGAGCCGGTACTGGCTTTGCTCCGGCCAAAATCAAAAATCCTGGAACCGCGTTCACAACTCTTACACATAAGTTGCCAATACATAAAATCATTTGGGGCCAGGTGGCGGTATGCAGACAATGATCCTGCATAATAGGGCATCACCCGATCCTGATAGTAAAGTGTCATGACAGCGGCAATCGACTTGCCTTGTTCAGTACGAACCACCATCAACTCTGCGTCATCTGCAAAAAATGCCAATAAATTCCGAAAATAGGCGCGCGAAAAGACCGGTGTGCCAAGGGTATGGTAGCTCCTTGAGAAAACTTCATAAAAATCATCGAAGAGGTGTATTCCCGTTTCTGTAACCAACCCTTTCTTGATGCCTTTGCGCACCATGGCACGAGATTTTCGCGGGATCGCAAGCAGATTTTTCTCCGGGTCCTCATCCAGCGGTTTACTGAAGTTAAAATAGAGGTTCTTGGTTGGCAAGCCAGCTATAGCTACCTGGTTTTTCAGTTCGATGTAGGCACAACCTATTTCGCTACTTAAGCTAAAAGCCTCCTCTAAAAGGGCTTCCTCGACAGAGGCATTGTCTGCCAGGACACCACCAATCTCGGCAAACGGCACTGACACCAGTGAATGTCCAAACAACAGACTCCTTATCTCAAAAAGGGGCAGAACCCCGCAGACCACTGTATCTTCTTGATCTTCGATAGCGATAAGGTAATGGCTTTTATGCTGGAAAGATTGCTCTATCACTTGTTTCCATGCAAACAAATGAAAGACTGTGCCGCTAGGGTGGTTATGGACGTAGTCGTCCCATAAGTTGGCATCTGCAGTATGAGTAAATCGAATAGACATCTTTACTAGACTATCCTCACAACGGTCAGTTTAAGGCCAAGGCCCCACCAATTGGGGCGAATTTGAACTCTGACAACAGCTGTCGAAAGCGGTTCTCAGTTTTATCTAAATTCAGGTAATGCCGGAAACGACTTTTCCAGGTAATATTTTGCATCCGCGGTTGATCAGGATCAAACTCCCAAGGATGCAGGTAGAAAACAAAAGGTTGTTTGTCAAGCTTGTTGATACGACGCAACCCCCATGATGTAAAAGGATATGGCAACAGCCGGAAATACCCCCCCCCTGCAATCGGCAGATTCTTTCCAGCGATCTGCACTGTGGTGATCGGCACCTCCATGATGGATGGTTCACCATTGGTGGCTTCACCAGGCTGCCAGTCGTTCTCTGCCACCTTGACTGCAGGTGAGACAAACCTGGGCCAATCAGCTATGCCGTAATAATCATGGTGGATTGGGAAGATGCTGGAATCGTAGAGATAACCGGCCTCATATAATTCATCAAAAGCCCAGAAAGTGTCGCGCGAAATCGAGTAACTCGGGGCCCTATAACCGCAAACCTGGCCTCCAGAGATATCTTCCAACAACCCTTTGCTGCGCCTGACATCATCACGAAACTCTTCCCTGGTTTGGTTACAAACGCGTTGGTGACCATAGCCATGACTAGCAATTTCATGGCCTGCAGTGGCGATGCATTTAACCAAGCTGGGGAAACGATCTGCAACACAACCCAGAACAAAAAAGGTTGCCTTAACTGATGCCTCGTCCAGGATCGCCAAAACCAGGTCGGTGTTGCGCTCAACACGGCTCTCACGTCCTTCCCAAGTGGATGGCGGCGAAATCTTTTCAAATGCCGAAACATGGTAGTAGTCTTCGACATCTATGGTCATATAATTTGTAATCGACATGCATTAAAACCATTAACAAGATTAATTTAGCCGCGGATAAAATCTGATAACTTCTGAGCCTCATACAAAAGTCGTCATCCTCGTAAAAACGGGGATCCATTTTTTGACAATTCCAGTAAACCACTGGATTCCCGCATGCGCGAGAATGACGATCAATAGGCTTTATAAGGTTTTACAAGGCCTCTTTTGATAAATCACAAAATAAAGACCCGCCTTTGACTAATCAGCGTTCATCAGATTTTATCAGCGGCCAACAAAGCCTTTGCCCTCATTAACTAAAGAGTTTGCTTAACAAGCCTTTACTTGGATGTTCCTCCAGACTTTCAACGTCTGAATCCTTAAGGTCTTCGATTTCTTTTGCTGCAAAACCAGTTAAATACATCTCTAAGTGATGACGAGTGCGTTCAAGACCTTCTTCCATCCTGCGAAAACCTTTTTCCTGAACTTTAAGGATTTCATTGAGCATTTCCTTGTGAGCCATGAGTTCACGATCAATCTCATCACGGTGAGACAGCAGAACTTCGAGTGCAGCCATCTTTTGTTCATAAGCGCTCAAGCGTTCCACCAGGCTTTGGCGTGGCAGGGCTTTGATCGCCGATGGATCTTCAGCGCATTCAGTAACATGCTTATCCCAGGCAACATCACTGATAACATCCTGTACAAACTCAAGGCTCAGTTCAGTCGTACCTTCAACGCAAGCTGCCAGAAGTATAAAGTCACAAAAAACATTGATCAGACGCGGAAGCCCCTGGCTGTACTTAAAGAGCACATCAAACGTGCCCTCACACCATGACAAGGCACTGCGATTGCCAGCTTTTTCCAGCCGATAATAGATATAATCTTCGGTTTCGTTACGTGTCAAGGGGTCTATCTGAGAGTGCACACTGATCCGCTGACGCAATTGGCGTAACTCGTAGCGAGCAATCGTCTTCTTCAATTCTGGCTGTCCAACCAGAACAATCTGCAGCAGCTTGGCATCGGTAGCTTCCAGATTTGAAAGCAGGCGGATCTCTTCAAGTGCAGACGCAGAGAGATTCTGTGCTTCATCTATGATGACAACCGCCCGTCGTTTCTGGGCATGGATGCCAAGCAGGAAATCATTCAGGTTTCTCAATAAGGTAATTTTGTCCTTGCCGATCACGTTCAAGCCAAAATCCTCGTTAATCATAGCCAGAACCTGTTTATTGGAAACTTTGGTATTAAATAGCATCGACAAGGCGACATCGTTGCCCATCTCACCGATGATGTTGCGCACAATCGTGGTTTTTCCTGAGCCAACTTCCCCGGTCAAGAGAATGAATCCAGCACGCTCATGAAGACCATACTTCAGATAATTCAGAGCTTTCTTGTGTGAACGGCTCTGGTAAAGGAATTCCGGGTTGGGAAGCAGTTCGAAGGGTTTGACTTTGAGTTTAAAAAACTCTGTGTACATATACTTGTCCCGTTAAAAGCGCAGTGAAACATTAATAAATACGATGTTATTTGTGTAGTCTTCATTATTGAGATCAGAATCGTTACGGTTGTATATGTAGCCAGCGGAGACCCGCCCCAACCTGGTCTCATAGTAAAGGGAGAGTTTGGTGCTGTAGCGATCAAATTCTTCTGCATCAAATCCGCTACGGTCAAAATTCGTATAACGGAATAGGCCGGTTATACCGGTTTTATCATTAAACGGCAGTTCTCCAGAGAGCTGCCCACCGTAAGAGTCGTCTTTACGGTTAATTTCAACGTAATCACTATTGTTGGCAAAGAGTGTAAAATTGAGCATGAAGCGGTCATCATATTCAAGATATGCCGAGAGTCGATCGGTTTCCGATGCCCCATCTTGTACGGAAACGATGTAACTCACAGAATAGGCCGTTCCAACCGTGTAGTTACTGGTAATTTCGTAATCAACGTTTGCCGACCAGACATCAGAATCGCTGTCACTGGTCACATCGTAATTTAGCCAGCTGTGACCATAGCTTCCTTGCAACTGCAACCGGTCTGTTACCTGGTATGACAATCCAATATTGACATTTTTCTTATCATACTCATAAGTGCCACCACCGCCGACAATGCGGACATTGTCGGGGTTTTTGGGGCGATATTCCTTGTAAGAACCAGATAAGGACATAGAGGTTCTGGCAGATAACTCTTTTGTCAAACTGGCAGAAAAAAGATGACTCTCGGCATCGTCAGAGTCCTTCTCTTTGTACCAGCGGTTTTCGTATGTGTAACCGAGTTGCATCTGCGTATCTTTCATCAGCTCAAACTGTAGATATGGATTGACCTGTAAAATGTTTGAATCTGTCAGGTTAACAGTTCTATTGTTTTCACCACCACGACCACCTTCATCCTGAGCCACGCGTGCATAAGTATCGCTGACTCGCAGAAAAAACAACTCACGGTAAAGCCTGGCCAGCGCATCCAAACTGGATGCTTGCCTGGATTCACCGGCACCTATACGGTCTTTATCCGTATTGTCCATGTATTTTTCCATGGAGACACTGGCAAAGAGAGATAGGTCCAGGCGAGAGGTTTCCCATTTCATGTCAATGCTGGGCGTAATCGTAGTAATGACATCGTCTTTCTCATTATCTGAATCAAGATAAATATTGTCATCATACTCAAGGCGCAGGTTAACACCAGGAGTCATCTCAAACTCTGCATAACAGAGTGATGCGAAAAAACAGATAACCAAAGTCAGGAACAACGTTCTCAAAGACATAAAAACACCTCTCAGGCTTAATTATTGATAACCATAATAACCATAATACCCTTGCAGCGAACTCACACGACTGACACCATTGGAAACGACTCCCAAAAGGTTACTGTTCTTAAGTAAATCGAGTGATTTTTTCAATTTCTCAGGCGTGGTTACCCCCTCTCGAACAACCAGTAGGACGGCACCAATCGAATTGGCTATATATTGAGGCTCGGCAAAAGGCAGTAAAGGGGTGGTGTCAACAATCACATAACGGTCGTTATAGCGCGATTTGATTTCGTCAAAGATCTCGTTCATTTTGTTCGACGAGAAGAGTTCAACCGGGTTGTCAACCTTTCTTCCGGCAGGCAAGATGCTGAGGTTGCCGATATCTGTCTTGACAATTACATCACTGATATCAAGACCGTCGACAACACAATCGGTCAAACCATTCTCTGCCTGGAGGCCAAGATAATTCATCGCTGAAGGCTTACGAATGTCAGCCTCGACCAGAAGCACCGTGTGATCAAATTCCTGAGCCATAGTGATCGCCAGATTGAGTGAAGTGATTGTCTTGCCCTCGTTAGCAACCGAGCTGGTAACCACCAAGGCTTTTTCAAAGTCGCCAATTTGCGAGAGCTTCACTATGACAGACTTGAGCTTACGATACTGCTCAGATGCAGGTGAACCCTGGTCATTGGCTGTCACCATAAAAGGGTTTGTGATATTTGTTACCACGCCCTTGCCATGTTTCGGAGGCCTCTTGCTTACTTCATACTGCGGAGATGGAGAGGGTTTTGTTGCGGGACAATCATCAACTGAATGGGATCGCGCCCGGGTTGCAACCTCTATAGCTTTTTCAATACGACTCATGGAGAACCCCGATTATTGTGTATGTCTAAAGTTTTATGCTCTCAATTTAGCGACAATACGATCAATGAATGACATACCCAGAAGATCATGCAACATCATAATGCCGATCATAATCACGCAAACGGCTGCGAATGCCAGCACTAGCCTGTCCTTTTTTTGCATCAATTTGCTCTCAGCATCACTCCAGATAAAAGGAATTTCCGCAAGGACAGTAACGCCCAGGTCTCGAAGAGGTTGAGGCCCCTTGATTGTGTTGTCTACGTGTTCTGCGATGTAAACGGCACCCAGACCGGCAACCAACCCCCCGAGAAGACCAAGCAGCATAATAAAAATCCGTTTGACGCCAACTGGTTTAGTGGGAAGGATGGCCGGATCGACAATCCGGAAAGTTGTTGCCTTGTCAGATACTTCCATCTGTTTGGAAACCTCGGAAATTCCAACACGCTGCTGTAGTTTTTCGTAAATATTCGCTTGCATGGCTCGTTCGCTAGCCAGATCGTTCAACTTTTTCTTGTCCTGGGGAAAGTTACGCAACAAGTCCTTATTAGTTCCTATGTTGGCCAACAACTCTTTCTCTTTGGCCAACAATGCATTGAGGTCGGATTGAGCGGCGTTAGAGCGCATTTTAAGGTCGACATAAATAGGATCTTCAACCGGATTGTATGTGTCCTGCTCAACCACCACAGGTGCAATGGGTTGATCCTGCCGCTGCCTTTTCTGTAATTCCTCAATCTGGTCTCTCATTTTGACTATAGTCGGATACTGGTCATTGTAGACAAGGAGAAGCTCATCAATTTTGGCCTGTAACTGTTCGATACGATAGTTCGTACCACCACCGCCACCAACATCGTCAAAGAGAGAGTTGAAGCCAACCGACGTCGCTTCACGCATCATTGAAAGTTGCTGCTTGATCGTTTTGATCGTGGCATAACTTTCAATCTTCTGTCCCTTGATCGCCTTGAGAGCTTCTTCATCTTCTGCGATCTGAGCCATGAGACTGGCCTCGTTAACCGTCGAATAGATCCCGGTTTTCTTTCTGAAGTCGATGATTTTGGCATCAATCTCATCAAGTTTCTGCTTATAAAAAGTCACCTGCTCAGAGAGGAAACGATTGGCACCGTAAGACTCCTCGCGTTTATCAGCCAGATTCTCCTCAACATAAATACTGACCAGAGTGTTGATGTATTCTTTTGCAAAGGAAGGATCAGGACCGACCATAGAGACAAAGAACAGGTCTTTCCCCCTAACTCTTATGGTCGTTTGATTCTGACATCTAACCACGAGCCCTTCAAACTGATCCGCTTCGATATAGCGTTCATCAGCATCCATATCCATCTGTTTGAGAGTTCGAGTCACCATGTCGCGACTCAGCATATAATAACGCAAAACCCTGATGCGATCGTCCATTG
>JAMONP010000039.1 GCA_027065695.1 Desulfuromonadales bacterium | reverse complement strand
GGCAGGGTGATGGTCGCTTCTTCGCTCGGGCGATAAAGTAAAAAGGTGCTGCCGAGGACCTGTGCTACGGCAGAACCGGTTGCGGTGGCAAGCTCAGAGGCGACTGTTTTACGATCGACCAGACAGCCCTCCTGAATCCTTACTTTGATCAGTTCGTGCGCCTCCAGAGCTTCGTTAGTGGCTGTGACAACATCGTCACTGAGATGCTGCTTGCCGATCATGACGAAAGGGCGCAGGCCATGACCAAGGCCTCGTAAAAACCGATTCTGCTTGCCGGTTAACTGTATCGCTGTGTGAAGTTCAGACATGTTTTTTCCTTGAGAATATGAGAGTTGATTGCATGAGTGGCGCACTATAACACTCAGGAGCCTGTCCGACAATCCATGATCTGCTGCAAGCCCATCTGTTTGACCATCATTGTCGGGCAGGCTCCCAGGTTGATTGTATGGAAGAGGAGAGTATCATGACCTTGCAACTTGCTATTATCTGTGAAAATACCGTCGGGCGACCGATTTCCGCCCGTGGAGAGCACGGTTTTGCCTGCCTGGTACAAACCGTTGACGCCACCTGGCTCTTTGACACCGGCACTGGTGGGACTCTTCTGTCTAACCTGGCCGCCTTTGAGTATGATGCACACCAGATTGAAGGTGTCATCCTGAGCCATGGTCATTACGACCACTCTGGTGGACTCTTGCCGTTGCTCAAAGCCGTCGGCTCACGGCCGGTTTACGCACATCCACAGATTTTCATCGAGCGTTTCTGGCAAGGGCAACATGAACGGCGCAATATCAGTCTGCCGGACACTCGTAGCGATCTCGAGTCTGCTGGTGCCGATTTCAACCTGCTGGACTCATTTCAAGAACTCACCCCAGGTATCTATTTCAGTGGTACTATCCCGCGCAATTTCCCTCTTGAGGTCGGTGATCCGCACCTGGTTCAACCTTCTGTGGATGGCAAAGGATGGGTTGCTGACGAATTCCAGGACGATGCAGCTCTCGCCATTGAGACATCAAAAGGTTTGGTAATCCTGCTGGGCTGTGCGCATGCCGGGATGATCAACACGATAGAGCATTTTCGCAGCAAGTTAAACAACCCCAGGATTCACGCGATCATAGGTGGAACACATTTAGGCCCGGCCAGCGAAGAGCAATTTGTTGCTACCCTTGATTATCTGGCACACCTGGATTTTGATCGCCTTGGTGTTTCACACTGCACCGGGCAACTCCGCTCCGCTCAGTTACACGCCCGTTTCCCCAACAAAGTTTTCTTTGCTAATGTCGGCACAACAGTAACGGTTGAATAGATCTTATGGGAACATCGCTTTGCGTTCTCCTTGTCGATGATTCGAAGTTCTTCCTTGAATTGGGAAAAAGCTTTCTACGTAATACTCCGGCAGCCATTCTGACTGCGCCGTCAGCTGAAGAAGCACTTGCCATGGCCAGGGGGCACCGTCCCAGCCTGGTTTTTATGGCTATGGATATGCGAGGGCGACGCCAGCAGGGGCATTGAATTGATGTCAGCAGTGGTGGTATGTTTCTAGACTGTAAACCGACTGCGCAAAAAGGGGAAAGCCTGATATTAAAATTCCCCCTTCCTGACACACAGCGGACCCCAGTTGAAGTTCAGGGACGCATCGCCTGGGTTAATTCAAACGAAGAGATCATCAAAACAGATTGTCCGCTTGGTTACGGTGTGGAATTTGTTGATGTCACTGATTCAGTCGGCACGGCTTTACGACGTTGCTTCGGCACATAACTTGGTTCTTGTCTGGACGAGAGGGGGAGGACATGAGTAACAATCTTCGTATTCTCCTGGCTGATGATTCCCGATTTTTCCGGGCGATCGAGAGCCAGTTCTTAAAGAAAACTCCGGTTGATATCCTCGAAGTTGATGGTTGCGAAATGGCGCTGGCCGTTATGCGCAGAGAAAAGCCGGATCTGGTGTATATGGCGTTTGCTTTGCCGGATGATGGTGGTGCCACCTGCTGTCAGATGATCAAGGCTGATTCTGAACTTCGTCATATTCCAGTGGTGATGATATGCGATCAGAATGAGCCGGAGCAGCCAGAGATCGCACGCCAAAAAGGTTGCGATGCCTGCCTGATCAAGCCTCTGGACAGGCGTAGTTTCCTGCAGGCCGGACGACAATTCATTGCCAAAATTCGCGAATATCGTCAACCAAGTTTCTTCCCGGTGACTATTACAGCCAATGGCGAAGATTTCAACAGCAAATGCCTCGATATTTCCGGTGGTGGCATGTTCGTCGAGATCCATGCCGATATTATCCCGATTGGAACGCTGGTCACCT
>JAMONP010000038.1 GCA_027065695.1 Desulfuromonadales bacterium | reverse complement strand
CACCAGCCCGGCGATATCAAGAACCACCGAGAAGAGCAGATAAAATTTACCTTTAAGGAATTTGACGCCAAACAGCAAATCGGTGAAATCGGCCTGCAGCACGATCAGACAGGTGCCGATAAACAGCAGGAAGAAACCCCAGAAGAACAAACCATGGGCCAGGCCTGGCCCTTTGACCCGCAGCACCTTGCTCTGCAGCAACATATTCTTGACCATGTTACTGATCCGAAGCGGTAGTTGATCAAGCCGGTCGAGAGATTGGCCCTGTTTGTAAACCTTGATGCGCTTCATGAACGCGTTGACCAGCAGGGCAATTGCGGCAAAGGTCAATATGTACATGGGTAACAGCGTGGTTACTCCGTGGCCAACATTCCAGTAAATCTCTCGTGTGAATTCCATGGTCAACCCCTTGATGATTCTTGTTCAGACAATTGGCCCATATTTCAGCTCCTTTTCTACCAATAGCTATGGCTATTACTCTCGAACGAGCCCAAAGATGTTCTCAAACTTATGGGTTTTCGCTTCGATCCTTATTCTGGGACAGTACCCTAGAAAATATATTTCTCACTCTCTCTTGCTGCCGCTACCAGCTCTCCTGGCTTCAAGCAGGCCCGTTGCATCAAAGTCAGTCAGGCAATTCGCAGCAGTACGAAGGCTCTTTAATTTATAACCATAGGCGATAGTAGCTCCATAACTCCGGCACCGAGAACTACAGCTTTTGGGGTTTGTCGCATTCAATAATCTCCTAAAGAAAATATTTACCAAGGACTATCTGGCAGTTCAATTAAAGCTACCTTGCCTTTACGTTAGGGTTAAGTCATGTTTACAACAGCATTTGGACTATATCTGCCTGTAAATCAGAACCAAACTTAAGTGCTGTAGTTGGGTTGACTATGAGTCCGTGTAAAAGGAGAACCACCACAAATGTGGAAAAACGGCCAAATAATTTTCATACCCAGGAATCTGTAGGTGACCATAAAATCATGTCGCGACGGCAGAAGTCAGATTATATTAACTTCACTTAGCCACTCCTTTACCAGGCCCAAGCCCTCATCAAGCTTCACCGTCGGCTCAAAGCCTAACAACTGTCTTGCCTTCTCTATCTTCAAACCGTTCTTGCGTGCAAGCATCATCATAGTATTACGGCCGAGCTCTGAAGGCTTGCCAGTAAAACGTGCAACCCCACCGAGGAAATCTGTCAGGGCATTGGCCACTGGTGTCGAAACACTTGTGACCTTATTTTTACCAACCATTTGCGCGAGACGTGAAAAATACTCATCACATGTAGGCAATTCATCCCCGGAGAGATTGAAAATCTGACCTTTACCCTTATCATGCCCGGCGGCCAGAATGATCCCGTCAACCAGGTCGTCAATATAAAGCGGTAAGAATTTTCCTCGCCCGTTTGCTGGCAACAGGAATCTTCCAGCTTTGATCATCTCGACCGGCAATACAACCCATGGACGTGATCCAGGACCGTAGATATCTGAAGGACGTACAATAGTAGAATCAATTTTCCCGCTGGCATGCGCAGTAAGAACTGCATGCTCACTTGCAATTTTGGTATCAACGTAGGGGTGATTAATCGGAAGCAAGGGTGCTTCTTCATCCATCATATCTTCATATTTAAAACCGTAAACTGCACCACTCGAGATCTGCATAAAGCGATCTACACCAGCCTCACTTGCTACATCAAGCACCCGTTTGGTTCCAAGCACGTTGACACACCAGGCATCTTTCATTGTACAGGTATTAGAAACCAGAGCGGCACAATGAATCACCAAATCGACACCGGCAAGTATTTCCTTCCAACTCTTCGGGCTTACAATGTCACCGATCACGACACCCCACTCAGGAGTTGCGTTAAAATCAACACCACAAACTTCGACACCCAAATCACGATACTTAATTGCTAGAGAACGAGCGATAAAACCATTTGCTCCGGTTAAAAACACTTTTTGGGGGAGCTTCGCATCATTCATAACAACCACCACCTTTCATGGATATTCAAATAAATTTCCCCGTGGCAAGCCATCTCGCCTAGGCTCGACTTTCGCTTCGCGAAAGCGGGGTATTTTCCCATAGTCTTGATTTTATAACGCCGCAAGCGGCAGGGTATTAGACCCGCGCTACGCAATAAAATTTCAAGCTACAAACCATCACGCTTAGGCTCGACTTTAGATTTGTGAAAAATGTATATTTTATCAAGGTCATGATTTAAAACGCTAAAGTGGCTGTGAATCAAACCCAAACTACGCAATAAATCATGGTGATTCCTACAACATCTTTAGGATTTTAAAAGTTGGGATCCATCTCTTTTCTAAGTAACCTGTGCTTCAACCAAACGGGAAGCATATTGAGCAAGGCAATCTGTAGCCAGGATATGAACGGAAACTTCAGATAAGCCACCCGCTGAAGTGTCTTGTCCACAATCTTTTCCGCAGCAAATTCCGCATCCATATAAGACTTAACGTCAAAAGCATTCTCCACGGCCATCGGTGTTTTGATGTAACCAGGCAGAACCGAAGTGAAAGTAATATTCCGATCCACAAGTTCTGCTCGATAGCCATCTATTATCATACGCATAGCAGCCTTACTACCATTGTAAGCATGCTCATAAGGGCATCCAAGCAACCCACCGAGACTGATCAAGGTGGTGACATGACCACCACCCTGTTTGAGGAAACGAGGAATAAAAATCGACAAGAATACGTAGTTAGCAGTGGTATTGATATCGAAATGCCGTTTACCGATCCGCCAATCGAATTTCTCAGCTCGTTGAGGCTTATCAATCCCGGCATTAAGTATCAGCAAATCGATATCATGGTGCTGCCGTGCAACCTTGAGCAGCTTTTTTTCCAGTCCTTCATGGTCAACCACATCTATAACGAAGGTATCAACAGGAACCCGTTCGCCGATTTTGTCGACCAAGGCATCAAGCCCCTGTTGGTTGATATCACAGACAACAAGTGAAATACCTTTGGCAGCCAGCTTGATGCAAACTTCGGTACCTATTCCACCTGCGGCACCAGTGACTAAAGCTTTTTTAAATTTAATCAATTTCACATCCTCCTTAGAGAGATAGAAAAGTCAACCTTCAAACAAGACCCGTCTGCTAGATTAAAGGTGAATGGCTTTACCAAAAGCGTCCAGAACTGACTCATGCATCATCTCAGACAGGGTCGGATGGGCAAATATGGTATGCATCAATTCTTCCTCAGTTGTTTCCAGGTTCATGGCAATGCCGTAGCCCTGAAGCATTTCAGTCACCTCGGCCCCGATCATATGAGCACCAAGCAACCCACCCCGATCGGCATCAAAAATTATTTTAATCTGACCTTCAGTTTTGCCTGATGCAATCGCCTTGCCATTTGCCATAAAGGGAAAACGACCAACTTTGACGTTGTAGCCCTTTTCCTTTGCCTGCTGCTCAGTCATACCGATGTTGGCAACCTGGGGGTGGGTATAGGTACAGTAAGGCATCTTGCTGAGATCGAGAGGACGAACACCAGCAACACCGGTTATTTTCTCGACACAAATTATGCCCTCATGGCTGGCCTTGTGCGCCAGGCAAGGGGGCCCGGTCACATCACCTATAGCATAGACGCCAGGCTCATTGGTCTGTAGCCACTGATCGACCTGAATGCTATTCCGCACAACCTTGACCTTTGTGTTTTCCAGGCCGAGGTCTTCGACATTACCGACAACTCCAGTCGCCAGAAGAACCCGATCGTAAAACACCTGTGTACTCTGTCCATCAGTTTCCAGAGTTACAGTGATCGAATCAGTATTCTTGTTCATGCCTCGGAGAAAAGTTGAAGTGAGGATTTCAATCCCTTGCTTTTGCAGATGTTGGGCCAAAATTGCAGAGGTTTCTTCATCGCCGAGCGGCA
The DNA here is from genome assembly GCA_027065695.1 of Desulfuromonadales bacterium. Lineage (GTDB taxonomy): Bacteria > Desulfobacterota > Desulfuromonadia > Desulfuromonadales > BM103 > M0040. The sequence goes on along the minus strand of JAMONP010000038.1, from coordinate 35,247 downwards.
AAACTTGCAGCAGAGCCTCCACCACAGTCACCTTGACGCCAAGTTCATTGTAGAAACTGGCAAATTCGAGTCCGATTGCTCCAGCACCGACAATCAGCATGCTCTTAGGTAATCCATCGGGATCCAGAGCGTTCATGTAAGTCCATATTTGCTTTCCATCAGCTTCTAATCCATTGATTTGCATCGGTCTGGCACCAGTGGCCAGGATGATATTCTTGCCAGCAATCAGAGTTACTGTGTCACTGTTAGTCACACTGAGCTGGCCTGTACCAACCAATTGAGCGTTACCATCAAAGACCTTAACCTTGTTCTTCTTGAGCAGATAACCGACCCCCTGCTGCAACTGTTCGGAAACACCACGAGAACGCTTGACAATTGCGTCGAGATTGAAACCAATTTTCTCTACACGCAACCCGTAGCTTTCAGCATGCTTCATGTTTCGATAAACTTCGGCACTACGCAGTAATGCCTTGGTCGGTATACAACCCCAGTTAAGACAGATGCCACCCAAGTGCTTGCGTTCAACCAAAGCTGTTTTCATGCCGAGTTGAGCGCCGCGAATTGCAGCAACATAACCACCTGGCCCACCACCTACGACAACTAAATCAAAAGTTTGTTCAATCACGGGAAACTCCTTATCAGCTAAGTCCACTTAGATATAGGTACATAGATATCTTTGTTTCATGCTGCAGCAGTATATGAAGAGCGCACCAAGGGACCGACCATGACCGACTTCAATCCTACATTTTTTGCCATAGCCTGGTAATTTTCGTACATCGGCAAGGTCACATACTGCCGGATTGGAATAGAATCCCGATGAGGTTTCAGGTACTGCCCTAAAGTAAAGGAGCTGCAACCTGTTTCTACAAGTTCTTTGAGCAATTGCTGAACTTCCTCGATCCTTTCACCAACCCCGACCATAATCCCTGATTTTACGGTAAGACCAGGTTGAGCGTCAGCTGCATGCGTCAGCAGAGAGAGAGATCTCTGATAATCAGCGCCAGGACGAATTGCTTCGTAGAGTCGAGGAACTGTCTCCAGGTTATGCCCCAGGATGTCTGGGCCAGCAGCAAGAACCGTATCGAGGCTCTGCATATCACCACCGAAGTCAGGAATTAGCACTTCGACAATTATCTCAGGGGAAGCGATCCGCAAGGCTTTAATGGTTGCGGCAAAATGGTGTGCACCACCATCGAGAAGGTCATCACGGGTTACCGAAGTAATCACAATATGTTTCAAGCCAAGTCGTAACGCAGCTTCTGCCACCCGTTGTGGCTCACGCAGGTCCAGAGGTGAAGGACCTTTTTTTTGCACACCGCAGAAACGACAATTGCGTGTACAATTAACGCCCATGATCAAAAAAGTCGCCACTCCGCGACTGAAGCAGTCACCTGAGTTGGGACAGTCCGCTTCCTGGCAGACGGTATTAATCTTTAAATCCTCAAGCAACTTTCGTGTATCTTCAACCACACGACCTTTGGGTACTTTGATTTGCAACCAGGGAGGATGTTTTAAGCTTGCAGCAGGCAGACCGGATATTTGAAGATCAAGACCAAAGATATCGGCAAAATGTTTGATAATAACAGGAATGACTTCGCGGACTGAAACATCCTGCTGAATTAATGATGACAAGGACGTCATCACGCCAGCGTCAAACCCGCATGGATTTATAACACTGAAATCAGCAAGTGGGTTACTAACGTTGATCGCCATACCATGCCTGGTCACCCACTGGCGACTGGTCATGCCAACGCTGGCTAATTTCACCTTGCCAACCCAGACACCGGGACAGCTTTCGCGTCTTGCAGCGGTTATTCCGAAGCTGGCTGCGGTACGAATCCCGACCTCTTCCAGATTCCGCACATACTGGTGGAGATCCTTACCGTGTCGCGCCAGATTAATGATCGGATAAATCACCAGCTGGCCCGGTGCATGATAAGTGACGTCGCCACCTCGGTCAGACTGATAGAGAGTAATCTTTTGTGCCCTAAGTTGGGCCTCCGAGAATTTCAGGTGTTCGGTCTTGCCCTGGTTGCCCAGAGTGACCACTGCAGAGTGCTCCAGTAGCAGTATTGTATCCGGTATCTCTCCCTGATGAACCTTTTCGGCCAGATGTCGCTGCAATTCATCAGCATAACCATAATTAACCAGGCCCATATCAATCAGCAAACAGTTCATCATGTCACCTATCAAAAAATCATCCAGGAAGCTACATACCTGTCACCCAGGCGTATGGGTTTTCCAGAAATTGCTTAACTGTCATCAGGAACCTGGCACCAGTAGCACCATCGATAACCCGGTGATCAAAGGTTAGACTAAAACTGCAGAAAGGCTTGGAAACCATAATTCCATCTATTTCAACAACCCTCTGATTCATGACGCCAACACCCAGGATCGCCACTTCCGGCAGATTGACGACCGGAGTAAAACGATCAATCCCAAACATCCCCAAGTTGGTCAGAGTGAATGTTCCACGGGAAAGCTCGTCCAAACTCAACTTCGACTCATGAGCACGATCGGAAATCCCATGAAGATCATCAACAATTTCGCGCAATGGTTTCTGTTCCGCTGAAGGAATCGATGGCACCATCAGTCCCTTTTCGGTGTCAACAGCAATACCGAGGTTGATTGTAGAAAACTGAACCAATTCATCGCCATCCAAACTGGCGTTAAGCTTGGGATGTTTGCGTAAGGCCTGAGTAACAGCAGCAGCCATGATCGCAGTATAGCTGGCCTTGAACGGCAGTTTGCCTTTCATATTTGCGCATTCGCTCATTTCCACTTCGGCGGTGATGGTGACCGGAACCACAGCGCTACCGCTCGCACTCATGCGATTCGACATAACCTTACCCAATGTGGACAGAGTCTGGCGTTGGAAACTGCGGCCTAATTCATCAACATAACCGGAAACAGCAGCAAACGGCCTGGAGGCAATAACGTCCTTTTCAGTTACCTTGCCACGTGCGCCGCTGCCACTTACCCCCTCAAGGTCGACGCCACTACGCTCAGCTTCACGCCGCGCCAGCGGGGTGGCTGAGACCTGACCGGAAGCAACACCTTCCAAGTAAGCTTCGACTGCTAGTTTGTCAACAACACCGTCATTTCGTGTGACCGCGACTGTTGAAAGATCAATCCCTTGATCCCTGGCTATTCTTTTGGCGGCAGGAGTCGCACGAACTTTACCCGTCGCAGCTGCAGGAGCAACCAATGTAGCCGGTGATTGCGCAGCACTGTCAGTCATCATCTGTTCGGCAACCGGATCTGCAGCTGTCGTATCCTCGATAACCGGGCTTTCACCTTCTGACAGAAGTTGTGCAATCAAAGTTGAAACGGGGACCTTCGAACCATCCGGTTCGATAATATGCAGGATACCGCTGCCTGGGCTCTCATACTCGCTGCTGAGCTTCTCAGTTTCGATGTTCAGGATGATTTCCCCTTCCTGCACATACTCACCTTCAATTTTGAGCCATTTACTCACTTCGCCTTCCTTCATAACCAAACCGAGCTTAGGCATCAAAATATTTATCATGGCTTCCTATCTCCTTGTACAACAAAGTGACTGCACGTTCAGTATGTTGCGGCAAAAGTTTGATTATTTGGCCAATTACTAAAACTATAAAAATCTACGTTGGGGTTATGAGATTCCTGTCAGATCTAGAGATATAATCTTACTATTTTCTTTGTAGCGTTAGACATGCTCACAAATCTTACTAAAAAGGTTGTCCATTCCAGCCTGAAGATCAACACCGGCAAATGCCTCCGGATCGATAATAACTTGCTTTATTATGCCATCGACAAGACTACCAAGCATAGCTGCTTTGATCAGGACATTCTCCTTGCTGTCAGGGACGGAGCCATTATCTCCCTCGATCAGAAGATCTACAAAAACATTCCTGAATTTGCCGGTCAACTCAGCAAGCAATTTGCGAAGTCGCTCAGAAAACAACCCTTGGGCAAACAGGTCATAATAAACCTTTACAATTCCATGATTCGTGGAAAGCTCATTCCATAACCCAGAGAGCCCAGCATGAATTTTCTCTGCGGGCGTATCAAATTTAGAGATAGTTAATTGAAAATTAGCTAAAATATTATTTCCGGAGTAATCCAGAGCCTCAGCGATAAGTTTCTCTTTATTGTTAAAATAATATGAAAGCGTACCCTTACTTACCTTTACATGCTCAGCAATAAGGTCCAAGGTTGTCTTACTATATCCATAAGTCGCCAGACAGTGAAGGCTAACATCAAGAATATACGCTTTCTTATCCTCTTTAGTCATACCTTTCAAAGCATTACTTTCTGCCATTAAAAGTCCCTCCCGAAACAAAATAGACTGAAATACTCCTCAAAGAGACTAAATAGTATCCTACTAAAATGCAACTATTTATTCACACCCCATAGCCTTCTTAACGGCCACCAAGATATCCTGTTCATCGGGAATCGTCGCCCACTCCATCGCTTGGTTATAGGCGTAGGAAACATGAGGTGTTCCAACTCTTACGATCGGACCATCAAGGCAATCGCAAGCCTGCTCGGAAACCAATGCCGCAATTTCGGCACCGAGGCCGCAGGTGAGTACACCTTCTTCAGCAGTAACAAGACGACCGGTCTTTGATACAGACGCCAGGATGGTTTTGGTATCCAGTGGGTAAAGTGTCCGCGGATCGATAACTTCAATAGAAATCCCTTCATCACTCAACTCGTCAGCAATCCGCACGGCACGAGGTACCATGCCGGAAACAGCGACAACCGTAACATCCGTCCCCTCCCTTTTCACGTCTGCCTGACCAAGAGGAATAGTAATATTCGGGCCGTCTGGCAATTCACCACCCTCAAAATAGAGCAGCTTGTTTTCCAGAAAGATGACCGGGTTATTGTCGCGGATCGCCGATTTCAATAATCCTTTTGCATCCGCCGGAGTCGAAGGAGAGACGACTTTCAATCCTGGGACACCCATGAACCAGGAGGCAAACGTTTGGCTGTGCTGCGGTCCTGCAGCTATCCCCGCCCCACCAGGGCTGCGAACAACCATAGGGACACTAAAGGCACCACCAGACATATAGTTCATCTTTGCTGCCTGGTTGACAATCGGATCCATACAGCAGGTCAGGAAATCCTGAAACATAATTTCCACAATTGGCCGCATCCCGGTCATTGCTGCACCAACAGCACAACCGACGATAGCATTTTCACTAATCGGCGTATCACAAATGCGTTCCTTACCGAATTCTTCAATTAGGCCAGCCGTGACACCAAAGATCCCTGACGCAACATCCTCGCCGATTAAAACCACGGTTTCATCTCTGCGCATTTCTTCAGCAATCGCCTGATTGATAGCACCTGCGATTGTATTAAAGCCCATACTCATCGACTTTTCTCCTTACTTAATTCGCATAAATATAGGACATAAAATCCCGTGGGTCAGGATCTGTGCCTTGACGCCCGAACTCAACAGCCTCATTTATTTCCAATTCAACCTCTGTGGCCACGGCCTCAAATTCATCAGAGTTAATCGTCTTACGCTTTATCAACATTTTCTTAAAACGCTCGATTGGACAATGCTGAGTGACTGCGGCCAGTTCGTCCTGGTCGCGATAAGGCTGAGGATCTCCGGCATAGTGTCCCTGCCAGCGATGAGTCATACACTCGAGCAGAACCGGCCCCCTTCCATCGCGAACCCAGTCAACAACATCGGCTGCTGCAGCATGTACGGCTTCAATATCATCCCCATCAATAGTGACACCAGGCATACCGTAAGCAGCTGCACGGTCAGCGACATTTTTGATGGCTTGGTGACTACTCTGGGGTGAGAACTCGGCCCAACCATTATTTTCGCAAACGAAAATTACTGGCAACCTCCAGACAGCCGCGAGGTTCGCAGCCTCATGGAACATCCCTTGGTTGCTGGCCCCGTCGCCAAAAAAACAAGCGGTCACACGGTCATTCTTTAGATATTTTGCTGAAAAACCCGAACCGACGGCAAGCAACGTACCGGCACCAACGATACCGTTTGCCCCGAGAACACCCAGCTCGAAATCGGCCACGTGCATCGACCCGCCGCGCCCCTTGCAATAGCCTTCTATCTTACCAAAAAGCTCAGCCATGGTCCGCTTGGGATCACCGCCCTTGCCGATCAAGTGCCCATGCCCACGATGCGTACTAGTGATATAATCATCGTCACCCAAGTTCGCACAAATCCCCACGGGGACCGCCTCCTGACCAATAGATAGATGGACAAACCCCTTGACTTCACTATCGGCAAACAGTTTACCCAAAGTCTCTTCCAGCCGACGGATCAGCAACATCCTTTTCAACAGTTTCAGTGCAGGCACCTTGCCAAGCAGCTTTTTCTTTGTTAATTTGAAATCTTGCTTCATTACAAATCTCCCCACAAAATCCACAGATCACAAAACCATGTCGGTCATATCGTTATTTTTCAGATAATCGGTATACACCTTGAACATCGGGCCGAGGACCGGAACCAATTTCAAGATCGCACCAAGATCACCGACCGGGCGGATATCACCCTTTTGCATGGCGATCATAAAGTTAGTTTTACCCTGCCAGTATCGATTCGCAATATCTGCCGTGAGGTGAAGCGTAACCTTGGGCTCGACATCAGCCGGGCACTCACCATCATAAGCAACAACTTCATCACCTGAAGCATCGATAATAAACAGTCCCTCCGGATCCTTATACTGCATCCCAAGAACCAGGTTGGTATCAAGAACAGCCTTTTTAACCTGAGGGCTCTGATCCATAGACTCGACCAGACCATGTAAAGCTTTGTAAAGTTGCTTTATTTCTGTGACTTGCTTTCCCATACAAACCTCTCTTTCGCTACAAACATGTATTATTTAGAAACTCTTTTATAAAAACACTTTTTTAACAAATCAACCTAGTCACCAGTTTGACAGTATAACAAGATTAGCAAGTCAGTACGGCACAGCCTATCTGACCGGTCAGTATGTTTTATCATACTGTATTTCACAGTGTCAATATATATATAAACAAAAAAATCATCTATAGAGTGTATTGTGAAACAGACAGACTAATAAAAACAAACGCTGTTCTTGTTAATAGATAAGAAATTGAAGACTAAATTACATTTATAGCAGCCAGTCTGATAATCAGGGCTAAAGCGAAAACTGTGCATTTGAGAGCATATTATGGCTCGCTACAGAATGTAGATGGATTTTATTGATAGTATTACCTCAAGTAATCCCAAGTTTTTTAAGCGTATTAACCGTTGGCACACCATTCGAATCGTAACCACTGATTTCATAGTATCTGCTCAACATTTTATCAACAGGAACTGTACGTTTCTCTGAGTCGCACACCCTCGACTCTATCAACAATCTGGCCGGAAGTGTATCATCCTTACGTGCCACCCCCTCCATGGTATTCATATAGCGTTCAAGGGTGTTGATTCTGGTTCCGGCTTCAAGAAACTCACTGGGCGTCACCTTGATGCCGGTTACAGCAGACCAGTGACCAGACATGATGCTGACATCCGTCAGCGAAATAGCCAGGCCTGGAAGATACTGCATCATAAGTCCTAAAACAGGGCGTGGTGTATGCTTAGTTACAGGCGACTCAAACATGTATGCATATGAAGCAAAGATACAGGTACACAATGAATTGACAACATTACTAACTGATTCGAAGAACCTTACCCACTCAGCCTTAGCGCGAATGGTGAACGGGTTAAGGAGCCCGAAAAAGATCTCAAGACCAGCTACGAACGCCGACAGATGGCAAGCACCACGATTTGCCACAGCATATCCAAGACCATGCCCGAAGGCCCCACGTGGATCGTAAGCCGGTAATTCCAAACCCTTGACCTGCATGGCAAACTCAGTTCCACCATATTTTTCCGCGAGGGAACGGCTGCCTAACGCTATTTCAGCGCCGAAGTTACGACAGTCAGCTATTTCTTGTAGCACCAGTGATATTCCATCGACACAGCCGAATTTCAAGTCGCTACGGACCAACCCCTTTTCAGTGGCTTCCATTACCCACGCCAAGGTGCCGCCTACAGAGATGGTGTCCATTCCCATACGGGTGCAGATCCAATTCCACTCAGCAATCTTGTTGACATCAAAAATACCGAGATTGGTACCCAGCAGCCCGGTCGTCTCGTATTCCGGAACCGGGAGTTGTTTCTGTCCAAAGGTCCCCTTGTGCCCGCACAAGATTGAGCATGGTTTGCAAGTGTGAGGTTTGATATTGTGACGTTCGGCAATCACTTCACCGGACACCTCATAGGCTAATTCATGACGGCCATCCTTGAAGTTATTCACCGGCAGGGTTTCTGCAGCATTGCAGACATTGACATTGGCATTGGTGCCATATTTGGGGTATTTACTTGAGGTCAGATCCATACCTTTCAGATAAGTTCTGGCACGTTTATTCGTAGCGTTAAACTGCACGGCATCAACCGGGAGAATCTTTAGGGAACCGTTGCAGGCAACTATTCCCTTGAGCTTTTTGGCGCCCATAACAGCGCCCATGCCCCCGCGACCAAGAAAACGTTGAGCTGACACGATGCTTGCGAAGCGGACCAGATTTTCACCTGCCGGGCCTATGACCAGCGCCCCCCCAGACTTCTTTGCAGAGATTAACTCCTGCGTCTCAACCGTATCTTTGCCCCAGAGTTCTTCTGCGCTTTCCAATTCAGCACCTTCTGGAGTAATAACCAGAAGAGTTGGATTGGTTGCCGCACCCCGAACCAGAAGACCGTCCCAGCCACACTTCTTCAACTGCATCCCGAAAGGGCCGCCACAAGAGGCAGATGCCATAATCCCAGTCAGTGGTGATTTAGTAACCGCTGCAAACCGGCCGGAACAAGGGGCACCCGTTCCCATCAGAACCCCAGGCATCAAAGCGAGGATATTATCTTCACCAAGTGGGTCGGTGCCCACAGGCATCCGCTCAAAGATGAGTTTAAGGCCCAACCCCTTCCCTCCCAGGTACATTTGTCGATCCTGTGGCGATACCTTGATCACTTGACAGACGCCCGACGTCAGATCAACCTCAAGCACACGATTACTCGGCCCATGCTGGACTTTTATCGGCTGTTTCATACTTTCTAGTTTCCTTTTTATCTCAGGCTGCTCTTCAACAAACCCATTTCTCAACCCTCAGCCTCCGGCCACCATGGAGCAGATAGATATGACTGACCGGTCACGTAAGCGGCTGCTGATGCCGACAGGCTTTCCGTCAACGAAAAAGAGTAGCTTCGCCGAACGCTTCAGGCCAAAATATTTGATTAAATGAGCAACGGTCGCACCTTTGGGAAGCTCGATCTCCATCCCGCGCATTGCCTTCAGGCAGTCAACAGCAGCCTGACAATGAAGTCCACCGAAGAGCTTTGCGATGACGACAATCTGCTGTTCTGAGCTATCCACGGTTGATTCTCACAGCTCACCTTTCCCTTTCATGGTGCAAGCGCAATCACCCATCATATTTCACCGAGGCTCCGGCCAGTGCCGGGACACTGTAGCTCTGCATGATTTTTACAAGATGGCGGATATCGGTCTCCCAATCATTTCGCGCAGACGCATTATAACATTCCATCTGGCAGTCCATGCACAGAGCTGTGTATCTCTCCGTTCCCAAATGACGGTAGGGCATCAATAGTAGCTGTTTCACCCGGTTGTCCAGTTTTTCGGCTGTAAACCTAGCAGTAGTCCGGATATTCTCTTCATAATCATCATACCCGCGACCACCACCCATCTCAAAACAACTTTCTAGCAGGCTGATGAAAGCATCACGCCCCGTCTCATTTTCATAAAACACCAACTGCTTGATCGCGGCCAGTCCGTCGGCAACAGACCCTACTCCCAGAGTCTGTGCCCAGCTGAGTTATGCTTTGTTCCTAGGCTAGTCGAAGATCAGCGCGTTTATCCGCTCTCGTTTCGGCACTGGCATGGTCAATCGCCGAAGGACTGGCGAGCGAAAAATTCCTCTGTAAAAAGAAAACCTAACATTCCGTCCCAGGAACTCGGCCGTAAAATTTAACGGCCGACACCTATAACCACTACAATCTTGCTCTTGGCGTTCGCTGATATCTACGCTTAGTCAGTTTCCTTGCCCAACAGCGAATTTCTTGAGCATTCAATTGGCTTAGCGAGCCAAGCGTTTTGCAGAAGTGTTTCAAAACAGTGCAGACAATTGATACAGGATACGATTTCATCCTCTCTGCCCAGCTCGGTTTTTTCAGGCCAGGATGGGTCGGCCAGAAAAGGCCTCCCCAACCCGACAAAATCCTGAATCCCCGCAGCGATCTGCTCTGCCGCATCGCGACTTGATCCCAGTAAGAATCTCCTTGAGGAACCTAAAGCGGTTTTCAAAGGAACCGCCGAATTCATCGGATCTTTTGTTGGTCCGGGTGGAAAGAAACTGCTGGACCAGATAACCGTGCGCCGCATGGATCTCTACGCCGTCGAAGCCGGCTTTCTTGCACCTAACGGCAGCATCTATAAACTGGCGGATAAGTTTTTTAATCTGCCGATGAGACAAGGGACTGGTTTTTTAACGAACGTATTCATAAGGCACGGCTGAAGGGGCCATGACTGCCGGGGCAAAGGTGACGGCGATCAGTTTTTTGTAAAATGCAACCAGCGGAGCGAAGATTTTGCTGAAACCGGGGACGATTTTTTCCAAAAGCACCATCATCGGCCAAACGTAAATCAGCGCCGAATAGTTCTGCCGGCCCGGATGGTGAAGCTGGCAGAAAATTTTGGTATCTGTCTCATGGATCTTGTCGGTCAGCTTTTTCATTCCGATGATGTTTGAATCATTTGCCATCGACAGCTGTCTTGGCGTCGCGACACCATGGATATTGTTGACCCGGGTGATCACGGTGATGATCAGGCCGGCTCCCCCTTTAGCCCGTTTGGAGAAGTAGCTGATGGTCAGGTCAGAAGGGTTGCCGTTCAACTCCCCCATATCGGTTCCCATCGCCGTCATCACTATCCGGTTGGCGAGCTCAAGTGAGCCGCTTTTTCCGGCGGCAAATAATTTAACGTACATCTTGTTACCTTTTGGTAGCTCTTTTTTGCTACCGAATCGTCCGGGACCTGACAACTATCCTGTTATTAGCAATGCGGCGATGACCAGCAGACCGGAAACAACTCAATTGCCCAACGTTCTAAGCAGGAACTCGTTTTCCAGTGCCACAATCTTTTCGAAATACTTGCCGACATAGGGAGCAAAATGGTTACACTCGAGCACCGTCAGCTCGCAGTTTTTTATCCGTGCGGCAGTCCGCTTCACCGCCTTGACCGGAACCAACGAATCTTCCTCGGCAGCAATGAGTAGAGTCGGTGCCTTTACTTTGTTGGCCAGAAAAAGCGGGCTGTAAAAAGGAATCGTCAGGAAAACCCGAGACATCACCATATTTTCCCACTTTGAACCTTCGGGGATGATCGCTTGGTAGCCATCCCAGGTCTCTTCAGTGCTCATGGCTGCCTTTGCCACCTCGGTGGCATGAATAAACCACCCACGGCAGAACTGTTTATAAGCAGACTGAAACCAGTTACTTCATGACCTCTTTTCTAACAAATACGACTTATAGTCTTTTTCCCCTTCGATAAAGTATTGGTCACAATCAACCTCCTGTATTTGGAGAGAGCGGTCACCCTCTCTAAATACAGGGGAGTTCACCTTGTGTCAAAATACTGCATAAGCTCTCTGCCCCCGGCATGATTGGGATCACGCTCTAATACCATCATCATAAGTGCCCAGAGCTCTTGTAGCTGTTGCTGACCTATATAGTGATTGGCCAGGGCATTGAAATAATCTATATTTGCCTGGTCAGCTGCCAACGCGAGTTGAAAAGCTTTGGCTACATCATCAGGTCGGTTGAGCTTCTGAAGAATTAACCCATGGTTGAAATGCGCCCGCCCGTAGCCTGGCATCAATTCTACTGCACGCGCCATAAACTCTTCCGCTTCAATGAATTTAGCCTCCTCAGCCAACAGCAGGGCTAACGAGTAGTTTACTTCCGCATTTCCAGTCTGTTCCTGCAGGGCTTCGCGCAGCAATCGTTCCGCTTCTGCGTTCTTCCCCTGCTGGTTATACAGTGTTGCTAAATTCACCTTGGCTGGATAAAAGTGGTCATCAATCTCAATGGCTTTGCGGTAATGCAAAATTGCCTCTACGACATCTCCCTCCCTTGCCGCAAGATTGCCAAGGTTAAAGCGTCCCGTCTGAAAATCAGCCATATAGGTAATCATTGTTTTATATTCAACCATACCGCGTTGAAATGCCTCGCGGTCGTCTTCACGCAACCGGTCTGTAGAAAGAATGGAAAGCATATAGGCAGCTTCAGCACGTACAGCTTTAGCCGGGTCATAAAGCTTCGGGGCAATTTTCTGGAGACGAGTATCAATATCGAAATACTCCAGATTGCGAATTGCCGTGTAACGCAATAGAGCATCATCAGCTTCCAGAGCACGGGCAATGGCATCAAGGCTCGCTCTAGATGGATATTGAGCCAAGAGTGAAACAGCCGTTGCACGCACAATGACTGGAATCAACGGATCATCAGCCAAAAGGATCAGCCCCGCTTCGGCTCCAGGATTTCCTGAGCGGGCGGCTGCAAAAACGACCCCGTAGTGTGATTTGCGAGTTATGCCATACCACTCGTCAAACTTGCCGGAGATCCACTCTGGAGATTTATCGGGGTGACATTCCGTAGTGGAACACGCATTAGGAGTGCCAAGTGAGAGACTTAAATCGGGGCGTGGGATTCTTATGCTGTGGTCAGCACGTGCATCAATCCCCATATAAACACTCTCGGGCATGTGGCACTTGACACAGAGATAGCCATTGCTCGGTTTCCCTTCGTGAACTTTTTTATGAAAATGATGTTTCGGGGTATCGTAATCTTCGTCACGGTGACACTGCAGGCAGAGATCGTTGTTTTCGGTTTTATGAAGTTTCAAGCTATGCACATCATGACAATCGCTGCAGCGCACACCACTATGGTACATTTTGCTTTGCACAAATGAACCGTAAACGTAGACTTCATCAAGAATTTGGCCGTCAGGATAATAAAGACCTTCATTTAGCAGCTGGGGAACCATGACATCCAGCAATTCGTTGCTACTATGGTTATTGTCACCTACCTGGAAGCGTCGGGAATGACATGGTGCACAGGAATCAGCCTGTTGCTGTGGCTGCATATCGTTAGTCACCATAACAAGCCCGTAGTTAGGAATCTTTTGCCGCGCCATGGCGGGTCTGTCTGCCCATGTCACGTGTGCTCCACTTGGCCCGTGGCAGGCTTCACAACCGACATTTATCTCGTACCAGGAAGTTTTATATTCATCACTTTCCAAATTATAATTCTTTTCCAACCGGGTCGAATGACATTCGGCACACATGGCATTCCAGGTTTGACCACCTTTTGTCCAGTGAAGCCAGTCATCTGAACCTTGAACTTCATAGGGAGGTAGTCGGTACCATCGTTTCTGAACAACGTCCCATGCAATATTCAGGCACTGCAACCGACCATTCGGGAAGGGCACTAAATACTGCTGAAGCGGTTCAACGCCAAACGTATGAGAGATCTGAAACTCACCTCGCTTGCCATCAGGGCCTTCTGTTTCAACAAAATATTTCCCGTTTTTCCTATAAAACCGGCTCTCATTGCCATTATGCGGGTCGATAAATAGCTGGTCATTAAAATCACCAAGAACGGTTGATTCATCTGCCACGGCCATCGCTTGGTCATGGTGGGAGCCACGCCATTTTTCGTAGACGGATTCATGACATTTCTTGCACTTTTCACTGCCGACGAACTGATTCGTCGCCAGCTCAGCCACTGGTTTCTGCGTGGAGGCTTTATACCAAACCAGAAGTGGCGTTAGAATAATGAGAGCCACCGACATAAAGGCTAACAACTCCCAACGTCTCAAACTATAACGATCATCTTCTGGGTTTTTCATACCATCTAACCTAAATTCGCGTTGCCTGCGACGGATCAAATTTATCTCGTTTGATTACTTGTCCAGGGTCGACCTTCACAACGCCATTTTCAATACGAACATGCAATAGGTCAAGAGGACGTGGTGCGGGGGGACGAAGGACATCTCCATTCAAATCAAACGCTGAACCATGGCAAGGACAAACAAATTGTTTTTTTCCCTCGTCCCAAGGAACGCTACAGTGGAGATGCGTACAGCTTCTGGACAGAGCCAGAAAACTACCGTCATCAAGGCAGGCAAGATAGAATTGTCCTTGCGGAAACGGTGTAACACTCCCCGGAGCGAATTCAGATATATTTCCGGCAACCACAATGCTTTCAAGTTCAGTCGACACTCTGCTGTTCGATTTTGATTTCAGAATTTTAAAGCCGACCCAGCCAAACTCAATAGCAACAATCGACGCCAGCAACAGCCAAATACGGTTCAGAAATAATCGTCGACCTAACTGAGGTTGTTCTTTTGATAAATCAGGACTCTTCATTGGTATAACTCTCTCTAACCCGCAAACATAAATGAATTGTTCAAATCACCAGGGCCAGACCAACTGCATTCCCTCACCACGAAACCAGATTCCGATAACTGTCAGGCCCAACATCACTGTAATGATAAATGTAAAAAGGATAAGACCCGATTGAACCCTGCTCAAAGAAAACATCTTGCGCAGCAACAAAATGACACTGAACAGCACGACAACAATCAGAGCTGTCGGTAATAAACCGCGATAAAACCAATCAAAAGTAATCGCACCGCCGTCACTTGCAAGGGTTAAGTCATCCACAAAAACGACAATCGAGGTCAACAAAAGCCCGCAAACCGCAGTCGAAAAGGTGATCGCCCTCCCCTTTGCAACCCCTATCCATCTTCCTGCCGGTAACGAACAATCATACAATAACGGAAGAGCCAACAGGGTGAAAAGTAATAGCATCGGTATGACACACACCGCAAAGGTTGGATAGAAGTGCATCAGCAGCTCTTGGAAACCAAGAAAATACCATGGTGCCTTGGCTGGATTAGGACTCAAGCCTGGATTGGCTTGGTCAAGCAAGGGGGCATTAACAAAAGCAGCAAACAACAAAATTATTGCGATCAAAGAGAGACCAACAGCCGCTTCCCTGACAACCAAATGGGGGGATGTTGATACTCGAATCGGGGGAGAAGATGTTTCCTCCTCAACTTGCACCAGACCAGACGCTTTACGGACCAGCCAAAAATGCCAAACAGCGAGTATAATCAGTGTCACAGGCAAAAAGACGACATGGAGAACAAAAAAGATACTTAATGTCGATGCCCCAACCTCTGCTCCGCCCAGCAACATTTGCAGGCTCTCGCCAACCAGCGGAACATAACTCAACATACTGGTGCAAATCGTGATCGCCCAAAAAGCAAGCTGATCCCAAGGGAGAAGATAACCAGTTAAATTCGACAGAAAAATCAGCATCAGAAGAACAATGCCAATCACCCAATTCAATTGGCGGCCTGTATTTGTAGCTCCGGTTAAATACACTCGCAAAAAATGTAAAAAAGCGATGAATACAAGAATATTGGCACTAAAATAATGAACATTTCTAACCCAGCTACCGAAACCTGAGTCATTCACAAGAGTTCTCACTGAAGAGTAGGCATTGAGAGTTGTTGGTTCATAAACAAGCAGCAGCAACACACCGGTCATAAAAAGCAACAGGCAGAGCGTTGAGGCCATTCCGCCAAGCCCAAAACTAAGGGTAAACCGCAAGGTATCCCTGGCAACCACCGTCGGGTGGACATGCATAATAAAGCTGCTTAAAGAGCGGCGCTGAGAAGTTTGTTTTTTATTTATAACTTCCATAGACTTGCTATTATAATTTAAAACAACGATAGAAACTTTTTCATCTCACAACAACACTTAAGTAAAAGGCCCTGTGAAATTAATCACCAGACCTTTTGATTGTTTTATTATTTCAGCATCATAACTTTGGACTTTTTCGGTGGGTATTTTCTCAGGTTACCAAGATAACGTACAACCTCTTGTGTCATCATCGGTACCGCCCAGGTAAACCGAGGCGTGTGACCAGTAATTGCCGGGAACCGCTCTTTGGGGTCGATCGACAAATCGTGCGCCCAAACATAACTTGCTTTTTGTAAAAAGGTATTACTCTTGGCAGCCTTAGCGGGGTTCTCGCTAATGAACAGATAGTTATTAAATTTAATATTATGAATCCGCAACGCAGCCAGTTTATCCTGGAAAAAATAGAAAACCGTACGACGATTCGATTCACCATCATCCGCCAACAGGAAAGAGTTCTGATCGATACCATCGATATAGCGATCTGTCGGAACTTTGTCTTTAGCCCCTGCAACGGCCAGGGAAGTTGTAAACAGGTCGGCAAGATCAAACAGACCGTCTGAAGTACGACCCGCTTTGATCATCCCCGGCCACCAGGCGATGCCTGGAACACGGACACCACCTTCCCAGGTAGTTCCTTTAGCACCCCGGAATGGGGTATGGCCACTATCGGGGAAATTGTCCTCTTCAGGACCATTATCCGAAGTAAAAAAAACCAACGTATTTTCAGCCTGACCGGTTTCATGAAGTGTCTTAATCAACCTGCCGACAATATCATCAACCTCGATGATGCCATCTTTATAGGGATAACCAGAAGGTGATTTGCCGGCATAGCCATCGGCTGGGTAATTGTCATAGTGGACCTTGGAAAAAGCATGTACCGCAAAAAAAGGCTGATCTTCTTTTGCCATCCGCTGAATAAAATCAACGGTGTAATCGGCAAATTTCTGATCAAGGTTTGCCAGAACCGGAATGGTAATTTTGACCAGTTCTTCCAGCTTCTCACCTTTATGTGCCTGAACCAAGTTTTTATTGAAAGGTGCATTTTCGAATGCCTGAAGCACTTCTGGACGATTGGCTATTTCTGGAGAAAATGCCGGATCGCGCCAATCTGTATACATGTCAGACACCGCCAAAAAGCCAAAGAACTCGTCATAACCTAAATTCTGTGGTTGTTGCGCGGGCAATTCACCAAGGTGCCATTTACCGACCAGGGCGGTCAGATAACCAGCTTCACTTAACAACTGTGCCGAGGTAATTTCACCGTCTAATCCACCCGGCTCACCATACATTGGTGGACGATAAATACCATGATGGATCGGTAACCGACCGGTCATCATCGTGGCACGGGTTGGTGAACAGGTTGGCTGAGCATAGGTTGATGTCAGTTTGAGCCCTTCACTTGCCAGTTTGTCAATATGTGGCGTTGGAGCACCAATTGCCGCACCGCCACCAAATGAACCCGGATCACCCCAGCCCATATCATCGACCAGCATAATCAGGATATTGGGTCGTTTGCCGGTTTTTTTATACAACTTGGCCAGCTTAACATTTGCTTCCTCAATCTGTGCCGGGAACTGATAGCTTGGCTCCATATTTTCGGCAGTCACAACGGCCTTCTTCAACAACGGATTCGTTGCCCAGACGATAGTGACTGATGAAAATATCAGTACAAAAAACAACAAAGCTACTTTTCTTGTCATCATCATTATTCCATTCTCCTTACAAAAAAATTAAAAATAGCCAAAATGTCCTGTTACGGCATAGTTACGATTGCTTTTTTCGGTGGATACGCAACCAGTGACGCCCTATGGTCTTTGATCAGTTTTCCAAAAAATGCAATTGTCCAGGACTTTTCCTGGCCCATAGAAATACGTTCTTTATTATCGATGTACAGGTTCATAATGTTTAAACCCGGGGTTCTAACCATCTTGGCGTCGTTCTTCGTACCGATACCGGCCGCATAGTTACCATCGCCGATCACAGCAACCATCTGGTGCTTTTTCCACTCCCTCCACCTGACTGCGGTCAAATCCTTAAGTGTGTACATAAAGACAGCACTGCGGTTTGATTCACCGTTATCAGTCAACAGGAAAGAGGTCTGGTCAACGCCGTCGATATAACGATCCGACGGAAGCATATCTTTGGCCCCTGCGATTGAAAGTACGGTGTTGAAAATATCGGTAAAATCAAACAAGCCATCTGACGTCCGCATCGGCGCAATCATCCCTGGCCACCAGAAAATAGCCGGGACTCGCACGCCACCGTCCCAGGTGGAACCTTTTGCCCCGCGAAAAGGAGTGTGCCCCATATCGGGGAACTGATCTTCATCTGGTCCATTATCGGAAATCAGGAGAACCATTGTATTCTCTTCCAGATTGTTTTCCTTAAGAGCACCGATAATTCTGTCTATGATGGCGTCCACCTCCATCAAAGAATCCTGAAAAGGCTGTTTCGCCGGTGATTTACCTTCGAATTCTTTTGAAGGGGCACTGGGCTCATGAACTTTAGTGAAAGAATGGAAGAGAAAAAACGGATCATCCTGTTTCGCCATACGATTTATAAAATCGATAGAGTAGTCTGCAAATTTCTGGTCCAGAGTGGGAATCGTATCCCAATTTATTTCTAAAACCAGTTCAGCTTTTTCTCCTTTATTGGCTTTCATTAACCCCGGTCTCTTCTTTTTAACTCTGTTGAAAAAAGCTTTCAGCTCAGGGTCAAAGTAGATCTCCGGCAGTTTCTCCTTGTAATTGGTAGCCACATAAAATTTCGGGCTTCCTTCGTCCATAATGATGGATTCATCAAAACCCTTATTTTGCGGCTGCTGATTCTTATCCGTACCTAAGTGCCATTTCCCGAAGACAGCTGTCTTATAGCCGACTTCAGCGAGCAAGCTGGCAAGGATCACTTCGTCGGTAATGCCACCTTTTTCTCCCCAGATCGGTGGTCGATAAAGACCATGTCGAATCGGCAATCTCCCCGTCAAAAGCGAGGCCCGGGTCGGTGTACAGGTGGGCTGGGAGTAAGCTGAGGTTAATTTCAGTCCACTATAGGCGAGACGATCCATAACCGGGGTTGGCGCACCGATGGCAGCTCCACCACCGTAGACCCCTGGGTCACCCCAACCCATATCATCAACCAGTATAATAACAATATTCGGTTTCTTGCCGGTTTTGGTTTCGAGTACAGCCAATTTGGCCTGGGCTGCCGCCAACTGTTCGGGGTGTGAGATATAAGCTTCTAGATTCTTGGCATCTTTCTTAAGTTGCAGGCTTGAAGCAAAAACCACAGAGCTAAGCAGAATCGAAATCAATAAACTGACAAACAATCTTCCAATACTCTTTTTCATTGCGAGAAAATCTCCTTTAAAAAAAACTAAAGAGAGAAAACTAATTGGCTAAATTAAACATGCTCTTCGGTGCTTTCGCACCCGGAATCACAGTTACTGAAGTGATCTGACCGGCATATGGAAAAGTACCGTACTTTTCAGAAAGCTCCCAAAAAACCGGAGAACGTCGATCGATACCAACATCCAGGCCTTCATAGGGGCCCAGGGCAAGGGTTGGAGACAACGAGGTCTTTGCGACAATTTCTTCACCATTTAGAAGCAGTCTACCAAAGCCCTGTCGTTTTCCCGCTGCGGTATAATCAAGTAGTGCAACTTGAGCTCCTGTCTTGATTGCAACACCGGTAAGCTCAGTTATCTGACCTGACACATTGTAGGCAAAGTGCAACAACCCATTTTCTACATAAAGAACAAAACCAAGCTGGGTATCGCCTAAAGCATAAATGACCCCCTGCTCTCCTTCCTCGTAATTGAAATTGGCTTCCAGCTTAAAGGAGCGATCCGAAATCAGCGGTGAAATTGCAGTCCGATGCGTTGTCTGGGTACCTTGATAGAAGGTATGAGGCTCAGGATCTAAACGGGCATATTCGGGATATTGACTGAATCGGGCGTAAAGACGATTATCCAGAGGATAGACCTTATTCTCCCAGGCAACCTTATCAAATTCAGCGGCCAAGACTTTGACCTTTTCAGGATATTGAGCGGCCAGATTGTTACTTTCCGAGTAGTCTTCATTTAAATTGAAGAGCATCCAGTTATCGAGCTTGAATGGGGCCCTCTTCTTTTGTAGTGAAACAACTTTCCAGCCATCCTTCACGTAGGCACGATTTCCATAGATTTCGTAATATTGTGAAGTGCGCACAGCATCAGCACCCTCATCATCAAGAACCGACAAAAGACTTTTACCATCCGGTCCAACTGTCTTTACACCATTAAATGTATTCGGATAATCAATACCGATGGCATCAAGGATAGTCGGGGCAATATCAGTCACATGGCTGAACTGGGAACGAACCATCCCTTCTGAGTTAAAACGGTCAGGCCAAGAGACAATCAGGGGGACACGAACGCCACCATTAGTTGGATATCCTTTATAATAGATAAAGGGAGTATTCGATGCCTGTGCCCAACCCCAAGGAGAAATTGGAGCAGTTCTGGGTCCGCCGATCCAGCCCTGCTCAAGAGCCCGCTGATTCCAAACCGGGTCGGGTGGAAGCAAAGCAAATTTACGTGAGAAAACCGACCCGGTCGGGCCGCCACCAGAAGCGCCACCATTATCTGAGGTGAAAATGATAATCGTATTATCGGTAATTCCCAGTTTGGTTAAAGTTTCCTGCAAACGACCGAGGTTCTGATCGACATTGTCGATCATCCCAGCATAGGCTTTCTGTATTTCAACATACAAACGTTTATTATTTTCATCAAGTTTATCCCAGGGTTTAACCTTAGGATTATACGGTGGCAGTTTGGTGTCAGCAGGGATGACCCCCAGTACCAGTTGACGTTGGTAGCGCTCTTCACGAATTTGACCCCAACCCTTTTCATATACTCCATCATACTTGGCCATATCCTTTTTTTTGGCATGTAACGGCCCATGCGGCGCGTTGAGAGCCAGATAGAGAAAAAATGGTTTGTCCGGTTGAGATTGGACATGCTCAGAAATCCACTGAATCGACTTGTCGGTCCAGTCATCGGTGGCGTAATAATCTTTCGGGTACTCATCGATATCAACCAGATCATTACCATTTTGGAGCCGTGACGGAGCAAAGTAACTGGTTTCACCTTCCATGAAATAGTAGGCGTAGTTGAATCCACGCTGCGGCGGCCAGGAGCTGTTGTCTCCTGCCTTTGCTGCATTAAAATCCAAAGTATTATGCCATTTACCGACCATCATGGTCGTGTAACCATTAGCTCCTAATATCTCCGCGATAGTCGGGGTATTGAGATCAATTTCACCACCATATCCCGGATAACCGGGGTCATTATTGGCGAGCCAACCCACCCCGACGGCATGTGCATTTCGACCAGTCAAAAGAGCGGCTCGAGTTGGAGAACAGAGTGGGTGAGTCGTATAGTTGTTGAAACGTACGCCACTCTCCGCCAGACGATCGATATTCGGGGTCTTGATCTCAGACCCATAACTGCCCACGTCGGAGAATCCCATATCATCAACGAGAACGACAATAACGTTAGGAGCATTTTCTGGTGCTCTCTTTTTTTCCGACCACCAGGGTGTAGATTCTGCCTGAGTAATGCCCACCTTCCCCTGAAAGCCGGCGTAGCTGTCGGGAAGTTTATCGACTGCAGCAAAGGCAACCGTCGAACCGAGTAGGAGCAAACCCATACCCCCAACAAATACCGTAGCTTTTAATAATTTCATGATCGTTACTCCTTTATTTTTCAAGTTTCTTTTTCAATTGGAAAAGAGCTTTCTTGAAAGTCATTTTAAGTGACGTAGCTATCACGCACCCGGCACCGGGAATCATCGATCTGAATTGAATACTCCAACGCACCCTGGTACCACCCTTCTCCTTGATGAGAATAATGTCGCCACGATGATCTTTAACCGGTGCACCACCTGTTAAACGGTAGGTATAGCTTTTACCAAGTTGCCACTGAGTCACCTCTTCAACAATTTTCATCCCCATAACACTAAGCTCTCGAATCGCACCTTTACCGTTACGATCCTCATGCCCTGCCCGAAGAAGTTTGCCCTTAAACAGCGTCCAGTCGCCCATCGCCGCATGATCAGTAATGACAGGCCAAACTTTCTCAGGTGGTGCATTGATCCACACCTCATTTTGAACGTAGGACGCACCAGGGTTAAAACCTGAAACCGACCAGAGTGATTTTCGAGCGTTGAGCATTTCGACGCTGAAACCAGCTCTGTCATTGACATACATCACTTTAAACACACCTGCATCCAGAGGTTTGCCATTGGGCCTGGCCCCACCATCAACCGCCTTTTTGAAGGCGGCATCAAAAACTGCGGTTTCACTATAACCAAGAGCAATATTCATAAACCCCTGATCACTGATCTGATAACCAACTGGCCAGGGGCACGGCGCGGGATTCTCATAGCAAACCAGTTCGACCAGAAAATTTTTACTCCGCAACAACAAGCGCTCACTTTTAGCACCATCAAGACCCCATAGAACCTCATGGCTGTTGTCATGCAGAGTTTCACCTTCTACCGGTACAAGACCGAGCACATCACTAAAATAATGGCGAGCCTGCTCCATATCAGGCACCGAAACGACCATAGACCTGACCGTCACCGGGACTTCGGGACGAACCAATCCTCCTTGGCCGTAGTGATATGGATCAGATTCGAAAATCTCGACAATGTTATGCTCAGGATCCTTGATACAGACCCTACGCTCACCAACTTTTCCCTGTGGATTGGTCATGCAGTTATGACCCAGGAGTTGCAGGCGCTCCATGATGACGTCAAATTCACTGACATGGAGGCCTAAAATATTGTAGCCAATATCAGAAGGCTTCCAGTTATAGGGACGCGGCTTCGACCGGGGAATATAGAACTGAAAAAATTCAAGCTGGAAATAGTCTTGAGAATCAATCAACCAGCTGCATTTCGATGTGGATTTAGGAATTCCCTGAACCCGTGTGGAACCTGGCGGGAAAAACACAATTTTCCCGGACGGCAGAAATCCAAAAACCTCACGATACCATTCCCTCAGTGCCGGGGCGTCAAATGCACAAAAGGCAACCTGGCAGATGTGCTGTTCGTTATTCACCTTCTTAGAGCCTCCGATAAAACTTATGGCTTAACAATTATTTTGATATTCTTAACCTTGACACTGAGAAGCCCGCAAATCCTTTTCCATAAGATCGTCAAGATCATTGGTTCTTGTTATTAGTGGCAGAGGGTTCGATTCCCACTCAGTAACCGCGGCCTGTAGTGTTACCAACCCAACAGGTCCGGCACTAAGGACCACAACCGTATCACCTTCACTGACGTATACGCACCAAGGCCGGCGACATGAATATGGCATCGAGCATGTTGATCAGAATGAAGAATGTGAAGATTCATTCTTCATCCGTTAACCTTACGGCATAGTGAGAACTTTCTTTTTAGGCGGATACTTAACCAGAGACTGCCTGTGATTTTTGATTATTCTGCCAAAAAACGGCATCGTCCAAGACTTCTCTGCACCCACAGAAACTCGTTCTTTATTATCAATATACAGGTTCATAATATTTTGGCCTGGCGTTCTAACAATCCTTGCCTCATTTTTCATGCCAATGCCACCGGCGTAGGTGCCATCTCCAATCACAGCAATCATCAAGTGCTTTTTCCACTCCCTCCACCTGACTGCAGTCAAATGATTAAGCGTGTACATAAATACTGCATTGCGGTTTGATTCACCGTTCTCAGTCAACAGGAAAGAAGTTTGATCAACCCCATCAATATAACGATCAACCGGAATCTTACCCTGAGCTCCAGCCACAGTGAGTAGAGTGTTGAAAATATCAGTAAAATCGAACAAACCGTCAGAGGAACGCATAGGATCTATCATCCCAGGCCACCAGAAGATTGCTGGTACGCGTACGCCACCATCCCAAGTACCACCCTTGGCCCCGCGGAAAGGGGTGTGTCCCATATCAGGAAACTTGTCTTCATCAGGTCCATTATCGGAAAGCAGGAGAACCAGCGTATTCTCTTCCAGATTGTTCTCCTTAAGAGCACTAATGATTCTAGCAACGATGGCATCCACTTCCATCAAAGAATCCTGAAAAACCTGCTTTGCCGGGGACTTGCCAGCAAATTCTTTTGTTGGAAGACTCGGTTCATGAACTTTAGTAAAACTGTGAAAAAGGAAGAATGGATCATCTTGCGTGGTCATTCTACTGATAAAATCAACCGAATAGTCAGCAAACCTTTGATCAAGAGAAGCTGCGTTATCCCAATTAATTGCGAGAGCCAGCTCAGCTTTTTCTCCCTTATTGGCCTTCATCAACCCAGGGTTCTTCTTGATGATATTTTGTATATAAGCTTTCAGTTCTGGATCGTAGTAGATTTCTCGCAGTTTATCTTTGTAATCAGTCGACAAGAAAATTTTAGGACTGCCATCATACATAACTATAGATTCATCAAAGCCTTGGTTCTGCGGTTGCTGGCCAGGATCCTTACCAAGGTGCCATTTTCCAAAGACCGCAGTTCGATAGCCGACTTCACTGAGAAGTTCGGCAAGCGTAATTTCATCTGCAAGACCACCCTTTTCACCAAAAACAGGGGGGCGATAAATCCCATGTCGGATCGGTAGTCTTCCCGTCAGGAGTGAAGCTCGAGTCGGAGTACAGGTTGGCTGTGAGTAGGCCGATGTTAATCTCAACCCCGCATTGGCCAGACGATCCATAACAGGTGTAGGAGCACCAATCGCAACACCACCACCATAGACCCCGAGATCACCCCAACCCATATCATCAACCAACATAATCACAAGATTAGGTTTCTTGCCGGTTTTGGCTTCTAGTTTGGCTAGTTTCTCCTTGGCCACAGCCAATTGTTTCGGGTGTGAGATATAAGCTTCCAGATTCTCAGCATCTCTTGTAAGTTTCAGGCTTGAAGCAAAGGATACAGAGCTGAACAGTACAAACACAAGCAGACCAGTCAAGACTCTATTAAATATTCCAACACTCATTTCTAGGCTCCATTTATCATCAATTATTGTTAGTCTCTTTCAAGCTTGTTTTCCGCAATAACCACAAGAGTCTAAGCGGCAAGTTTCCTATGCGTTCTCTTTTCATTATTTAATTTAATTTTTTGGTTTTTACTCGTTTTGGTTTGATCATAAAGTGGGCAAGAGCTGGCAACAGAAAAATGGCACCCAGCATGTTGAGCAAGAACATGAAGGTCAATAAAATTCCCATATCGGCTTGGAATTTAAGTGGTGAAAAAATCCAAGTAGCAACTCCGACCGCCAACGTGATACCGGTAATAAAAACTCCATTACCGGTAATTTCAAGGGTCAACTGATAAGCTTCCCGCAAGGGCTTCCCTTCTTTGAGAAATGACTGGAAACGGCTGAAGATATAGATACCATAGTCAACTCCAACCCCGACCCCTAAGGCAACAACCGGCAGGGTCGAAACCTTGAGACCAATTCCGAGCACAGACATGACCGCATAACCGAGAATTGAAACCAGAGCCAAAGGCAAGACGATACACAAGACCGCCGGCACCGAACGAAAAGCCAAATAACAAAGAAGGATAATTGCGACGAAAACATAGATTAGTATAGGAAATTGAGCTGAAGCTACAACTTCGTTGGTCGCAGCCATAACACCGACATTACCAGTGGCGAGCTTATATTTGACCAGATCTGAGGGCTGGGCCTCAATGTAGTCTTTGACCTCCTGAACAATCCTTGAGATTGTCTCTGCCTTATGATCTTCGGTGAAGATCTTAACCGGCATGAGACTACAGTCCTTATTGACCAATCCGGTGCCAGTAGAAATAAAACGGTTCGCCTGAACCAAGGACTGTATATTCCTTGGCAATTCCCTGAATTTAAGGTTGCCTTCATTCCAACCAGAAGTGGCAATCTTTGCCCTTTTTGGCAAGCTCGAGACAGACTGCACACCAGGAACCGTGCCCATATGCCATGCAAAACGGTCGATTTCGGAGACTACAGCATAGTCAATACAGCCTTCAGCCTTAGTCGCTGCAATAACCGTCAGTACATCAGTACTGATAGAAAAATTGTCATTGATGACGCTGGCATCAACATTATAGCGAGAATTGGCCCGTAACTCTGGCACACCTTTTTCCATATCACCAACCTTGATGTTAGCACCTTTCCAAGCCCCAAAGATCAACAACAAAAGAGCTATACCTAATACGATAGTGGCATTTTTTGGTTTACATACATTTGCTACACGTGCCCACAAGCCATACATCCTCGCAGCCCTTTTTTTAGTCTTTTGCCGATATTCTTCGCTATAATCGATGTAGGACATGAGCAACGGTAAAAGGATCAGATTGGTTAGAATAATCATGCCGACACCCAGACTGGCAGTGATCGCCATCTCCTGAATCATTTGAATTTTGATCAATAAAATTGCAATAAATCCTATGACATCGCTAGTTAGGGCAATAGTACCAGGGATCAATAACTTGCGAAAACTAGAACGGGCCGCATCTAAACTTTGAGCCCCGATAAAGACTTCAGAGCGGGTTGACCCAACCATCTGCAGGCCATGGCTGACACCAATGGCAAAGACTAAAAAAGGCACTAGAATCGACATCGGATCGATGCCAAAACCAAGCAATGGCAACAATCCCAACTGCCAGACGACGGCTACCAGTGAACAGACCAGAGTGATTACAGTAAGACGAAATGATTGAATGTAGAAATAGACCATCAGGGCCGTAACCACAAAAGCAACCAGAAAGAAGAGCAATACCCGCTTGGCTCCATCAGTCATGTCACCGATAAATTTAGCAAAACCGATCACATGTATTTTAATATGTTTGTTTTCGTGTTTGCTGCGAATATCCTCTAAGCGTTTTGCAACTTCTAAGTAATCTAGGCGTTTACCGGTTTTTGGATCACGTTCGATGAGTTCTGCACTTATAATGGCACCAGTGAAATTGTTGGCCACTAACTTACCGACAACCCCTGACTTGAGAATATTTCTGCGAACCTGAGCCAAGCCCTCTTTATCAGGCTGAAACTCTGCATACACGACATTACCACCGGCGAAACCCTCTTCGGTAACCTCGGTGAAGCGAACGTTAGGCGTGAATATCGATGTCACCTTGCTTCGATCAACCCCAGGCAGAAAAAAAACCTCATCTGTAACCTTTTCCAAAGTATTGAAAAACTCTGCCGTAAAGATATCTCCTTCTTCAGCCATTAACGCGACCAGAATCTTATTTGCCCCTCCAAATTCCTTACCATGGTCAATAAAGGCCTGCATGTACTCATGCTGCATTGGTATGAGTTTGGTGAAACCAGCATCAATCCGCAAATTAGTCGCAGAATAGGCCATGAAGATCGTCAGCAGCAGAAAAATTCCAAGAAAAAAAATTCGATAGCCGAAAATCAAGCTTTCAAGTAGCGCGACCAGTTTGTTCATTTTATCTTATCCTCAAGTCAATGGAGCCGATCTGTCTTACAAGTTCAAATCACTTATACTGATTTTTTTCACACCAAAGCCACCAACAAAAATCAAGGCATCATCATCCACCAAGGTACAAGCGGTAATGCCTTTGCGTACAGATATACGTTGCGTTTTGAAACTGTGGCCATCATCCTGACTGACGACGATCGTAGCCCTGTTTCCACAAATCAGGATAGTACCGTCCGGCAAACAGATTCCATAATTGAGCAGAGCCTTAGTTCTGGTCTCCAACTTCTCCCAACTAACCCCCGAATCATCAGAACGATACAGGCTCCCCCGCAAACCGAACATGAGCAATGATTCACCATTGAGCGGAAGGACTCCAAACCATGAGCCATTATAGGGTGATGACAACGACACCCAACTCTGACCATTATCATCGGACCGATACATATGGCCAGCCTCGGCGGCAATATAAAGCTTGCCGCTAGCAGATTCGGCAATCTGGTTAAGGTGATAATCAATAAAATCATCCTCGAAATTATCTTCATCGGTCCCTTCAACAGCCACCTTTGGCACAAGATTCAATACATCCGCTTTCCAATTATCACCGCCATCGGTCGTTGTCAGAAACGCACCATAAGCACCAATTGCAAAACCATTCTCCGCGTCCCGAAACCAGACATCAAGTAACGGGCTTTCGACTTCGATATTATCGTAAATCCGAGTCCAGCTTTTACCCCCATCCCGAGTTCTGATAATGACATGGTCGTGGCCAACAGCCCAACCTAGTTCAGCATTGAGAAAAAAGACTCCTGTCAAACCAACTTGAACCGGCACAGCGGCTTGCATCCAACTTTTGCCGGAATCAGTCGAGAGCAGAATAAAACCACGCTCACCGACAACAGCAACCAGTCCATCCACAGCAGACACATCCAACATCAGAGACTTCTTGATAAAGGGGAGGTAATCAGGGTTTACAGAGCTAGCATAAGCTTGGGAAGTAAGAGGGATTGTAACGCCAGCCAACATTACACCGAGAGTGAGTATCTGCAAAAATTGAAACATTTGTCGTTGGATAAACAATAGTACTTTAGACTTTTTATTGAGGTTTACTAAAATCCTCATACAGAGAAAATTCATAATAAAATTTCTATTTACCTATAAAAACAGTTTAAACAGAATGTGATTCCATAAAGCAACCGGGCACTGTCGTCTGCCCGGTTGCTTTAACCCATGAGTTTAACGACGTCCAGAACGTCTCAGTGAATTAACTGTAAAAAGTGAATCTTCAAACTTGGTGTCTTCGTTGAATTTCCATGCCTCTTCTTCGTTGCTCAGGTAATTAGCACCGTAACGACCGTTCTCGAGATCGTAAGAGATATCGCTAACTGTCCAGATTGTCGGAACATCGTAATAATTGATTGTATGTGATTCATGAACCCGCCAGAGCTGATCACGCTTATCATAATATTCTGCTGCAATAATATTCCAGGAATCCTCATCGACATAAAAAACCCGTTTCTTGTAGATATGGCGCGTGCCCTCTTTAAGCGTTCCTTCAACCCTCCAAACCCGGTGTAATTCATAACGAAGGTGATCAGGGTTTACATGTTTTGGCCTGATAATATCCGAATATTTCAACGAGTGACTAATAAGCTTATAGGCATTGTAAGGAACATACATTTCTTGTTTACCAATCAACTTCCAATCATATCTTTCTGGACTACCATTATACATGTCGGTCTGGTCTGAAGTAAAAAGGCCATCCATTGCTATACCAGGGTTGTCGAAGGCGATATGTGGCGCTCGGCGAACTCGACGTTGTCCAGGATTATATGTCCATGCTCCACGATGTTCCTTCTCCTGGTTAAGGTAGTCATGCACCAACAGTATGCGACCGGCGTTCCGTGGTGGCGCCAAGACAGTGGAAACAAAAGAGAAAAGTTTATTATCCAGGTTCGCATTGGTAGCTCCGGCATGACTATACCAAAACTTGACCCTTTGCCGCGAACGTACACCGACATAACTGCCGTTGGCCATAACCGGAGCTGATGTGAAATAGCGAGTAGCGGCATCAACCCGCCAACGCAATAGATGATTCCAGACAACCTCTAAGCCACTTTTAGGAATGGGGAAAGGAATACCCTCACCTACATTTTCAATGCCGTTACCACCATCCACCAATTTTGCCTTTTCGGCTATTCGTTTTGTAGCGTCATAGATCCGTTGAGGCATTGAGGTGCTTCGATGAGTCGGATAGACATTCATCTTGAAGGTCGGATAGGCCTTAAGCAACGCTTTGTAACCGTCAGTCAACCTGTCAGAATACTGATCCATATTGGATGAATCAATGGTAAAAAGGATCTTGTCGTCAGCATAGGGATCAATATAGTCCATCCCCTTCTTATAGCCTGCGGGGAAGGTCTTAATTCCACCATCCCAAGCAGGTATGGTGCCATCTTTATTGCCAGCCTTTTCGGCACCGACGGGCGTAAGATCTTTACCCAAACGGGCAATCTCTTCAGACGTCGCAGCAGTCCATCCGCTGGAAGCGAATGCAACCGACAACAGGCTGACAACGAGTGCTATATATAGTTTTTTGGACATAATCATAATCTCCCGTTACTTTAAAATGAATATTTAACATTGAAGGCAACAAAGTCGCGATCATTGATCTGGTTATAGTTGCCAGCACCAAAGAAGTTAGTGTAGCTGATATCCGTCTTCCAATTCTGGTAAGTAGATTTGAGACCAAACGTGATCGCTTTGCGATGTTCCAGGAAGGCACCAGTGTTACCGTCAACATCATGCCTCCAAGCAATACGTGGGAACAGGTTTATCCCACCAATAGCACTAAAGTAGGAAAGTTGGGCACGAGCTCGATAACCCCAGGCAAAATCATCTTGATAATTCTCTACACCATTTGTTTTCTTACCTGGAGACTCAAACCTGAGTTCGTCTTCATCCGGCAGATCATGAACATATCTTGCACCGAATTCAGAGATCACAACCCCCTGATCAGAACCTAAAACCGAACCGGTTAGATAGGTTACCGTCATCTGTAACTGACTGATATCAAACTGCTCGTAACCATCAATAGCTTCTCCGGCTGCAAAAGTTCCCTCGATTTGACTGCCGGGAAGGCCAAGTGCCTTTGTCAGGATTTCTTTATCTTCAATTTGCAGCGGTATATCAAGATGATAAGAATACTCACCCTGAAGGGCAAAACCGGAAATTTCCGTCGCAAAAGTCGCCCCTATCAATTCGAGATCTTCTACATATTCAGTAAAATAATGAGCTAATGCCGGTACACCTGTTCTTGAGGTCTTTATTGCACTGATGACCGGAGTACGACTATGGTATTTCAAGTAGTATAAACCGAATTCCGTATTATTGAGTTCCTCTACGAAAAGGCGAGCCGCCACCCCGAATTGACCAGAGTCGGAGGCATGTTCGGTCGCAGCCCTACTGACAGCGTAGGGAAAGGTTCCTTCCGGGACACGGCCACTACCAAGAGTCAAGGTTGTACCGCCATCAGGGGCATAATCATTGGTGCTAAAATAGCTGCCAACTGGGTCAATAATGGTTTTGCTCCAATCGTACAGGTAGAGTCCTTCAATGCTGAAATTGTCTGTTAGTGCGGCTGAGGCCCAAATCATCCCTTCGGGAATCAAGGCTTCTTTTAATTCAGCCCCCGGCAGACGTATAGCTGAGACATCAATCGGATTGATGGTATTGATACCGCCTCTGATAAAGGTACTTTCTCCCCAACTGACAACTTGGTCACCGACTCGAACCTGGACCGGCACTGAACCAACATTGAAAGCAGACCATAAGTAGGCATCAAGCATTTTGAAGTCGGAGCCGACCAGATCCTTCGCTTCGCTGCTTAGATCGGTTCTTTCTCGATCTTTATGCTCATTTTCATAGTCATAAAAAACTGTACCGCGGAGGAATACACCGTAGTTTTCACGATATAGATCCAGCTCACTGGTCGCCTTGAGAACGTTACTGACAATTCCTCTATCGTAGTTCAAGTTACCATCATCAGCATTTACCGACTGTGCATTACCACCATTAGCAATACCAACCAAGTCGTCATCACGCTCAGACACGCGGAAGTTGACACCGTATGATAACGTGGTATCAAGGCTGCCCTTGGCATAACCCAAGTCAAGCTCAAAAGCCTGTGCAACGCTGCCCATCGACATCAGCATCAAAAGACTGAGAAAACCGGCCCCTAATCTGTTTAATGGTCGGCAATATCTCCTCTCATGCAACTTACCCTCAATCAATTTCATACCGGTTCTCCTTTTTCCATTATTGTTTATTCGATTAACCCCATATAAAATATCAATATATATTCCACGTCTAACTGGCCATTCAGTATGTTAGCATGCACTTTTACCAACTTTTAATCGTCACGCTTCGAGTCCCAACGCTCTAGAGCTTCATCAATATCACCCATTTCCAGGGCCATATCAGAGTTATAGGCTATGCTAGTCCAATGGACTAGGTGGTCTGGTCCGACATTTTCACAGACAGAGCTGCGACCAAAGAAACCGGTTCCAAGGGTAAAGGTTGGTGCCAACCCGGAGGAAGCACCTGTCGAAATGAGGATAGATGGTCCATTAACCGCAATTCTGTAAACCGGTAAGGAAGACCAAGCGACAATTGTATCCGGATTATTTGAGTGTATCGCTGCCGAGTGCCCCTTGCCACCCATCTGTATCATCGCCTCGGCGGCTGCGTATGCCTGCTCAAACCCGTCAATCTCCATGAAACCTATCACTGGAAAAAGCTTCTCACGCGAAAATTCTTCAGACTTGTAATCTATCTTGAAGATTGCAACACAAAGAACCAGTGTGAATTCTGTAAGTTCGATACCCACCTGCTCAGCGATCCACTGAGCTGACTTGCCAATTGCATGCGGGTTGTAGTTGCCCTCAGGAAATAAAAAATTGCGAAGCCTCTCCACTTCAGCTTCGTCCTCGACAAAATAGGTACCCATCTCTTTCAAGGCATCGGTTAGATCGCCAGCAATCTTCTTCTCGGCGAGAACAACGGAGTCACAGGTACAGGGAAGGTTATTATCAAAACTGGAACTGACAACGAGGTCTTCGGAGACCTTCTCCAGATCGAAGGTTTCATCTACATAATGAGCAACGTTACCGGGACCAACACCGATTGCCGGATTTCCAGAGCTGTAAGCAGCACGCACAACGGCCGGGCCACCGGTCGCCAGAATTAAATTAACTTGCTCGCTCTTTATCATTTCACCGAGTAACGGAATAGACGGATTGCGAACAACCTGGATGGCCCCTTTCGGAGCACCAGCCTGTTCTGCGACCTCTGCAAGGTAGTCACTGGAATCAATCGAACATTCTTTTGAAGAGGGGTGTGGGCACATAATGACTGCATTACGGGTCATCAGACAGGAAAGCACCGAAAAATAAGTCGAAGCAATCGGGTTAGTGGACGGGATCAGAGACAGAACCACCCCTGCCGGGCGGGCGAATTTAACAATCTTCTTTTCATGATCGATCTGGTAGCCGCAGTAGTCCTGATCTTTGTGGAAGTCGACCAGAACAGAGCTGGCTGAGTAATTTTTCAGGGTCTTGTGCTCCACCACACCGAAACCGGTTTCCCTCACAGCCCACTCTGCATACTCATAGGCTTTTTCAACTGCCGCAGCAGTAACAGCATCTACAATCTTCTTGACATGTGCCGGTGAATAGCCTGCAAACTCAGCGGCAGCCTTTTCAGCGTTGTCAAATAAACACTGGATCTCTTTCGGATCAACGCCCTTAGATTCCTGCTTCATCCATAAACTCCTTAATTCTATTTATTTCAATATTGTTTAAATAGTCATCTTTCAGATGCGGCTGGCAAGAACTGTCTGTCCGGTCAGTTACTTTATGCAACATGCTTCAATAGAAGTCAAGAATAAATATAACGTTATTATAAAAATATTTTATTCGTAGGATTGATGGTAAAAGTTAGGGTCTGCAAGAAGTTAGGACCGTGATAAAGAGGGACTTGCGTGCATCTTTGAATTATAAAACGATTTATTCATATTCAACGTTGTCCGGTTGTTTTTTACACATTGCCGTCTTCTTCTCAGTGGTTTAATTTTATTGATCGTTTTTTGTCTCGATGGTATTCAGTCACTTCATTTGCTATCATTGTGTGTGGCTCTCTGACTCGGTTGATGCAGACCTTCTTCCCATGCTGCTCCTGGCAGTAGATTGCAAAGAACAGGCAAGCAATGAGCCAGCTGAGGTTCTGGGTCATAAATCCATAGGGCTCCTGATACACCTTGAGGGACACTTCCACCAGCCAAAGAAGGTTTCAATGCTCCAGCGCAGCTTGTAAACATAGGCACATATTCTGTGGATATATCTTACCGGATTATTGCGATCTAGTACTCATTACCCTTTGCGCGGTAACCGACAACTCGAAGCTCTTGCTCAGTCTAGTTTGTACCCTTGGTTCGAAGGAGCACTACCGCATCGTATAAGACTACACTGTCGGAGTTGACAGTATTTTCTCTGATGATCGCCTTGATTGGACTGGCATTACATAACACAGCTAGCCACCTGGCCTGCTAACAAGCAATAAACCACGCCGGAATGCACTGATCAGCTTAATCGTCCACATTTAGACACCGCCATGAGTTCGTCGATGGCATTGAACTGTCGGCCTGAATTCATACCAAACATTCTCTAAGTGAAAGCACCATAACAGTTTAAATCATAGCCAGCAGCCAACTCATTGATTGCCCGACAGACAGCCAGTATATTCAGAGTCGGAATCATCCCAAAACTAACTCTGTTCTCTGTAACATCATTCAGGTTATAAATACGTCATTGCTACCATTCAACTCAAAGGATATTCTGTGAAAATCATTGATTCCGTTGCTGCTGTTTTCTGTCATCAAAGAACGCATTTTTGCAGTACGACGCCAATCGCACCTGACTGCCTTTCCGGGATATGATTCATTCCCGGGCGGAAAAATTGATTGGGATGATTCCAAGTCACAACACTCAGCACGGTTTCTTCGTGATTGGGACGGTCAGAAAATGCATGCGCTGGTTAGAGAAATTCAGGAAGAGCTTGACTACGATCTACCTGCAGGGATTGCTTCAGGCCAGGTGACCATAGTGAAGTTTCTGGCCACAGCATTGGCACCGGCCCTTGCTCACGGACGTTTTCGCTTGCACTTCTTCCGGGTCGATCTGAAAGCCCCCCCGGCTTTCACAGCGGATTCCGGGGAGATTATGGATACTTTCTGGGAGACTCCTCAACAACTGCTTAGCAGATTTCATGAAGGTGACGCGTTGATGGTCCCTCCCCTGCTCTGGTTGCTTGAGAATTTAAGCAGAGACCCACAGGGCTATGATTTTGGCGACCTTTCACCGCGATTTGATGAAGATTTTCTGGTGGCGTCGAGAGAAGCCACCCATGGGTATAATTCTTCCAGTACCAGACCGAACTTCCCGGAACGGAGGTCCACCTGAAGAGCATCTTTCAAGTCAATATTGCATGCAAGCCCTGAGAAAACCGAGCGGCCAAAGCTGCCATTTAAGTCTTTGAGTTTAATCTGGTCTTCTGCAAACGACAACTGATCCAGGGTAACACTGATCGGAAATGGCAGGCCCCGGTAGTCAGCGGAGAGGTTCATCTCTGTAATTTCAACCCTGGCGTTGATATCGGTCAAACTGTCACCGAGTATCAGTTTGCCGCTGCTGGTACCCTCAAGGTTGGTGATTTTTTCCACTTGTTGAGTAAATTCCGGGTTTTCGACAATGAGCTTGAGAATATGTTGAGCCTGAGCAAGTTCAGCTTTGAGCATGAGCTCCAGATAAAATTCCCCGTGGCAAGCCATCTCGCCTAGGCTCGACTTTCGCTTCGCTCAAGCGGGGTATTAACTAGAACAACACAAGCTGATTGTCTACATGGAGCGTATGATAGGTGCCTCCTTGGCTCTT
>JAMONP010000037.1 GCA_027065695.1 Desulfuromonadales bacterium | reverse complement strand
TGAGGGAGGGCTGGTCAAAGAAGTCATGGTAAGGCTATTTAGGCACCGTCAAACGAAAGTGACGGAAACAGACAAGCCAAACCTAAAACTGCCGAGACCTGCTCTCTACTCTACCCGCATACCCCGCATATTAAGCGCACCAAATGTACAACGGAAAGATATCGCCGGGATGCGCGACAAGCTGATCCATCAATACTTCGGCGTCGATCTCAACGCTGGCTGGCTGATCGCAACTTAAGACCTCCCTGCCCTAAAAACAACCACCAACAAACTGCTCATCAAATCAGGCCAACAAGAGTCAGACGGCGACTTGCCCACTTCCTACGTCGCTGCAGCAACCATCAGATAGCCACAAAACAGCAGCTTCAAAAAAGTCCAATCTTGGTCCTCGCTGCCACGCAGAACTAAAAGCACTCATCAACAACAACATCGAACATAACACCGGCCACCGGCGCAAGAAGTGCCCTCCGCAGGAGCCAAGCGTTTTTGCATACTTTTTTGGCGTTGTAAAAAGTATGGCGTCTGACAGTACGCGAACTGTCGGTCTTGATCTTGATCTAGATTTAAGAAAGAAGACAGCAAACAAAAACCAACGGCAAACTTGCCCCCTCAACTCTCGTTAGTCAACAGCATCCCGCTTTCCGGGTTGTAATCCAGACACCGAAGATATAACATTAAACTTGTTAAACAAGATCAACGCCATTAAACAAAAAGCTCATAAGGAGTCATCGTTATGCTTGGCATTCGTCTGGAACCCGAGTTAGAAGACCGGCTGGCAAACTTAGCAAAACAAACAGGTCGTTCAAAAAGTCATTACGCCCGAGAAGCTATTCGACAGTTCCTTGAAGATCGGGAGGATTATCTTCTTGGGCTGGCTGTGTTGGAAAAGAAAGGCCCCCGAATAAGCCTCGCTGACCTGGAGCGTGAACTTGACTTGGAAAATTGAATTTACTGAAGACGCAGCAAAAGACCTCACGCGGCTTGATCGATCAGTGC
Source organism: Desulfuromonadales bacterium (assembly GCA_027065695.1). Lineage (GTDB taxonomy): Bacteria > Desulfobacterota > Desulfuromonadia > Desulfuromonadales > BM103 > M0040. The sequence goes on along the minus strand of JAMONP010000037.1, from coordinate 10,221 downwards.
AGCGACTGATCCACCGATACCTTCGCAAGCGCATAGCAACAGACAACCCACCCAGACGTTTTGGCAAACCGCTGCGCGGGGAGAAACAAGGTCTCTGGCGCTATCGCGTTGGCGATTACAGGGTTATCTGCCACATTGAGGATGAGACGTTAGTTGTTCTGGCTCTGCGTATAGCACATCGCAAACAGGTATATCGATAATGATTGCGGAACATACAAACCGTCCATACTCCCAACAGAACGACTGCAGGTAAACACCACCCAGTTGAAGCCGCAGCTTCAAAAAAGTCCAATCCCGGTCCTCATCGCCACGCAGCACTCATGTTTTCATCAACAGCAAAGCTGAAAAAAACACCGACCACCGGCGCAAGAAGTGCCCTCCGCAGGAGCAAGCCTTTTTGCGTACTTTTTTGGCGTTGTAAAAAGTATGGCGTCTGACAGTACGCGAACTGTCGGTATTGATATTGATGTTGATTTAAGAAAGAAGACAGCAAACAAAAGCCAACGTCAGTTTGCCCACTTTACCTTACATAACTTACCAGCGTCCCGCCGGGCGCCAGACCGTCCCTCTTTCCCGAAAAATTTCATGGCTTTTCAGAAATTCATGGTAATATCATGACATGAAGACCGAGGAACATATTCAATACTGGCTTGACAGTGCCGCACACGACTGGGACACGGCTGTCAACCTTTATGCTGCTGGCAAATATGACTGGTGTCTTTTTATCGGTCACCTGGTTCTTGAAAAAACTCTCAAGGCAATTTTTGTAAGGGATAATGACAATCAACTTCCCCCAAAAACACATAACCTTGTTAAACTGAGCGAGGCCACTCATCTTGTGTTAACAGATGAACAGCGCTTGCTGCTGGATGAAATCAATGATTTCAACCTGGAGGTACGGTACCCTCAATTCAAGAATGAGTTTTACAAGAAATGTACGCAACAGTTTGCTGAACACTATTTCAAACAAATAGAAGGTATGGCGCTATGGCTCAAGTCCCGGATAACATTACAGCAATAATCAACAAGTTTCTGGCAGAGCTTGAAAAAAATAACATTTCCGTAGATCAGGCCTTTCTGTTCGGCAGTTACGCCCAGGGAACAAATACCGACTGGAGCGATATCGACCTTGCTATTATATCATCCGACTTTGTGGGTGACAGGTTCGCAGACAGAAATAAAATGAGGCGGATAAAATTGAGAGTAAGCAGTGACCTGGAACCTGTTCCTTTCCCGCCAGACAAGTTCACCCAAACCGACCCTTTTGTCAAACTCATTCTGCAGACAGGCATCCCCTACGGCACACCTTGAACTTTGAACCTATTCCTGTGAGCAAGCACACCTTTACACCCTTACAGGTAAGCACTACACAGCTGAGGCCACAGCTTCAAAAAAGTCCAATCCCGGTCCTCATCGCCACGCAGCACTCATGACTTCATCAACAGCAAAGCTGAAAAAAACACCGACCACCCGCGAAAGAAGTGCCCTCCGCAGGAGCAAGCCTTTTTGCGTACTTTTTTGGCGTTGTAAAAAGTATGGCGTCTGACAGTACGCGAACTGTCGGTATTGATGTTGATTTAGATTTAAGAAAGAAGACAGCAAACAAAAGCCAACGGCAGTTTGCCCACTTTACCTTACATAACTTACCAGCGTCCCGCCGGACAACGTCCCCTTTTCCATAGTTTGACTTATTGACGGCTGAAGCACGATACCCTATATTATCAACAACAGCATAAATGGCTGATTTGCCTTATATGTGAGGACAGTATGAAACCATCAACAGCGCTTAAAAAACACCGTGAGGCGGTAAAAAAAGCCGTCAGTGCCAGACGAGCTTACAATGCTCGTGTCTTTGGCTCTGTTCTCTCTGGAACCGACAAAGATGGTAGTGATCTTGACATACTGGTTGACACCTTGCCGGGCACAACACTTTTTGAATTGGGAGGACTTCAGGTTGATCTTGAGGAGATGCTTGGAGTACCAGTCGATTTGTTAACCCCTGGTGATCTTCCTGCCAAGTTTCGGGACAAAGTTCTTCACGAAGCAAAGACGATATGAACGCGAAGCAACGACATCTGCCAATTGAAGATTATCTCGAGCATATTGAAGAAGCTGCAACATTGGCAAGTGGCTATGTCTGTGGCATGGCCAAGAAAACTTTCCTGGAAGACAAGAGAACTCAGCAAGCGGTCATTTACAACATTCTTATTATTGGTGAAGCAGCCACTCAAATTATCAACGAATATCCGGATTTTGTCGAAAGACACCCAGATATCCCGTGGCGCGAAATGCGCGGTATCCGCAACCGCATGGCACATGGATATTACGAACTGGATATGTCGATCATCTGGGACACTGTGACTATCTACCTCGGCAAATTAAGCCAGCAGGTTGCCTCAGCTAAGTAGATTAACATCAACATTCTCCAACTTTCCTCGACAAAAGCCAACGGCAGACTTGCCCCCTCCCCTTGGGGGCTCCGGCGAAATGACAATGTGTACGTGTCACGGGGGGATGAAAATGTTATGGACCTGTTTTTGGGGGCAAAAATGAGTCTATAGCATCTAAAAACGCACTTTTTGGGGATGTTTTTCTTTTAAAAACAGCCTATTAGCTTGGTCAGACCCCAAACCAATATTTATTTAGTTGCTTAAGAGCGTCCCGCTGGACAGCTTCAAAAAAGTCCAATCTTGGTCCTCGTCGCCACGCAGCACAACCATCATCATCAACAGCAAAGCTAAAACAAAACACCGACCACCGGCGAAAGAAGTGCCCTCCGCAGGAGATAAGCCTTTTTGCATACTTTTTTGGCGTTGTAAAAAGTATGGCGTCTGACAGTACGCGAACTGTCGGTATTGATGTTGATGTTGATTTAGATTTAAGAAAGAAGACAGCAAACAAAAGCCAACGGCAGTTTGCCCACTTTACCTTACATAACTTACCAGCGTCCCGCCGAACGGCGTCGATCTCAACGCTGTCTGGCTGACCGCAACTGAAGACCTCCCCGCCCTAAAAACAACCATCAACAAACTGCTCATCAAATCAGACCAACAAGAGTCAAACGGCGACTTGACCACTCACTCCTCATATTCCTCTTGGCAAAGAGCCACGGATACTATAGTCTTACCGGTAAGAGCCATCACGGGAGAAATCTTATGGCAATATTAGCTACAACAAAAATGTCCTCAAAGGGACAGGTCGTCATTCCAGAAGACGTGCGTAAACGTCTCAACCTGAAAGCCGGCACGCAATTTGTCGTTGTCGGCGACAATGATGTCGTGATCTTGAAGGCAATCGCACCGCCATCCATGGATGAATTTGACGGATTGGTCGCTAAAGCACGTCGCCAGGCAAAGACAGTGGGGCTCAAAAAGTCCGACATTGCCGATGCCATTGCAGAGGCCCGGGGCGACAAGTGAAGGTTATTCTCGATACCAACATTTTCATATCGGGGGTTTTCTTCGGCGGACCACCGGGCAAGATCCTCCAGGGTTGGCGCGACAGAAGGTTCACGCTCGTTCTTTCTCCAGAAATCCTGGATGAGTATCAGCGGGTCGCGAAAGTTCTGAACGAGAAGTGTCCGCCTGTTGATTTGACAGAAATTCTGGAGTTGATCGTCGTAGAGGCTGACATGATCCAGTCGGAGCCTCTGAAAGAGCCCGTAAGTGCCGACCCCGATGATGACATGTTCATCGCCTGCGCATTAACAAGCGGGGCCAGGTTGATTGTCAGCGGCGATAAACATCTTCTGAACGTGGATGGTTATGGCGGGATTGAGGTTCTGAAATCCAGAGCTTTCGTTGATCGGCATCTGCTCAATTGAGGATGATGTTGCGGAATGGCTAGATCCCAGTCTCTCAGCCTGATCCGCATTCATCCGCCCTTTCAGCATCCCAGACAAGCCTTTGACCCTGGCCTTATCAGGTTATCCCCGCTCTGCGTGCATCCGTGGCTGAAAAGTATAATTTCATGGGCGTCCCTCTGCCCCAGTAGAACCGCTGCAACAAGCGGCTACCCACTCGAAGCCGCAGCTTCAAAAAAGTCCAATGTTGGTCTTCATCGCCACGCAGCACTCATGCCCTCATCAACAGCAAAGCGGAAAAAAACACCGACCACCCGCGAAAGAAGTGTCCTCCGCAGGAGCAAGCCTTTTTGCATACTTTTTTGGCGTTGTAAAAAGTATGGCGTCTGACAGTACGCGAACTGTCGGTCTCAATCTTGATGTTGATTTCGATTTAAGAAAGAAGAGAGCAAACAAAAGCCAACGGCAGACCCCTCCCTTCAAGCGTAAACTAAATAGTGACAACCCATGCTCGCCATCCCCCTTACATAACTTACTAGCGTCCCGCCGGACCAGCGTCCCGCCGGATTAACCCCCACCGCATCCCAAAGAGTCTACTTCTTCACCAACCACAGCCTAGGCTGACCTTCCTCAAAACCACACAGCAACCGTTCAGGAAAAGGTTGAGAGCTCCAATCATTATCCGGATCGCGTAGCTCAAGATTAATCCCTCGCTGGTACTCACAGGCCGCGCAGCTAGCAAACGCTGGCCCCTTGATGCCAGTTTCGTCATCACAAAGCTGGTGTTGCTGCGTCCATGGACAGCCAACAATAAGCATCCAGCGCCCCTTACCAGAGCGATCTTTCGTTAAGATATGATCCATAAAGTTCTCTTTTGCTTGAAATTTCAATGTTCCGGCATGAAGCGCCTAAGCAATCAAGCCAACCACCGTAACCAGGGCTAAAAACAGAAAGGAGATTATGGCAACGGGTTGAATATAGGCAAGATGACGAGCACAGAGGGTACGCACCATCAGCATTGCGATAACAGCACGGAAGAGTGGCCCGGTGAGGTTGATTCCAAGGGCATTATGTTGCGAGGCAATCGCGAGGAAAATACAGACAGCCAGGGCCAGGTAATCAGCTGTAGAGAGGAAGAATTCGCCATTACGGCGAAACTGGATTTTCAAAACCACGATGAGTCCAGCCACGGCCAGCAGGATATCACCAAAACGTTTAATGTTTAACCCGGCGAAAAGCATCTGATCACTGTGCCAGACTTCTATCGCCGCAACCCCAACCGCAGCATACATGAACAAGCGCAGGAATTGACGGCCCTCGCTCAAGGGACGATACCAGAGGTAGCCGCCAACAGCCAGCAGGGCCGCAGTCATCTGCCAGGGCAAAATATTGTGCAACACCACAGACCAGAGTGCCAGCAGCAGATAAATAACCAGTAGACACAACAACCCAGGTACGACACGAGAAACCTGATCGGCAATACGCAGATATGTCACTGAATTACGTAAGCCAGCCTTCGCATCGCGTTGCAAAAAAGCAAACTTATCCTGATGACACAACAGGTACCTCAAGCTGAGGTAAAAGAACGCTGCGGAAATCAGCAAGAAGTACAGTAACAGATACTCCGGCGCTGAGCGCAGCAAGAGTGCGCTACAGATCCAGAAGAACGTCAGGCTGTAGATAATAATGACGGTAAAGCGATGTTCAAAACCCAAATCGAGAAACTTGTGATGAACATGGGTGCGATCAGCAGAGAAAGGACTTTCGCGCGACAGCATGCGCCGCGACATCACCCAGATCGTATCAAGCAACGGCAGACCAAGAATCAGGATCGGTACCATCGGACTGATGGTCGAGGTCGGCTGCTGAGTGGTGTGTACGGCCAGAAAACCAAGAATAAAACCGACGGTCAGGCTGCCCGCGTCACCCATAAAGATACGCGCCGGGAAAAAGTTATATTTCAAGAAACCAATAATACCGCCTGCCAGCGCCGCTGTCAGCAAAAGGGTCTGTTGATCACCATCAACCCAGCCAAGCACGAAGAACGCTGCCAGTGCCATCACCGAGACGCCACCCGCCAGGCCATCAAGCCCATCAATCAGGTTAATCGCGTTGATCACACCAACCACAGCAAAGACCGTAAAGGGAATACCGATCCAGTTCGGCAGAATAATCACACCGAAGCCGAACAGATTGCCAAGATCAGCCAGCCAAAGGTCTCCAAGCATGATCGTTGCCAGGCAGGCCGCGACTTCTCCGGCAAATTTGCGTTTCGACGAAATTTGAGTTAAATCATCAACCAGGCCGGTGATGAAGATGATCACGCCGCCAGCAAGAAAGCCACGGATAACTGGGGTAATCTCTACATAGACGATAATGGCTAGAAGAAAAGAAAGGAAAATCGCAATGCCACCAAGACGCGGCATCGGTGTATCATGTGTCTTACGCTCGTCGGGAAGATCCAGCGCACCCTGATCAAACGCCCATTTACGTAAAAACGGCACGATGAGCAGCGCGGTGAAAAGCGCGGTCATGAATGTGTAGAAACAGTCGAGTAGATTCATTGCAACTTCCCCCCCGAAGCTTGAACACTTATATCAGAAAATGATGTAATTGTGTATAGTTATCAGGAATCAATTTTTGGTCAAAGCAAAAGCATTTAGCTACGGTCAGAATCTGTAAAAACCGGCACAAACCAAAAGTATTATTCACAGGGATGAAGGGGATCAAGACGATAAATTCGAAAAAGTACGTCGTCTGGCGGGACGAGACCCGTCGATCTTGATATTTGGATTGACAGGTTAAGCCGAGCAACGCAAGTCGATATTTGTCGACACTAAAGATTTGACCCCATCCACCCCATCCATTCGTGAAAGAATCATGGTTAGCGGTTGGATTTAGCTGCTTTTTCGGGGATGAGGTGCACCTCTAGCCTGCAACCTACAGCTCGTGCATATTTTTTCAATGTAGCGATGGTCGGCGAGTGACGACTGCCCGAAAGAGAAGTCTCCAATCGAGTAACAGCCGGGGCCTTGGTCCCCATCCTCTCAGCAACCTCTGCCTGAGTAAGCCCCACTTCCTTGCGTGCTTGAAGCAGTTCGCGCAACAACACATATTCTGTCTCAAGCGCATCGTAAGCAGCTTGAAATTCAGGATCATCCTGCCACTCATTCAGCATCTGCTCATGGGTTTTAGTCGGTGTTTTTTTATTCATCTCTGACAACCTCTCGATGCCGCCGTCGGGCAATTTCAAGATCCCGCTTCGGCGTTTTCTGAGTTTTCTTGATAAACACATGCAGAATGACAATTCTTCTGCCAATTTTGGTACAGTACATCATTCTGGCAATACCTTCCGGACCACGTGGCCGTAACTCAAAGAGGCCATTGCCGATTGATTTACTGTGTGGCATCCGCAGACTCAGGCCAAACTCCACAAGCAAATTAGCCAGCCTTGCATATCCAGCTCGAATCCCCACAGGCAAAGCTTCTACATCCTGACGCACCCTCTCACTGTAGTAGTCTATCGACCATGACATAGCTCCCCTCCTCAAAAAACATAACATATTTGTTACTATTGAGCAAATCAAATAAGCACTGTGATCTGATCACAAATCACAGTTCCTCAAGTCTGGGTTGGCAGGGCATGAAGCCTCCAGATTTTGTTGTTTTAAAGAACATACAATCCAGTCTCGTTAGTCATAATGTCCCGCTTTCTTAATTGGCGCGAAGCCATCGGAATGTAATTTAGCGTTGCTTCTTGGTGACCAAGGTTACATACCATTTTGTTTTTGCTAATGAGCGGTTGTGGTCTTTGGCATTGTGTTCTGGTACTGTTGCAGGTAAGAGCTACATTCCGAAAAAGAAGTGCCCTCCGCAGGAGAAAAGCCTTTTTGCTCACTTTTTTGGCGTTGAAAAAAGTACGTCGTCTGGCGGGACGAGACCCATCGGTCTTGATTTTGCTTTTGACTTAAAAAACAACAAACCAACCATAGAAGTGCCAAACGGCGATTTGTCCCCGCCCTCTGATCAGATTTTATCCGCGGCCAATCAAGCTTTAGATTTACCCCGCCTCACCCCTGCAATCATCAGTCGTAGCGACCGGAGGGCATAGTAACAGAACGAAAGTGAGGCGGGCAGCGAAAGGAAACACCATTCTGCCTTAGTTGGCCGGAAGAGCAGACGCAGCAGGTAATGGATACGATCACTGGCATTGTCTCTGACCTGGAGATGGAACAGTGAAAATCGGTTTTTCAACTCATTGGTCGAACCCACCTGACTCGCATGAAACAGCCGCTGCTGAAGATAACAATCAAGCTTATTGAGACATGGATCAGCATCAATTTCTGCTCGCATAACTTTTGGCAATTCCGTGCCCAGCAGTTCCCGACTAAGCTTAAAAGCAAGCAGGAACATTCTGCGGCATTGCCACGCAGCGGCCAGGTCAAGAGCTTCTATCCATTGCTTTTCTGTGATAACAGCGGCCAGTTCGTGGATACAACTTAGCCATTCGAGCCTTTCCCACATGTGCTTGGTACCGTGTACGCACAGGTAGACCAACTGAGTGACGGCGGGAAGTTGGGGAACCTCATGTTCGACTAGTTTGACGCTTTTCAATGGTGATTGCAGGTCGCGCAAGCCAACTGGTTTTGTCAGGTAAAGACCAGAAAGTTCCCAGTGCAGTTCGATAATAATCCGGCTGTCTTTGTAGAAGGTAAGATTGTCTTCATGGCAGGTGAAAGCTGACAATTGTGCCGCATCCAAGTCCAACTCCGGACGATAGCCGCTATCTTTCAAGATGCCACAAGCAGTTTCAAGGTCAGCAGGTTTGATCAGGATATCAAGATCATTAAACCCTCTAGTGGAAAGATGCTGGTACGCAGAAAGGGCCAGTACCGGGCCCTTGAATGGCACAGCAGCAACGCCCTGCCCTGCGAACTTGTCCAGGATCTTTTCGAGGGCAACACTCATGACGAGGTTTCCAGCCGCAGTCGTCATATAACTCTTCTGCAGAGCGTTGGCTGTTTCTGACGGCAAGTCATCAAGGCAGATTTTTTTGAGGTTCCGGTAAAGCAGAGAATGGAGATTATGAGATGTCGCTGTTTCGAAAATGAGTTCCCAGTCCAGCCTACCAGTTGCGAACTCCTTTGCCATGGCGACTTGCTGGTACGCGAGATCTCTTCTGGCACAGAGCAGCAGGAGTTCAAACTCATTTGTTTCAAGATTCATCAGCGTCAGTTTTTTAGCATACGTTAAGCAAAGGGGTCTACAAATTGGTCAAATCTGCTGTTGGCTTTTAATGATTTGTGACGTGACTTCCTCAAGCTGTTGCAGCAGATCACGATTGCTATTTTTGAGTACCTTGATCCGTTCCACCGCACTACTGACAGTACTATAGTTACTGAGCCCAAAATGCTCACCTATTTCCGTCAAGGTCTTTCGACAGTAGCGACGAGACAGATAAATTGCCATGTCACGTGGTACGTTTTCGACACCTCGCCGAGATTTCAGCAAGGTGGCTTCGTCAAGATTGAAATAGCTGCAGACCTGCACAATAATCTCTTGTGGCGTCAATGCCAATATCTGCGCTTCCGGAACCTCCCGTTGAAGGCCAAGGTGATAATACTTTTCCTTGATCCATTCACTGAACTTGTCTCCCCCCAGTAACGAAGGCAGCTTCTTCATGGCATAGAAAGATGTTATCGCTTCCGGTTCGCCCTGAGCGACGAAATCAATATAGGCAGATTTCCAACGACGCTTTTCAGTCGACAACATGGTCAATAAAAAGTCTCGATGCAACCAGTTCCAGCGCTTTGCCAATGACAGATAACCAAGGTGGCTACTCCAGGGGTAATCATCCAGACATTCGACAAGTCCAGCGCGCAGAGGATTGCGATGGATATAACGCATGACTTCCAGAAGATGACTATCATCCTCGACCAGAACTGCCTTATAGCGACCACGAAACAATTGGCCATCCATTTCATGAGAACGGTTGAAACGCTGAGTATAAACGCCGTTGATGTGGCGCATGCACCGTGAAATATTTCCTTCTGGTGTCTGCACCAAGAGGTGGTAATGGTTCGGTAACAGGCTATAAGCCGAAACCTTCAGGCCCCAAGCATCTACTGTCTCTCGGATAATCTGAAGAAAGGCATCATAGTCTGAGCTTAAAGGAAAGACATCTTCCCTTCTCCTGCCCCGGTTCATGACATGATACCAGGCACCTGGATATTCAATACGCAATGGTCGGCTCATAGCTTCAATTGATATCACACTTCCCAACAAAAGCCAACGGCAGACTTGACCCCTTCACTAGCTTCAATTGATATCACACTTCCCAACAAAAGCCAACGGCAGACTTGACCCCTTCACCAATTGATAGATCAATCATTATACGTGCCGCACAAGATCCATACTGT
>JAMONP010000036.1 GCA_027065695.1 Desulfuromonadales bacterium | reverse complement strand
AAGGGACCGAGATGGTTATGCCTGGTGACAACATTGCCATCAGCGCAGAATTGATCACCCCGATCGCCATGGACAAAGAGCTGCGCTTCGCAATCCGCGAAGGTGGCCGTACCGTCGGCGCCGGTGTTGTCAGCGATATTATCGAGTAGTATTGCTGTAACCTGAAATTTATACATGAACAGACACTCTTCCCCAGGCGGGCAGAGTGCCGAGGATTTATCAATGCGCGACATCGTGACTCTTGCCTGCACTGAGTGTAAGCAGCGCAACTATACGACGACCAAGAACAAACGAAATACTCCTGACAAACTGGAGTTTAAAAAGTATTGCCGTTTTTGTCGGAAGCATACGGTCCATCGCGAGACCAAGTAATACTGGTTGTTAATGGACAAATTGTTTGAGTTGCAGGCCAGTAGCTCTAATGGCTAGAGCACCGGTCTCCAAAACCGGGTGTTGTGGGTTCGAGTCCCTCCTGGCCTGCCAATTAAATGAACGCTAATCATTAATAAGGTTGCGATAGTGATTTCAAAGGTTACGGAATTCCTACAACTGGTCAAAGCCGAACTGCAAAAGGTCACATGGCCAACCCGCAAGGAAACTTACGGGTCGACGATGGTTGTCATTGTGCTTGTCCTGTTGGTCGCGGTTTTCTTGTGGGTTGTTGACTCAGCATTGTCGACAACGATTAAAGCATTGCTCAACTGAGAGACCTGGTGAATCCCATGGGTGAGAAGAAATGGTACGGAGTACATACCTACTCGGGTTACGAGAACAAGGTCAAGCTCAACCTGGAGGAGCGTATCCGTTCGTTAGGCGCGGAGGAGTTCTTTGGTGAGGTCCTGATCCCTGCTGAAACTGTGGTGGAGATGAAAGACGGTGAGCGTAAAACGTCAACCCGCAAGTTTTTCCCCGGGTATATCTTTGTGCATGTTGAGCTGAATAGTGAAACTTGGCATATTGTCAAGGATACGCCCAAGGTAACCGGTTTTGTTGGTGGCGGCACTTCGCCTCCGCCGATACCGGATGACGAAGTGGCCAAAATTACTCAACGCATGGAAGAAGGCGTGGAGCGACCGAAGCCGAAAGTTGAATTTGAGGTTGGTGAAACAGTGCGGGTTATCGATGGTCCGTTCCTGAATTTCACCGGCATTGTTGAAGACGTCAAGCCTGACAAAGCGAAACTCAAGGTTATGGTCAGTATCTTCGGTCGGGGAACCCCGGTGGAGCTTGAGTTTATTCAGGTTGAAAAGACCAGCTGAGTTTCTGGCAGATTATAGTTTTTTAAGGAGTCATCCCATGGCTAAAAAGGTTGTTGGACAGATAAAATTGCAGATCCCTGCCGGCAAGGCAAACCCATCGCCTCCAGTTGGCCCGGCGCTGGGCCAGCAGGGCGTGAACATCATGGAGTTCTGCAAGGCTTACAACGCCAGGACGCAGGATCAGGAAGGTTTGATTGTCCCGGTTATTATCACGGTGTATGCAGATCGTTCCTTTACTTTTATCACGAAAACCCCACCGGCTTCTGTGCTGCTACTGAAAGCTGCCAAGATTCCCAAGGGATCCGGGGTACCTAATAAGGATAAGGTTGGCAAGGTGACCAAGGCTCAGGTAGAAGAGATTGCCAAGATCAAGATGCCCGACCTGAATGCATGTAACATTGAGGGAGCCATGCGCATTATTGAAGGAACTGCTCGCAGCATGGGCCTTGAGGTTAAAGCTTAACTAACTATACGCTGAATGCGGAGAAGATAGACAATGTCAACAGGAAAACAGATCAAAGCGTCCAAGGAAAAAGTCGATCGTAATATAACCTATCAGGTTGACGAGGCCTTGGCCCTGGTTAAGGAAACGTCATTTGCCAAGTTTGACGAATCCGTTGATGTATCGGTAAAACTCGGGGTTGATCCTCGTAAGGCTGATCAAATGGTGCGTGGTGCCGTTGTCCTGCCGAACGGACTGGGTAAGACGATTCGGGTTCTGGTTTTTGCGAAAGGCGAAAAAGCCTTGGAAGCCCAGGAAGCGGGAGCTGACTATGTTGGCGGCGATGATCTAGTCGAAAAGATCAAAGGCGGCTGGTTTGATTTCGACACCGCCATTGCTACTCCTGACATGATGGGAACTGTCGGTAAGATTGGTCGACTTCTCGGTCCCCGTAGCCTGATGCCTAATCCTAAGGTTGGTACTGTTACTTTCGAGGTTGAGCGTGCTGTAAATGAGGCCAAGTCAGGTAAGGTTGAATACCGTGTTGAAAAGGCCGGCATTATCCATGCCCAGGTTGGTAGGGTCTCGTTTGATGTCGACAAACTGAAAGGAAACCTGATGACCCTGATGGATGCCCTGATCAAGGCGAAACCATCAACAGCCAAGGGGACCTATCTGAAGAAAGTCACTGTTTCTGCAACCATGGGGCCTGGTATCAATATTGATATTCCGGCTCTGCAGGCGCTGGTTAAATAAAGTGAACAATCCTGTCATCGTCAGACGATGATGGATATTTCAGGATAAAGCAGATCCTGGCCACAGACAGCAGGTACCACGTAAGTTTTATTTAGTACAGTCGTGGTTTAATGGTTTAGCCACCTGCCGAGGCAAGATGGATGGTGTACGAGACATTCAGTCTCTTCTTTCACCTTCTTGAAGGCTAGGGTGGAGAGCTTGTTTTAAGCTCGGAAATCTACAAAGAAAGGAGGAGAGACGTTGAATAAACAAAGCAAAGAAGCTCTTGTCGAGGAATTTGCTGAAAAGCTTAAGGCAGCCAAATCCGCTTTCCTGGCGGATTATCGTGGGTTGGACGTCGAACAGGCAAATACTTTACGACGCAAACTCCAGGATGTTGGTGTCGAATACCGGGTGGTGAAGAATACCCTGCTTCGGCTGGCGGCCAGAGATACAGACGCGGCCTGTCTTGATGAGTTCCTTAGCGGACCGACTGCAATCGCCCTGGCGACAGACGATCCAGTGGCACCTGCCAAGGCATTGGTTGCTTTTGCCAAGGAGAACAAGGACTTTGAATTGAAAGCAGGTATGCTTGACGGTAAGCTGCTTGCTCTAGATGATATCAAGGCACTTTCAGCTCTGCCAGGTCGTGAGGAATTGCTTGCTAAGCTGCTGCGTACCATGAATGCTCCGGTTACCAACTTTGTCGGTGTTCTCGCGGCTGTACCGCGTTCATTTGTGCAAGTGCTGGCGGCTATCAAGGACCAGAAAGACGCAGCCTGAGTTGTTTGCGGCTGAAACTAATCACTGACCCTGAAAATTAATGATACAGAATTTACGGAGGATATGAACAATGGCTGATATTACCAAAGAACAAGTTATTGAGTTTATCGAGAAAATGAGTGTTCTTGATCTGGCTGAACTGGTCAAAGAACTGGAAGACAAATTCGGCGTTTCTGCCGCTGCTCCTGTGGCTGTTGCTGCCGCTGGCCCTGCCGCTGGTGAAGCTGCTGTCGAAGAACAGACTGAGTTTGATGTTGTTCTCACCGCTATTGGCGAAAAGAAAATCAACGTCATTAAGGTTGTGCGTGCAATCACCGGTCTGGGCCTGAAAGAAGCCAAAGATCTGGTTGACGGTACCCCCAACACTGTCAAAGAAGCTGTATCCAAAGAGGAAGCTGAGGGTGTCAAAACACAGCTGGAAGAAGCTGGCGCCAGCGTGGAGCTCAAATAGTAGCCTGTTTTGGATAATCCCATCCTAGCCAAGGCTGCCTCAGTGTGGCCTTGGCTATTATACTTTAGTCAGTAATAAGGAGACACCATGGCTTATTCGATCGCGAATAACCAGCTGCTCAGGAAACACTTTCAGGAAATCAAACGGATTATCGATATCCCTAACCTGATTGATATCCAGAAGAATTCCTATCAGCGTTTCCTGCAGGCGGATCTGCCTGCTTCAGCCCGTCAAAATATTGGAGTGGAGGCGGTTTTCCGCTCGGTATTCCCAATCCGGGATTTCAATGAGACCTGTTCTCTTGAGTATGTCGAGTATTCACTGGGCACTCCGAAATATGATGTTGAGGAATGCCACCAGCGGGGGATGACTTTTGCCGCACCGATGAAGGTCAAGGTACGCTTGGTCTCTTGGGATTCTGACAAGGAATCCGGTGTCCGGTCGATTCGTGACATCAAGGAACAGGAAGTCTATTTTGGCGAAATCCCGCTGATGACCGAGAATGGCACCTTCATTATAAACGGTACCGAACGTGTTATCGTCAGTCAGTTACATCGTTCGCCCGGGGTCTTTTTCGATCATGACAAAGGTAAAACACATTCGAGCGGAAAATTACTCTACAGTGCCAGAATTATCCCCTATAGAGGCTCTTGGCTTGATTTTGATTTTGATCATAAAGATATCCTTTTTGTACGTATAGACCGGCGGCGTAAGCTCCCTGCCACTGTGCTTCTCAAAGCTATTGGCTATTCTGCAGAAGAGCTTTTGAACCATTTCTACGATACTGAGGACATCTCTGTTGAAGATGGTGTGTATCGCAAAAAAATAGACACCAAATTGTTGCTTGGTCAACGCACCACGGTTGATGTGGTTGACACCAAGGGTAAGGTGTTGGTTAAGGCTAACCGCAAATTTACCAAGGCGGCAATTCGCAAAATTAAAGAGACGAAGCTAGAATTTATTGTAATCCCCAAAGAAGAAGTTCTCGGCAAGATAGCTTCGGTAGATATCGTCGACGAATCAACCGGGGAGGTGGTAGTCGAATGCAATGAAGAGTTTACTGCTGCCAAACTGGCAGAACTTGCCAAGTGCGGTATTAATAATTTCAAAGTGCTCTTTATCGACAACATGTTTGTCGGCCCTTTCCTGCGTGATACCTTGCTACAGGATAAGGTCAATTCGCCTGACGAAGCCAAAATCGAGATCTATCGCCGCTTGCGTCCCGGTGATCCGCCAACAATCAAGAGTTCAGACACTCTGTTCAACAGCCTCTTCTTCAATGAGGACCGCTACGATCTTTCGACTGTTGGCCGTCTCAAGTTGAATCACAAGCTGGCTCTGAAGTTACCTCTCGAAGTGACTACTCTGACCAAAGAAGACATCCTTGCCGTGGTGCGCTACCTGATTGACCTGCGTAACAGTGTGCATACCTGGGATGTTGAAGATGACAAGGGCAATGTTCGCAAACTGCCTGTCAAGATTGACGATATTGATCATCTTGGCAACCGTCGCGTGCGAGCTGTCGGTGAACTTCTTGAGAACCAATATCGGGTCGGCCTGGTACGCATGGAGCGGGCTATCAAGGAACGTATGAGTCTTCAGGAAGTGGACAGCTTGATGCCCCACGACCTGATTAACTCAAAGCCGGTTTCGGCTGTGGTCAAAGAATTCTTTGGCTCGAGCCAGCTCTCCCAGTTTATGGACCAGACCAACCCACTTTCCGAAATTACTCACAAACGTCGTCTCTCGGCCCTCGGACCTGGTGGTTTGACTCGTGAACGGGCTGGTTTTGAGGTGCGTGACGTTCATCCGACTCATTACGGTCGCGTTTGTCCGATTGAGACTCCTGAAGGCCCAAACATTGGTTTGATTGCTTCGCTGTCAACCTATGCCAGGATCAACGTTCATGGCTTCGTTGAAACGCCTTACCGGATTGTCAAAAATGGCAAGGTATCGAGTGAAATCCAGTATTTCTCAGCACTGGAAGAGGAGGGCCACGCCATTGCTCAGGCCAATGCTCCCCTTGACAAGAAAAACTGTTTTGTCAACGAATTGGTCAATGCCCGTAAAACCGGCGAGTTTATGCTGATCAATCGGGATGAGATCGGCTTGATGGACGTTTCGCCGAAGCAGCTGGTTTCGGTGGCTGCTGCACTTATTCCTTTCCTCGAAAACGACGACGCCAACCGTGCTCTTATGGGCTCCAACATGCAACGTCAGGCTGTGCCGTTATTACGTGCGGATGCCCCGTTGGTTGGTACCGGTATGGAGCGCATTGTCGCTCATGACTCCGGCTCTGCTGTGGTTGCACGACATGACGGTGTTGTTGAAAGTGTTGAGGCAGGCCGTATTGTTGTCAAGATTGACGAACATGAAGTCGACGAGACCGGCACTGGCGTTGATATCTACAATTTAATAAAATTCATTCGTTCCAATCAAAATACCTGTCTCAACCAGAAGCCGATTGTCAAGGTTGGTGACCAGGTTAAGAATGGTGAGATTATTGCTGATGGTCCTTCCACCCAATGGGGTGAACTGGCTCTCGGTCAGAATGTGCTGGTCGCTTTCATGCCTTGGCAGGGTTACAACTTTGAGGACTCAATCCTGATCTCGGAGAAGCTGGTCAAGGAAGACCGCTATACTTCAATTCACATTGAGGAGTTCGAGTGTGTCGCTCGTGATACCAAGCTGGGTAAAGAGGAGATCACTGACGATATCCCCAACCTCGGTGAAGATGCTCTGAGTGACCTTGACGAAAGCGGCATTATCCGCATAGGTGCTGAAGTCAAACCCTCAGATATCCTGGTTGGTAAGATTACGCCGAAAGGTGAAACCCAGCTTTCGCCGGAGGAAAAACTTCTACGTGCTATCTTTGGTGAGAAAGCCGGTGATGTGCGAGATACCTCATTGCGCGTACCACCTGGAGTTGAGGGTGTCGTCATCGGTGCCCGGGTCTTTTCCCGCAAGGGGTTGGATAAAGACCCACGGACTGAGTACATCGAGCAGACAGAGATTGACAAACTGCTCAAGGATCAGAATGATGAGATCCGTATCATCCGTGATTCCTCTCTCGGTAAATTGTCGGCGTTGCTCAACGGCCAGATGGTTTCTGCTCCGGTCAAAGGTCGTGATGGTAAAACCTTGCTGCCCAAAGGTCGCAAAATAACGGACAAGGCGCTGGAGTCGATTCCCTTCAGCCTCTGGGGAGAACTCTCCCTGGCTGATGAAGAAGTCGAAAGCAAGGTGACCGAAACTGTCCGTCGCTTGAGTGATCGCGAAGAGATTATCAAAACTGTTTTTGCCGATAAGATCGAAAAGCTTAAGCGTGGTGATGACTTGCCACCGGGCGTGATAAAGATGGTCAAGGTCTACATTGCCATCAAGCGCAGGCTGTCTGTTGGTGACAAAATGGCTGGTCGTCACGGTAACAAGGGTGTCCTCTCACGTATTCTGCCGGAAGAAGATATGCCTTATCTCAAGGATGGCACTCCGGTCGAAATCGTGCTTAACCCCCTTGGTGTGCCGTCACGTATGAATGTCGGTCAGATTCTGGAGATCCATCTTGGCCTGGCTTCTCATGGTCTTGGTCAGCAGATTCAGGCTGCTATCGACACGATGACGGAGCCGAAGAAGCTGCGCAAGCAGATCAAGGACGTGTATGACAACAAGGATCTTAATGCCTTTATTGATGACTTGAGTGATGAAGACACCAAGAGTCTGGCCTATCGTCTCCGTAGGGGAGTTCCCATGGCATCGCCGGTCTTTGAAGGTGTTCATGAGGACCAGATCAAGGCAGAGCTTGCACGTTCCGGGCTGCCGTTGGACGGACAGATGATCCTGCATGATGGCCGTACTGGTACCGCCTTCAAAGAGAAGGTCACAGTCGGCATGATGTACATGCTTAAATTGCACCACTTGGTCGACGACAAAATCCACGCTCGAAGCATTGGTCCTTACAGTCTGGTCACTCAGCAGCCGCTGGGTGGTAAGGCTCAATTTGGTGGCCAACGTCTCGGTGAGATGGAGGTCTGGGCTATGGAAGCTTATGGCGCTGCCCATGCGCTGCAGGAGTTCCTGACAGTCAAGTCGGACGACGTAACTGGACGGACCCGGATTTATGAGTCTATCGTCAAGGGTAAGCATACCCTTGAGGCTGGTCTCCCGGAATCATTCAATGTCCTTATTAAAGAACTTCAAGCACTCTGCCTCGATGTTGAGTTGCTGGAAGAAGAGGACTGATACAACTGCTGCGAACCCCCATCCTGAGAAGGAGTGCTGTGTCTTGGAAGATATATACAGTCTTTTTGAGCGACCGAAAGATCCTCTGAATTTTAACTCTATTCGTCTCTCTATCGCTTCACCGGAAAAGATCCGGGAGCGATCTTTCGGCGAAGTTAAGAAGCCTGAAACGATCAACTACCGGACCTTCAAACCGGAACGAGATGGTCTTTTCTGTGCCAAAATCTTTGGCCCGACCAAGGATTACGAGTGTAATTGCGGCAAATATAAGCGTATGAAGCACCGTGGCATTGTTTGTGAAAAGTGTGGTGTCGAGGTTATCCCGAGTAAGGTGCGTCGTGAACGTCTCGGCCACATTGATCTGGCTTGTCCGGTGGCGCATATCTGGTTCCTCAAGTCACTTCCCAGTCGGATTGCGACACTTCTTGACCTGACTCTCAAAGAGCTCGAGAGGATCCTCTACTTTGAAGCTTATATCGTACTTGACAAAGGTGAGAGCGATCTGTTGACAGGGCAGATTCTGACCGAGGAGAGCTATCGTGAAGCCATGGACGAGCATGCCGGGCAGTTTACTGTCGGCATGGGAGCAGAAGCTGTTCGTGAACTCCTGATTGCTGTTAACCTGGAGGAACTGACAACCACTCTGCGAGCTGATATGATTGAAGCGACCAGCGAGGCTAAGCGCAAGAAAGTTGCCAAGCGTCTAAAGGTTGCTGATGCCTTCATTAATAGCGGCAATCGTCCGGAGTGGATGATTCTTGAGACCCTCCCAGTGCTGCCACCTGAACTGCGCCCTCTGGTGCCTCTTGATGGTGGTCGTTTCGCCACTTCTGACCTCAATGACCTCTATCGCCGAGTGATCAACCGCAACAATCGACTCAAACGATTGATGGAACTACGGGCACCAGAGGTAATTGTTCGCAACGAAAAGCGTATGTTGCAGGAAGCCGTTGATGCTTTGTTCGATAACGGTCGCCGGGGTCGCGCAATTACTGGGCCTAACAAACGTCCGCTCAAGTCGCTATCCGATATGCTTAAAGGCAAGGGCGGTCGTTTCCGTCAGAACTTGCTCGGTAAGCGTGTTGACTATTCTGGTCGTTCGGTTATCGTTGTCGGTCCTGAGTTGAAATTACATCAGTGTGGACTGCCGAAGAAAATGGCCCTTGAACTCTTCAAACCCTTTATTTATAACAAGCTTGAAGAACACGGCTTCTGCACGACGATCAAAAGTGCCAAAAAGCTGGTTGAACGTGAGCGCCCGGAAGTCTGGGACGTACTTGAAGAAGTTATCAAAGAGCATCCGGTGATGCTGAACCGCGCACCGACCTTGCATCGTCTCGGTATCCAGGCTTTTGAGCCAGTACTCATTGAAGGGAAGGCCATTCAGCTGCACCCGTTGGTTTGTACGGCATTCAACGCAGACTTCGACGGTGACCAGATGGCGGTTCATCTGCCGCTCTCTGTAGAGAGCCAGATCGAGACTCGTGTCCTGATGATGTCGACCAACAACATCCTGTCACCGGCCCATGGCAAGCCGATTATCGTGCCGTCGCAGGATATGGTTTTGGGGCTCTATTATATGACTCGCGAGCGGCCCTTCGTCAGAGGTGAAAACAAGATTTTTGCTTCTCCGGAAGAAGTTCGCATGGCCTATGATGCTGAAGAGGCCGATTTACAAGCCAAGATCAAGGTTCGCTTGGTGCCTGCAGTTGGCCAAGACCCGGAAATTACCGAAACAACAGTTGGCCGGATTCTGCTGAGCGAGATTTTGCCCGAAACTATCCCGTTCTCTGCAGTTAACCGGGTTATGAACAAAAAGAACGTCGGTGAACTGATCGATATCTGCTTCCGTTTTGCCGGTAACAAGGAAACCGTTATCCTGGCTGATAAGCTCAAGGAAACCGGATTCCGTTTTTCCTCTATAGCAGGTGTTTCTATTTGCCTGGATAACATGATGATTCCCGAATCAAAGGGAGAGTTCCTCTCGGCTGCGGTCAATGAAGTCGCGGAGATTCAGGAACAGTACACTGAAGGTCTGATTACTGACGGTGAACGTTATAATAAGGTTATTGATATCTGGGCCAAGTGTACTGAAGATGTCGCCCAGACGATGATCTCCAAGCTGGCGGTTGAGACCATCACGTCACCTGACGGTAAAGAAGTTGAGGTGCCTTCCTTCAACCCCATTCATATGATGGCCGACTCCGGTGCGCGAGGCAGTCACCAGCAGATTCGCCAGCTGGCCGGGATGCGTGGCTTGATGGCCAAGCCGGACGGCTCGATTATTGAGACGCCGATTACGGCAAACTTCCGTGAAGGGCTTACTGTGTTGCAGTATTTCATCTCGACTCACGGTGCTCGTAAAGGCCTGGCTGATACTGCGCTTAAGACCGCTAACTCCGGTTATCTTACCCGACGTCTGGTCGATGTCGCCCAGGATGCAATTATCATGGAAGATGATTGCCGCACCCTGGACGGTATCAGTGTCAACTCGCTGATTGAGGGTGGTGAAGTTATCGAGCGTCTGGGTGACCGGATTCTTGGTCGTACCGCTCTGGATGATATCGTTGATCCGGTCACGGATGAACTTCTCGTTGAGGCCGATCAGGAAATTGATGAAGCCCTGGTACAGAAAATTGAGGACGCCGGTATCGAGAAGATCAAGATCCGGTCAGTGTTGACCTGCCAGAGCCGACGCGGCATCTGTGCTTCCTGCTACGGTCGTGACCTGGCCCGAGGGCATGTTGTCAACCTGGGTGAAGCGGTTGGTGTTATTGCGGCCCAGTCGATCGGTGAACCTGGGACCCAGCTCACCATGCGTACCTTCCATATCGGTGGTACTGCTTCGCGTCAGGCGGAACAGACTGCTCTTGAAGCGCGGTCCGAAGGCTCTCTCAAATTTATTAATCTGACCACTGCTAAAAATAGTGAAAATTTCCAGGTGGTCATGAACCGTAACGCTGAAGTCGCGGTAGTGGACGAAACCGGACGCGAGCGTGAGCGTTACGGGGTTGTTTACGGTGCCCGTCTGATGCTTGATGAAGGTGGCGCGGTTACTAAAGGAATGGTCCTGGCCGAGTGGGACCCCTTTACCATGCCAATTCTTTCGGAAGCTTCTGGTAAAATCCGCTTTGGTGACCTGATTGAAGGTGTCACCATGGAGGAGCAGGTCGATGATGTCACCGGCCTGTCCCGTAAGGTTATTATTGAAACCAAGGCGGCTGACAAGCGGCCACGTGTTTCGGTCAAAGACGAGAACAATAAGACTGCCCAGCGCTGTATGATGCCAGTTGGTGCCAATATTTTGATTCAGGAAGACTCCATGGTCAGTGCTGGTGATATCTTGGCCAATATTCCGCGTGAAACGACCAAGACCAAGGACATCACTGGTGGCCTGCCGCGTGTTGCTGAGCTCTTTGAAGCCCGCAAGC
>JAMONP010000035.1 GCA_027065695.1 Desulfuromonadales bacterium | reverse complement strand
CGAGCTTACTGGCAGCAAGGTCGTGAGATTCTATACACAAACCTTTGCACCCCCTCGTTCCAACCGGGTGAGATACTGTGATTGTTCTCTCGGACCAGCCCTCTGGAAGCATAGCAACTTCTATGGGAACATCGCACGCGGCGCGAATGGCGTGTTCTAGCTGGTCGTACCTCATCGCCTGGTCTCCATCAGCTTGAGCATTATATCGCGCTCATCTGGTGTCAGAACTGCGAAGAAAGGGGAACTCCTTCTTAGTCGCTCGGCTCGTGAGCTTTTGGATACTAGCAGCCCTCTTAGTCGTTCAGGTGAGTATGTCTCAAGAAGCTGTCGCCACTCACCTATGTCGCTATTTGCCGTACCTTGTCCCTCGTGTAGAAGCCGGCCTGTGTAATGAATGGCTCGCTGGATCAGGGAGGGGTCGGACTTGAGCAGTTCGGCAATAGCCCGCGCCATCCTTAGTGAGCGTTCTGCAGATTCGGCATGGGTCTGGACACCCGATGATCGGTCAACATCAGCACCCGCCCCGAGCCCCCAGAGCATAACAGCGCCATTGGGAATCTCGGGGCTGTCAGCGCGGGTGAAAACATTAAGTTCAATGTGTATGGTGCTGCTTGCTGCGCCCAAGTTTGATACGGATGGGACAAAGGGCGCAGCAAGCAGCGCCCCTACATGAAAACCATATGACCTGATGCTGCACGACTATCGTCGGCGCGATGACTTCTGGCTTATCATTTCGAACAAACAATTCAACTTCATGCAGGAAATCAATCAACGGCTTGCCCCCATCGTCCAACTTTGTACAACCGGCTGCCAAGCAGTATAGCTGCAATCGTGAGGCCTATGGTCAGGCTGATCCAGAAGCCTCTGGCTCCCATTGGGTCACCCCAGAGGTCGGTCAGGGCCAAGCTGTAGCCGAGAGGCAGACCAACTACCCAATAAGAGAAGATGACCATCAGTAATGGTACACGGGTGTCTTTATAGCCACGCAGAGCGGCTGCTGCGCCGATCTGGAAGGCGTCGGAGAACTGGTATAGAGCGTTCAGATAAAGCAGACTGACGGCGATGGTGATAAGCTGTGGGTCGCGGGTGTAGATCGCGGCGATGTTGTCAGCAAAGACTACGGTCAATATCGCGGTTACCAGGGCAATGGAAACATTAACTAACAGGCCGGTGCTGCAGACGAGACGGGCTCTGTCAAAGCGTTGTTTGCCAATGGCGTGGCCAACCCGGATGGTGATGGCCGTGGAGATGCTTAGAGGAATCATGAAGATCAATGAGGAATAATTCAGAGTGATATGATGCGAGGCCACAGCCAGAGCCCCTAATGGCGACAAGAACAGAGCAATTAAGGCAAAGATGCTGGCTTCAATCATCAGGGCAAAACCGATTGGCATTCCCAACCGGATAATCTGGGTAGCTCCTTCGGTACCGCGTTTTTTAGCAAAATCAAAGAAGTGAGTCATGTCGTATCGTCTGACCCGCCAGATGGTCAACAGCATGCATATGCACATGAACCAGAGACTGACTGCTGAGGCCCAGCCGCAACCGACTCCACCCATAGCTGGCATACCCAGTTTGCCGTAAATGAAAACATAATTGCCTGCCACATTCACTGGAATGCTGGCCAGGCCGATAATCATACTTGGCCGAACCAGACCGAGCCCTTCGCTTAAGTTGCGCAGCAGGAAGAACATGGCCAGTGCCGGTAGCCCCCAGGAGATAGCTTTTAGATAGTCGGTAGCGATGGCCGCTATCTGCGGGTCAACCTCCATCAAGGTAAAGACAAATTCGACATTACGCAGCAGCAGAATGGCGATCAGCACCAGTGGCAGTGCCACGACGATACCACGGCGGACCAGAGGGCCGGTTTCATTGGTTCTGCCTGCCCCGTGCAGTTGCGCGACCATCGGTGTGATAGCAAGCAGTACACCGTACAGAAACAGAAAGAGCGGGCCCCAGATGCTGCCGCCGACTGCTACACCTGCCAGGTCTGTCGCACTGACTCGGCCGGCCATTACCGTGTCAGTAAAGGCAAGGGTCTGTTGTGCCAGTTGCGCCAATAGAATTGGGGCTGCCAGAGGTATCAGCAAGCGAGCTTCTGTTTGCAGCAGTTTGAATTGTTTTCGTTTATGGCTGGTCATGTGGGTTCAACAATGAAAAAACCAAGCTCATTTTCAGGTGATTACAAGGTTTTTCCTGATCGCCTGTTCCGTTTGTCGCCAACTCTCATCAAGACGTTTTTTCAGGAATTCTGCCAGCAGGCTGTCAAAGAGCTGCAGGCCCTCTTCAAGCAGGTACATCCTTTCAAAGAAGACCGCCTCATGCTCCATGGCCGGATCGACATTGTCATCCTTCTCCAGAGTCACCGGTGGCGCCTTGAAGGAGGCGAAATGGAAGTTGTCGCCTTTTAATGTCATTTTCCATTGATGTTCGTGTTTTTCAAGATAGAGCACCGCTTCATATATCTCCTTGCCCCCCTGCAATGCGGTGCGCACCTCGCTGAAGTGATCCTGTTGCCCGGTTACGGTGACTTTCTGCACACCGTTTTCACTGCTGGCTGCCAGCAGCAGGCGATCATTAATGTAAGCGATAAAGCTTTCACCGGTTACTGCCGGACCGGCTTGGTTGACAGTGTACACAGACGCAGCGTTAATGGTCTCGTGCATCAGCCAGAGCAGAAGATCTGTGCCGAGCCACTGGTTGGCCTCGATCTGATCTAGAACGGCTTCACTACTGCTGCAATTGGTTTTGGCAAGGGCTGGCTGAAGGGCCTCGTCGATGACTTGAGATGCTCGTGCCAGAGGGTGCAAGGGCACCAGTCGCAGACCGTCAAAGCTTTTTTTGAATTGTTCGACAAACAGATCAATGGTGTTGCTGCTGAGGTTGCTGAAGGTGACCAGATTTTTACGGGTATCCCAGATCACATCATAGATCGCCGGTGTCGGCAGGGTTTTGGCGAGCAGGCTGCCACGCACCGCATCACACAGGTCTTCGCGTTGCTGCCTTGGCACACGTTTGAACGGTGGGTTGGCTGCCAACCACTCCTGTTCGGCTTTCAGCATGTACGACTTGACCAGGGTGGCTGGCAACTTGCGTTGGTCGCGACGCAGGGCGAAGGCGAAGTAGTGGTCATGTTGGAAAGTGTGCAGACCTGCGAAGTCACTCTCCTGATAATCATCCAGTTGCACCCAGCCGAACGACAGCTCTTCGCTGGTATCTTCGATAGAACGGAAGCCATCACTGGCAAGATTTTCGCCGACCCATACCTCCAGATCTGTGGCTGGTGGTGTGCCGAGGACTTGAAATTGGCAAAGGCTGACAGTGTTGTTTAGGATTCCCATATTTGTGTACTCCTGACAGGTGGTTTAAGGGGTTCAGGTGTTACACTTTTTGGGCTTGGAGGGCAAGTAGAATCGCCTTAAAAGCTTGCTTGTTTTTAATTATCCGGTTACAGAAACAATCTCATTAAAGGTGGTGTGACCCTCAAACATTTTTCTGATTGCCAATTCTCGCAGGGTGACCATGCCATCAGCTTTTGCCACAGCGTAAACTTCGGCCATGTTGGTGCGGTCGGTGATCTTTGCCTTAAGGTCATCTGTGAACTCCAGCACCTCAAAGATCCCGGTTCGTCCTTTATAACCCGTCCCCCGGCAGTTGTCGCAGCCTTTACCTTCCCACACCTTGTATTCTTTCTTCTCAAGACTCAGGTAGGTTATTTCACCATCGGTCAGCAATCTTTCGTATTTACATTCCTGGCAGATGGACCTGACCAGCCGCTGGGCGATGATGCCATTGATCGTGGTTGTAATCAGGAACGCCGGGACGCCAATGTCAAGTAAGCGTGTTATCGCTGTTGGTGCATCGTTAGTATGCAGGGTTGTAAGGACCAGATGGCCAGTCAGGGAAGCCTGAACGGCGCTGTCAGCTGTCTCTTTGTCACGGATCTCACCGACCATCAGTACGTCTGGATCCTGGCGCAGAATGTTCCGTAAGATGGTAGCAAAGGTGACGCCGATAGTGGTCTGTACTCCAACCTGATTAAAGTCCTCCATGACCATCTCAATCGGATCTTCGATAGTAACGATGTTGATTTCCGGTGACGAAATGGTTTTTAATGAAGAATAAAGTGTTGTTGTTTTGCCGCTGCCGGTAGGCCCGGTCACCAGGACGATGCCGTTAGGTTTTCTGATGAACGAATCGTAAAGTTGATATTCGCGTTCGTAGAAGCCAATCCGGTCAAGCTTCTGCATGAGGATTTCCGGGTCAAAAATACGGATAACCACTTTTTCGCCAAAGGCGACAGGTAGGGAGGAAACACGTAACTCGATATCTTTGCCCAAATGCTGAGTCTTGATACGACCGTCCTGAGGACGACGTTTTTCGGCAACATCAAGGCGTGCCAGCAGCTTCAGGCGTGAGACAATCGCCGGATGTAGATTCATCGGCACTGTGTGAATATTGTGCAGGACCCCGTCGACCCGGAAACGGATCGTTGATTTCTCTCGTTTAGGTTCGATATGGATATCACTGGCGCGTTGATCAAAAGCATATTTCAACAGGAATTCAACCGCAGAGATAATGTGCTGGTCACTGCTTTCTATTTCATCGCGGCCACGCATCTTGAAGAGCTGCTCAAGATTAGATAGCTCCGAACCGAGCCCCATGTCAACTTGTGCTGCCCGTACTGAAGCCTGGAATCCAAAAAACTCTTCCAGGATTTTCAGAATATCACTGCGCGAGGCAAGAATCCGTTTGATCTGAATGCCCAGTGCATGTTGCAGATCTTCAATTGGTCGGGTATTGAAAGGGTCAGCTACAGCAATGGTCACGACACCTTCTTTTTCATCGATCGGGACAACCAGATTTTTCAGGGCAAATGCTCTGGGGATCTGATCGGTAACGACGTCAAGTTCAAGCTTGAGTGGATCGATCTTGATATATTCAAAGCCAGCGGCCTGGGCAATCAACTCGGTAATGGTATCTTCGGTCAGCTTTTTATGTGTGGCAGGTATCTCCAGGCTGAATGAAGTAATAACCTGAGCAGGTGAGGCCAGTTCTGCCAAATAGATGTCTTTTTGTGTATTACTTTTGGGGAGATGGCTGTTAAGACGTGCCGCCTGTGCCTCACTGTGGTTGAGAAGCATTTCGTACTGTTCGTCGCTGATTCTACTTCGTTGGTGAAGGAGTTTGGCAACGTCCTTGATCGCCAGCATATGTTTTTTGATTTTTCTGTCATTAGCTCGGCGATGAGGCTGTGATTTGTCTTTAAGCTGTTCTTTGTCGGCGTGCGACATGCTGGACCTCATATAATAAATGGTGGAGGGCAGATTCCCACAACCTGTTGGACTGAAGCTTTACACATACATTATCAGGAAATAACTGAAATTGCTCAAGGTTTATCTGTCACTATAGTTGAAAATTATCTCCTAAATGCGTTGCCGAACTGGTTCTGCGGGTGTATCCTTAGAATTTACACAGATGCGAATAGTTTGTTGTCTTTAGTTTTTATCAAGGAGTTTTTATGTTGAGCAATTTAGGTAGATTCAAGTTAGATGCAGAAAAAGCCGTGTTGGTTGTGATTGATGTCCAGGAACGCCTGGTCTCGGCCATGCCACAAGAGATTTATCTGCGTATGCGTGACACCATCGGGATGTTGATCGACGGAGCGAAACTTCTTGGTGTCCCGCTATTAACCACGGAACAGTACCCGAAAGGGCTTGGTCATACAGTTCCGGAGTTGGCAGAGGCTTGTAGTGGGACCATTGTTGAAAAAGTCAGTTTTGGTTGTTGTGGTGAACCCGGTTTTATGGCTGCCCTGAAACAAACCGGATGCAGCCAGGTCATTGTAACCGGCATGGAAGCCCATGTTTGCGTCTATCAGACGGTACTCGGCTTGCTGGAGGATGGTTATAATGTCCACCTGGTTCGTGATGCTGTTTGCTCGCGTTTTACACCAGATTACCTGTCTGGTATCTACAATGCCAGTCAAGCCAGAGCTGTGGTTACTACCGCTGAGACGGTATTGTTCCAAATGTTGCAGAAATCAACCCACGAACAGTTCAAGGCTGTGTCAAAACTGATCAAGGGAAGAAGTTAAACCACGTGGTTTCAAGGAGTCTATATGGCCCGCAAGGTTTTTGTTGCCGCAACCAGCCAGAATAGCGGCAAGACCACAACCAGCCTTTCGTTGATGTACATGGCCCGCAAAAAGTATGCGCGCGTTGGTTTCGTCAAACCGTTTGGACCCAAGCCAACTGTTGCCGACAACGGTATGGTGGTCGATAAAGATGCTGCCTTGATAGCCGAAGTCTTTGGTCTGGAGGAAGATCTTCGATTGATGTCGCCGGTCGTTCTTATGCCTGGAGACACACAAAAATTACTGGATGGTGAACTTTCCAGTGCCGAGATGTTACAGAAAATACTGGATGCCGTCGCTGAACTGGACCGGAAAAATGATTTTCTGATTATCGAGGGGGCAGGGCACACCGGGGTTGGTTCGGTTGTCGGTTTTTCCAACGCACGGGTTGCTCGGTTGATCGATGCACCGGTTGTTATGGTAACCGGTGGTGGTGTCGGCAATGTGGTCGATGATGTCTATATGAACCTTGCCTTGTTTCAGAAGGAGGGCGCGGAAGTCCGTGCCATTCTTGCCAACAAGATTATGCCTGAGAAACGCAAGAAGATCTTGCGTTATCTTGAGCTGGCATTCTCCGAAGAGCCGTTCAAGGTGATTGGTGGTTTTAATTATCAACCGATTTTGGCCAATCCGACGCTGCGACGTATCAGCCAGACCCTTAATGTTGAGTTGCAGGGCTCTACGGAGACTGCAGGAAAGATTGTCCACCATATACAGATTGGCGCGGCAGCAACCCAGCGCGTGACTGAGCTTCTGAAGGAAGCCTCGCTGGTTGTCGTCACCAGTAGCCGTGATGAATTGCTGGTGACCCTCGCTAATATTTACAATATTTCCGAGTATCGTCACCTGCTGGTTGGTCTTGCCATTCCTGGGACCGCCAAGATCAGTGCGATCACACAGAAGATTCTGGACAACAGTGGTATTCCTTATATGCGCGTCAACTGCACCACGTCAGAGGTCTTCAACATAATCAATGATGATGTTTCAAAACTTAATGCCAGGGATACACAAAAGGTTGACCTGGTTATGGAGCTTGCAGATAAGCGTTTTAACTTTAACGCTATTGATGCTCTGCTTGGTTAAAAACCACCTTGGATTTGTTTGCGCAAGAAGCATTGGCCTTCACCATGGCGACTGACAATGCCGGGCTTTTGCGAGTGAGCTTTTGAATGAAGATTATGCAACAGCGTTTACAGAAAATAATTGCCGCAGCTGGATATTGCTCTCGTCGGCGTGCCGAAGAACTGATTGCTGCAGGCAGAATTCGTGTTGATGGCAAGATCGCCCAATTAGGTGATCAGGCCAATGCAGAAACAAACATAATCCTGATTGACGACAAACCACTTAAAGCCGCTGAAAACCTGGTTTATTTGCTTATTAATAAGCCACTCGGAACAGTTACCACACTGAGTGACCCGGAGGGACGACCGGTTGTTTCAGATCTTGTTCGTGACTTGCCCGTACGGTTATTTCCGGTTGGCCGTCTCGATATCAATGCTTCCGGTCTGCTTCTGATGACCAACGATGGCGCACTGGCGAACCGCCTGGCGCATCCAAGTCATCAGGTCGATAAAATATACCTGGTTAAGGTGCGCGGGCGATTATCAGAAGAGTCAAAAAATATGCTGGAAAAGGGAATAGTCCTTGAAGATGGACTGACAGCGCCGGCGAAGGTTGATAACCTTCGTGTTCGTGGTAGTCACACCTGGTTTGAGTTGACGATTCATGAAGGACGCAATCGTCAGGTGCGGCGCATGTGTGAGGCCCTGGGCCATCAGGTCAACCGCCTGGTCCGTATTGGCTATGCTTTTTTAACTCTGGACAATCTGGCACCAGGACGGAAGCGTGTATTGACTGATCAGGAAGTGGCGCGATTGAAGCGTCTTGGTGAGTAGGATATAGGTAGCACATAAGGGGCAAGTTTATGCAGATTTCTCTGGATTACAGCAATATGATGGCGGATGCTATAGGTTCAGAATTTGGTATCTATGACGGGGCTATTTCCGGCTTGTCCGCTCAAACTAAGAATATCCACCAAAAAATCCAATTGCGGCGTGAACGTGGTGAGTTGCCGTTTTTCGATTTGCCTCACAGCTTAGAAGTTGTCGAGGAAATTTCAAGTCTTGCCAGTGAGCTACAGGAGACTTTTGATAATCTGGTGGTGCTTGGGATTGGCGGGTCTGCACTTGGAACCACAGCAGTTTTCAATGCACTCCGCTACGGGCACAACCTTATCGATAAACAACAGAGGGGCGGTTTACCACGTTTGTTCGTACTTGATAATGTCGACCCGGATGGTTTCTTGGTTTATCTCTCGCTTTGCGATCCTGCACGAACCTGTTTTCTGGTGATCAGCAAATCGGGTACTACTGTGGAAACAACCAGTCAGTTCCTGGTGGCTAGAAAATGGATTGAGAAGAAAGTTGGCGACCATTATCGTGACCATTTTATTCTGATCACTGATCCTGAAAGTGGGATACTGCGGGAGCTGGTCGATCGTGAAGGGTACCGTAGCTGTAATATCCCTACAGGAGTCGGTGGCCGATTCAGTGTTTTTACACCGGTAAGTTTGTTGCCTTTGGCGTGTGTTGGTGTTGATATTGCGGCGCTTCTCAAGGGTGCTGCTGACTTTTCATCTCTTGTTTGCCATGATGATCTGGAAAGTAATCCAGCCTATCTGAATGCGGCACTGCAATATTTGGCCTACCAGAGAGGTTTGAGAATCTCTGTCTTGATGCCTTATAGTGATCATCTGCGTGATATTGCTGATTGGTTTCGGCAGTTATGGGCAGAAAGCCTGGGCAAAAAAATCAGTACTGACGGTTCCGTTCGCCATGTCGGACCAACCCCTGTCAATGCTCTCGGTACGACAGATCAGCATTCTCAGGTGCAACTTTATATGGAAGGCCCTTTTGATAAGGTTGTCACTTTTGTTGTTGTTGATGAATTTTATCAGGATCTTCAAATCCCCAATTACGGGGCAGCACCTGAAACGGCCTATTTGTCTGGTCATACTATGGGCGAGTTAATTCATGTAGAGCAGCAGGCGACTGCCGCAGCCTTAACTCGAAATCAACGATCCAACTGTGCAATTCATATCCCCAGGGTGACAGAGGCGACTGTTGGTGCGCTGATATATATGTTTGAGGTACAGACGCTTTTTGCTGGGTATCTGTTTGAAGTCAATCCTTTGGACCAGCCGGGCGTAGAGGAAGGCAAGCAATTCACTTACGCACTGATGGGGCGACAAGGTTACGCTGATAAGGCAGGAGAGTATGCATCAATAAAGGCTTGCATGAAGCCTAGGGTTCTCACTTGTGGATAAAGACCTATTTAGCTGATTTTTAAATAAAATTCAGCTTAGATTTCGGTCCTGATTGCTTGACGCTCCAGGGTTTTTCGTTTACTGTGATTACTTATCTGTTTTGTAATAAATCCAGTAGGGGAAATCCTTGGCAAACAAAGACAAACTCCTCGCAAATGCCCAGAAATTTCTTTCTAAGGGGCAAGTTCCGAAAGCGATCAGCGAATATCAAAAGCTGGTCGACGCTTTCCCTAAGGACGTGCGAAATCGACAGAAACTTGCCGAGTTGTTTAATCGTGTCAATCGCAACGACGATGCCCTGACCGAATACGAAGAAGTCGCCAAGCATTACACGGAAGCAGGCTTCTATCTCAAGGCGATTGCAGTCTTCAAGCAGATGCAGAAGATTGAGCCTTCCCGGGTGGATATCTACCACCGTCTCGCAGAACTCAATGAAAAACAGGGACTGGTTGGCAATGCCCTGACCGAATATCGCAATCTGATTTCTTTCTACGAAAAGAAATTGATGCATCAAGAAGCAATCGAAGTGCTGGAGAAGATGCTTGCTCTTGATCCTGACAATCTTAATTTCGCTGCCAAAATTACAGAATTCTACATGGCCTCAGGGCAGAACAAACTGGCCTTTGAAAAATTTAAAGAGATTATCGATCCTCTTGCCGCTAGAGATGAGCATATCAAGGTCATCAAGCTCTATGAAACGTTTCTTGATGTTTGTCCCGAGAATGGAACTGCCAGGCTCCCCCTTGCACGCGCCCTGCTTAAGAGTGGCTCCCCTGATAAAGCTGTACCGCTTCTGAAGGATCTGCTTAAACATTCCCCTGATGATCATGATATCAACCAATGCCTGACTGATGCCTATGTTGCAAGTCAGGATTTTGGAAATGCTCGTCTCACTCTAAAGCATTTGTTAAAGCAGAACAGGGAAGATCTGGATCTTCGTGAATATTACGTTCGGATCTGTATAGATGCGGGTGAACTGGAGCAGGCCAGAGACCGACTTGAAGAATGGAAAGATACTTTCTTTCAAGCCGAGCGAGTTACTGTTCTGAAGCGTTTCTACGAAGAACTCAAGGATCGCCTTATTGATGACCCAGTTGTTGCCGCCACCCTTTCTGTAATCTATGAGATCGTGGGAGAAGCAGAGAAATTGGGCGAACTTGAAACCTCAACGGAAGCATCGGCAACAGCTGTTGAGACTACTGATGATGCTGTCCTTGATGTGGCTATCGATGATGTAGAAACTTTGGAAATGGTTGGCGAAGAACCAACTCCAGATGTTGAGGTGCCACCTCTTGAAGAAAAAGAGCCAGCCGAGAAGCCATCATCAGGGAACATTTGTGAGGTAGCTCTTGAGCTTGATCTCGATCTTGACCTTGGTGTCCCTGTAGCTCAGCCGGAAATTAAGGCGGATGATGAGGTTTCCGTTGTCGAATATCATCCTGAACCTGTTCAAGATGAAGGGGGGGAGGCAACACCTGAAGATGAGATAGACGTCGAAGTTGAAATGGAAATTGATTTTGACGATATGGGAGACCTCGATCTTGAGTTTGAAGAAGAGGTTGTTGCCGAAGACGAAGAGCTGGTCACTGAGAATGAAGAGTTAGTCGTTGAAGGGCAGGAACCATCTCTGGGTGCTGATGCTGAGCAACTCGATACTGCAGCAGTAGAAATGCCTGCGGATGATGTGCCGACCGACAGCGACTTTTTAGAGTCCTTTGAAGCAACAGAGGACTCAGGTGCTTTTCCTCCAGAGGCAGAGGCTATTGAAGCTGTCGAAAAAACTGAAGCATTGGAAGCTGTTGATGGTGCAGAGAGTCCTCTGTGTGAAGTTGCAGACTTCGTAAGTCATGAAGAGCCGGAAGAACTTGAAGAGCTGGAAGAACTTGAAGAGCTGGAAGAAATAGAAGAGCTGGAAGAAATAGAAGAGCTGGAAGAAATAGAAGAACTGGAAGAACTTGAAGAGCCGGAAGAACTTGAAGAGCCGGAAGAACTTGAAGAGCCGGAAGAACTT
>JAMONP010000034.1 GCA_027065695.1 Desulfuromonadales bacterium | reverse complement strand
TCGGCGTTACCGTTAAAACCTTCCTGACTCAACCGGTCTTTGAGGCCTACGCAACTCTCGAAGTGCGCAAGGCGCAGAAGGGCGGCATGCTGAAAGAACTTGGCATGACGGAAGAGAATTCACTCACCACTGAAATCGAGGTGCTGCGCTCACGTTCACTGGCAGAAAAAGTTGCCCGACGCATGAATCTTGAGTGGCAGGTTGCCGAGACCAGTAAAGGTCTCGACCTGGCTATTGGTGAATTCGCAATCAGCGGCCAGTTTCCAGGGCTGATCATTGCCCTGCTCGATGCACAGAGATATCAAGTCACAGATCTTTCCGGCCGTATCCTTGGTAAGGGTCAAAGCGGTGAAGCGCTGCGCCTGGATGGTATCAATCTCCTGCTTACCATAACTCATGGTACCGCTGGGCAACGTGTTGTTTTCGAGCGCAAGCCGATGGCCGAGATTGCCAGGAAGATAATTGACAGCCTGAGTGTTGCCGAGGTGGGCAAGGGCAGCAATATTCTGCGCGTCTCCTGCCAGGGTACTGTGCCTGATCATGTCCGTGATGTGGTCAATATCTTGATTGAAGTTTACCGGGAAATGAATGTATCGCAGAATACACTCGAGGCCGGTATGACAGTTGATTTCATCTCCCAGCAGCTTGATGGGCTCAAGGATGTCCTCGACAAGTCGGAGCAACAGCTCCAGGAATACAAGGTCCAGACCGGCCTGATTACCCTCGGCCCGGAAGGTAACTCACTGGTGCAGAAACTGGTGGGGCTCGAACAGCGTCAGGCCGATATGCGCATCAAGCGTCAACGTGTCGAGTACGCCATCAGTACCTTGAAAGAAGCCATTCGTACCGGTAATTCACTGACTGTGCCGACCATCGAAGATGTGCCAGCGGTGGCTGAGTTTGCTGCCAAGCTGGCTGATCTTGATGCGCAGAAGAAAGGCATGCTGGTCGATTTTACCGAGTCTCATCCTGCGGTTGTCGAAGTGCAGTCACAGATCACCCGGGTTCGTGAGGCCTTACTCTCAACTTACCGCGCGATGCGCCAGGAACTGCTACAGAGTGAACGTGATCTGGCCAATACCATTGCTGGTTTCGATGCCCAGATGGAAGACATCCCGGCAGCGGAACTGGAACTCGCCAAGCGGACGCGCGTTAATACGGTCAACGCCGAACTCTATACTTTCCTCTTGCAGAAACAGCAAGAGGCTCGCATCGCCCAGGCGTCTACCATCAGCAACGTCCATGTCGTCGATCTGGCGCTCACACCGAAAATACCGATCAAGCCGAACAAGAAGAAAAACCTGGCCCTTGGCTTTATTCTTGGTCTGATGCTCGGTGTCGGCCTGGCCTTTTTGCTCGATTATATGGATCAGACTATCAAGACTACCGAGGATGTCAGTGAAAAACTCGGCCTCAATGTTTTTGGCATTATCCCGAGAATCCCCTTTGCCGATGAAGACGCCAATTTACCAAGCAAACGCCTGGTCACCACCCTGGCCCCCAAAACACCGGTGGTAGAATCGTTCCGCGCTCTGCGCACCAATCTCAACTACGCTTCGGCCAAGCAGAAGCACAAGATCATCATGGTGACCAGTTCCCTGCCCAACGAAGGTAAGTCGACCATTGCTGGTAACCTCGCCGTGGTTATGTCACAAACCGGTGCCAAGGTACTGCTGATGGGCTGTGATCTGCGCCGGCCGTCACTCTACGAGATGTTCAGCCAGGAGAATGTTCCCGGCCTGGTCAACCTGCTGGTTGACAATGATCAGAGTGCCTTGCGCCACTTGACCAACCCGAAGCTTGATTTCCTGCCTGCCGGTACTGTTCCACCCAACCCGGCAGAGATCCTCGAATCAAAACGTATGGGCTATCTGCTTGATAAGGTTCGCGAGCAATATGACTACGTGATCATCGATGCTCCGCCAGTACTCCCCGTCACCGACACCCCGATCCTCGCACCCAAGGTTGACATCAACCTGATTGTCATCGAACCCTGCCGGGTTCCGGAAAAAGCCGCTCTGCAGATGGTCGAATCGCTGCAGGCCGTCAATGCCAAGATCGCCGGAGTTATTCTCAACGATAAATCCGGACGTGGTTTCAAGTATTATGGTAACTACGGCTACTACGGCAATAAATATTATCGTGGCTATTACGGCGAAGAACATGAAGAGATCAAACCAGGGGTGATTGTCGGAGCGTTGAAGACTGTTTGGGGAAAATTAAACTCTTAAAATCAAGGGACGAGGTACGCGGAAACTGGAAACTGGAAACTGGGACGCGAAAACCGGAAACTTGAGAATATGTCAGGGACTGTCCACAAACAAGGGCTGTCCCTTTTTTTATGACCATGGTTTCAGCTTTTGATTCCCTCGAACCGCGTCCCGCATCCAGTGTTACGCGTCATTTTCTTTAATGGCGGGTTATTATGCAGTTTGAAGACTTGGATATTTGGAAAAGGTCTGCTCGATTAAGCGCTGATCTTTACAAAGAATTGAAGTATCTTAAAGATTATGGTTTTAAAGATCAGATAACTCGATCAGGGCTTTCAATTCGGAGTAATATTTCTGAGGGGTGTGAAAGAGTTTCAGCAAAGGAATGTATTAATTTTCTCAACTATGCCAAGGGCTCTTGTGGTGAATTGAGGACTCAAGTTATGATTGGTATGGAAATAGACTATATTAATAGAGATATTGGTAAGGGGTGGCTGGAGGAGACTAAGGCTATTTCAGCTATGGTCGGTGGTCTCATCAGAGCCAAAAGGAATTACCTGAATAATAAAGGATCAAAGTAACGGTTTTCGCGTTCCTCGTCCCGCGTTCCGCGTTCCGTTTTTTTGCTACGCAAAAAGATGATAGATTTCCACAGTCACATCCTCCCTGGAATCGATGACGGTGCAATCACCGTCGATGATTCAATCGCCATGGCCAGATCCATGTCTGCCTTCGGCTACAAAACCGTCTGCTGTACCCCGCATTGCATTAAAG
Source organism: Desulfuromonadales bacterium (assembly GCA_027065695.1). Taxonomy (GTDB): domain Bacteria; phylum Desulfobacterota; class Desulfuromonadia; order Desulfuromonadales; family BM103; genus M0040. Next base: position 8,537 of record JAMONP010000034.1, on the reverse strand, counting down.
GCTACTACGACCTTGCGCCGCAGCGAGTTCGTGAAGCAACCCTGATGCTGCAGGCCGATCTCGACAACGCTGATATTGATCTGGAGCTCTGGCCTGGCATGGAATACATGCTCGACGAATGTTTCTCTGAATACGTCGAAGAGCTGCTGCCACTTGGCAATACGAAACTTGTTCTCTGCGAAGCACCACAGCTGGCACATCCCGGTTTTGTACAGGAGGGCCTCGAACTGATCATCGCCAAAGGCTTCGTGCCGCTGATCGCGCACCCGGAACGCACGGAGCATTTTTATGAAATATTAACGGCACAAGAAGAACCACCGGACGTGGAAGCCCGGGACGCGGAACGCGGAACGCGGGACGAGGAAAACTTTCAAAAACCACAGAGTTTCTTTAAGAAGTTTTGGCCTTTCGCGTCCCGCGTGCCGCGTCCCCCGTCCCGAGGTTTTGCCGCGTGCCGCGTCCCGCGTCCCGCGTCCACCGTGGGTTGCCTCTTCCAGGCAAACCTGGGCTCCTTCACCACTTACTACGGCGAATCCGTCCAGCGGCGAGCTTACGAACTCCTTAAACTGGGCACCTACACCGCTCTCGCCAGCGATCTGCATGACAACTCATCCGCATCCATAATTCTTGAAAATAATAAATTGGAAACCAATCCATTGTTGAAAAAACTTTCTGGTTGGGATGGGGTCGCACCGCCGGTTAAACCCAAAGCCAAGACCAAGCTTGGCGGAGGGCAGAGAGAGCTTTTTTAGAGTTGCGCGTTGCGCGGGACGCGGGACGAGGAAAACCGTCAAAAACCACAGAGTTTCTTTAAAAGGCTTTGGCCTTTCGCGTCCCTCGTCCCTCGTCCCGGACTTTAATGCCCCTCGTCCCATAACTGCAAAAGGAAGGTACCCAGTGGTTACTATCGATTCAATCCGCCAACGAAATGCAAAAATCGCCGTCATCGGCCTCGGCTACGTCGGTCTTCCTTTAGCCGCAGTATTCGGCCACAAAGCCGATGTTATCGGCTTCGACATCGACGAGCGCAAAATGACTCAACTGCGTGATGGCTTTGATGCCACCGGTGAACTGACTGCCGAGCAGCTGGCCGCAACGCAGATCGATTACACCACCGACCCGGCACGGCTGAAAGAGGCGCAGTTTCTTATCGTCACCGTACCGACACCAATTGATGGCAACCGCAAGCCCGACCTGCGGCCGGTCGAATCGGCCAGCCGCATGATTGGTGCCAACCTGTTGAAGGGCAGTATCGTTGTTTACGAGTCGACTGTTTATCCTGGTGTCACCGAGGAGATCGCTGTACCAATCCTCGAAGAGGTTTCGGGTCTCAAATGCGGCATCGATTTCAAGGTCGGCTATTCACCCGAGCGCATCAATCCTGGCGACAAGGTGCATACCATCGACAAGATCATCAAAGTGGTCTCCGGGCAGGATGCCGAAACTCTGCAGACGGTGGCGCAGGTTTATGAGATGGTCGTGACCGCCGGTGTGCACCGCGCCGCCAGCATCAAGGTCGCCGAGGCCGCCAAGGTCATCGAGAACACCCAACGCGATCTCAATATCGCCCTGATGAACGAACTGGCGTTGATCTTCGGCCGCATGGACATCTCCACCCGTGACGTCCTCGCTGCCGCTGGCACCAAGTGGAACTTTCTTCCCTTCACCCCCGGCCTGGTCGGCGGCCACTGCATCGGTGTCGATCCCTACTATCTCACCCACAAAGCGGAACAGATCGGCTACCACCCCCAGGTGATTCTCGCCGGTCGGCGCATTAATGATGGCATGGGCAAGCATGTTGCCGAGCAGACCGTCAAGAAATTGATCGTTGCCGACAAGGCCGTCAAAGGTGCCAGAATTCTGCTGTTAGGTCTGACTTTCAAAGAAAATTGCCCCGACATCCGCAACACCAAGGTGGTGGATATTGTCAGTGAACTCAAGGAATACGGTATCGAGGTACTGGTCCACGACCCCATGGCCGATTCTGCAGACGTCCAGCATGAGTATGGCTTCGGCCTGGTGGACCTTGACGGTCTTGCCCCGGTAGACGGAGTGATCTGGGCTGTAGCGCATAATGCCTTCGCAGAGATTACTCCGCAGCAGCTTAAAGACCTTTGTAGAAATGGTAATGGTGCCGGGGTGGTTATGGATGTCAAGGGTGTTTTGACGCGCGCTGCGGTTGAAAAGGTCGGATTGGGCTATTGGAGTTTGTGAGCAGCGCGGGAAGCAGGATAAAATTAGCCGCAGATAAAGTCTGATAGGATCTGATGTTAAACCCAAAAGATTATAGCCTTTGACCTATCAGATTTAATCAGATTGTATCAGCGTCCAATTGATTCTTGTCTGGTTTCAGCTTTTACAGATTCTCACAGATTTTAACCGTGGCTAAATTAAGGTTTTGTTTTAAGTTTAATCAGCATTCATCAGATGCTTGATTGCCTCAAGGCACCTACTTCTGGCAGCGTCCAAATAAAAGGTTTGCAGGTTTAAAGTTTTGCTTGGTAAGTGTCAAGGTAGGAAGCCTGACCCTGGACTCTCCGCCAGATATGTTCCGATATTGCACAAGTGCTTATTTTGTGCTACGATAAATTAATTGAAGAACAACTTAAAGAGAGGGGCCATTTATGCAAACATTGTCTGTTAGAGAAATGCGCAATCAGCTTGGAAAACTAGATGAATTGCTTGATCAAGAACAGGAAATTATTGTGACACGCCACAATATCCCTCTAGCCCGTATCTTGCCAGTAAGAGGAAAGAAGAAAAGGCCGGATCATAAAGCATTACGTAATAGCTTGCCATTCCAGGATATGGCCAGTGAGGTATTGCAACGAATGGACAGGGATGAACGCTAATGGCTTTATCGTATATTGATACCAGTGCTTTAGCAAAATGGTATCTGCCAGAGTCTGGTTCTGAGGCTTTTTCAGAATGGATGCAAAGTCAGGAGGACACCTGCATCTCCAGTCTGACGATCACCGAGTTTCGTTGTCTTTTGGCCAGGAGACAGCGTATGGAAATGTTAAGTGCCTTAGAAGTGCAACAATTATATGCAAAATTCAAACAAGACATTGAAAATGCTCACCTGATTCACTACCCGGTAGAAAACCGACACATACTGAATGCATCATTAATAATCGAAAGCCTGCCGTCCGTATCGTTACGAACCTTGGACGCTCTTCATCTGACAATAGCTAATGATATTCCAGTAAATGTCATTGCCACAGCAGACAAGGTTATGAGGGAATCTGCTCGCTTACTGGATCTTGAGGTAGTTTTTTTTGGCGATCGCTGAGTTCGGTATTGATGGATTCCTTTGAAGATGTAAAAAATCCGCGTTGGTGCTGAAGTCCTGAACGATAATTAAGCCGCAGATGAATGCAGCAAGGTCATGATTGAGCCTTTAATCAAAAGCCTTGGTTTTAGCCCAATCATCGTTCATCAGACTTGATCAGCATCCAATAAAAAGGTTTACAGGTTTAAGGTTTTGCTTGTAATCCTCAGATGTAAATATATCAACACCGTCACCTGGCCCTAAGATCTGTTTGATTTTGATTTATCCCCTTAATCCCCTTAATCCCTGTGAATAATGTTTTTAGCTTGTACAGATTTTCACAGATTTTAACCGCGGCTAAATTAAGGTTTCGTTTTAAGTTTAATCAGCATCTCGCCGGATAAAATCGTTGTTCTTGCCTTTCAAGTTGACTTCCTTTAAGCTGTTACTACATTTGTAGTAAATTGATTCGAGGTGAAAATATGGGAAAACCAGTACGCATAGATGACGCATTATATGACCAGGCAAGGTCGCAAGCACGAGCAGAACGTCGCACGATAGCCGGGCAAATAGAGTTCTGGGCCTTGGTTGGGAGAACAGCTCTGGATAATCCCGATCTTTCCATTGATTTTATCCGGGATCTTTTGGTCGCTCGCGCTGAAGGATCGTCGCTTGCCACACCCTTTGTCGCTGAAGGAAAGAGCGTTGTAAAGGGTGAAAACTGTTAATGAATAACGATATCGTGGTGAAACAAAGCGCCATGTTTAAACGTGCTTATAAACGCTTGTATGCAAACCAGAAAGCCGATGTGGATGATGCTGTTGCCGATATAGTACAGGACCCAACGCTGGGCGAACCCAAAAGAGGGGATTTGGCTGGCGTCTTTGTTTACAAGTTCAAGTGCAGAGGTCAACTGACATTACTGGCCTACGAATACGATCCCGATACGCGTTTGTTATTACTGCTTGGTTCACATGAAAACTTTTACCGGGATTTGAAACGATAGCTTTTTTTAAGGGACGTGGCGGGTAGCGCGGGAAGATTAGTAGATGTCAGCGTTAAAGATTTGACCCTGCGGACCCTGCGGACGGATATAGTTTAACAGGGATAAAGGGGATAAAGGGGATGAAAGGGATGAAAGGGATGAAAGGGATGAAAACCACGGTTAAGATCTTTAGGTTTTAAACCAAGAGTCTCAAGCTTTGATTTCCCAGGTTTTGATCTATCCCCTTAATCCCCGTCATCCAAAAGATTACAGTTTTTGACCTATCAGATTTAATCAGATTGCATCTGCGGCCAATTAGTTGTTGTTTGGTCTTTAATGTTTTAAATTGTCATGGAGGGAAGAGTAGAGGTTGTCAACATCAAGGATTTGAACCCGTAGAGCAAGCTTGAGAGGAGAGAGTCATGCTTGCCAAACTGAATGGCGACGACCTTATTCTTTGTCAGATTACCAGTCAGTCGATTCGTGATATCTACGCGATCGAGTTGTCGGAAGCAGACTTCGAAACAGGTTCTTTGCATAAGCCCAGTAATATAAGACCAAATCGACTATTTACTGCTGATCGTCATATTGTGTTGTACAAGGCTGGACAGCTGAAGGTAAAAAAGATTGAAGGAGTAATTGACACATTGATCAATATCTTGCACGGGTTTGATAAGGTCTGATGTTTTAACCAAAGATTATTGTTTTAGCCCAATCAGCGTTCATCAGATGCTTGATTGCCTCAAGGCACCTACTTCTGGCAGCGTCCAAATAAAAGGTTTGCAGGTTTAAAATTTTGCTTGGTAAGTGTCAAGGTAGGGATCCCGGACTTGAGCCGTGACATCAGGTCTGAATATGGTGTAGAATATAGACCAAATACAGACTTGGAGGCTTTATGAAACGATTATCAATTGCCGAAGGTGTCATTCCATTGGGTGATTTCAAAACCCATGCCGCTCGTTACCTGAAAAACCTGGATGGACCGATGGTCATTACCCAAAACGGCCGGCCAGCCGGGGTGTTGCTGTCTCCCACTGATTACGACCAGCTGACCGAACGCCAGTTGTTTCTGGAATCGCTTGCTGCCGGACTTGCGGATGCTGAAGAGGGCAGGCTGGTTGATACGCAGACGTTGCAGAAGCAGCTGCAGGGTGCCCGTGAACTGCGCATCAAGAAATGAAGATTCTTTGGACTGAGCATGCGATCACCTGTCTGCTTGAGATAGAGGATTATATCGCTCTCGATGATCCTGTAGCCGCACAGCGCTGGGTAGAGCAACTGGTTCAGCGAGCGGAAGTTCTTGTAGAACAGCCGCATATGGGACGCAAACTGCCAGAGATGCCGCGTGGTCCACTACGTGAATTGATTGAAGGGAACTACCGGATAGTTTATCGAGTCGTTGGTGAATTTGTTGAGATTTTGATTGTTTTCGAACGCCACCGGTTGTTACGTGAGCATGACACCCATTAGAAGGTTCCTCTCCTCTGAATGCTGAATGGGAAGCGTTGAGGTCGAAATTTTTGACCACAAGTTTTGCCAAGACGAGAGTTGCACCAAAAGCCTATAGCTTTTGCTCTCACAGATTCTGAATACCTTACAAGCATCCGGGAAGCCAGGGCCGACTATAAGGCCGGTCAGACTGTTAGTCATAAGGACGTTTTTGGTCAATGAGCTACCGGCTTGTTAATATCCAGCGAGCTAGTAAAGATATTCAGAAGTTAGAGGCTAAGATTAAGTCCCGTATTGGTAAGGCATTGCTCCGGTTTGAAGCCTGACCCCGAACCCCGACCCCGAACCAAAGGCAATATTAGCCGCGGTGAAAGTCTGTCAAGATCTGTTGTTTAGACCAAAACCCAAGAGCCTATAGCTTTTGCCCTTACAGATTTTCACAGATTCTGACCGCGGCTAAAATGTAGATTTTGATTTTATTGTTTTTTGATTTTATTAGGAGGGGGACGAAATGGATTTAATCCGTGTTGAACGTTCAATCCGTATCATACGTGGAGATAAGGTCATCCTCGATGAAGACCTGGCAGAGATGTACGGTGTTGAAGTCAAACGACTTAACGAACAAGTCCGACGGAATCTCAATAGATTCCCTGCGGACTTCATGTTTCAGCTTACAAAACAGGAGTTTAAAGACTTGAAGTCGCAATTTGCGACCTCAAGTCTGTGGGGAGGCAGACGCACGCCACCATATGCATTTTCAGAGCAAGGTGTGGCCATGCTCTCCAGTGTTTTGCATAGCACACGGGCGGTTCAGGTTAATATCGAGATTATGCGCACTTTTGTCCGGTTACGCAGAATTCTGGCTTCTCATGCTGATCTTGCTGAACGTCTTGAGTTGTTGGAACAAAAATACGATAGTCAGTTTCGGGCGGTATTTGATGCTATCCGTCAGCTTATGAGTACGGACACGGCTGAGAAAGACTCGATTGGTTTTAAGGTGAAAAACTGAATGGGACGCAGATTAACGCAGAAAGGGCATGATTTAGCCTTTAATCCTGGCCCCGGATCTTAAAGGCAATATTAGCCGCGGTGAAAGTCTGTCAAGGTCTGTTGTTTAGACCAAAACCCAAGAGTTATAGCTTTTGCCCTTACAGATTTTCACAGATTCTGACCGCGGCAAAAAGAAGGTTTTGCTTGGTAAGTGTCAAGGCGGGAAGCCTGACCCCGAACCAAAGGCAATATTAGCCGCGGTGAAAGTCTGTCAAGATCTGTTGTTTAGACCAAAACCCAAGAGTTATAGCTTTTGCCCTTACAGATTTTCACAGATTTTAACCGCGGCAAAAAGAAGGTTTTAGGCAGGAAGCCTGACCCCGGATCCAGCGTCCAGCTGAAAGGTTTGACCTTATATCCTTAATTGGATACAATCTAGACTGTCTAGCCAGGGATGAGGAGGCAGCATGGCAACTCTAAAAAAAACAGTTAATCATAAGGATGAATGGCAGCTACAGGAAGCTAAAAACCGTCTCAGCCGAGTGGTTGATGCGGCACGCCGCGGCACGCCGCAAACAATTACCTTGCGTGGCACTCCGGCTGCTGTCGTCCTGTCTTTTGAACAGTATCAAGAGATGATTCGGCCTCGCACACCATTATCGGATTTTTTCCGACAGTCACCGCTCCATAAAGTAGGGCTTGATCTTGAACGCAGTCACGATGTGGGACGTGAGGTCGAACTGTGACATTTTTGCTTGATACCTGCGTTATTTCGGAACTTGTTAAACCGAGACCTGACGAAAATGTTGTCCGTTGGATCGATTCTGTCGATGAATGGAGATTGTTTCTGAGTGTGTTGACGCTTGGAGAACTTGAGAAGGAAATAACCAAGCTGCAGCCCTCTCAACGAAAAGACGATTTGCGTGAATGGCTGGAACATGATTTGACTGCAAGATTTGAGGGACGAATTTTGCCAGTAGATTTTGCTGTCGCTGTTGCTTGGGGGACACTCCATGGTGTGGCTGAGCGTGCCGGGAAAAAACTGCCTGTGATCGATTCTCTTCTGGCGTCTACCGCAGAAATCCATCAACTCACCATTGCCACAAGGAATGTTGCAGACTTCGAGCGTTGCAGTGACGCTATTTTTAATCCGTGGGTTTAGCTTTCTCTGGTAATTTACATTCCTTCAGGCCTGACCCCAGTTCCTTAACTTTGGTGAAGAGAAGGTTAAAATCAGGCGTGTAGCGAACGGCATTTAGAATGCATTATTAGCCGCGTTGAAAGTCTGTCAAGATCTGTTGTTTAGACCAAAACCCAAGAGCCTATAGCTTTTGCCCTTACAGATTTTCACAGATTTTAACTGCGGCTAAATAAAAGATTTTGATCGTTTAGTTATTGAATTGTCATGGAGGGAAAGATGAAAAAGGAGCACTTGGAAATGATCCTTGAAGATATCAACGGTAAGTTCGATCTGGTTCTTGAAGGATATACGGCACTGGACAAGAAATTGGACACCAGGTTCGATGAATTGAACGAAAAGATCGAAATCAACAGTTTTAAAGTCGATACTTTGAACAAGAAAGTTGATGGTGTTGCTGCTGAATTAAAGGCACATCGGCTAGACACGGAAGCGCACCGTAAAGTGTATGGGGTGAGGGAAGATTAAAGGGGTTGCTGTAGCTCTAAAAGCCAACGGCAGGTTTGACCCCTTCCCCAACCCCGAACCAAAGGCAATATTAGCCGCAGTGAAAGTCTGTCAAGGTCTGTTGTTTAGACCAAAACCCAAGAGCTTATAGCTTTTGCCCTTACAGATTTTCACCGCGGCTAAATGAAGATTTTATA
>JAMONP010000033.1 GCA_027065695.1 Desulfuromonadales bacterium | reverse complement strand
TTTTTCATTCTTCCCTCCTTATTTTGAGCCCTAACTTATGATTATCCTACACACCTACATCCAGAAACAATTCCCACATGCAGATACACAGTTTACAAATATAGGTTCATAGTTCGTAAATATAGAAACTAGAAACCCAACTCCTCATCTAAAAGTCTACGCTCAAGCCCAAGTTCCAGAACTCTCTGAAAGCTCAACTGCCATGCCTTTTTAGCGGGATTCCAGTAACCACCAGCCATCTACACCTGCTCACGCAACTCACTTTCACCGAATTCAACCCGAATCGAAACCAGCCGATCCGGAGCTATGTTCACACCTGGCACCCAGTCCTGCTCGTCGACAATCAATTCCACAGTTTTAAGACGCTTACCACTAAGCTTGTCGTAGCGATAACGAACACAAACCAGTTGGTCACCATATTGACGTAATAATCGTTTGGTGCCGTTTTGTCCCGGTGACAAGGTTGTACCAACCTCTGCCTTGTATCCCATCTATCCCCTCCATTCCTGCCATACAAATAAATAATTCGATAAAAACAAAAAAGACCGCCAAACCTGATTGCACAGGTTTCGACGGTCTACATGATTGCTGATAGCACTACGAACATGGTCTCCCCCCGAAGATTTATGTCAAGGTAGCAGTTGGACGCCTGTAAATCAACAGGAGTTATCGGAATCATTCTGTTACGGTTCGTGTAGACCGTTACTGTAACCGCCCTGCTGATAAGCTGGCGAGCCACAGTTGCTTAGCAGCACAAAGGCTGTGTCAGGCAGCGAGTGCCAGATACTTAAAATCAAGACCGTCGGGTCGCGTCCCGACAGACGCCATACTTTTTACAACGCCAAAAAAGTATGCAAAAAGGCTTTTCTCCTGCGGAGGGCACTTCTTTCGCCAGTGGTCGGTGTTTTGTTCAGCGACAAAGATAAATGAATACGTTTGTGCTGCGTGGCACCGAAGACCAACCCCTGCTTTTTTGAACCCGCTAAACGAAAGAGCGGTTGTATTCAGTATGACAGGCCACGAGAACATTCCGGGTTCATTGTTTGATTTTCAACCCTCCTGCCTGTCGCTACAACAGCCCTGCTGAGAACCTGGCGAACCACAAAAGCTCAGCAGCAAAAACGAAACAGCATGTAACTTTGTTCATCAAGAGCCGTTGCCGGTTTACCCACCGACCACCCCGAGCAAGAAATGCCCAGCGCCGCGCAAAGCGTTCTTTGGTTACTTTCTTTGGCTTTGGAAAGAAAGTTACCCGGCTGTCGGCCGGGACCGACGGTTCTACTCTTAGATTTTGACCTTAAAACAAGTTGCGCGAGACGAGGAAAGCAAAATCCTCGCAACTCTGCGACAAAAAAAGGGCCGCACAAGGCGGCCCAAGATATAAAGGGAGTCATATTACAGGCAAGCGCAGAGTATCGAGCAAGCCGTCAGACACCGGGCGGAGAACCGGCACGGCTACTCACCCTTTGACAAGCACAAAATTAAATACCAGCAGTTGGCCGTCAGGACTGACTTAAACAGCCCTTCAGGAATTCATAATTACTCTTAGTCGACACGTTTACGCAAAAAAGTCGGGATATCATATTCCTCGTCTTCGTTGTAGGCACCAATACGCATACTGGCGCGTGGCTTATCCTGGTTCTGGTTGCGAATGAACGCCGGAATGTCACGGTCAATCTTGGTCTGAACTGGTGTATTCGGTATTCCCAGCTCCCTATTATTTCCTTTGTTAGTATCAAAAGAGCAGCCAAAGCCTGTAGCAATCGCCGTCACCTGAATCTTCTCACCCATTTCCTCATTGATGACCAGTCCGATAAAGATATTGGCATCTTCATGAACTTTCTCGTGGATGATATTAGCCACTTCCTGATAATCGTTCATGGTCAAACTTGAAGAGCCAGTAACATTGACCAGCACACCCTTGGCCCCGGAGATATCAATTTCTTCGAGCAACGGGCTACAGATCGCCTGTTGGGCCGCTGTGACAGCGCGGTTTTCGCCCTCGCTAACCCCAATTCCCATCATTGCCATACCACGTTCACTCATTGCTGATTTGACATCGGCAAAGTCAACATTGATCATACCGTGAGTGGTAATCAGGTCCGAAATCCCCTGAACAGCCTGACGCAAAACATCATCGGCGGGCTTGAACGCATCAAGGATGCCCATATTCTTATCGGCGAGACCACTTAAACGATCATTAGGGATCATGATTAAAGAGTCTACGACCTGTTTAAGTTCCTCGACACCCTGCACCGCCTTTGCCATACGCTGCTTACCTTCAAAAGCGAACGGCTTGGTGACTACAGCCACGGTCAACGCACCAATCTCTTTGGCAACTTCGGCGATCACCGGTGCTGCACCAGTACCTGTACCGCCACCAAGACCAACCGCAATGAAGACCATATCTGCACCCTCCAGTAGCTCCGCAAGTCTGGCCCGGTCTTCCTCGGCAGCCTCACGACCGACTTCTGGATTTGCACCAGCGCCAAGCCCCTTGGTCAACTTTGGGCCAAGCTGTACACGCAGTGATGCCAGACTGGCCCGCAGGGCCTGGGCATCAGTATTCGCCACCATAAAATCTACACCGTCGATCTTGGAGGCAATCATCGTATTGACAGCATTGCTGCCACCACCCCCAACACCAATAACCTTGATTTTTGCTACCTGGTCTACGCTTTCGTCGAATTCAAACATAATGACTCCCTCCGCCATTGTTGTGACCGTTGCTTCTCCGTTGCTCCGGTCGTTTTAAGATACAAATCTTAATTCCTATGTGTTTTTCAGAAAAATTCTCCAAACCACTCTTTCATGCGTCGCGTTACACGATCAAACAGGTTCTCTTGCCCAATCACGAAGTTGCGCGTCTGCATATTGCGGCTGCCATACTTCACAAGGCCGACACCTGTGGCATAAATTGGTGAGTTGACCACATCAGTCAGCCCACCGATATCAGTTGGCTTTCCGCGCCTGACCGGCAGGTCAAAAATCTGCTCCGCCAGCTCCGGCATTCCCGGCAGAATCGCCGAGCCACCAGTCAGCACCACCCCGGACGCGATCAAGTCCTCATAACCACTCTTGACAATCTCACGATTCACCAGAGTAAAGATCTCCTCGACTCTTGGCTCAAGTATTTCTGCCAGCAGTTGACGTGACAAAATGCGCGGGTCACGACCACCCACCGATGGCACTTCGATGGTTTCGTCCTTGCCGACCATCGAGGAAAGACAGCACCCTGATATCTGCTTGATCTTTTCTGCCTCGGCGCTCGGTGTCCGCAAACCAACAGCAATATCGTTGGTCAAATGGTTGCCACCGAGGGACAGAACCGAAGTATGCTTGATCGCTCCGTCAACAAAAATGGCGATATCCGTCGTACCGCCACCAATATCGACAAGAGCAACCCCGAGCTCCTTTTCATCCGGAGTCAATACGGCTTCCGAAGAAGCCAGTTGCTCCAGGACGATATCGCCGACATCTACGCCAGCCTTGTTGCAGCTCTTGATAATGTTCTGCGCGCTGGCCACAGCGCCGGTAACGATATGCACCCGTGCCTCCAGACGCACACCACTCATGCCCAGAGGCTCTTTGATACCATCCTGATCATCAATAATGAATTCCTGAGGAAGGATATGAATCACCTCTCGATCCATCGGGATCGCCAAGGCTTTGGCCGCATCAATGACACGGCGCACATCTTCATTGGTGACCTCACGGTTCTTGATGGCGATCACTCCCTGGGAATTCATCCCTTTGATGTGACCTCCAGCGATCCCGGCAAAGACCGACTTGATTTCACAACCGGCCATCAACTCCGCTTCCTGGATCGCCTTGCGAATCGCAGTAACTGTACTTTCAATATTAATAACTACGCCTTTGCGCATACCGCGCGACGGACTGGTGCCAATGCCAACGACATCAAGGCCCTCCTCAGTCATTGCCCCCACAATGGCACAAATCTTGGTTGTGCCGATATCCAGTCCAACGACCAGATTTTCCCGTTTACTATTCATATTTCTCCCCTTCTCACCTTTAACAGAACTGGCCTGTGCTTAAAACTAACCTATGTAAAAACTAACCTCTGCCGACCTTACGTTTCACATCCACCTTGACGATAACGCGGTCAGTCACGTTTAAGTCGATATACTTTAAAGCCAGAAGACGTGGTTCCAGGTCGTTGTAAATTGTCTCCAGGCGATTTAGTTTGTCGTTAAAACCCTGCTTGCCCATTCGAACCGGGACACCGCCGACCATGGTATATAATATCAAGCCTTCTAACTGGTCATAGTGAATCTCGGAAACATCGTCCAGGTTGAAGGTACTGCGCTTATCCAATTCATCCATAAGCCGTAAAGCCAAATTTAACGAGTCCTGCGTCTGATCCGGATTGTCGAGTAAGTACTGACGATCTATCCCGGTAATCACCGGATAATTGAGCTGATCGCCAGATTCAAGCATCTTAAAAACAACTCCACCCTTATCCACGTAGTAGAGATAATCCAGATCAATCACGGCCCTGGCTTCACGTTCCACCACCCGGATGACCACCTGATCCGGAAAAGAACGCTCCACCTCGGCTTTGGCAATCCATGGATGCTCTTCAATTTTGAGACCGATCATATCCAATTCAAGATCGAACAGACTGTCACCAATCTTAATATCGGAGGCAGCGAGGATATCGTCCTCACTCACTCTCACCTGATGCTCTACACGAATATTATGTGTTCCGAAATATCCCGACTCCAGCAGCATCTGAGCTGTCAACAGCGCACCACTTGCAAGCAGAAAACCACTACCGGAGGCAATACAGATGCGTAGCATGCAATGGAACAGCTTTTTCCAGTCGCGCGGCTGCTTTGTCTGCTTACGCCGGTTGGTCTTGGTCTTCTTCTGTTTTTGAGACTTCAAATCGCGCATTGTTTCACTCGGTTTTGAGACGCCAATCGATGACTACTTGTTTAATCCTGCATCTTCCAAAATCTGTATGACCAGTTCATTGAAGCACACACCGGCCTCAGCTGCAGCTTTGGGGAGCAAACTGGTTTCGGTCATACCTGGTATGGTGTTGACCTCAAGGCAGAAGAACTCACGCTCCCGTACCATAAAATCGACTCTGGCAGCCCCCCTACAGGACAGAGCCCGGCATGCAGCCACGGAAACCTCCTGGAGACGATTGTAAATAACCGCATCCAGTGGTGCCGGCAGCAGATACTCAGTTTGTCCGGGCGTGTATTTCGATTCATAATCGTAAAAACCGCTTTTTGGAACAATCTCGATGATCGGCAAGGGTTCGCCATTTAAGACACTGACCGTGACTTCAGCACCTTGAATAAAATCTTCGATCAGGATCAAGTCATCATGACGTAACGCCTCCGTAAGGCCTGCCTCGAGCGCTATAATGTCATGGACAATGCTGACACCGATGGTTGAGCCTTCCCTGGCCGGCTTAACAACCAGCGGAAAATGCCGACACCGCTCAAGTACTGCAGCCCAATCATCACCGGCACGGTAGACCACAAATCCGGGAGTCGATATTTCGTGATAGAGCAGAATCTGTTTGGTAATCACCTTGTCCATGGCCATGCTCGAAGACATCACACCACTGCCGGAGTAAGGAATCTTCATCATCTCGAGCAGCCCCTGAACTGTTCCGTCTTCACCGTAACGCCCATGCAGACAGATAAAAGCCAACTCAGTTTCAGCGGCTAGTAGTTGTCTCGGCAAATCATGACCGACATCTACAGCCACTGCATCGTAACCGCTTTCCAGCAATGACTTCAGTACAGCACGACCGGTTTTAAAAGAGATATTCCGTTCAGCAGAAAGGCCTCCCATCAACACCGCAATCGTTCTTTTTTTCAGATCATTACGATTTGCCATAACTCCCATTCCAGTCATGCAACCTGTCGCTCAACCCTTCTTTTGCAAAAGATCCAACAAACTCACGCCTACCTGCCAGACGTTGCCAGCACCAAGTGTGATAACGATATCGCCAGGCTGCAGAACCGCCTGAAGATGCTCGACTGTCGCCTCCACATTGCCGGTATAACAACACGATTTATGACCATGCTCAACGATACCAGCTGCCAATTTTTCTGCGGAAACCTGCGGACGCGGCTCTTCACCGGCCGCATAGACATCCATCACGGCAATGTGATCAGCCTGATAGAAAGCCGTCACAAAATCATCAAAGAGAGCTTCAGTGCGACTGTACCTGTGCGGTTGAAATACCGCAACCACCCGCCGGTCCCAACCTGAACGTGCCGCCGCCAGGGTTGCCTTGATTTCCACCGGATGATGGCCGTAATCATCCACCACCATGATCTCCTGAGCTTCACCTTTGACCTGGAAACGACGCTGTACGCCACCAAAATCCTGGAAACCTTCGGCGATTGAAGCAAAAGGCATCTCGAGTTCCATACCGACAGCGACAGCGGCCAGGGCATTCAGAACATTGTGGCGACCCGGCATGCGGATATTCACTCGGCCGAGAGCTTCGCCACGATACTGAACCATGAAGCTGGTACGATCGGCTTGATGCTCAATTTCAGAAGCCTGGAAATCCGCCTGACTGGTTAGCCCATAAGTGACCAGGCGTTTTTTGACTTCGGGGATCATCCCCTGCAAGTTTTCATCGTCCAGGCAGAGAACAACCAGACCATAGAAGGGAACTTTGTTGATGAAATTAATAAACGTTGCGCGAATCTCATCCAAATCACTGTAATAATCGAGGTGATCCTCATCGACATTGGTCACCACTGCAATGGTCGGCGACAACTTCAGAAACGAACCATCCGATTCATCGGCTTCGGCCACCAGAAATTCACCCTGGCCCAGCTTGGCATTGGAACCTATGGAGTCGAGACGTCCGCCTATAACTACGGTCGGGTCGATGCCACCGTGGGAGAGAACTGTTGCCACCATGCTGGTGGTTGTCGTCTTGCCATGAGTTCCGGCAATGGCGATGCCATGCTTCATGCGCATCAGTTCAGCCAGCATTTCGGCCCGGGGAATCACAGGAACCTTGCGATTATGTGCTTCCTGCACCTCTGGGTTATCCTCCTTAACTGCTGTTGAGGTCACCACAACATCCACTTCAGAGAGGTTTTCGGCACGATGACCATAGGCGATCGTCCCACCCAGAACTGCCAGCCGTCGAGTAATATCACTCTCTTTGAGATCCGACCCGGACACCTGATAGCCAAGATTGATAAGGACTTCAGCAATACCACTCATACCGATGCCGCCGATACCGACGAAATGAATTTTTTGAATCTTGCCGTACATAATCTTCCCTTCGCTTTAAACCGCTTCTGACAAAACGGCGCGACATTCCCGCAGCAGGCGTGCAGCGGCACCGCGTCGTGCCAGGCCTTTTGCCGCCGCAGCCATCGACATGAGGCTGACACGGTCATGAAGCAGGCCACTGAGCAGCTTGGCCAAACGCTTTGGTGTCAAATCAGTTTCTTCCATCATCAGCGCAGCACCCTTAGCCGCCATAGCCTGGGCATTGACAGCCTGATGCCCGGCAGCAGCGTGGGGGTAAGGCACCAGTACAGCCGGACGTCCACAAGCAGTCAATTCTGCAAGAGTCGTCGCCCCGGCTCTGCAGACAATCAAGGTTGCCTTTTCATAGGCCTGTGCCATATCGTTAATAAACGGTTGGACATCGACATTCGGCCAACCATTCTCCTGGTAACCACGCAGGGTTTCTTCATAATCCAATGTTCCGGACTGGTGCACGATTTCAAGTTTCTCCCGCCACTCTTTCAGATGCGGTAGAGCGGCAACAACGGCCCGGTTAATCGCCCGCGCCCCTTGACTGCCCCCGAATACCAACAAACAGCTCTTGTCTTTCTTGATCTGCGGACAGTTCTCCATTGCTACGCGGACCGGATTACCGGTCAATACCGTTGCACTTTGATGAAACGCCCGGTCCGCCTCGCTAAAGGAGAGACAAACTCTTTTTGCCCAGCGGCCAAGCAAGCGGTTAGCCAAGCCGGGCCAGGCATTCTGCTCATGAACCAGGTACGGAATCTTTAACGTTTTGGCCGCCAATAGAACAGGAACTGAAGCATAACCACCGACACCAACAACGACATCCGGTCGAAATTGCCGTAGAATCGTTCTGGACTGCCTGAAACTCTTCACCAATTTTCCGAGGACTTTCAGACGGACAACAAAGCCAAGGCCTGCCCAGCCACTCATCTCAATCGTTTGCAAATTCCAGCCGAGCTCTGGCAACATACGAGCTTCAAGCCCTCTTTCAGTTCCTACAAAAAGTATTTCACTCTGCGGGTCTTCATGCTTAAGCTGCTCGGCCAGGGCAATTGCCGGGAAAAGGTGTCCACCAGTGCCGCCACCAGCCAATAGAAGCCTCATCGCAACTCTCCTGGTGAGTGCCGTGAAACATTCAGGAGGAGACCAATCGCTGCCAGGGTTGTCACCAGACTCGTTCCTCCGTAGGAAAGAAACGGTAACGCCAGTCCCTTGGTGGGGACCATCCCCAGAACTACGGCCATATTGACAAAGGCCTGCATGCCAATCAGAAAAGTAAGACCGAAAGCCAGAAAACAACTGAATTCATCCGGGGCATTGAGTGCCGTCCGCAATCCTCTAACAATCAAAAGCATAAACATTGAGGCGATCACAATCACCCCGACAAAACCAAGTTCCTCACCGATCACTGAGAAGATAAAATCAGTATGCGCCTCAGGTAGATAAAACAGCTTCTGTTTGCTCTCGCCCAGCCCCTTACCAACAGCACCACCGGAACCGAAGGCAATCCAGCTTTGGATAATCTGGAAACCAGTGTTACCAGGATCTTCCCAGGGATTAAGGAACGCCATAATCCGCCGCCGTCGGTAATCGACGTTCATAACCATAAAGTATAGAAACGGCAAGGCCAGCAAACCGACACTGGCCAGGTACCTCACGCGAGTACCAGCCACCAGCAGCATGGCAATCGCGACAACACTTAAAGTTAAGGCCCCACCCAGGTCCGGCTGGGCCAGCAACAAGCCAATCAATAAGCCAAGAATTAACATGTACGACAGAAAACCACCGCGAAAGCTCTTGACCCTGTCCTTGTCCTTTTTACGAGCCAGGGAATGCGCCATAAAGAGCACCAGGCCGATTTTGGCGAATTCCGCAGGTTGAAAGGTCAAACCGGCAACCTTGATCCAGCGAGCGGCACCACCAACTTTTTTACCAACGCCTGGGACCAGAACAGCAAGCAACAGCAGAACGCACAAACCTAACACCGGCCAGGCGGCCTTACGCAAAACGTCGAGATCAATACGCATCAATAACGCCATGACTGCAAAGCCAACCAGAGCATAGACACTCTGGTGTTTGAGAAAATACAGGCTATCGCCATATGATCGCACTGCCATGATCGACGAGGAGGAAAAAACCATGACCACACCGAGACAGGTCAGGCAGACCGCCAGTAACAGTATGGAATGATCTGTTCCCTGTCTAATTTCCATTGCTACATTCCCCGTGCGCAGTCAAGGCACGAAACTCTCGGGGCAAAACATGAAACTCGCGGCTGAAAATCTGGCCACGCTCCTCAAAGCTCTTGTACATATCAAAACTGGAGCACCCTGGTGACAGCATCACTGTCGCCCCGGCACAACTCAGCCGGTCAGCAAGCTCTACAGCTTCACGCATATTGCCGGCACGATGGATTTCGGTCAGTCCGCTAAAGGCCTCTGCCATACGCCCTGCTGCAGCTCCGATCAAAATCAGGTGGCTGACCTTTGCCTTGATTGGCTCGACCAGAGCCGAAAGATCACCTTGCTTGTCCTTGCCGCCGGCAAGCAGAACAACCGGCGTTACCATCCCTGCCAGACTTTTCACCACACTGCCGATATTGGTGCCTTTGGAGTCGTTGTACCAACAGGCCCCATTTCGCTCACCAAGAAATTCCATGCGATGTGGCAGGCCGGTAAATTTTTTGGCAGCACTCCAGGCAACTTCGGCGGGACACCCTTCCAGTAGCAATGGAATCATGGCAGCCATAACATTTTCATGATTGTGCTGACCACGAAGCTTTAATTCGTCTACAGGAAAGAGAAGTTCACTATCCTGCCAACGCCAGATGATCTTGTTATCGACCAAGCTCATGCCGGAATCCAGAGTGGATTGGCTACTGAAATAGACCCTGTTTGCCCGCGTTTCTGCAGCTGCCTGCATGACCAGAGGATCATCTGCGTTAAGAATTGCCACATCGTCCTCTTGCAGATTTTCAACAATTCTCGCTTTTGCCGCCTGATAGTCAGCCATGTCCGAATAACGATCCAGGTGGTCTTCAGTGATATTGAGAAGCATGGCGTAACGTGGCCGGAAAGCTTTTATCGTTTCAAGCTGGAACGACGACAGTTCAACAACGTACCAGTTATAATCATAATCATGACCGACTGCGTCCACCAACGGTGTGCCGAGATTGCCACCGACAAAAACCTTCTGGCCCCAGGCTTTTATCATTTCGCCAATCAAAGTCGTTACCGTTGACTTGCCGTTGGTGCCCGTGATGGCGATCACCGTTCCAACCAGTTCACGCCAGGCAATTTCAATTTCACCCATGACCGGGACACCCTGATCACGACAAGCATTCAGGACCGGGATATCTAGCGGCACACCGGGGCTGACCACGATCAAGTCAGCATCCATAAACAAGGTATGTGTGTGGCCACCAAGATCCAGCGTTACCCCGATCTGCGTTAATCCATCAAGATGGCCAAGGAGATCTGCAGAACGATTATCGGACAAGGTGACCTGAGCACCCTGGGCGCAGAAAAACTGCGTCAGGCTACACCCGGTGGAACCGGCGCCGATAATAACGATTTTCTTGTCCCGATAATCTCTCTGCATATCCTTCAACCTATCTATCTAAACGCAGCTATCTTAACTTAAGGGTTGAAAGACCAATCAGCGCCAGAATGATGCTGATAATCCAGAACCGCACAATAATTTTCGGTTCCGGCCAACCTTTCAACTCAAAATGATGATGAATCGGTGCCATACGGAACACTCGTTTGCCATAGAGTCGGAAGGAGGTGACCTGCACAATCACCGAGAGAGCTTCCATGACGAAAATACCACCGACAATAACCAGAACGATCTCCTGCTTGGTGATAACAGCAATAGTGCCGATGGCACCGCCAAGCGACAGACTACCGGTATCCCCCATAAAAACCTGGGCTGGATATGTATTGAACCAGAGAAAGCCAAGCCCGGCTCCGACCATGGAACCACACAGAATCGAGAGTTCCCCAGCACCTTTGACACCATCGATCTGAAGATAGTTTGATAGAGTCGCATGACCGGCCACATAGGCAAAAAGCAGATAGGTCCCCGCAGCAATAATCACCGGACCGATTGCCAGTCCATCGAGACCGTCGGTAAGGTTAACAGCGTTACTGGCACCAATAATAACTAACATGGCAAACGGCACATAGAACCAGCCGAGGTCAGGATTGATACTTTTGAAAAATGGGAACGCCAGTGTCGTCTGGAAACCGGGGTAAGCCATCAGGATCATGCCGACACCAAAGGCAACCAGCATCTGCCAGAACATTTTTTTGCGGGCCGACAAACCATCACTGCTCTTGTGACGAACCTTCAGCAAGTCATCGACAAAGCCGATAAGACCGTAGCTGACAGTCACCAAAAGTGTCAGCCAGATATACAAGTTAGTAAGGTCGGCCCAGAGCAACGTCGGCAAAACGATAGCGAAGAGAATCAGTGCACCTCCCATGGTAGGCGTGCCCTCCTTCTTGAAATGAGACTCAGGACCCACTCGCCTGATGCTTTGCCCCACCTGCAACGCCGAAAGTTTTTCGATCAGCCAGGGCCCCAGCAGAAAACTGATAACCAGAGCTGTAATCGCTGCATAGATCGTCCGGAAGGTAATAAACCGGAAGACATAAAGGACCGAAAATTCCGTATGCAGAGGGTATAGAAGATGATAGAGCACGTTTAATCTCCGTCAATTACTGCTAGCAGTAAACATGGGCGCAGCAATCTTTTGTTCTGACCCACGCTCTTGTTCTGATTCACGTAATTGTTGTAATTTGCGCAGGGCATCCGTCACTTTTTCCATACGCATGCCACGTGATCCCTTGATCAAAACCCGATCACCGGACTGAAGCATTTTAAGAAGTCGCGCAACTAATTCATCACGGCTTTGAGCAACAAAAACCCTGTCGTCCGGCAATCCTGCCTCGACAGCACCACGGGCTATCTCTGCTGCTAGAGGACCGAAAGTAAAGAGCCAGTCGGCCCGCTCCGCAGCAACTGTGCCTATCTGATGATGCAATTCAGCTGCAGATGAACCCAATTCGAGCATATCAGCAAGAACCGCGATGCGACGACCCGGAGAACCAAGATCATGGAGCGCGTCGAGGGCGGCATGTACCGACAGAGGGTTGGCGTTATAGCTGTCCTCAAGGACAACAATGTCATCTGGCAGCTCCAGCAGCTCCATGCGCCCCGGACAGGGCTTAAACGCTTCCAGTCCAGCCACAACCTCTTTCAATCCAACACCGAGAACAGTGGCCACGGCAGCGGCACCCAGAGCGTTGGCAACATTATGCCGACCAGGTAGAGGCAATAGGACCCGTTGCACAGCATTGTCAATCTGCAGATCAAAACTGACAGAGCCATTATGGGTGGAAATCCTGTCTGCACGGATAGCAGCATCACTGCCGGTACCGAAAAGAACCCTGCGGACGCCATTGGCTACAGGCAGCATACAGACTTCTGGATCGTCTGTATTGATCAAAGCGACACCGTCTGTAGGTAAATGGATGAGCAGCTCTCCTTTGGCTCGGGCCACACCGGAAATGCCGTCAAAATTCTCCAGATGTCCGGCACCTACATTAGTAATTAAGCCAATTTTTGGGGTAGCAATTTCAGCCAGGCGGGCAATTTCACCGCGAGCACTCATCCCCATCTCGACAACCGCCCAACGATGTTCCGGTTGTAAGCCAAACAAAGTAAGTGGCACTCCAATCAGGTTATTGAAGTTACCGGCCGACTTGAGCCCCGGGCCAATATCATCAAGAATGGCGGCCAGCATCTCTTTGCAAGTCGTCTTTCCTGAAGTACCGGTAATACCGATGACCGGGCCGGCAAATTGCCGACGCACGGCGGCAGCCAGGTCACCCAAGGCTTTGAGTGTGTCGGTGACCTTGATGACCGGTACGAGCAGGCCACCTATCATTTCCTCACTGAGGCAGGCCACGGCACCTCGCTGAATTGCCTGTGCCATATGATCATGACCGTCAAAGTTATCACCACGCAACGGGATAAAAAGATCCCCGGGCTGCAGCGTACGACTGTCTGTGGAAAAACCCAGTAACTCCACAGAGGCACCGTTCTGCATCAGATGTCCTCCGGTAATCTCCGCGACAGTACGCACGTCCATGCGAATCATTGTCGACCTCCAGCCTGCAGGGCCCTACGTAGCTCTTCACGATCATCAAAATAGATGCGCCCGGTACCAAGAATCTGATAGTCCTCATGACCCTTGCCAGCAACCAGTAACAGGTCACCTGGCTGCAACAAGCTGACAGCAAACTCAATGGCTTGCCGACGGTCCGGGATGACAACATATCCTCTGCCTGCGCCAACAACCGCTTCCGCTTTGCTCCATTCACACTCATGGACTTTGATCAAGCCACTACGGACATCGTTAAGAATTTGTTCAGGATCTTCCGTACGCGGGTTATCTGATGTTGCAATTGTGATATCGGAACCACGGGCAGCGACCTCAGCCATGATCGGACGCTTACTACGATCTCGATCACCTCCGCAGCCGAAAACAGTCAGAATTCTTCGCGGGGCAAGTTCATTCATCGCTTCTATGGCCCGACGTAAAGCGTCGCCGGTGTGCGCATAGTCAACCAGAATGACTGCGTCACGGTCATTTTCAATCTGCTCAAGTCGCCCCGGCACACCAGTGGTGGCAGCCAGGCCCTCTGCGATTATCTGTGGTGACAGGCCCAGAGCAACAGCAGCACCGACGGTACAAAGCAGGTTCTCAACATTGAAATCGCCGAGTAATGGGCTGGATACTTCGACTGATCCGAGAGGCGTTGCCACCCGACCGTAAATGCCATTCAGCGAAACATCGATATTTTCAGGATAGATATCTGCTGCCTGGTCACGGCCGCAGGTCAAGGCAGCGGGAATCATTCCTGCCAGACGTCGACCGTAGGCATCATCAATATTGATCACCGCACGACCGTTATCGCGAGGAAGCAGTTCCTTGAACAGGTGATATTTACTCGTAAAGTATTGCTCCATATCCCGATGATAATCAAGGTGCTCAGGGGTCAGGTTAGTGAAAACACCAACATGGAAGTGCACACCATCAGCCCGGCATTGCTCCAGCGCATGTGAAGAGACCTCTATAGCCAGTGAACGGGCACCGGCATGCCAAAAATCGCTGATCTGTTTCATCAGATCGAGAGATTCCGGGGTCGTGTGCGGGGCTTGATGTAAATCCGCGCCATAGCGATAGTTGATTGTACCAACTACGGCTGGTGCCAAACCGGCTCGGTCGAGAATTGATTCGAGCATATAGGTAATTGTTGTCTTGCCGTTAGTACCGGTCACGCCGACAACCTTCATGTCCTGTGTCGGATTCCCGTAGAACTCAGCCGCTGCCAACGCCATTACCCGACGCGAATTCTCGACCTGCACAGTGATGACTGGATCACTTCTCTTTGGGGTGACTGGGTCGCTTCTCTCCGAGGTCACTTGCTCAATCCCCTCCAGAGTTTCTTCACAAATCACAACCCTGGCACCATTGGCAATCGCGCTGGAGATAAAATCGTGTCCATCACTGACAACCCCGCGCAACGCAAAAAAAGCACCACCCTGTCCGACCTGCCGCGAATCATAGTGCAAGCCCACTACGTCAAGGTCCATGTTTCCATGAACCTCTTGCACCTGACAGTTTTTAAGTAGTTGACTTAGTTTCATAGTTACATGAGTTTCATAAAGGGCCGTCAGTAATAACTTCTTATCATGCCATCAGTCATACGCTTCTTATGATGGAGGTGCCATACGCACCCATACAGGTGCACCGTAAGGAATCGCTACACCGGAAGCAGGTGACTGCTCAACCACCCGGCCACGACCTCTAAAGTTAATATTCAATTGCCGCTTTTCCATGAGTTCAAGGACCTGGCGATAACTCAAACCGTAGAAATCAGGCATTTGTGGCCCAGTGGAAAGCCCAGATGTCGCCACTTTCTGCAACTGCGAACGCTTTGACATTGTTGCTTCAACAATAATCTGATCCAACGACGGCAGGCTCTCGCCAACCGGCATATCTTTATTCGGTGCCACCTTGAGATACTGCATTGCCTGAGCTGCAATCCTTGAAAATACCGGTGCTGCAGTCAGCCCGCCATAAACAACTTTTTTAGGTTCGTCAATGGTAACCAACATGATCAGACGCGGTTCTTCAGCAGGAAGAAATCCGACAAAAGAGGCAACTCGCTTGTCTGCCGAGTAGCCACCGGTCACTGCATCCACCTTCTGTGCCGTACCAGTTTTGCCGGCGACCCTGAAGCCCGGAACCCGGGCTTTGGTTGCCGTGCCACCATCTTCCGTAGTCATTTCCATCATTCGGGTTACAACCTGTGCCACATCACTGGCAACCACCTTGCGCACCACACGTGGCTGGTTCTGTTGAGTCACCTGTCCCTGGCTGTCAACCACCCGATCGACAAGATAAGGCTCCATCAGATAGCCACCGTTGGCAATGGCCGCTATCGCTGAGGTCAGCTGAATCGGCGTGACACTGACGCCCTGACCAAAAGAGATTGTCGCCAGATCGACCTCAAACCATTTATTCGGTGGACGCAAAATACCGACAACCTCACCAGGCAGATCAATACCGGTGCGCTGGCCAAAACCGAAGGCCTGGAGATAACGGTAAAATGCTTTACGTTCCAATAGCTTGCCAATTTTTGCTGACCCGATATTGGAGCTGTATTTGATAATTTCAGCCGCTGTCAATTCCTGATACCGCTTATGGTCGTGGATATCCTTGCCACCGACCCGGAACTTGCCGTTCTCACAATCAATCTTCTGCGTCGTATTGATGACCGCTTCGTTAAGAGCAGCCGCCATCAAAATGACCTTGAAGGTTGACCCGGGTTCGAAGCTGTCACACACAGCTCGATTCCGCCACTGGGAAGGCTTGTATTTATAGAAGGAATTCGGGTTATATTCCGGATAACTGGCCATAGCCAGCACCTTACCGGTCGTTGGCTCCAGCATAACGACCGTACCTGCCTTGGCACCAGTCTTACGCAAACCATCAGCCAATTCCCGTTCTGCAATATATTGCAGATTCTTATCTAGAGTCAGGTAGAGATCATGACCTCGTGTCGCCCCCTGAACCTCTGGCGAACCAGACCTAAGACCTCGGCCCAGAGCATCTCGTTCCATAACCAGATACCCGCCGCGGCCGAGAATCATGCTATCGTATTTGAGCTCCAAGCCCTCCAATCCCTTAGGATCAAGACCGGTAAAACCAAGCACATGAGCAGCAATATTTGAATTGGGATAAAAACGCTGTGGTTCCTTAATCATCCCGACACCCTTGATTTTCATCGCCTTGACCAGCTTACTCTGACTGGGGGAAACCTGACGCTTTACCCAGACGAAATTGCTGTTGCTCTTCAGCTTGGCTTTGACTGTTTGTACGGAGAGATCAAGAGCTTTGGCCAGTTTTTTGGCAACCGCAGCACGATCTTCCAGTTTATGAGGCTCAACAAAAATCGAATTGACATCTATGCTGACGGCAAGCTCTGCACCGTTACTGTCAAAGATTGTGCCGCGCTGAGGTGTTAGAGGAATGGTTTTCTGGTGCTGACGCTCTGCACGTTCGTCCCACTCTTTTTTCTGCAGAACCTGAAGATCAAAGGCACGCAACGCCACTAGTGCAAAACCAAGGACAAAAAGACCCCCGATCAAGCGGATGCGCATACGAACGCCTTTCTCCTGTTCTTTCATCAGTGCACCGTTATCACCTGCTCGGCAGAAGGCAGGCGCAGATTCAGTTCTTTTCGGGCCACCCTTTCGATCCTCTCTGGGTTGCTGAGGCTGGCTGCCTGCAAATGTAGCTTAGAAGTCTCCTGCCGCAAACCGCGCAAGGAGCTTTCCAACCTGGAGATCTCATATTCCAGGCCGGTCACCTGTACACGTGACCAGACAAAGAAGAGCGAGACCCCAAGCAGCAGAGCGATAAACCCGAGCACCGGCCAAAGGTTCGGGCGGCGCAGGGTAAAGCCATTGATTTTCGGCAAAGCTCTTATAGTTGTGTCAGACATCCTGATCGTCCTCTACTGGAAGTTTCTCTATAGCCCGCAACACAGCACTTCTGGATCGCGGATTGCTCAGTATTTCGTTTTCTGTGGCGCGCACGGCCTTGCGGGTGAGTACTCGCACAGCCGGTTTATGTCCACAGGCACAAACAGCTAAACGTGGTGGACAAGTACATCCAGTTGCCAAAGCACGAAAGGTTTGTTTGACCATACGGTCTTCAAGAGAATGAAAACTGATTACCACAAGTCGGCCACCAACCGTCAATCTCTGCCATGCTGCATCCAACCCTGCGCGCAGACTGTCGAGCTCGCCATTGACATGAATACGCAACGCTTGGAATATCCGGGTTGCAGGATGAATGCGTTGTGGACCTTTGCCTCTCGGAACAACCCGGCTGACCAGCTCAGCCAATTGCAAGGTGGTCTCAAAGGGGACCTGGTCTCTGTCCGTAACAATCGCCCGGGATATCTTGCCCGCCCAGCGCTCCTCCCCATATTCACGAAAGATGCGTTTCAATTCATCGGGGTCAGCTTCGGCAACCACTGTAGCAGCAGAAACACCCTCTGCCGGGTTCATCCGCATATCAAGCGGACCCTCTTCGCGAAACGAAAAACCTCGCTCCGGGCTATCGAGCTGATAAGAGGAAACACCCAGATCCAGAAGAATCCCGTCGAGCAGGTCAATCCCAAGCCGATCGAGATGAGTATTCATTGCAGAGAAGTTGCCCTGGCGGGTAATCACCCTGTCGCCAAAGACCGCCAGAGTATTTCTCGCCGCGTCAAGCGCTGCCGCATCACGATCCAGCCCAATCAAAACACCGTCAGGAGACGCGGCTTCAAGAATCAACCTGGCATGACCGCCACCGCCCAAGGTCCCATCCAGATAGATTCCACCGTTATGTGGCTCAAGGAATTTCAGCACTTCCTCGGCCATCACCGACACATGTTTGAATGTATCCAAAGTCAACGACCTTAAAGTCCCAGATCGATACGCTTCTGCCGAGCCTCAACCTGACGCTGCTCAGCTTCAGCGAGCATTTCCTGATACCTTGTCTTGTTCCAGATCTGGATTTTGTTAGCACCGCCAACAATGACAACATCGCGCACGCCATCCGTATCAAGCTGGCAATACTCACGCAAAGATTGTGGCAGCTGAATCCGGCCTTGTTTATCAAACGTACAGTGCATTGCGGGGGTTACGGTTGTAAAATAGAGGTCTTCCCGAAACTGGTCGTTCGGGAGTTGTGCAAATTTATCAAGAAAGATCTTCCATTCAGAGGGAGGATAAGCGACGATTCCACTGCGGTCTTGAGTGACAATCAGTGCATCGTCTTCGCAAAACTCTTTCAGCTGCTCGCGAAACCTGGCCGGAATACTTGCCCGCCCCTTTGCATCGATCGAGTTATTGTAGACGCCCTGGAATTCCATTTGGCCCTCTTTGGCCTAAAAATACACTATTCACCACCCTCTGGGCAAATATAGTTAGAGAGGGGGTAGGAGTCAAGAAATATTTCAATTTTTTAAGGGGTTAGACCATTTTGTGGATGTTGGGGAACAGCTTCCAAGGGGGCAGTTTCAAGCATTGCAGAGAGTAAGGACAAGAGCGACACAAATACAATGTTTTATTTTTCAGCGATATAGAGAATAAAGCTAAGAAATCACCTTAACCATTATGACTGCAGGCATAAAGCTTCAGGGCCGTAAGGCTCTAGAGTTTTAAAGCTTCACAGCCTTGAAACCTTAAAGCTCGCCCTGATCTTTCTGGTCAGGAAGCCGCATTTCAATCTGCTCAATGCGCCGATCCTCGACCTCACGCACTGTAAAGCTGACACCTTCTGACTCGCAGACATCGCCTTCTTCCGGGATACGGCCCAATGAATCCAGCACGAAGCCAGCCAGGGTATTGACATGCTCTTCAGAGAGATCCAGGTCGAAGCGGCGATTGATATAACGAAGCGCCGCACTGCCGTCAACCAGATAACTGTTCGCACCAAGATTTGTTATGAGGAGTTCCTCCTCATCGTACTCATCCTGAATCTCGCCAACGATCTCTTCGACAATATCCTCCAGAGTACATAGTCCCTCTACCCCGCCATACTCATCGACAACAATGGCAAGATGCAGGTGTTTGCGACGAAAAGCCTGCATAAGGGCCTCAATCGGTTTCGCCTCGGGGACAAAGTATGGAAGCCGGGCCAGTTCAGACAGGCAGAATTCATCAGGGCGATTGAAATAGCTCAAGACGTCCTTGGAATGGATAACACCAACCACCTGATCAAGATCGCCAGCATAGACAGGGAAACGCGAATGACGAGCCTGTGACACTAACTTAATAATATCGGCAAAACTCGAACTGGCCTCTATGCCCACCACTTCGGTTCGCGGTACCATCACATCGCGCACCCTGATGCTGGAGAGATCAAAGACACCATGCAGCATGCGCCGTTTGTCTTCAGCGACAACACCGGCCTGTTCACCGAATTCGATAATGGTACGAATCTCATCTTCGGAGATCAGCGGCCTCTTCTCTTCACCATGCAGGAAACGGGTCAACAGACTGGAGACGCCACTCACCAACCAGGTCACAGGGCGCAGCAGCCACATAACAAAACGGATCGGGCGAAGAATGATAAAGGAAAGTTTCTCCGGATAATTCGCAGCATAGGTTTTCGGACAAACTTCCGAGAAAATGAGCAGGAGAGGGGTCAGAATGAGGATTGTCATCAACTCGCCCTGCCCCCCAAATAAGTTAATAAAGAGCGTGGTAGCGAAGACCGACAACATGATATTCACTACATTATTACCGACCAGAATGGCACTCAATAAACTTTCGGGGCGCTCCAGAAGTTCGGCCAACTTGCGGGCACCTGGTCGATTTTTCTCGGCCAGGTATTTGACCCGCAGTCGATCCATCGACATCAGGGCGGTTTCCGAACCGGAGAAAAAAGCTGACAGCACAAAGAGTACAAACAGCCCAAGAATATGTAGCCATTGATCGTATGTCATCGAAGGGGAATTACCTGTAGGTTTTTGAAGGTATGCATCAATGGCAATATTAACTTACCATTGAGAGAAACACAATCAGTGAAACGTTACAAACAGGAAATCATTTCTCCCGAGGAAAGCAAAAAAGCTGTTATATTACCCTTAAATCAATGGACTTAGAACCCAAACAAAGGCAAAACAATACTTCAAACGCAAAGACGCGGAGACGCAGAGAAGAATGACTGTAATTGAGCCATCTCCCTGAGAGTTAAGAGCTTTTCCTCTGCGTTCTTAGCGCCTCTGCGTTAAACCTTTCTTTGGGTTATAGAATCGCAAATCAAAGAATTCCAACAAGCATCCTACCGGAGCATCATCAATGATCGACCTTTTCACTCAACAACGCCACACCGAACTCTGCGAAGAGATTAATCATCACAACAAGCTCTACTATAATCAGGATCAACCGGAAATAACCGATGCTGAGTACGACGACCTCTTCCGTGAACTACAGAAGATCGAGAAGGCATTCCCGGAACTGGTCACACCCGCTTCACCCAGCCAGAAAATTGGTGCACCAGCCACAGAAAAATTTACACCCTCTCCGCATGCCGTACCAATGCTTTCACTGAAAAATGCCAAGAGTGCTGAAGAGTTTCACGATTTTGACACCAGCCTGAGAAAAACCTTCCTGGCCCGTTCAGAGGATCTCGAATATGCCTGCGAGATGAAACTTGATGGTGTGGCGATTGAACTGACCTACCAAGACGGCAGGTTGATCAAAGCCAGTACGCGCGGCGACGGTTTTGTCGGCGAAGATATCACTGAAAACATTAAAACCATTGCTGACATACCACACATACTCACTGCACCCTATCCTGAGCTGCTCGATGTACGTGGAGAAATCTATATCGATCTGGCTGACTTTCAAACCCTGAACCGGGCGCAGGAAGATGCTGGTGACAAAACCTTTGCCAACCCGCGCAACGCAGCAGCTGGCAGTTTGCGCCAACTCGACGCCAGGATCACAGCACAACGCCCCTTAAGAATATTCTGCTACGGGGTTGGTCGCATGCATGGAGTCAAAATTTCCACCCAGATCGAAACTCTGCAATTGCTTCGTACGCTTGGCTTGCGCGTCAACCTGGAAGAGACAACCTGTGCTTCCGGGGTTGACGAGGTCATCAGCACCTTCCGTCAACTTCAAGAGCGCCGTGACACCCTGCCCTTCGAAATTGATGGCGTGGTGGTCAAGGTCAACGAAATCGCCCTGCAGGAGGAACTCGGCATGGTCAGTCGATCGCCGCGCTGGGCTATCGCCCTCAAATTTCCACCACGCCAGGAGCAAACCATTGTCGAGAATGTCGGTCTGCAGGTCGGTCGAACCGGTGCCATCACCCCGGTCGCTCACCTCAAACCGGTGACGGTCAGCGGTGTCACTGTCTCAAGGGCCAGCTTGCATAACTGGGACGAAATTGAGCGGCTCGACCTTCGCATCGGCGATCATGTGATTGTAGAACGTGCCGGTGACGTGATTCCTGATGTGGTCAAGGTTCTGGCAGAGAAACGTAGCGGTAACGAGCAACTTATTCCACTGCCAACGAAGTGCCCGGAATGCAACGCTCCGGTCCACAAGAACCCAGATGAAGTGGTGCCGCGTTGTAATAACCCACACTGCCCTGCCCAGCTCATTGAACGTATGAAGCACTTCGTTTCGCGCGACGCCATGGATATCGAAGGCCTCGGCGAAAAGCAACTGACGCAACTGATAAAGAGCGGCAAGATCACGGATGTTGCCGACCTGTATCTGCTGAGCAAAGAAGACATGTTTGCCATGGAACGAATGGGTGATGCCCTGGCCGAGAAGCTGTTCCTAGCCATCGCGACAAGTAAAACTCAGCCACTCTCAAGGCTCCTCTTTGGCTTGGGGATTCGTCATGCCGGCAAAAACACCACAAAGATTCTGGCCCGACATTTTGCCTCGCTCGACGAACTGGCTAAAGCCACTATGGACCAACTGATCACCATTCACGAAATCGGCGATAAAGTCGCTAAATCAATCGTTGATTATTTCGGCAATCCTGAGAATATCCTGTTATTGGATAAATTACATCATGCCGGTGTCCAACCACAGGGAGAGGCTGTGATCCAGCAAGACGGACCTTTGACTGGAAAGGTTTTTGTTATCACCGGCACCCTGTCGAAATGGTCGCGGAAAGAAGCGGAAGAGTTGGTTGAAAAAGCTGGCGGCCGAACGGCAGGTTCCGTTAGCCAAAAAACTGATTATGTGCTGGCTGGGGAGAATGCTGGCAGCAAACTGGCCAAAGCTGAAAAGCTTGGTGTTGAGGTTGTTGACGAAGTGACATTCGCCAAGCTTGTCGGGTTAAAACCAAACGAATTGGGATAACGATATGAGCAAGGTGCGTGTTGAACTTATTATTAGGGGCCGGGTTCAGGGCGTGTTTTATCGTCAATCAGCAAAGAAAACAGCTGTTCGACTGGGGTTGACCGGGTGGGCGAAAAATTGTTCGGATGGTTCTGTTACGGCAGTTTTTGAGGGAAAGAGAGAAGCTGTTGACGCGGCGATTGCATGGTGTCGACAAGGGCCACCAGCGGCGGTTGTTACTGATGTTGCAGTGAACTGGTTAGATTTTGCGGGGGAGTTTGAGACCTTCAGGATCCGGTCGTGACTTATGAGAAAAAATGGTGTCCTGGAATGAGAGGTGGAATTGTAGATCACTGCTTATATGGCGCGTCTTGAGTGTTGTGTCACTGACACACTCAATGGATTAAAGATGCCTGTCAAAATCCATTTTCTGGTGTAATATCCTCGCTACGTCAAGAACTCCACCATTAGTTACTTTAAAAAAAACCATATGAGAACCTGACATTACCTTTCTGTAGCCTTCTCTCACATCACTTATATCTACAGATTTTGTGAGATCACAGGATTGCTCTTCAATTACAGCCCACAGTTCACGAATATATTTCTCGGCTTGCTCAGCACCCCATTCAGTATATGTATAATCCCAAATCTGTGACAGATCCGCCTTTGCTTTGGGGGAGAAAATGATTCTCCTCATAAGGACAAGGACTTTTTCTTTTCTGTAATGAAACTTTCTATATCCAACTCAGTAGAGGGCCCTGAGTTCTCACCTTCTATCAAGGCTTGTCGTAATTGTTCCAACTTCATGTGGTCTCTTCTTATCAGATCCCGCACATAGTCCGAGGAGTTGGCGTATCGCCCTGAATGTACACATTCTTCAACCCAATCCTTCATCTGCCCTGGCAGAGATATATTCATTGTGGCCATGACTGTCTCCTTTCCATACTAATCACCTAAGCATCCTATGGCAGTCTTTGTCAATTGTCAATCTTTGCCAACACCTCTCATGACTAACTATTGTCTCAGTCACCCTGCAATTCAAGAGAACTTCCCAATCCCAGATAAATTTTCATAACCACTTCCACCGCAGCGAACAGGCAAGAGTAACTTTTGTGTTGTCTTTGCTTAGCTCTCCGCAGCGACTCAATAGCCGATTGAGTATTTTCATGTCATTTTCTTTCCTAAGATTCTCTCAACAAAAGACAGTTGAAAAATAGAGACATAAACAAAAAATCGCTGGCCAGCAATTAAGCCGACAACAGCGGTTAGTGGATGTTTCTAAATTGCTCCTCAATCTACCAATCATGTCCATCCCCTACGGAGCAAATCAAAGATGACGATGCCAACTTAACTCAATACGTGATTCAGAGTTGCTACCAGCGGTCTAGTTTATTTTCTGATAGCTTTAATTATCCTGTCTTCCTGAATGAGGACATCTCTCATCAACAATTTATACGGGAATTTCTTGTGTTTCTTTGACTTCTTAAAAGCATCAAGGATTTTAACCATAGAAGAAGACGTGATAAGGGACAGGTTTATATCATATTCCAACTCAGTCTCATTGATGAAATCATCAGTGAATTCTGGTGAAATTAACAACGACTTTATGACTTGATATCCATTCAATTTAACAAGATCAACATAGGATTTCATCTGTCTCGATACGGAACTGAATTTATTGTAGCCACTTTCTTTTACAGTTTTACATTCAACGAGGATTAGCTCTCTATTCCCTAGATTGATTAGAATATCCATTTTATCTTTACTTGTGTTTATCTCTTTCCTTAGCTTTTCATCGACATCAAATCCAAGACCCTTAAAAATGGTTTTTGTGAGGTCTTCAAACTTTACTCCTAAATCAGATTCCTTGATTCGAATCCCATTCTCCTTCAATAAATTCAAGTTTCTGAAACCAATATTTGTGTAATTCTCTAGGTATAGATTTTCAGAATCTTTGTATGTTTCAAGAATGTTCTCAATCTTATCTCCTCTTGTTTTTATATCTCTAGAATCACAGAAAGAACTTAAATCCTTTGGACTTATAATATCCAAAATGTCCCTTGGTTTGATATTATAATCAAGGAGAAAATCACTCTGAAGAACATTCTCTTCCTGTAGTTCAAACGCATTCTTCACATGTCCATTCAGTTTAGGAAGCGTCCCATCCAAATCAGAGAGGAGTTTGTCATATCCATCTATTGAAATAAGGACCTTTTCATCACGTTCAATTTCGTCAAAATATGAACAGATATTGCCTATTTTCTCTCCAATGGTTGACCCGCCAAGGGAACCTTTTTGGTTGAGGTTGTTACTCCAGAGTTCATTCAGAAATTTCTTTATATCTGAAACGCTCGTCCCATCTTTATGGACATAATTTGACAGGATTCCAGAGAAAGAAACGCCATCATTGATTATTTCTTTAATCTTTGCATCCAGTTCCATTTTTCTATCAATATTATGTCTCTTACATATCAGGTTAATTTGTGGGTCCCTAAAGGTTCTCAACACCCTCCTCAAAAACTTGTCAGCAATCTCCTTCTCTCTGATATCTCTTAAAACCCTAACAATCTCATCTGGGACGAAAATTGTGTTTGTTTTCTTCGAATGGAAAATGACGCCAATATTTTTTAACTCACTAAGTATTTCATCAATTTCAATTTGTTTTACAGGAAGAACCATATAGTTGATTAACTTTACCTCTTCCAATGACAAGTCTAGTTCACTTGATAGCTTTAATAATATTGATAGTTCATCGTCTGTGATTTTTGGGTCACGATTATTCTCAATGTCATTATGAAATGCGGTGTCTACACAAGACTTGTAAATCCGATAATCCCTCTTTTTTTGTTCGGTAATATCGGATTTAGGGTTGACGATTTCTTTTTGAAGAGACTTTATCTTCGCATTCAATTTTTTCAATTTCTCGGTGTATAATTTTGAGAACCAATCGAGTTTTAGTATGCAATTTCCATCTTTAATAATGATGTCAGTGATTATGTCAAGTTGAGAAGACACATTCAGGAATTCTTCTTTGACAAGGTCAAGGTACTCGTCATTTATTAAATCGAAAATCTTAGATATAACAACGTTATCTAAATTTTTAATTCCTGGGCCTTCTGTCTCCGAAAGTAATTTACTGATTTCTTTAGAGTTTTTAGGGTTTTTCGAAACAATATTGTCGATGATTTTTACAAGCGAATTCTTTTCGAATGAGTTTAGGTTTTCAAGGACAATGGAAAGCTTCATGTTAACCCCCTAGAATTTACTGTAAAGAATAGATTGTCAGTGTTGCCTGCTGGTCACTCGCCCTAATGCATGACATCCTCAAATAAGAAGAATTCAATCTACTCCAAAAAGAAGCGGAGGTCAAAAGCGCGGATTTACTATAAATCCTCCCACATTGTTTTGCAGGCTCAAGATTCGCTTGAATGGAAAATCCTTACTGACCCTGACAAACAAGAAAATGGCGACAACTCCTTACTGCTGAACTCAACCAGATCTCACAGTGGGTGTTAGATGAATCCTAACCGACTACAAGTAAAACCAGTATCATATTCACCGTTCATTTCTATGAGTTGTTATCCATAATCTGCTGCTGCTTGCGGTATACCATCCCCTGAAAAATAGCAACCGTTTCCTTGTCATCATCGGTAACATGGACCGAATAGGAGGCCAATTTGGGGTTCAGTGATTGCTCCTGGGCCTCAGCATAGAGCGTCCCGCTGGTTGCCGCTTTGACAAAGGAAATACTGGTGTTGATGCCCATGGCCAGATTACCGTGAGAGTTGGAGGCAACCGCAAAGGCAAAATCAGCCAAGGTGAAGATGGCACCGCCATGAACTGTTTTGGCACCGTTAAAATGGTGAGGTTCAATTTTCATACTGGTTTTTGCATAGCCAGGAGTAACCTCAACAAGCTTGATTCCGACATGTTTCGCGAAAATATCCTGCGCAGAAAAAAATTGTTTGAGTTCTTCCATGGTATCTCTCCAATTGCTCATGAATTGTAATGCTTGCCCGACCATCTAAATAATACCCCATTTGACTTTGACAGCGTGCATCAAAGCCGCATGCATATTCTCACAATACAGCCCCACGACAAAATAGCCGTATTTACAGCCTGGCTATGGACAGTCTGACAACTTCCTGGCCTGCACACAAAGACATCTTGAGTTAGAATGACTATGAAGGGAACATGTTACATTGCTGGCGCATGCTCCCTGTGAAACAACGACACTTTTTCAGGAGAATTCATCATGGCAAAAACAAAAGGAACGATCGGCATCCTGACCGGTGGTGGAGATGTTCCAGGGCTCAACCCTGCCATCCGCGCAGTAACCGTACGAGCCTTGCGGGAAGGCTACCGGGTTTTTGGTATCCGACGCGGCTGGGCCGGACTGGTCGACCTAGTTCCCGATGCACATGCAGACAACAGCAGCTGCGTTCAGGAACTGACCGAAGAGATCGTCAATCGTGCCGGCCGCACCGGCGGCACTTTCCTGCACACCTCGCGGACCCGGCCGAGCCACCTGCCGGACACCAACGTCCCGCCACACCTGCTCGACCGCTACAGCAATCGAATCAACGACGTCACTCCGGAAGTCCTGAAGAACATCGACTTCCTCGGTCTCGACTTTCTCATCCCGATCGGTGGCGACGACACCCTCAGCTACGGCCAGCGGCTGCACGAAGAAGGAGTCAAGGTGGTGGCCATCCCCAAGACCATGGACAACGACGTCCCTGGCACTGACTACTGCATCGGCTTCTCTACCTGTGTCACCCGAACCATCGAGCTGACCCATCGACTACGCACCAGTGCCGGTTCCCATGAGCGCTTTCTGGTCCTTGAAGTGTTCGGCCGCTACGCCGGATTCTCTGCCATCCTGCCAGCCATGGCCGGGGCTGCCGACCGTTGCGTTATCCCGGAGTATCCCTTCGATATGGAGCATCTCTGCGACCTGCTCAGCCATGACCGACGCAAGCACCCAAGCAACTACTCGGTGGTGCTAATATCCGAGGGTGCCACCATGACCCATCACAACGACATGCTCTACGAGAGCAAGGAGACAGACCAGTACGGCCACATGAAACTCGGAGGGATCGGCGACCAGGTGGCAACCCAGCTTAAGGAGCTGTCGCCAAAATTCAACAATGGCCGCCGGGTCAACGTCCTCAGCCAGCGCCTCGGCTACCTGGTTCGCTGCGGCGACCCCGATGCGATGGACTCAATCGTACCGATGGCTTTCGGTAACCTGGCATTTGACCTGGTGCTCGCCAACACCTCTGGACGCCTGGTCAGTCTGCACAACGGCTGCTACGATACGGTGCCAATCGATGTGGTCACCGGACGCAAGAAGATTGTCAACGTCGACAAATACTATAATACAGAGCGACTGCGCCCCAAGTACGAGTCGTTCCATCTTCAGCCGACCTTCATCATGACCGGAGATGTTTAAAAAATCTCTCTCGTCATAACCCGAGGAACAGGAAGCAAAGTGTGTCCCTTGACACGCACAATTGCTTCAAGCAGGCGAAAGAGAGTCTGATGATCGTCAATCAGCAGAATTCACTTTTGTTCACTCATAACTCTATTCTTCCTCGGTCAAACTGAGGCTCTCACGGTAGACATCACTACTCGGCAGGCCATATTCTTTGGCGATCAGCTTAACGGCTTCACGACGCGACAGATCACTTTCGTTCAGCAGCTTGCGCAGGGCGTCACGCACATTCATCTGCGGCCCTTGCGTGCCTGGCGGAATAATCAGGACCAGTTCACCTCGCGCCGGGTCTTGTGCAAAGCGGACGACAGCGGCGGCCGTTGTGCCCCGGAAAAACTCTTCATAGAGTTTGGTCAGTTCACGCGCAACCACCATAAAGCGTTCAGCACCCAGGATTTCAACCAGAGCTGCCAGGGTAGCCGCCAAGCGATGCGGTGTCTCATAAAAAACCAGAGTGCGCTGTTCACCATTCAGCTTTCTGAGCAGATCAGCACGGGCCTTAGCCTTTTGCGGCAAATAGCCTTCAAAAGCGAAGCGTTCGGTGCTTACTCCCGCAGCGCTTAAAGCCGTAATCAACGCCGACGGACCGGGAATTGGTACAACTGTGATACCGACAGCGTGGCAGGAAGCAATCAGGCAATAACCGGGATCGGCGATACAGGGTGTGCCAGCATCACTGATCAAAGCTATATTCTCACCAGCCTGCAACCTCTCAACCAATCCAGCCTGGCGCTGCTGCTCGTTATGATCGTGATAAGACACCAGTGGCTTTTTAATACCGAAATGCGCAAACAGCTTGCGGCTGTGACGGGTGTCTTCCGCAGCTACCAGATCAACCTCGCCAAGGATTCTCACCGCCCGGTAGGTGATATCTTCGAGATTACCGATCGGCGTTGCAACCACGTAAAGGGTGCCAACGGGGGTTCCCCCCTGCTCTTCTACCCGTTCCTGTGCTTCTGTCATACCGGTCAGGAATCCTTCTCGGCAACTTGCGCCAG
Source organism: Desulfuromonadales bacterium (assembly GCA_027065695.1). Classification (GTDB taxonomy): domain Bacteria; phylum Desulfobacterota; class Desulfuromonadia; order Desulfuromonadales; family BM103; genus M0040. Next base: position 11,017 of record JAMONP010000033.1, on the reverse strand, counting down.
TTCAGCCAACCTAAGTTCATCTAACCAGAGAGTCGCGCTGGCATCGCTCGGCATACGCCAGTCGCCACGCGGCGATAAAGAGACACTACCGACTTTCGGACCATCTGGAAGACAGGAGCGTTTAAACTGCTGGGCGAAGAAACGGCGATAAAAGAGCTGCAACCATTTAAGTATCTCCGTTTGCGAATAATCTTCGTCAAAAGCACGACAGGCCAAATCCAGGATTTTACGCGGTGCAAACTGGTTTCGCACGACATGAAAGAGGAAAAAATCGTGCAGTTCATAGGGGCCAACCTGTTCCTCAGTTTTCTGGCTGATGTCACCATCATCATCGGGCGGCAGCAGTTCCGGGGAAACCGGCGTGGCGCAAATATCGTGCAGGACCTCTGCTGTTCGCCCACTGAACTCAACTTCCGCACACCATTCAATCAGGTAACGAACCAGGGTTTTGGGTACCGATGAATTGACGCCATACATCGACATATGGTCGCCGTTGTAGGTTGCCCATCCGAGAGCCAGCTCAGACAGATCTCCAGTACCGACAACCAGGCCGCCAACCTGGTTGGCCAGATCCATGAGAATCTGGGTACGTTCACGGGCCTGGGAATTTTCGTAGGTAATATCGTGTTTTTCGGGATCCTGACCGATATCGGCGAAATGCTGACGGACCGCGGCATCGATGCTGATTGTCCGCAAGCTTACACCAAGTTCCTGAGCAATAGATTCTGCATTACCTCGTGTCCTGCCGGTCGTACCAAAACCGGGCATGGTGACCGCCAGGATGTCGTCACGTGACCGGTTAAGCCGGTCAAAAGCCTTGACCGTCACCAACAGAGCCAGAGTGGAATCAAGACCTCCGGAGATACCCAGAACAACTTTCTGACTGCCTGTATGCAGTAGGCGTTTCATCAGACCGGTCGTCTGGATGGCAAAAACCTCTTCACAACGAGCCTGACGTTCTTCGACAGCAACCGGAACAAATGGGGTTTTGGCAAGCGGTCGCAGCAGATTGTCTGCCTGGTGTTCGGCGACTTCAACCGGCACCAGCAGATACTCCTGATCGGCCTGACTGGCTGCAAAGCTGTTATTGCGCAGACGTTCGTGAACCAGGCGTTGGATATCGATATCGGCAATGGCGCTCTGCGAAGTAAACTGGAAGCGTTGCGTTTCATCAAGAATCTGGCCATATTCGGCAATCAGGGAGTGGCCGGAAAAAACCAGGTCGGTACTCGATTCACCCGGACCGGCTGATGCGTAAATGTAGGCGGCCAGACAACGGGCAGACTGAGATTTAACCAAGTCGCGGCGATAATCGCACTTACCGAGGATTTCCGGGCTTGCGGAAAGATTAATCAGCAGCGTCGCACCGGCTATCGCCATGGAACCGCTTGGCGGATTAGCGACCCAGGCATCTTCACAGATCTCAACACCGAAGAGACAATCGGGCATGCCATCGACATCAAAGAGAAGATCCGTACCAAATGGCGGCGCTTCATCCAGCCAGGTCAACTGGTCATCAACCACATCCTGTGCACTGGAAAACCAGCGCTCTTCATAGAATTCCTGAGTATTGGGCAGGTAGGTTTTTGGCACAACACCACAGATACGTCCGTGGCTCATGACGACTGCAGCATTAAAAAGACGACCGGACTGGCGAACCGGCGCACCGACAATCAGAATCATGCCGGTTTGCTCACTCAGCGTGGTCAGTGTTTTGAGGCCTTCACAAACCTGCTCCAACAGACTTTGCTGATAGAATAAATCGCCACAGGAATAGCCGGTCATGGCCAACTCAGGAAAAACCACCAGCTGCACATCCTGATCCGCTGCCTGCAGGGTCGCCTCTTCGATAGAGGCCAGGTTGAAGACGACGTCGGCCACCTTCAGTGCTGGCGAGACCGCCGCAACCCGAATCATGCCAAGTTCCCGCAGTAACATAGTCACCTTGAACCTCCTCAAGAGTTCCAGAATCAGGGTAAATACCAAGAGTTATATTGTAAGGGTGAGGAAGGGAAAAAGCAATCGGAACGGTGCTTCAGACTTCAAATGCGTCGGTGATATGCTCAATTTGAAAACTGTCGCCGTGCACCGTGACGGCAATCACATCGAAGCGAGGTTGCAATTTTTTCCATGGGGTATCGTTTAAATACCATTTAGCGGTGCGGATAATCTGCCGTTGTTTGCGTGGACCGACTGCCTCGGCGGGTGAGCCGAAAGCTGAACTGCGCCTGGTTTTCACCTCGACAAACGCCAGGATCTTCCGGTCACGGACCACCAGGTCAATTTCACCGACCGGTGTGCTTAGATTACGCTCAACAATCCTCATACCCTTGCCTTGCAGATATTGAGCGGCTGCATCTTCGCCCCGGCGTCCCAGAGCCAATCTATCCTGCGTCATGATTCTCCACCAGGCCCTGCTTCATCACCCGGTCTTGCTGTATCACAATGCTCCTTAACTCCGGCAAAGGTGCGTCTATGACAGATACATGGGCCATAGCTGGCGACCGCATCACGATGCTGTTGCGTACCATAGCCCTTGTGCCCGGCAAAACCATATCCAGGAAAATGTCGATCATAGGCAACCATGATGCGATCACGCACCACTTTGGCGATCACAGACGCAGCCGCAATGGAAAGAGAACGGGAATCCCCTTTCTTGATAGTTTTCTGCTCGATTTCAATCGGGATTGGGGTGATGCCGTCTACAAGCAGAAAATCAGGTAAAAGAGAGAGCCTTTCGATGGCACGCGACATGCTCTTAAGGGTCGCCTGAAGAATATTAATCCGATCGATTTCATCAGCCCGACTGACACCAATACCAACTGCTAGGGCCTGCGCATGAATCAAGGGATAAAGCTGATTGCGCTTTTTCTCTGAAAGCTGCTTGGAATCGTTCAAACCGGGCAGATCAAAGTTCTCTGGCAGGATCACTGCAGCAGCAACCACCGGACCAGCCAAGGGACCCCGTCCGGCCTCATCGATGCCGGCAACAGCCCGATAACCCTGGTTGCTTGCCATGGTCTCAAAGAAAAGGGTGGATTGGATTGTTTCAGGGAAGAGTTCCATTGACAAACGCCTTGAAAGTACTTGAAAACATGGCCAACAGTATTAACGGAATCGCAGAGGGAATTCAACAAAAAGAAAGCCCTGGCTGAAAACAGCCAGGGCTTTGATAACTTTTCTGTATAATCTGATTAGCGCTGGCGCACTTCTTTGATACGTGCCGCCTTGCCTTGCAGATTGCGCAGATAGTAGAGCTTGGCACGACGTACCTTGCCGACCATCATAACTTCAACCTTGTTGACACAGGGGCCGTGTAGAGGGAAAACCCTCTCGACGCCCATACCATTAGACACCTTACGCACGGTGAAGGAAGAACCGACGCCGTTGTTGTGTCGTTTGATGCAGACACCTTGAAAAATCTGGATGCGCTGTTTGTCACCTTCGGTGATCTTCACATGCACACGCAGTGTATCCCCCGCCTTGAACTTTGGGGTATCTTTTCTCATGTTTTCCATGCCGATATAATCTACAACGTTCATCGTTTTTCCTCCTAAAATAATCGAACAGGACATTTACCCTAAAAACACCTGACGAGTCAAGTCTAAAAAGGTTTGTCTGAAAAAGTTTACTTTTAGATTTCAGATATCAAAGCAGTGGCAAAACCAAACCATGTTCACCAATCAAACGGTCAATAACAATGGCTGCCGCCGTACGTACCGAGAGGTGATTGTATTGTCCGGCCCGCACCGGTGCAAGACAGGGACGATCAGAAGCATAAACTTCTGGAGCCAGGCCGTGACCGGTTCCAAACACCAGCATCACCGGGTACTCGGTGGCCAGAGTTCTGGCGTCCGGATAATCAATGCCATCCTGGTGCCGAGCACCGGTCAGCACCGCCAGACTTTCCGGCCCGGCAAGAGAACGCCAATCGTCAAGCGCCGCATCTAGATTGTCCATGATCCGCAGAGAATTCAACGCCTGCCGGCGATCCGGATTGTAACTGGCACCGGCACCTTTCTGCCAATGCTCAACAATGCGACTGGCGAGCAACTGCTGCTCAACAGCCGGCGTTACTAAATAGTAACGTGCGAGATTGTAAGTTGCAGCCAGGCGAGCCAGATCGTGGATATCAAGATTGGTGACGGCAGAAGTGACCACATCACCGCGCCGATCAAGAACCGGGTGGTGAACCAGAGCAATAGCCATTGGCTTGAACGTCACGTCCCTTGGTCCTCTGATGTGGTTTTCTTCAATGACGCCCGAAGTTCCTCAAGGAATAGACGGTCAGCTTTCGTCAGAGGAGCTGTCTCCAGAAGTTCCGGGCGTCTTGCCAGGGTGCGCCGTAACTGTTCGTGGCGTCGCCAGGTGGCGATTACCTGATGGTTGCCCGAAACAAGCACTGCCGGTACGCACATCCCGTTGAATTCCGCCGGTCGCGTATATTGCGGGTACTCAAGCAAGCCATCACTAAAGCTGTCATTTAGAGCACTTCCGACAGCACCGAGAACACCCGGCACCAGCCGGGCCGTGGCATCGAGGATTGTCGCCGCAGCCAATTCGCCGCCGGTCAAAACATAATCACCCAGTGAAATCTCTTCATCTACTAAAGAACGAACCCGTTCATCATAACCCTCATAACGACCGCAGACAAAAATCAGACCGGACTCGCGACCTAAGCGCTCGGCATCAGCCTGCTGAAAGGTTTTCCCTTGAGGAGACATGAGCAGGATACGTGACTGTGGCCTCTTCCCTTTGAGATCCGCCAGTGCCCGGGCGACCGGGTCAACCTTCATGACCATACCGTCACCGCCGCCGTAAGGGGTGTCGTCAGTCACCAGGTGCTTGCCTTCTGCCCAGTCACGTAAATTGTGCAGATCAACACTGATCAGACCTTTATCGACGGCCTTACCAAGGATACTCGCCGTTAACGGGCCTTCCAGCATGGCGGGGAAAAGAGTTAGAATATCGAATTGCATAGAGATTAGTTAACTTGTACCATCCGCCTCGGGGACCAGCCCTGCTGGCAGATTGACATGTAATTGGCCTTTCTCCCGATCAAGGCGCACCAGAAAAGGCTCAACTGCAGGGATCAGAATTTCACCAGCAGGACCATCGACTTCAAGAATTTCATGCGCCGGGGTGGCAAACATGCCAACCACTCGACCAAGAACACCCTCTTGCTGATCAATGACTTCCAAACCCTCCAGATCAGACCAATAGAACTGATCATCATCCAGATCTGGCAGGTCTGCTTTGGCCATCCAGACAGAAGAACCAAGCAGTGGTTCAATAGCAGCCAGGTTATCCAACCCTGCGAGTCGCAAAAGAATATTTTGTTTATGTGGAGAAGAGCGAACAGCTTCATACCGGGTCAGGAGACCCTTGCTATCTTTCAGGTACACCTCGCGGGCACCCGGCAAGGCCAGGTCCCCGGTCGGCAACGGGTGAATTCTAAGATCACCACGAAGACCGTGAGTGCCAATGACGACACCTACTTCCAGAAGATTATCCAGCTTGACTTCCATCATTCAAGGATCTGCAGCACTGCCCGTTTATTCTCGCGTATTGCTTTGGCGTTTAAAAGGGTTCGCATAGCCTTGGCCGTGCGTCCCTGTTTGCCGATAATGCGTCCCATATCTTCCTGGGCCGCAGCCAGCTTGACGAGAATCGTTCCGTCGACATCCTCATCTTCACTGATGATGATCGCGTCCGGATTGTCCACCAGAGCTTTGGCAATGAATTCGATGAGCTCTTTCATGGCGTCCATCCTTTATCGACAGGATTTACCTGCCACGAGCGCCGCAAAAGCTCAGGACTTAAGCCTGTTTGAACTTGGCCCAGATCCCCTGCTTGCGCAGCAACTGGCGAACCGTATCGGTCGGCTGAGCACCTTTGTTCAGCCACTCTAGGGTCCGGTCTTCAACAACGTTGAACATTGGGGGATCCTGCCGCGGATCGTACTGCCCCAGATTGTCTAGAAAGCGACCGTCACGGGGGCACCGTTCATCCGCTACAACGACTTGATAAAAAGCTTTTTTCTTGGCGCCACCACGGGCCAGCCTGATTTTCACTGCCATCGACTTCTTTCCTCCTGAGCTTATAACTCTTTTTAAGGTATGGGGCGAACCCCGTGTTGTTATTTCTGATATAGGTGTTGCTGTTTCTAACTACTTATCATTCAATCCGGCACGAAGCCAGTATTAATACGCCATCCGTATAAATGTAACGTCAGCAAAATGAGCCACCAGCATAAATGAGACCAGGGGGAAGCTGCCTACATTGGCAAGCCACCACGACCCATCATGCCTTGCAATCCCTTGGGACCCATCTTTTGTACCTTTTTCATCATTTTCTGGGCTTCGATAAATCGCTTGAGCAGCTGATTGACATCCTGCACCCGGGTGCCGCTACCATTTGCAATACGCAAACGCCGTGAGCCGTTAATAATCTTATGGTTCTGCCGTTCCTTGCGTGTCATCGAGTTAATAATCGCCTCGATCTTCTTCAACTCATTATCCGGAAGCTGCGCTCCCTTCATCTGCTTAAGAGCTTTGCCCGCTCCCGGGATCATCGCAAGCATCGACTCCATCGACCCCATCTTCTTGATCGACTGAAGCTGCTCCTTAAAGGTATCCAGGGTAAAGCCCTCCTGGCGGAGACGCTTTTCCATATTGGCAGCTTCATCCTGACCAATAGCCGCTTCAGCTTTTTCGATCAGGGAGAGGACATCTCCCATACCGAGAATCCGTTGCGCCATCCGTTCGGGATGGAAGGACTCCAGGGCATCCAGCTTCTCGCCCATACCGACAAACTTGATCGGCTTGCCGGTAACCGCCCGGATCGACAAGGCGGCACCACCACGGGCATCGCCATCCAGTTTGGTCAACACAACCCCGGTCAGGCCGAGGCGTTCGTTGAAGGAACTCGCTACATTGACCGCATCCTGACCAGTCATGGCGTCCGCCACCAGCAAAATTTCACGCGGTTCCACTGCAGAGCAGATCCGCTCCAACTCCTGCATCAAAGTATCGTCTAAATGCAGGCGACCGGCGGTATCTAATATCAGCGTATCGTAACCCTGGCGGTCAGCAAACTCATGAGCCAGACGACAGATCTCCACCGGATCCTGATCGGCACTGCTATCAAAAACCGGGACATCGATCTGACGACCGAGAGTTTTCAACTGCTCTATCGCCGCCGGACGATAGACGTCGGCCGGTACAAGCAACGGGTTACGTTTTTCACGACGCAGTTTAAGTGCCAGCTTGCCACAGGTCGTAGTTTTACCAGCCCCTTGTAAGCCACAAAGCAGGATCGGCACCGGTGGTCGAGCCGCCAGGTCAAGCTGGTTGTCCTCGGCACCCCCCATCAGCAGACCAAGTTCATCACGAACAATCTGGATAACCTGCTGACCTGGAGTCAAGCTTTCCAGGACATCATGTCCAATGGCGCGCTCACGCACTGCAGCTACAAAATCTTTGACAACCTTAAAGTTGACATCCGCTTCCAGTAATGCCAGCCGTACTTCACGCATAGCCTTCTGGATGTGCTCTTCCGTCAGCCGTCCACGACCACGCAGCTGCTTGAAAACGTTATCAAATTTCTCTGTCAGGGTATCAAACATACGGTTGCCAGTCTGCTGCCAGGATCCTTAGCAAAGCAAAGGATCTATGTTAGTGAATTCTCGCGGACCATGTCAAGAGAAATCAAGGGGCGGGCAAGAGGGACCAGGGGTTAGCCAATCATGCAGACAATATGATTACAACTGACTGGATGCCTGCATATAAGCACCATCACTACGCTGATACATCTCCGCTGGAGGCAAGTCTGCATCAGCAAGAACCCCCAGTAAAGTCTCTTTGGTCTGAGGAGAAAATCGCAGGGCGAGACCGCAGTCTGAAGTCAACTGCCGAGGCACCGGAATCAACAAAAAATCCACCTCTGCCTGTTTGAGAATTTTCTCAGCCTTGAGGACTCGGTGAATTGAATGAAATATGGCAACGTAATCGTTGTCTTTGACCATCTAAACTCCCTGTAACACTTCAAAGGGCGGGCATCATGCCACGTTTAGTGATCCATGGCAAGGGCACTAAGGGCCTGTCGGGACAAACTCCTAAAGAGACTCTGGTGACCCCCCCACAGCCCTCAGGGTAAAGAAAAAAGCAGCCCCCTCACCGACACGCCCTTGCCCCCAAATCCGACCACCATGCCGCCGAATGATGCGTTCCACAGTCGCAAGACCAATACCGGTGCCGGGAAACTCCTCTGCGCTGTGCAGGCGTTGAAAGGTTCCGAACAGCTTGTCTTGGAAAGCCATGTCAAATCCGGCGCCATTATCTCGTATAAAAAATACGGTCCCACCTGCTTCCTTTACTGCTTCGGCTTCAACCAAAGGCAGCACTCCAAATTCTATCTTCGCGCAGCGGGTGTTACTCGTAAATTTCCAGGCATTGCCGATCAGATTTTTAAGCATCACCCGTATCAGAGCCTTGTCACCTCTGGCCACCAACCCCGGGGCAATGAGGATATCAACCTCTCGTTCCGATTGACTTTCCTGCAACTCACCGATTATTTCCGTGGCCAAACGGCTTAAATCGACCCTGCGTTTAAGCACCTCACCTTGCGTCAATTGCGAGAGTTTCAAAAGATCGTCGATGAGTTGCCCCATCTTCTGGCTGCCATCCCAGATGCGAGTCAGATAATCCTTGCCAGCTTCGTCGAGAACGTCAAAACAATCCTCTAGAAGAGCTTGACTGAAACCATCGATGAGGCGTAAAGGCGCCCGGAGATCGTGAGATACGGAGTATGCAAAGGCCTCAAGTTCTTTATTGATAGCACGTACCCTGCGCTCACTCTCGCGAATCGCGTTTTCCATCTTCTTACGATCAGTAATGTCGCTGGATATCCCGCAGACGGCGTAGATTTTTCCATCGACATCACGAAGTGGGAATTTCACGGAGAGGTAGTGGAGGAGGCCTTCATTATGGGCCACCGCCTCCTCGACCTGAATGGCTCTGCCCGACTCGGCCACAACTCGATCGTGCTCACGAAACTCGTCGGCTATTTCCTTATCAAAAACATCATGGTCAGTCTTGCCGAGAAAGCGAGCCCCCTCCACATGAAAAAGCTCCTCGAATTTCCGGTTGATGAGCCGGTAACAGCCTCGGAGGTCCTTGAGGTAAATGACGGCTGGAGAATGGTCCAGGATTGCCTGGAGACGCTCCTCACTCTCTTGCAGTCGTTCTTCTGCCCATTTTCGCTCGGTGATGTCGTGTCCTTCGGCAATTATAAAGACAATCTCTCCTGACTCCTCCCGCACCGGTTTCATAGAGACATCTATACACCTGAGATGGCCGGACTTCTCCCGAAGACACTCCTCAAAGCGCACAAACTTGCCCTTGATCGAGCTGGCAAAAGCAGATTGTACTTTTTCCCGCAAGTCGACAGAATGACTGAACCAGGGAGCCTCCCAAAAAGGTCTGCCTATGACATCCGTTTTGCTGATACCCGAAAAGTTCAGGGGAGCCCGGTTAACCTCCACCAAGGTTCCATCTAAAGTCAGCAGACCGATAAACTGGAAGGCTTGTTCCCAAGGCACGTTGGCCCGACGTAACGCTTCACGAAGCTCCTTTTCTGTCGCCTTGCGTACCTCGATTTCTTCCTTCAGTTGTTCAATCAACTGTTCTTGTGTCTCTATTCTGTCGCCCATAACACCACTCCGCCGAGGAAGCCTCTCTTTTTTCATAAGTATAGAATATTGAGTTGTCATTTTGCAGTTTTTGACCGCCAAGAGCATGTAGCTCTTGGCGGACTGCAAACAATTGCGCTAAGAAACTTGGTTACTACCAAAGTGCCGTGATCCTCTCAAGAGTCTTTAGGGATTGTCCCCATACTTCCTGAATCAGACCATTCAGGATGGAAACTAAACCGGTTTTGTCGCCTGCCCCTTGATCATCCAGGCAGTAAACGGAGGGGACATTTTAGGGTTACGAAACTTCGTGATCGTCTTGTAATCGAACCCGGCCTCCTTAAAGACTGTTTCAGTATCACATGTCAATGAACAACCGCATGCAAAGACTTTCCAGAAGGGATTGACAAAACTCTGAATACGACTCATCAGTTGATCCGGTGATCTAACATGTTCGAAAAACAGTAATTTACCTCCCGGTTTGAGCACTCGGAAGGCCTCTTTAGCAGCCGTGGTTGAATCAGGAATTGAACAAAAGACCAGAGACGCAATGATCGTGTCGAATGAATTATCATCAAACTGCAGCTTTTCGCCACCACCGACAACAAGGTCATAACTCTCCTCGCCGAGTTGCAATGTCCCATCATCAGCCCAAGCACGCAGTTTCCGCTTTGCTTTTTTAACAACGGCTTCGCAGGGTTCCAGCGCTACAATTTGCTTCGTTGAATTCGTATAAAATGGCAGGTTGACACCGTTACCCATACCTATTTCCAGGACATTTCCAGACGCCTGCCTGATCAATTCCCGCCGATCCTCTTTCAGCCTGGCAAGGGCCACGTCCATAATTAACGGCAAAACATGATTTTCATAAAAACCCATAATTACTACCTCTTTCTGAGAACTGCGCAAACCTGAAACTCATATTTGTTGAATACGCTCGGGGAGACTCTGTTCCTTCAGGATAAACTGAAGCAGCATCAGGGGTGCACCCCCACCCAGCAGTTATCAGACACAGTAAAAACCACCCCTTCCCGGCTTGTCTGTAACCTTTCACTTATGCCAGATCCACCTTATCCTTCTTGTATCGCCTCACACTCCGACTGGTACGCTTGGATCCGCATGCGGAACACCTCTGGAATACGCATCGTTTTAAACCCATCCTGATCAATGAAGCAGGCCACAAGGTGTGCATCGTAGCAGGGGTCACCCTTGGCATCATAACCCGTCACGGTAAATTCGATACTCGTCTCACCCAGCCGAGGTATCCAGACCGCATTGATAATTGTCTCTCCAGGCACCATTGGGCTCAGGAATTCACAGCTGACA
>JAMONP010000032.1 GCA_027065695.1 Desulfuromonadales bacterium | reverse complement strand
GTGACGGAGCAGTCGCCAGTGATGTTAATGCTACCGCAGTGGGTACAGCTGCAGCTGCCAGTGGTACGGATTCAATTGCCGTCGGTAGTGATGCAATAGCTGACAGTGCCAGTGCTACCGCAATTGGCGATAATGCTCAGGCCCTTGCAGACAGTGCTAACGCAGTTGGTGACGGAGCAGTCGCCAGTGATGTTAATGCTACCGCAGTGGGTACAGCTGCAGCTGCCAGTGGTACGGATTCAATTGCCGTCGGTAGTGATGCAATAGCTGACAGTGCCAGTGCTACCGCAATTGGTGATAATGCTCAGGCCCTTGCAGACAGTGCTAACGCAGTTGGTGACGGAGCAGTTGCCAACAACACTAATGCAACGGCGGTCGGTACAGGTTCCGCAGCTAGCGCAATGGACTCGGTGGCTATTGGTACAGCCTCTGCCGCATCTGGTCAGAGTGCCAACGCCTTGGGTGATAATGCTTCCGCCAGCGACGCCAATGCAACGGCGGTCGGTACAGGTTCCGCAGCTAGCGCAGCGGACTCGGTGGCCATTGGTACAGCTTCTGCTGCATCTGGTCAGAGCGCCACCGCAATTGGTGATGCAACTTCAGCTGGTGGCGAAGCTGATATCTCAATTGGACGCAACACGACCACGGGTAATGGTGGCCTGAACACGGCTGTCGGTGCCGATATCGACATCCTTGGTGGTACACAGAACACGGTGCTTGGCTATGGCCATCAGGTGACAGGTTCGAATAACTTCGTTGCTGGCGATCCGAATACGGTAACTGGTACTGATAATGCCGTGACTGGCAATGACAACACGGTCATAGGTGATGCGAACTTTGTCTACGGTAATGACAACAGCCTAAATACCGACGGCAACATAGTTGTTGGTGCTGGCAACACCGCAATAGGTACAGATAACAATAATATCTTTGGTGATGACAACGCGGTGAGCGTTGGCAGCAATAACAACGTAGTCGGTGATAACAACACTGCAACAGGAAGTCGTAATAACGTGATGGGTGATTACGCAAGCGCAGTTGGTGATGACGCCACTGCAATCGGTTCCGTTGCCGCAGCTACAGGAAACAATACGGTAGCAATCGGCTCTGGTGCTACCGCAAGCTATGTCAATGCAACGGCGATTGGCTCTGGAGCGATTGCTAATGAAGAAAATGCGGCGGCTATTGGGGCGAATGCCCTGGCAACCGGAATCAGCTCTAGCGCAGTTGGTGTGGACAGTATGGCAACAGGCTCTTATTCCAATGCTTATGGTTATCGTTCAGAAGCAGTGGGTGACGCGTCAACGGCAACTGGTTACCAGGCAACCTCAACGGGCAACAACTCCAGTGCCTTTGGTTATCAGGCAGTTTCAACCGGCAACAACTCCAGTGCCTTTGGCTACCAGGCTGAAGCAGTTGGAGCTAATTCCATCGCACTTGGCAGCAATGCTTATGCAGCCAACAGCAGTTCTGTAGCGATTGGAGAGAGTGTCCAAGCAACCGGCGTTGAAACAACGGCTGTGGGCTCTGGCAGCGTAGCCAGTGCTTACAAGTCTAGCGCTTTCGGTTATAACTCATCAGCAACTGCGGCAAATAGTGTTGCTATCGGCAATGGTTCTGTCGCTGATCAGGCTGACACAGTTTCCGTCGGTGCTGTTGGTGCGGAACGGCGTATCACCAACGTAGAAGATGGCGTATACGATACGGATGTCGTCAACTTCAGACAATTGTCAGAGGTCTCAAGCAGTGTTGATGATCTTAGAAATGATTTGAATGATGTTGGAGAGAAAGCCTACGCCGGGATCGCATCTGTTGCCGCATTGGCCGCTATTCCTGAGCCAGCGCCAGGTATGCGTTATCTTATTGGTGCCGGAGTTGGTCATTATGAAGGTGAGAATTCCGTGGCTATTGGTTTCAAGGCCCATGTCAGCAAGCAGATCGGAGTTTCTGCAGGTCTTGCTCTGAACCCTGGTAATGATGTAACTCTTAATGCAGGCATCGGTTTAAGTTGGTAACGAGACCGTATAGTTGGTAAAATGACTAAAGAATTTGCCCGGCCCCATCTCTTGGGGGCGGGCGTTTTTTTATTCCCATCGGTAACAGGATTTAACCAAACACAGAACCACCGTTTCGGTTCGTTAGTTGAAAATGAACTGTTCTGTATGACGATAGCTAAAGCCATTACGCTTAATGGCCCGAGACTTTTATGATGAAACGTGCTGATGAAATCAGCCATGTGTTTGAACGTTATGATCGGTTTGTAGACAAAGACAACACCATAATTTGCATTCATCAGGAAGACTTCTGACAAGCAACGTTATCGATTCAAATATGAGGATAGAGTAGGGCCAGGACACAAAGCTTGTTTTGATGTAATTAAGGAATGTAGAAAACCTTTGGCAGATCGTATCAAATTAGTTGATCAGGTTGTATTCAGCTACCTCATATGCAATACGGATTGCCACGCCAAATACACGTCATTGCAGTACAATAGGTGGTACTCGTCCGGATCTTACGCCATTTTATGATCTGGTTTGCACAGCTGTTTATCCATGCCTCCCGCAAAAACTTGCAATGAGTATCGAAGGCGAATTTGATCCGCGAAATATCACTAAACATTCCTGGGAGAAGTTTTCTCAAGAGATCGGCGATAGCTCTGCAAGGCCGACACTTAAAGCGGTGGAGAGGTTGAGCAAGAAAGTTCTCGCAAGTGTTGAGGTTATTGCCGGGGAACTCCTTGAGCGCTATGGCGCGAATCCTGTGTACCTTGAGATAGTGAGGACTATTATCGGGCAAGCAAATATTGCTCTTAGGCAGATCCAGGATTAAAGAAAGAAAAAGGCCCCGCAGTCGGTAGATTGCGAGGCCTTACATCTTGTGGTGCCCAGGGACAGAATCGAACTGCCGACACGAGGATTTTCAGTCCTCTGCTCTACCGACTGAGCTACCTGGGCAAGAAAAGGGATTTTTAACCAAAAGCGCGGTTTATGTCAAGGATAAAAGCTGTGACTGATTCTTTGCTTGCTTTCCTATGTGCTTTTTGTTACCAAGAAACAGCACAAAATTCGATCATGGTGGCGTTGGCATGAAATCTCAGAGTTGGTTGTTTACAGAAAGTTACTTTTGGTTCGGCAGCTTTTTGGGCTTGCCTGACCGGGGTGAAATCTGTTGATGATCAATTGTCGATAGGACTACTTAAAAACCACGGGCGGGCTCAATCAGGGCGTCTGTGGTTTTTTCGTTTCAGGGAAGTAAGCGATGAAGGCCGCCGGGCAAGCCCTGCAGGCCTTTATTGTTAACCAGAACTTTCCCAATGAGGAGACGTACAAATGATTATTGTTATGCAGAAAGGGGCAAGTAATGATGAACTGGCCGAAGTCAAGAAGTGCATCAAGGCGCTTGGTTACAAGCCTCATGTGATTCATGGTGATACGCGTGATGTTATCGGCGCGGTAGGTGATGAACGTGGCAAATCGGTACTGCAGTCGCTCGAATCGATGGCGGGAGTGGAAAATGTGGTGCCGATTCTCAAGCCTTACAAGCTGGCGAGCAAGGAAGTTAAGCTGGAGCGGACGACAGTTGAGATCGCTCCTGGTGTCGCTGTGGGCGGTGATACGCTGGTGGTGATGGCCGGGCCCTGCGCGGTAGAGAACGAGGAGCAGATCCTTGAAACGGCCTGGGCTGTTAAGGCCGCCGGGGCTACAGTTCTGCGTGGTGGTGCATTCAAGCCGCGTTCCAGTCCTTATTCTTTCCAGGGCATGGAAGAAGAGGGCCTTAAGTTGCTGGCGATGGCTCGCGAGGAGACCGGGTTGCCGATTGTGACTGAAGTTGTCAACCCCCGCGACGTTGAACTGGTTGCAAAATATGCGGATATGATGCAGGTTGGAGCGCGTAATGTACAGAATTTTGCCCTGCTCAAAATGCTCGGTAAAATCGACAAACCGGTCTTGCTCAAACGCGGTATGTCGACGACCATCCAAGAGCTCTTAATGAGCGCCGAATACATTCTTTCTGAAGGTAACCAACGGGTTATCCTTTGTGAGAGAGGTATTCGCACCTTCGAAACAGCGACTCGGAATACTCTTGACATCTCGGCCATCCCTGTTCTGCAAGAGCAGACCCATCTGCCGATAATTATCGATCCTTCCCATGCAACCGGTCATTCTTCACTGGTGCCGAGTATGTGCTATGCGTCGGTTGCCGCTGGCTGCGATGGTTTGATCGTAGAGGTTCATCCGCATCCGGAAATTGCCGCGAGTGATGGACCGCAATCGTTACGTCCTGCTGAATTTAAGGCGATGATGGATAAACTGGCGGAGTTTGCTAGTGTTGTGGGGAAAAAACTTTAAAATCAAAGATGCGGGACGTGGTATGAGGGACGTAAAAAATCTTTTAACCTAGGATCCGCAGTTGGAGCTTCTATGTTTTTGATACCTTTGAACCAGATTGAGAGTGTTGATCTTGTCATTCATGCTCTGCGTGCGGCAGGCGGCGAGGCTGATTGCAGCATGTGTTCTGCGCGTAAAGTTTGTACAAAGCAGTGTTTGACTGTGGCGGATGGGATACAACAGATGGTTGCGACTAACAGCTTGCCCTGTACAGACGTTGTTCAGGGGGATACGGGGAAAGACCCCTCTGATGAACTCAATGGTCCTGATAGTGGTGGCTCGGGCCCGCATCTACGGGTTATTAAGTAAAGCTTTGATCTAATTTCAGCACTAACTTTACGTAAAGGGTAAACTAATTATGAATCTCGCGAAACTTGCTCTTCAAGTTCCGACTATCTTATTGCCTGAGGATGGGATTGATCTGAGTCGCTGGGCGGTGATTGCCTGCGACCAATACACCTCCGAGCCGGAATACTGGACGAAAGTTGATCGCCTGACAGCCGGGCAACCGTCAACGCTGCGCCTAGTCTTTCCAGAGGTTTATCTGGAAAATGACGGGAGTGATGCGCGAATTGCTGACATCAACGCCTGTATGGATCAGTACCTTGCCGATGGAGTTTTTACCGCCCAGGATCAAGGGTTCCTTCTGGTCGACCGCAAGACCAGCCACGCACCTTCACGCAAGGGCCTGGTTGTTGCGCTCGACCTGGAGGCCTATGATTATCGACCTGGCTCGAAAACCATGATTCGCACCACTGAGGGAACCATTGTTGATCGATTGCCCCCGCGCATTCGGGTTCGGCAAAATGCGGCGGTTGAACTGCCGCATATTATGGTGCTGATTGATGATCCTGAACAAACAGTAATCGAACCGTTATTTGAGGCTGATCTGGAACAGGCCTACGACTTTGAGTTGATGCAGAACGGTGGTCATCTTCGCGGTTGGAATGTTACCCAGCAGGGTTTGTTCGAACAGATAGGCACCGCCCTGGAACGTCTGGCAGAAAAAGAACGCTTCCAAAATCGTTACGAAGTTGATGATGACGAAGTCATGCTCTATGCCATGGGTGACGGCAATCACAGTTTCGCGACTGCCAAGGCGATCTGGGAGACTCTCAAAGCCGAAGCCACTGATACAGCTGAGGTTATGGATCATCCGGCTCGTTATGCCCTGGTCGAACTGGTTAATGTTCATGATCCAGGTCTTGAATTCGAAGCGATTCATCGGGTGATCTTTGGTGTTGACGTTGATGACCTGTTCATTAAAGCTGGTGATTACTATCGTCAGGCGGGCACCCCTTGTCACATTGAATGGTACGATGATCTTGCAGCTACAAACGCAGCGGCTGAATCTTCGGGTGCTGCACATGCGATTCCCTTTGTTGTTGCCAGCCGTTTTGGTCTTTTGAAGATTGCTGACCCAAGGTTAACACTCGAAGTCGCGACATTACAGAACTTTCTGGATGATTACCTGCAAAGCCAGCCAGCAGCGCGGATCGATTACATCCATGGTGATGATGCTGTAACTCGTCTCGGTGGTCAGCAAGGTATCGGCTTCTACCTGCCGTCGATTTCCAAGCACGACCTTTTCCGTACTATCGTCCGTGACGGAGCTTTGCCACGCAAGACCTTTTCTATGGGTGAGGCCGACGAAAAACGTTTCTATCTGGAGGCGCGCAGGATTACCCGCTGAGCCCATTGACAACCTGCCGGAAAAGTTGTAAAACCGGCCTTCCTGTAGGTTTTTTTGAGTCTGCTGAAAAAAGGAATCGCCGACTACAAAGTGCGGCGGTTTTTGTTTCCAAGCCATCTTGGAACCTGTCCGACAATAAGGGCCAAACAGCTGGATTTGCAGCCGATCATGGATTGTCGGACAGGCTCCTAGTATTATCAGGAGCAAATAATGAATAAAGTTCGCACCTACAACAAGATCTCTGTCAAAGGTCTTGAGAAATTCCCTCTCGACAAGTATGAAATTGCCAGCGAAATGGGAGCTCCTGACGCACTTATGCTGCGCAGCCATGTGCTGCAGCCTGAAGATATAGAAACCTCTGTAAAAGCGGTCGGTCGAGCCGGTGCTGGAGTCAATAATATTCCGGTTGATAATTGCACCGAACGCGGCATCGTGGTCTTCAATACACCGGGTGCCAATGCCAATGCTGTTAAGGAGCTGGCGGTTGCGGCAATGCTGCTATCAACCCGCGATATTGTCGGTGCGATTGAATTTATTCGCAAAGAAGGTCCGGGCAAGAATGCTGAAGAGTTGCATAAACTGGTTGAAGGTGGCAAGAAGGCCTATGGTGGTACTGAGCTGAAAGGTAAAACCCTCGGTGTTGTCGGCCTTGGTGCTATCGGCTCTCAGGTTGCCGAAACCGGCCTGATGCTCGGCATGAAGGTGCTTGGTTATGACCCGGCTCTTTCTGTCGAAGCCGCCTGGCGACTCTCCCGTGATATCGAGCGCATGGAGAATATGCAGTCGCTGCTCGCCAAAGCTGACATCGTCACCCTGCATCTGCCGGTTCTGGAAGCGACCCGTAACCTGATCAACAAGGAGTTGATTGACAGCTTCAAGCAAGGTGCAACTCTGATTAATCTCTCTCGTGAAAAGGTCGCTGATACCGAGGCCATCCTGCGTGGTCTGGAGAGCGGTCGGATTGGCAAGTATCTGACGGATTTCCCGGTTCAGGAACTTATGGGTCACGACAAGGTTGTGCCGATTCCGCATCTTGGTGCCAGCACTGAAGAAGCCGAAGAGAATTGCGCCATTATGGTGGCTGATCAATTGATTGATTTTCTCGAGAACGGTAATATCAGGAACGCAGTCAACTTCCCGAATATCTCTCTGGAGCGCAATGGTGGTTATCGCATCGTATTTTCCAACCGCAATGTGCCAAAGATGCTCAACCAGGTCCTTTCTATTCTGGCCGAGCAGGAAATGAATGTCATAGACATGATTAACAAGAGCCGCAATGAAGTGGCCTACAATATCATTGACGTTGAAAGTGAGCCGTCTGATGAGCTGGTTCAGGCTCTGGAAGCTATCGACGGTGTTATCAAGGTACGTACTCTTTCAAAAGCCAAGTAAGCTAAGTAAGCTAACAGGAGAATATTATGTCTCAGCAGGTCTATAATTTTGGTGCCGGTCCGGCGATGTTGCCGGTCTCTGTTATGGAGAGAATTCGTGAAGAATTCCTCGATTTTCAGTCGATGGGTGTTTCCATCATCGAAATCAGTCACCGTGCCAAGCAATTTGAATCCGTATTGGTCGGTGCCCAAGAACGTTTTCGCCAGCTGACCAATCTGCCAGACAACTACAAGATTCTCTTTGTTCATGGTGGCGCACGCATGCAGTTCTCGGCCTTGCCGATGAACCTGGCCGGTCGCTCGCCGAGCAAAAAATGTCTCTATGTGGAAACCGGCAACTTTGCCAAACTGGCCAATAAAGATGCCAGGGCTTTTGGTGACATCAAGGTCATTGCCAGTGGTTCCGAGACCAATTATGATCGTTTGCCCAAGATTACCCCAGAGATGATTGATCAGGATGCTGCTTACCTGCATATCACCAGTAACAATACTCTTTACGGCTCCCGTTACAGCCAGTTTCCTGATGTTGGCAATGTGCCCTTGATTGCCGATCAGACCTCGGAGATCCTTTCCCGGGTGGTTGATTACAGCAAGTTTGGCTGCATCTATGCCGGTCTGCAGAAAAACCTCGGCCCTTCAGGAACCGCTCTGGTCGTTATTCGTGAGGATCTGCTTGGCCATGCTTCCCCTGAGACGCCTGTGCTGCTCAACTATGAGCAGTGCGCCAAGGACAATTCCCTGACCAATACCGCCAATACCTTTGCTGTCTATGTGACAGGTCTGGTGCTGGAGTGGTTACAGGAGCAGGGTGGCATCGCCGCCATCGAGAAGATCAATGAGCAGAAGGCAGCGACGCTTTATGATCTCATCGATGCGAATGATTATTATCGCGGTGTGATTCAGCCTGAATATCGTGGCACCATGAATGTCAGCTTCAACCTGGCAAGTGAAGAACTGGAAGCTAAATTCCTCAAGGAAGCCGGTGAACAGGGATTGTATGCACTTAAAGGTCATCGTAGCGTTGGTGGTATTCGTGCCTCCATCTACAATGCTATGCCGATGGCCGGTGTTGAAGCTCTGGCCGGGTTCATGAAGGAATTTGCAAGTAAGAATGGCTGATCTGTACTAATTATTTCAACCAGGCATGGGGACGCTTCCAAAATGGGAGGTGTCCCCATTTTCTCAAAGGGATAACTGATGCGTACTAAAACAAAAGAAAATGCTCTTCTTCACCTTGATGGTGATCCAAACTGGGAGGCCTTTGATGCCCCGGCGCTGGTTGGTGAAACCTTGCGCTTTGTCTCGGGAGACAAGACTGGTAACCGCTTTAAGATGAAATATTTTCGTGATCAGGGACAAAATCTGGTTGCACGGGTCTGGTTTGGTCCGGTTACGGAAGGGCCACCTGAGCATGCCCATGGTGGCAGCATTGCTGCTGTGCTTGACGAGGTTCTTGGCTTGACTGCCTGGGCGGCGGGCCATCCGGTTGTCGTTGGTAACCTCAATATCAGTTTCCGCCAACTGCTGCCAATTCAGACGGTGGTTCAGGTCAAGACTCGCCTGATTTCAGTGCAGGGTCGTAAAATCATGATCCACGGTGAGGTTAGTAGTCTGGAGGGTGTCGTCTACGCTACAGGGGAAGCTCTCTGTATCAAGATTGCCACTGAAAATCTAAAAACAGCCGAAAGTCCAGTTGAGGATTGATAGAGATGAAGGTCATCGTTACAGACGAAATCTCCGAGAAGGGCCTTGAACTACTGCAGAACGACCCACGGATCCAACTGGATGTGCGCCTTGAGCTGGAGAAAACCGAACTATATCAAATTATCGGCGATTATGATGCAATCATCACTCGCTCAGGTACTCAGGTAGATGCGAAACTTCTGAGCCACGCCACAAGGCTGAAAATGGTCGCGAGGGCCGGGGTTGGTATCGACAATGTCGATGTGCTGGCGGCCAGCGAACGTGGCATTATCGTTGTCAATGCACCCTTCGGCAACACCAACTCCGCCGCAGAGCATTCCATGGCGATTCTGCTCTCCCTGTGCCGAAATGTTCCGGACGCCAACGCCAGCCTGAAAAGCGGTCAGTGGCAGCGGGCTCCATTTACCGGCTGTGAACTCAAACACAAGACTATGGGTATTATTGGCCTTGGTAAAGTTGGCGGTCGTGTGGCGCTGCGCTCTCGTGCCTTCGAAATGGATGTGCTGGTTTATGATCCCTATATCAGTGAAAAAAGGGCGACAGACTTAGGTACTAGTCTGGTTTCACTTGATGAACTGGTGAGTACGGCTGATGTCATTTCGGTGCACACACCGCTGAATGAAGAGACCCATGATCTGATCACGGCAGAGCACTTCGTTAATATGAAAGACGGCATACTGATTGTAAACTGTGCCCGAGGCGGAATTATCAACGAAGCAGCTATGTTGGACGCTCTGGAAGGCGGCAAGGCCGCGGGCGCTGCATTCGATGTCTGGAGCGAGGAGCCGCCTGATAACGCAACTCTGAAAAAATTGATTGCCCATCCTCGCATGGTGGTGACACCGCATTTGGGCGCCAACACTTTCGAGGCACAAACCAATGTGGCGGTTGATGTCAGCAGGGAGATTCTTAACCTGCTCGATGACAAGCCGGTGGAAAATGCTGTGAATATAGCTCGTTTTGACTCGGACCTTATGGCCCAGATGCGTCCCTTTATGAAATTGGCGGCTGTTCTAGGTGATTTCATCTCGCAACTGGCGCCGGAAAATCCGGGTAAGGTCACGTTTAACTATACCGGCAAGCTTGCCACGCATGACTGTATGCCGATTACAGTGGCCGGGTTGGTCGCGTTGCTTAATCGCTGCACCGATCAGGAAGTCAATATGGTCAATGCCAACTTGGTGGCAGAACGCCGTGGTCTGGTTGTTGAACAGAGTCGGTCGACCGAATCGGAATTTTTCTCTAATCTGATCACTCTAAGCCTTGAGACTCCTCAGGGAAAGCGTACGATCGCCGGGACTCTTTTCGAAGGGACGCCGAAGATCGTCAAGATGCGTGATTTTGACATCGATTTTACGCCTGAAGAGCATATGCTGGTGTTGACCTACAAAGATAGACCCGGTTCAATCGGCAAGATCGGCACCATTCTCGGCGAGGCCGAGGTCAATATAGGGGCTATGAGCCTTGGTCGCCGGGTTAAAGGTGGTGAGGCCATGGTGGTCTTCTCTGTGGACTCTCCGGTTGATGAGAAGACGCTGGCTAAACTGACTGAAGCCGTTGGTGCCAGTTTTGTGAAGGTTGCGTATCTTTCTTAGGGACGAAGGGCAGGTTGCGAGTTGCGCGGGACGCGTAGCGCGGAAATCTTTTTGCAAAAGGGAACACTTTAATAAAGTGTTCCCTTTTATTTTGTCTGCTCTTTGCTTCTGACTTCTCGCGTTCCGCGTTCCGCGTTCCGCGCTACTCCAAAAAGCGGTTCCCCGCTTTTTGGTATCAAACCACGGTCTTCGGCGCGGGCCAGAAGCGTTTCGACTGCGGCGATCCCCTCTTCGCCGAGATCAAGTGAAAAGTCATTAACGTAGAGGTTGATGTGCGCGTCGATAACCTCGTCGTTGAGTTCTTGGGCGTGGCTTTTGATGTAGGCACGAGGCTCCTGCGGATGCTCTTGGGCGTATTCAAGGCTGGCACGAATAGCCCGGTCGATGAGTTGAATTGTTTCCTTGCCAAGGTCCCGCCGGGCCAGAATCCCACCAAGTGGAATTGGCAACCCACTGTCTTTTTCCCACCATGCTCCCAGGTCGATAACTTCGTAAAAACCCGCTTGGTGGTAGGTAAAACGTGATTCGTGGATGATAACTCCGGCATCGGCCTCACTGCGCATGAGTGCTGGCATAATCTGGTCAAAGGGTAGGATAAGCAGGTCCTCGTAACCCGTCCCATAGAGTTGTAGCAGTAGGTTGGCAGTGGTCAGTTTGCCTGGGATCGCAATACGTTTACCGCGCAGTTTTTTCATCTCAGTTGCTTCCGGAGAGATAACCAAAGGTCCACAGCCGCGGCCGAGTGCGCTGCCACTGCACAGCAGGGCATAACGGTCACGCAGGTGGCCGAATGCGTGATAGGAAATTTTTGTCAGATCGAGCAGGCCATCCAAAGCCAGTTGATTGAGAGTCTCTACATCCTCAAGGCGCTCGGCTATCGTATGGCCCGGAATCGCCACTTTACCATGTGTCAGGGCATAGAAAATATAGGTGTCATTGGGGCATGGTGAGTAGCCCAGACTTAAGGTTCTCATCATGGTCATGAAATTTGTCCAGGCCAGGCCTGGAACAGGGCCAATGCAGCCTTCTGTGCTGCAGTCATACCGGCGGGCAGATCCCAGCGGCTGGCACCGCGATCCTCGACCATGTTGGAAATGCCGCGCACCTCGAGTAATGGCACCTTTAGCTGCTGACAAGCCAGGGCGACTGCAGCACCTTCCATGTTTTCACAGATGCCGTCAGTGCGATTTTCAATTTCTGTTGCTTTTGCTGTCGTTCCTGTACAGGTGGACAGGGTCACAAAAGTGCCGCTGCGTAGGGTTGTACCAGTGTTCTCTGCATGTTTTTCCAGTAGGGGTTGTGCCCAGTTGTGAAGTTGCTGGTTGACCGGCCAGGTATTGAAAAATTGACCTGAAGTCTGGCGCATAGGAATCCCCATCCCGGCAAAATCACAGAAACCTTTGTCTGTAGCAACACCCTCGTCTCCGAAGACTTCTGAGTTAGCAAGGGCCAGGTCACCAATAGTTAATCCTGAATTCAGGTATGCGCCGCCGCAACCGAACAGCCAGAGAGCTTTTGGTTGGCAGTTGCTTAACAGCGTGATAGCGGTTGCTGCTGCGGCCGCCTTGCCGATGCCACTATGTGTCAAGTAGATGTTATTGCCATAGAGCTTGCCTGTCATCAGCGTGATGCCGTTGACGAGCCGTTGTTCAACATCCTGAAGGGCTTGTCTGATCAGGTTGGTTTCTTCGGGGACTGCTGCAAGAAGAGCTATCATAAAACCAAGGACGATGGACGTGGGATGTGTGGCGAGGAAAATCGCGTTCCTCGTCCCGCGTCCCACGTTCCGGATTAAGGTTTATACCAACCATCGCGTATCAGGTCGCGACGGAGTTCGTGTCCCGCGTTGCGGATTACACCGTTGTACCAGAAGTGTTCATCCGAGGAGTTGGTGCCGGGATCATCAAGTCGCTTGCGATTATTGATCAGGAGCTGCCGAAATTTCTCGTCCGGATCTTTGAGAACTTCAAGGATGCGGTTCTTGAGCGGTTTTTCACAGCGTGAAATGACATGATACAACATGTCACGCAACTGCAGGCCCATACGATATTCCCACAGATCCCCATCGAAATGGTTACAGCACTCCTGAACGAAATCGTTCCAATCGAGGAGTAGGGCACCAAAATCATCTTCAGCAAATTCATTATAGCTTGGATGTTGGCAAAGAATCTCCTCAATAAATTTCTGCTCCTTGCGGGAGAAGAAAAAAGAAAGGCTCTCCTCCACCGGGTACATGTCAAGAGAGTCAACCAGTTCCCGGCAAAAGTGAGCATAATCAAGATCGCGGTCACTGAAGTCTTGCAAACAGCCTGGAAGGTTCTCACGTTCCAGGCAGAGCAGGGACAGATGATCGTGACCGAGTTCCGTATGTAACAGCAGGTTTGGCTGGTGCGGAATCCCCGCCTTGGCAAGCTGGTTGGTGAGCCGTAGATGGTTGTCGGTGAAAAAGGTCAGCACCTTTTCTTCCGAGTAGAACATCTCCTGACTGGAACGATTGTTGGCCAAGCCAAAACCGACGAAGCCGTCATGCATCAGGCGATCCCAGTAGGGCTCGATGGCTGTGATGATTTCCGAGACCGGCATGTAAGGTGAATAGTGAATTGTCGGGTCTGGTGGTTCCTGGTCATTTGCTTGCGGTTCTGTGGTGTAGAACTCTAGAATGAAGAATGCTTCTGCTGGCATTTTGGTGGCAAACTCGTTAAAGGCCATGTGTACGCGCGAGGCCTCAGCCAAAACTGAAAAATGGTAGGTGTCGCTAGAGTTTTCCAGTAAAGAGAAGTTATAGCCTTCCTTAAGGTTGCGAGCTCGACGTTTAGCCTGTGGCCAGAGTTGTAGACCCACCGGGAAGTTTTTGAAAATATCGGGCAAGAAGGACCTCTTTCGCTTGGTAACCAGTTGGGCAACCTGTTGGATAATTTATCCGGTTACCTTATGATGCGGCAATCATCTTTGTGAAGTCAATAGTATAGCGACACTAGAGCTTGTCGGACAGGCTCCTGGCTAAGCTGGTGTTTACTATAAGTAAAGTGGTTTTATCTAAAATAAATTTCCATTGACATCAAGACCCACATGAGCTATATCCATGCATTGGGTAAAACCCTATTCTACTGTGGAGATTTTCGCAGGATTTTCAGCTCTTTTTTAATCCTAGGAGCTTGTCCGACAATAAGGGTCGCAGCGAAAATCCAGAAGTTTGAGAACAGATTTTATCTCGTTTGAGATTAATAGCCATAGCTATTGGTCGAAAAGGAGCTGAAATATGGGCCAAACAGCTGGGTTTGCAGCCGATCATGGATTGTCGGACAGACTCCTAGAGTTGAATAATAAATCCAAGAGTTTTTAACAGCTATCGGTCAGCAGAGTAAATGCTCTGCTTGCTGAAAACCCCAGCCGACAGAGGAATTCAAAGATGGCCAAAAAAGCGATTATACCGTCACTGAAAAATCCATTTGATCCACCTGAAAAAGTAGAGTTCACCATCCCTGGCGAAGTCGCCGGCGTACGCGGTGGCTACGAAGAGGTGATGCAGGAAGGTTACGACCTGATCCAGCGTCCGATCAAATCCGTGCCTGTTGGGCAGATAGAAAAACAACATTTCAAGAAGCGCATGACGGTATGGGAACGCATCAAGGTTTTGACTCAGGAAGACCCCAATATACTTTTCCAGAACTGGGGCAAGAACCTCGATGGTGCCTCCCTGGTTACCGGTATCATCAACATCAACGGTCGAGATGTTGGTATCTATGGTCATGATTTTACAGTACGTGCCGGTTCTATCGATGCCACTAATGGTAGCAAGCTGGCCCGTATGTTCAATATGTGCGGTGAGAAGGGCCTGCCTCTGATTGGCATGAACGACTCTGCCGGTGCCTTTGTTCCGGCCGGGGTCGGCGGTCTTGACGGCTACGCCGAAGCTTTTACCGCCCTGCGCAAAATCAGCGGTGTCGTGCCAACAGTTATGTGTATGTTCGGTTTTAATGCTGGTGGTGGTTCCTACCTGCCACGCCAGGGCAGTTTTGTTATCCAGCCGAATGACACCTTCTTCGGACTGACTGGCCCAGGTGTGGTCAAGTCGGTACTAGGTGAGGATATCACCCCAGAAGACCTTGGTGGTCCCAAGGTCCATGGTGCTACCGGTGTTGCCGATCTTACCGTTGCTGATGAGACGGCTGCTCTGCGTACTGCGGTACGCCTGATCAGCTACGTTCCTGACAACAACTACAGCATGTCTCCCTTCCAGGAGACCAGTGACCCCCTCGATCGCAAGACCTGGGAGATCAATACCCTGCTCAAAAAAGCCTTCAATTCTCCGACCGGTTTCAATACGCCATTTGATGTTTCGATCATCATCCAGCAGATCTGCGACCATGGCGACTACTTCGAAATGCAGCCCAGTCGGGCTCGTGAAGCGATCACCGCTTTTGGTCGTCTCGGTGGCCACGTCGTTGGTTTTGTTGCCAACAACAGTGCCGTGGCCTCCGGACAGATCGACTGTGACTCGGCGGTCAAAATTGCCCGTTTCGTGCGTTTCTGCAATATCTACAACATTCCGTTGATCTTCATGGAAGATACCACCGGTTTCCTGCCCGGTCGCGAGCAGGAAGCCCGCGGTATCGTGCAGGCCGGTCGTACCATGCTCGATTCGATCGTCGATGTGCGTACTCCACGTATCTTGCTGATCCTGCGCAACGCCTATGGCGGTGCTTATGCGTCTTACAATAACTATCCGACCGGGGCCGACCTGGTACTGGCTCTGCCGACCACCCGGCTGGCAGTCATGGGGCCAGCTGGTAAGGAGTTTGTCTACAAGAAAGAAGTTCGCAAGATGCGTGGATCGATCAAGAAGATGGTTATTGATGGCACCCAGACACGCATCAAGGCAGGTATGGACGGAGCTGATGCCAAGCAGGATGCCGAAGCTGAAGCGGCTGATTGGCTCAAGGTTCAGGAAGCTGCGCTTAACCTGCGTTATGAAAAAGAACTGATGAACCCGAAAGAGGGCCTCGCCCTTGGTTCTATCTCCTCGTTGGTTATGCCGACCGATCTGCGACAGGTCCTCGGTGAAAACTTGAACTTCCTGCTACGGCACTACCAGCCGTCAAGCTGGCAGGACGTCCAGCGCGAGTTCCATTAATAACTGAGGCTATTATTGATATAAGCGAATCAAGGTTTCGATCTGGAGCTAAAGCAGATCTGGAGATAAAAACAATGGCACAGAAAAATTACTACACTAACAATCCACTGATCCACCGCGATCGTCACTTGAGCCAGTCAGACTCTGAATGGGTCCGCACCTTCTCTTGTGAAGACCTCAAGCCACTGATCGTCTGTCGTGGTCCGATCCGTCTGGAGGCAATGACTGTCTATGAAGAGATGGGCATCAGCAACTACGGCATCCTGCTCTCCGAGAAGGACTCGATCGTCTATCCTAATGCTTTGTCGCCCGAACTGCGTTTGTTGACCGATAACAGTCGTGTCCATCGCGTGCCTGATTACACTGGTGCCTCCAAGGAAGAGCGTCTTGAACGGATCGGACAGATCATCCAGATCGCCAAGGATAACGGTTACGATGCGATCTTCTCCGGCTATGGTTTCATGGCCGAAGATGATGAGTTCGTTGCTGCCATCGAGGCTGCCGGTCTGAAGTTTATCGGGCCTTGTGCGGCCACCCAGAGGGGGGCTGGCAAGAAGGATGAAGCGAAGCGCACCGCTTTGAGTGTCGATGTCTCGGTCACGCCGGGGATTGACAATGTCACTGCTCGCACCCTGGTTGCCAAGCACACCAGCCGTGAAGCGTTACTGGCGGTGGTCAAGTCGGAAGGGCTCAAGTGCGACAAGGCCATTCTTGCCGACAAAAATCTCGCCATCGAGGATCTGGCAGATCATATTCTGATGGCGTCGTACACAAAAGGTATCGATCTCTTTTCCATCGAGGAACTCTGCAGCCAGGTTGAAAAAGAGTGTGTGGGGATGTTCAAGAGCTATCCCGGTGCCAGAATCCGTCTCAAAGTGATCGGCGGTGGTGGCGGTAAAGGTCAGCGTATCCTTGGCGGGGCACTGTTGACCAAGAAGAAACCGACCGATGCCGACGTCAAAAAGGCGGCAACTGTGGCGCCGGAACTGGTTCGCGAAGTTCTGCTTGAGGTCAAGGCGAACGGTGTTGGTGACAACAAGAACGTCCTGATTGAACTGAACATCGAGCAGACCCGCCATAATGAAATCCAGTTACTCGGCAACGGTGAATGGTGTATCGCCCTTGGTGGCCGTGACTGCTCTCTGCAGATGCATGAGCAGAAACTGCTTGAGATTTCGGTAACCCAGGAGGCTTTGGCCGAAGAAATCAAAAAAGCCAAACAAGCTGGCCTCAAAGCTCAAGCCAAGGCCCTGGATTCTGATCTCAAAGTTCTTAAACGTATGGAAGAGGAATCTGAGCGTTTCGGTATGGCCGTTGGTCTCGACTCGGCCTCAACTTTCGAATGTATTGTTGACGGTGCTCGTCACTATTTCATGGAGGTCAACACCCGCATCCAGGTCGAGCACCGGGTCACTGAGCTGGTTTACAGCCTCAAGTTCACCAATCCGAAGAACAAAAAGGAGTTTTTCATTGTCGAATCTCTGGTTGAGGCAATGGCCCTGCTCGCCAGGCATAAAGAACGTCTGCCCCGCCCTGAGAGGTTGCAACGCTTCGGTGCTGGTGCTGAGGCCCGCCTCAATGCCACCGATTGTTCCCTCTCGCCGAGTGCCGGTGGTATTATCCGTTACTGGTCAAAACCGATCGAAGGTGAGATTCGTGACGATCAGGGGATCTGCATGGTCAACCCGGATACCGGCCAGTTTATGCGTTACACGGTCGCTGGAGCCTACGATTCCAACATCGCCCTGCTGTTGACCAAGGGGGATGACCGTCTCGCTAGCTATGAGCAACTTTCCAAGGTTCTTAGCTGTACCGTTTTGCGTGGCACCGACTTGGCAACCAACCTTGAGTTCCACTACGGGCTGGTCAACTGGTTCCTCGGTCAGAATGTCATGGCCAAGCCGACCACCCGTTTCGTGGTGCCTTACTTGACTCTGATGGGCAAGTTGAAGGAAGAAGCCAGTAAGCTTGATGTGGTATTCGCCTTCTTTGCCATGAAAAAGCATTATGGCAAACTTTATGGCGATGATGCCGAAATCAAGAAAGCTATTTCAGAGACTCTCGACCGTAAGGGCACTCTGCTGACCCGGCCGATGGAAATACTACTGGGAGATCCGCATCTGCTTTCCGGATGGCTGAGCGCAAATCGGAATAACTTCAAGTTTGAGTCTGGCAAGCTGACTTGGTTGCGCAACCCTCTGGTTATTGTCGAGGAGACCTACGAATACCTTAATATGACCTGGCGGAAAGAGGCACCGGCCGCCGAGGTGATTTGGGCTCACGACCGCGAGTTGCTGCAGAATGCCCTGGCTTTTTATGCGGAGTTGCGTGAGAAGTTCAGTCTGGATAAAGCAGAGTTTGCCAAACTCAATGACATCCTCAACAAAGACAAGCCGCAAGGCGGCTTCGATGCAGAAATCTGGGCGGAGATCCAGGCGTCCCATCTCGGCTATGAGGTTGGCAACGAACTCTTCGGTCTACTTTTCCTGGTTGCTGAAAAGACTGATTTCTATGCTTTCAAGGTTGAAGATGACCTCGAAGTTACCATCCCTGATTACCTCAATGATCCTGACTTGCAGGCGGCAATGAGGAAGGTTCTGGTGCCGCCACCGGCGACCAAAGCCGACGAGATCGTCACTCCGGGCGGTGGTATGTATTATGCGCAAGAAGCCCCCGGCATGCCGCTGTTTATCAACGAGGGAGATCATTTTGAAAAGGGCCAGCCGCTCTTTATTCTTGAAGTTATGAAGATGTTCAATAAGGTGCCGGCACCTTTCTCCGGAACCGTCGATAAAATCCTCATTGACGGTGGTGATGGTGTTATCGTCAAGAAGGGGCAACCAGTCTTCAAGGTGACCCCGGACGAGAAATTTGTTGAAGTTGATCCTAAGGAAATCGAACGTGAGCAGCGCGCAACAACAACGGCCTATCTTGAAATCGTGCTTTAATCGCAGATGCTCCATTGCTTGAATCTTACCCGTCCGGGACTGTGGATGGGTAAGATGCCCATATATTAAAGGAATTAAGTGACTATATCAGTACAATCTGAACTATTGGTAAAATATCTGTCATCCCCGAATGGTTTTGTCGGGGATCCATGTTTGAAGGTCTGGATTCCCGATTACACCCTCGGGAATGACAATCTTTAATTGTAGGCTGAATAGTTACGGAACTAAGTCCTTATTTCGGTTTTGTCGGGAAGGTTAATGTGGAATACAATATCGGCTCAAAAATCAAGGAGCTCCGCAAGGCTCGTAAGCTGACCTTGCAGGCTGTGGCTCGTGAAACAGGTTTCTCGCCCGCCTTGATCTCCCAGATTGAAAACAATAATGTTTCTCCGCCAATAGCAACCTTGTCAAAAATTGCCCGTTTCTTCGATGTCAAGATCGGTTTGTTTTTCGAGGAAGATGAAGTTGATTGTAAATATGAGGTGGTCAGAAAACATGAGCGCCGGGAAGTCAGTCGGGTGATTTCTATGGCTGGTACGGGTCATGGTTACACTTATGAGGCCCTGTCCTTTCGCAAACGCAACAAAAAGATGGAACCGTTTGTGGTTACGGTTGCAAGCCGCCCTGAAGAAGAAACCCTGTATAACCACGATGGTGAAGAGTTCCTCCTGATTCTCAAAGGCAAAGCGGAGATCCTCCTCGACGATGAGCGTATTCCTCTGGAAGAAGGAGATGCCGTTTATTTTGATGCCACCCTCAAACATCGCTTGCTTGCTTGTGGTGAAGAGGAAGTTCAAGTTTTGGCGATTGTTACACGTTAGGTCCAGTATTTTAAAAAAGGATTGAAGATAATGAGTTGTTTTGAAAAGAAGACCCTGGCCGATTGGCAGGCTCAGGCCAAGAAAGAAAAGAAGACCGACGATCTCTCAAACTTCAAGTGGGAGACTCCGGAAGGGATCACTGTTAAGCCGCTCTATACAGCGGAAGATCTGGAGAAATTGGAAACAGTTGATTCCTTTCCTGGCCTAGCGCCTTTCACCCGTGGCCCAATGGCAACCATGTATGCCGGTCGTCCCTGGACCGTACGTCAGTATGCCGGCTTCTCAACCGCCGAAGAATCGAACGCTTTCTACAAACGCAACCTGGCTGCCGGACAGCAGGGTTTGTCGGTCGCTTTCGACCTGGCAACCCATCGCGGTTATGATTCCGATCACCCGCGTGTGGTCGGTGATGTTGGTAAGGCCGGAGTGGCGATTGATTCGGTTGAGGATATGAAAATCCTCTTTGGCGATATCCCCCTTGATAAAGTCTCAGTGTCGATGACCATGAATGGCGCGGTTCTGCCGATCATGGCCAATTATATCGTCGCCGCTGAAGAACAGGGCGTTTCGCAGGAACAGCTTGCTGGCACCATCCAGAACGATATTCTCAAAGAGTTCATGGTTCGCAACACCTATATCTATCCGCCGGTACCGTCAATGCGTATCATTGCTGATATTATCGAATACACCAGCAACTACATGCCACGTTTTAACTCTATCTCGATTTCCGGTTATCACATCCAGGAGGCCGGGGCCAATAACGCTCTGGAGTTGGCCTTTACGCTGGCAGATGGCATCGAATATGTAAAAACCGCAATTGATAAAGGCCTCGATGTCGATACTTTTGCGCCGCGTTTGTCCTTCTTCTTCGGCATTGGTATGAACTTCTTCATGGAGGCATCCAAGCTGCGTGCGGCTCGCTACCTCTGGTCGCATATGATGAAGCGTTTTGATCCGAAGAATCCGAAGTCGCTGATGCTGCGCACCCATTGCCAGACTTCCGGTTGGAGCCTTACCGAGCAGGACCCATACAATAATGTTATACGCACGACTCTTGAAGCCCTGGCTGCAGTGTTGGGTGGTACGCAATCGTTACACACGAACGCACTGGATGAGGCGATCGCATTGCCGACTGATCACTCGGCGCGTATTGCCCGTAATACCCAGCTGGTTATCCAGGAAGAATCTGGTATCACCAATGTCGTCGATCCACTCGCCGGCTCCTATTATGTGGAGAGTTTGACCGCATCGTTGATCGAAGAGGCCCAGAAAATTCTTGATGAAATTGACGAATTGGGTGGTATGACCAAGGCGATCGAGTCTGGTATGCCGAAATTACGTATCGAGGAATCGGCCGCCAAGAAACAGGCAGCTATCGACAGTGGCCGTGATGTCATCGTCGGTGTTAATAAGTATCAACTCGCCGAAGAAGATCAAATTGAAGTGCTTGATATCGATAATACCGTTGTCCGCAAATCACAAATTGCTCGTCTTGAGAAGATGCGTGCCGATCGTGACGAGGCGGCTTGCCAGAAGGCCCTTGCTGCGATTACTGCTGCGTGCAAGAATGAAGAAGGAAACCTGCTTGGCCTCAGTATTGAGGCCGCCCGCCTCAGGGCCAGTGTCGGTGAGATATCTGATGCTATGGAAGAGGTTTTTGGCCGTCATAAGGCGGAAATTAAACTGGTCTCAGGAGCTTATGGGTCCGTGGTAGAGAACGACGACAATTTTGCAGAACTGAAGCAACGCATTGACGCCTTCTTCGCCAAGGATGGTCGTCGGCCGCGTATTTTGATCACCAAGATGGGACAGGATGGTCATGATCGCGGTGCCAAGGTCGTAGCGACTGCGTACGCTGACGCCGGCTTTGACGTTGATGTCGGTCCGCTCTTCCAGACTCCCGAAGAAGCCGCCAAGATGGCAGTAGAAAACGATGTCCACGTGGTTGGTGTCTCCAGTCTGGCTGCCGGACACAAGACTCTCGTGCCGCAGCTCGCCGCAGAATTGCAGAAGCTCGATGCCGATGATATCGTCATTGTTTGTGGTGGCGTCATCCCGCGCCAGGATTACGACGAACTGTTTGCCGCCGGTGCCGCCAGAATCTTCGGACCGGGCACGCCGATCGTCACCTCAGCTACTGAGACGTTGGATGCGATTGAAGCAAAACATAAATAATTGTGGAAATGAACTGATTAGGGTAGGCGTATAAGCGTAACGCAAAGGCGCAAAGAAAAACTAAGGCTTGTGTAGAACCTATATGCCTGTTTTTTCGGTCTTCTGTGTTTTGCTTTTCCCCATGATTCCTGCGTTTATGCTTTTCCTTTGCGTTACGCTTATACGCTTGTGCGTTATTGAAGTTCGTTTTTGAAGTTCGCTTTTGTTCCTCTACCAAACAACCAGCCTCTTCTATGATCAAAATCCACGACATTGCAGATGGTGTTCGCGCCGGTAAAGTTCGTGCCCTGGCCAAGGCGATTACTCTGATCGAGAGCCGCAACCTTGACCATTCTTTGGCAGCGACTACGCTGCTCGATGAACTTCTCCCGACAACCGGAAATTCGATTCGCATTGGTATCT
Organism: Desulfuromonadales bacterium; assembly: GCA_027065695.1. Classification (GTDB taxonomy): domain Bacteria; phylum Desulfobacterota; class Desulfuromonadia; order Desulfuromonadales; family BM103; genus M0040. Next base: position 89,705 of record JAMONP010000032.1, on the reverse strand, counting down.
CCGGGGTGCCGGGAGCTGGTAAGAGCACTTTTATCGAGGCCTTCGGCATGCACCTGCTCAGCTTGGGGCACAGGGTGGCTGTGTTGGCTGTCGACCCGTCTTCGCAGCTCTCCGGTGGCAGTATCCTCGGTGACAAGACGCGCATGGAAGAGTTGGCTCGTGAAACCAACGCCTTCATACGGCCCTCTCCAGCGGGCGAAACCTTGGGTGGTGTGGCCCGCAAGACCCGAGAGACCATGTTGGTCTGCGAAGCTGCCGGGTATGACGTGATCATCGTCGAGACCGTCGGTGTCGGTCAGTCCGAGATTGCCGTCGCTTCAATGGTCGACTTCTTCCTGTTACTGCAGATCCCCAATGCCGGCGACGAACTGCAGGGGATCAAACGTGGCGTCATGGAGATAGCCGATGCCATCGTCGTCAACAAGGCTGAAGGTGACAACCGCACTCGCGCCGAACTGGCCTGCCAGCAGTATGTCAATGCCCTGCACATGCTTAAACCGAAAAGCCTTAACTGGCAGGTTCCGGCCCTGCTCTGCAGTGCCCTTCATGTTGAGGGGATCACCGAGGTCTGGAGCATGGTGAAAGATTTCCGCTCACGTATGCAGCAAAGTGGTGAACTGGAAGAAAAACGTAAGCTGCAGGCCAACGACTGGATGTGGACTCTGCTGATGGAAGACCTCAAAGAAATGTTCCTGCGGGATCGCAATGTCGAGGGGTTGCTGGAGCAGGTGCAGGAGGCGGTGGCGACGGGGGTAACGACTCCGAGTGCAGCTGCGCGGCGCTTGCTGGAGTCATTCAAGAAGACTTAACGCAAAGGCGCTAAGACGCAAAGAAAGACTCTTTTGCCTTTATATCTAATGTTTTTAGGGGGGGACAGTGACGGAAAACTATATAAGTCACCAGGTTATTGGTGCGGCCATTGAGGTCCACAGGGAGCTTGGTGGGCCTGGTCTTCTGGAGGCTGTATACGAAGAGGCTTTGACATCTGAGCTGGAGTCGGCCAGCCTTGAAGTACAGCTTCAGAGGCCTGTGCCAGTAGTCTATAAGGGGGTGGAGCTTAAGAAGCCTCTCTATATTGATCTGTTGGTGGCAGGTAGGGTTGTCATTGAAGTCAAAGCTGTTGAAAAGTTCAATCCTTTATACGCTTCGCAACTATTGACATACCTTAGGCTCGGTAATTTTAAGCTTGGCTTGATCATAAACTTTGGTGATAAATATCTCAAAAATGGCATTCATCGTGTAGTCAACGGATGCCCAGAGCATTAACGGTTTTAACAATAAAGTTTTTGACTCTCTCCGCGTCTTTGCGCCTTTGCGTTAAATGGTCTTGTCCTAACAGAAGAGGTTAGTAGTTATGTCTGAAAAAATCAGCCATATTGGTATAGCTGTAACCAGTATAGAAGAAGCCGCTCCCTTTTACCGGGATGTCCTCAGCATGGAGTTCGAAGGAACCGAGGTGGTTGCCGAACAGAAAGTCAAAGTAGCTTTCTTTGCTATCGGTGAAAGCCGCATAGAACTCCTGGAGCCTACAGCGCCTGATTCACCCGTCGCAAAGTTTCTGGAAAAGCATGGCCCCGGCGTGCATCACATTGCCTATGAAGTTGCTGATCTTGAGCAGCGTCTGGCACAGCTCAAAGCTAAAGATATTCGTTTGATAGACGAGAGTCCGCGTATGGGAGCCCATAAGACGCAAATCGCTTTTATGCACCCCAAGGCTAGTGGTGGGGTACTGACTGAACTCTGTCAGTCAGGTGAGCATTCGTCTTGATTCTGCCTTCAGGGCCATGCTTTTGTTCTTGACAAACCAAAAACAGCATTTCTATACTGCGCTGTAGAAAGCTGTTTTACTAAATAATCTTAATGATGGCATGGACAATCTGAACAGAGGCCTGATTACCACTAAGTTTATGGTCGTTTTCAGTTTTAGATTTGTAATATTTGCCAGAGGTATCAACGAATATATGAAATTGCACAAATCCACCTTCATCTTCTTTCTAATCCTCTTTTGCTGTATGGCTCCAGTCTCAGCTGTTGCTATCGAGGTTGGCGAAGCGGCACCAGATTTTAAATTAAAGTCTCTATCCGGTGGGGAAGTCAGTCTCTCTGACTTCAAGGGTCGCTTGGTTCTGCTTAAGCTTGCAACTACCTGGTGCCCGACCTGCAAGCAATTGAGTGGAGAAATTGAGAAAGTCGGAGAATTTCTCAAGGAGAAGGATGTTGTGCTTATCGAGGTTTTTGTTCAGGACTCTAAGGAAATGATTGAAAAATTTCTGGGCGATGCTGAGCCTCCTATGACTTTTCACGCACTGCTAGATGATGGTCAGGTCTACAAAGCCTATAACGTTTACCTGATCCCACGCTTTCTGGTGGTCGACGCCGAACAGGTCGTCCGCTTTGACAGTGCCGGTCGCAATGTATTGGCTGCAGATATTATTTCTATGGTTAAAGATTTCGGTCGTCCACCCGAGCTTGGCGGTTCTTCGTAGCGGCTATTGAAAAATGAGCTTCTGTTTGGTTGGTTGTCTGGAAATGTGGAAAAATTGCGACAGTGTGGAATACCGGCAACAGTTTAATGATGGCTGTTGATAGTAAAAATATAACATTATTCTATCGAAAAGTTAAAAAGTGCTTGGAATATAATGCTTCTTTAGTTATCTTGTGATTGGCTGATAGCTTGGCACCATTAGTGTAGTGGTAAGCGGCTGTGGGTATGTGACACTGGAGAGTGCTTTATTAGATGCTCCAAGGCTTTTTTGAGTTTGATGCAGTCAAACCTAAATTGGTGTAAAAAGAACTAACGAAAGGAGGTAGTGAATTGAAGAAGGTTTTCACCTGCGCACTGGTGGTCTTGATGTTTCTTTCTCTGGCGGCGTGTGTCGGCTCGAAAGGTGACCAAAAGGTGCGTGTCAAGTGTCCGGCGTGTGGGTACGAGTTTGAAGCACCAACCGAGTAAACATTCATAAGTTTAGAGGGCTTGGCTCACTGTGGTGGTGGGTACAAGGTTGTAAACTAAATTTACATTCAGGAGGCAAAAAATGAAATTGTTAAAAGTTCTAGTGATTGGGCTGGTTATCGCAGCCATGGCCGTTCCGGTCATCGCGGAGGATCGTTTCAGTCTGTCGGGTCAAATGCGGGTTCGTGCTTTTATGTACGATGTTGACAAAGAGTCAACAAACTTTGATGACAGTGGTGCCTGGAATGACCAACGTATGCGTATTTCCGGTAAGATCGCTGTGGCTGAGGGCGTCAGCGTCCACTTCCGCTTTGATGCAACGGAGAGCGACGAGAACTCCTCCAATAACGTAGCTTGGGGTGGTTCCAGCAACAAGTATAATGCCGCAGGTACATATGTTGGCGGTTCTGTTTACCAGTACAGCTCACGTCGTGCTGACATCCAGTTCGACAAAGCCTATCTGCAGTTGGTGAAAAATGGTGTTACCTTCCAGGCTGGTCAACTCTACTTTGGTGGCTTCGGTCATACCCGCGACATGCTCGACGTCGTTGGTACTGGTTTCGTCGTAAAGTACAAAGGCTTCTACCTTGGTCATGTCAAGCGTCTGGATGAGAACGCTGGTAACGACAGCTTTGGTTCTTCCAGTATCAGCCTGACCTCCCGTCCCAATAATGATGGTGATGTCAGCCTGACAGCTCTCAAGTATGACTACAAGGGTGACGGCTTCGCTCTGACCCCGATGCTTGCTTACAACTATGATGACAACTATACCGATTACGATCTGCTCGGTTTTGGCCTCGCCGGTTCTGCTAATCTCGGTCCAGTTTACCTCAAGGGTGAACTCAATATCTTTGACGGTGAGAGAGCTGGTAGCATAGACCTCAAAGGCAACCAGTTGTACCTTGATGCCTCCATGGCAGCTACAGACACCGTGCGTGTTGGCGCAATGTTTCTATGGGCAGAAGGTCAGGATGGTGGTGACCAGCAGGTTACCAACATGAACAACGACGGTCTTGTTAACTGGACTTTTGCTGACTGGCATCCGGAAAGCTACGGTTACTGGAGTGGTGAGTTCGTCCGTGAATTCGACATTTATGATCCTTCCGGTGCTGGTGCTGGTGTAACTGCCGGTTCACTGTACGCTGATGTTAAAGTCAATGATGCACTCAGCATGAAATTTGCTGGTATGGTTTACCAGACCGAAGATGATGATATTGCCGACGTTGATGGCTATACTCTGAATGCTGGTTTAGCTTACAAATTGATGAAAAACACCACACTCACTACACATCTCAATTATAATAGCGAAGATATTGATACTGGCTATGATGATTACACAGATGACTACCTTCAGCTTATTTCCGGTCTGGTCGTGAAGTTCTAAGTTTCGACTGATCGCAGTATGTCAATAAAGCCCGCTGTATTTGCAGCGGGCTTTATTTTTTGCTGCCGAGTGGGAAATAATGCTGCGGATTGCCGGACTGTTTTGATGTTTTGATGTTTTGGAAGATGTGAGCGATGTATCAAAAATACATGTGGTTGTTTGTGTTGTCTCTTTTAGTGGCTTGTGGTCAGAAGGTCGTAACACAAACTCCGGAATTGAACAGCAAAATAATACCTGAGTACCCAGCTACTGAGATTTCTTTGACTGGGCCGCTTGCTGACCAAGACGCGGAAATCTCAGGTCTCGCCTAGTATGGCGATATCTTGATTCTGCTGCCTCAATACCCTGATTTCGACGGTGACAGTCATCTCTATACCTTGCCTAAAGCTGATATCGAGGCCTATCTTGCTACACTTGATCCTGAACCGCTGATACCGCAGCCCATTCCCTTTATCAACTCAGGAATTGTTTCTCTCATTGATGGTTTCCAGGGGTTTGAGGCCATTGCTTTTGCCGGTGATCACGTTTATCTAACGGTTGAGGCGGAATTAACTGAAGGTATGCGCGGTTATCTGGTGGCAGGTCAGATGATACCTGGTCTAAGAGAGGTGGTGCTGGAAGTAGTAATCAGCGAAATACTGCCGCAAACCAAGCATGGGGTCAAAGTCAATGAGGCGCCAATCGCTCATTGTTTCGGTTCTGATTTAAAAGCCCAGGAGCCGTTGCCTTTTTTAAATATCGAGTACCGGGTGACTGATGCCACCAGTGTTGACAGTAACGGCCGCTTTTGGGTTATTAACTTCTACGATCCCAGAGATAAAAACTTGCAAACCGACAGCGATGCTCTCGCCGATTGCTTTGGTTGGGGCGCTAGCCACTCCACTTACAATCAGGTGGAACGTCTCGTTGAGTTGCAGATCACAAACGATGGTATCGGTCTTACCGATACCCCTCCTGTCTTTCTGCAACTGCTCAGGAACGTTGCTCGTAAAGATTATGGTTTAGGCTTTTGAGTTGGAAGTGTCTGGTTTGATCCGTGATTAATTGATGGTGTTTAGAGCTCTTGCAGAAAATAAAAATAATAAGATTTTGTACCAAGCTTTATTGTGCTTACGATTATTGTGAATCTCTGTTTTAGTCAGTTCAGCCTTCCCATTTATGCTCAATGTTGCTACTATACAAACTATTTTTAACCATGTCTCGCTTTAACAGGTTCGTATCTATAGTCTTGTATAAGAGGTCTGCCCATGAAGTTACTCATTAAACTATTTTTCTGCATATTTCTGTTCACCCCGGTTTCTGTTTTAGCTGAACTGCCCAAGCAGATTGAACTGGATTATGTGGTCTTGAGTGGTTATGTCATTATGCCGATTAATGACGAGTACATCGTCGATCTTGATGCCAGCGATAACCTTCATGTCGGTGATATCCTCACTTTGGTGAAAAAGGGGGCAAATATTTACCATCCGGTCACCAAAGAAATTCTTGGCTCGGTTGATATCCCGACCGGTTTTCTTCAGGTGATTCGCATCAATTCAGGCTACTCCTACGCAAAGCTACTCTCTGCTAATACGGAAGCAAAAAATGGTGCTGAGGTGCGTCGCTTTGAGCAAGTACCGACTCTTTTTATTGATAAAACAGCGGGTGACGGCGCAATTGCTCGACAGATCAAGATGGATCTGCCTCAGTTTAAGTGGTTGCAGGAGAGTGATAGTGCTGTGCCTCTGTTGACCTTTACCTTAAATCCCGATGCCCTCGTTGTAAAAACCTCGGATGGTAGCCTGCTTCATAGTTATAAGGTATCAGATAATCAACAACTGATCGCAAAAACAGAACCTCTACGACGGTCTTACGTCTCTCAGAGTACGAAACCAGAACCCGGCCTCCTTAAGAAAGCTGCGGACAGTCTTTTAGACGTGTTCAACCTGAAAGATGATGATCCATTCTCGCCTGAAAATATTGGCATTATACGCCCTGGCTCTGCAGAGAAGCGTGGAATTTGGATGGGTCCGAACATCAGCGGTAACCCGGTAGGCGTAGCTGTTGCGGATCTGGATGGTGATGGTCTTCAGGAAACAGCTGTTGCGCTGGATCATAAGTTGTTGATTGGCCAGATCAACCAGGCGAAGTACAGTGAAAAGGCAGAAGTCCTGATTCCTGCAGGGGTGCAAATCCTCAGCCTGGATGCAGTTGATCTCGATAGAAACGGTAGCCCTGAGCTTTATCTGACTGCCACTGTCAGCCATGAACTGGTCTCCTTTGTGGTTAAATACACTGGCAGTGCTTATGATATCGTCATCGACAAAGTTAAATGGTATTTACGCGCTGTTGAACTGCCAGGAGAGGGACGGGTGCTTATTGGTCAAAGAAAGGGCTCGGGCAAAGAGAGCTTCTTTGGGAACCCTTTTTATATTCATCTCAAAGGTAACAGTCTCGTGAGAGGTGAAGAAATTGACCTCCCCGGGCTCATTAATATGTACAGTTTTGTGCCGTTCACAGATGATAATAACCTGCTTTATTATGCTTATCTGACCCAGGGTGACTATCTTAGAGTTGTTTCTGCCGCTGGGGTTGAGCTCTGGGCGTCAGGAGAGTATTTCGGTGGATCAGAGACCTGTTTTGACAACCGTAAAGGCAATGATGGTGATTCTGTACTTCCAACATGCATGCGCTCCAGGTTGCTCAAAACCTCTGATAACGAGATACTGGTGGCCCAAAATGACGGTCAGCGACTTATGCAACGTTGGCGCAAGTATAAAAAAAGTCGGTTAGTTGCCTTGACCTGGAACGGTTTTTCGATGGACGAAAGTTGGCGTACAGCGAGCCAGCAAGGCTACCTGGGTGACTTTGTCCTGGCCGATGCCGACAACGATGGCAAAAATGACTTGGTGATGGTGGTCAAGTTCAAGCATGAAGGGTACCTTAACAAAGCCAGATCGGCTATTGTCATCTACGCTCTTGATTGAATTTATGCTGCTGGCGTAAGAGCTATAGACAGCCCCCATGAGTGTTGAAAAAAGCTGACATTTACCCCCCTTCGTCTGAAAGACTAAGGGGGGGGTCTTGTTGTCAACTTGTCAGCGGATAGCCTGCAAGTTGAAATGCTTTACATCTTCAAAGAGAAGTCAAGGAGCACTTATGAACAGCCTTGCTGCATCTGAAATTCGTTGGAATCTGTCATCATTATATGCCGGGATAGAAGATCCGCTTCTACAAGACGACCTGGTCGCAGCACGTAGTGACGCGGAGAGATTCAGACATGCATTTTACGGCCAAATCAACTCTTCTGCAATTACGGCTGTTCAGCTGAGTAATGCTGCTCTTCAACAATATGAGATTGTCCAGTCTGGAGGTAATTCACCAGGGTTCCTTAATGGTTTGGCTCAACTCCAAAGTCATCAATTGATTTAAACACGCCCCAAAGTTTGTCTTTCTTTTTGTGTTCTTCAAGGTAGCTGGCATATGTTTGTTGAGCATTATCGACGAGTTGATCGTAGTAGATAATGCGTGCATCAATTGTCTTTAGTGTATCGGCAACTTCTTTTGGTCCATTTGGGTTGTTCCATTCTGGTGGTTGCTTTCCAAGTAGACAAATTATTTTAAGTGGCCAATCTTTGTAATTACTGGTTGCCAGTATCTTTTGCGCTCCACTCCTATACTTCCTTATTTGTGCCATTAATTTGTCAACAGGTATACTCACAGAGGCCCTTTTTAATTCGATGATTACGTGTTCATCAGAAATGGTTTGATACCCAATATCAATACGACCTTTTTGTTCCTCAGGTGTGAGATCCGCAGTATTCCCTTTTAGAAATTTGAGAAAAATCAGCCCCAGTACCACATGCTTGTATTCGGCAGCATCGATGTTTTTACGCAACTTGTCGGCAGCTTTCCAGAGCTGCTTTTGCCCTGGAGATATTGATTTCTTCGCTAAATCCGGGAGGCACCAAGTGCTTGTGAAAAGTTCTCTCAAAAGAGGGTTCTCCAGTGCAGGAAAAGTTTTCTTCCAATGGGGAAAACAACAAAACGCCGCAGCACCCTGTCAAGCAGGATATCAGCGGCGCAGAATATTGAAAAACTGTAGTGATGCCAATATGTTCCCCCAAGAATGACAGCCTCAACACCATAGCCTACTTGGGTTACTTACACAAGAAGAAGGAACTGCCCAACAAGAAACGGAGTGGGAAGAGATTAGCTGGTCAGATGCCGTACTATTCTACCCTCATTCAGATAGATGACATCCTCAGCAATGTTGGTGGCCAGGTCAGCAATGCGTTCAAGATGGCGGGACACGGTCAGGAAGTTGAGAACCGTGTCGATAGCTGCAGGGTTCTGACGAATGTAATCCTTGAAAAGCTGATAATTGGTGCTGTGCAGATCATCGACTTCGTCGTCAAGGTCGAGCACGGTTTGCGCTAGTTGAAGATCAGCGTTAACCAGAGAGTCCAGTGCTTTCTCAAGCATGGAAATAACTTTTTTGGCCATACCGTCCAGATTTAACGGGCAAGTGATGATCGGTGAACGGGCGACGGCCAGCGCGCGTTCCGAAATGTTCACGGCCTGATCGGCGATGCGTTCCAGGGTATTGTTGATTTTGAGGATGGCGATGATCATGCGCAAATCGTTGGCAACAGGTTGGTGTAACGCCAGAATTTTGAGGCACTCTTCCTCGAGATTCACTTCCAGACGGTTGACCTCTTCGTCCGCCTTGATCATCCTTTCTGCCAGAGGAACATCTCTTTCTGCCAGGGCCTTGACAGACATCTGCACGTTTTCTTCGACGACTGCGGTTAGAGACAGCAGTTGCTTTTCAAGCTGCCCCAGTTCTTTTTGCAATAAGTTTTTCATTTCTGCTCTCCTGCGAGGATGTCGAACTAACCGAACCGTCCGGTGATGTAATCTTCCGTCTGTTGATTGTCCGGGTTGGTGAAAATCTTGTCGGTTGCACCGAATTCGACTATTCGTCCCTGATAGAAAAACGCCGTGTAATCGGAGATCCGGGCGGCCTGCTGCATGTTATGTGTGACGATGACAATGGTGTAGCGTTTCTTCAGTGTGTCGATCAACTCTTCGATACGCGCTGTAGCGATCGGGTCAACGGCTGAGGTTGGTTCATCCATCAGCAGTATCTCCGGTTCAATCGCGATTGCCCTGGCAATACAGAGTCGCTGCTGCTGGCCACCGGAGAGTGCTGTGCCGGGATGGTTCAGCTTGTCCTTGACCTCGTCCCAGAGAGCTGCCTGCTGCAGGGCCGTTTCGACCCGGTCGCGCAGTTCGCTGCGGTTGATGTGGTAGTGCTGCTTGAGGCCGTAGGCGATATTGTCGAAGACGCTCATCGGGAAGGGGGTCGGTTTCTGGAAGATCATGCCGATCTTGCGTCGCAGTTCCAGGACATCACAATCGCCATCAAGGATGTTCTGCCCGTCCAGAAGGACCTCGCCACTGACCCGTTGGCCTCGGTAGAGTTCGAAAATCCGGTTGTAGGTGCGCAAGTGTGTTGATTTACCACACCCTGATGGGCCGATGATTGCCGTGACCTGGTTGGCTGCAATCTCCAGCTCATTGTCGAACAGGGCCTGTTGGTCGGCGTAGTAAAAGTTGAGCCCGCGAGTAGCAATCTTGATTTGTCCGGCATGCACTTGTGACTCAGTTTTTACTGACGAGACCGGCAAGGGTCGCACTTGTGGTCGGTGTGGCAATGTTGCCGTTGCTGTTTGCATCATAGTTTATTGTCCTTCATCAGTTAAGTGTCCCTCTCTCCAGCCTCCAGCCCCTAGCCCTACCTGCTCCTGTACCAGATAAATCCTCGCGTAATGATGGTCGTGCCGAGAACGCCAGCAGTGATCAACAGGGACGCGCCCCAGGCCAAGGTCTGCCAGTCATCGTAGGGAGACATGGCGTAATTGAAGATGGTCACGGTCAGGTTGGCGGTCGGTTCGTTGAACGACTCTGGCCAGTAAGGGCTGTTGAGTGCGGTGAAGAGTAGTGGTGCTGTCTCGCCGCTGACCCGGGCTACGGCCAGCAGGGTGCCAGTCAACAGGCCGGTTTGTGCCGCCCGGAAGACGATGCCGAGAGTAGCTTTCCAACGTGGCATGCCGAGGGCCAGGGCTGCTTCACGTAGCGCACTTGGCACCAGGGCCAGCATGTCCTCGGCGGTGCGAGCTACCACCGGCAGCATGATGATCGCCAGGGTCACGGCACCGGCGGTGCCGGAGAACTTGCCGGTGGTTAGTACCATCACCACATAGACGAATACGCCGATAATGATCGACGGCGTGCTCATCAGCAGATTGGCGGCGAAGCGGATGACTTCGGCCAGTTTCGACTCCTGGCCGAACTCGGCCAGCCAGACGCCGGCGGCAAGACCGACCGGGACGCCGATCAGGACAGAGAGCAGGGTGATCAGCAGGGTGCCGAGGATGGCGTTGGCAAGGCCACCTCCGGGCATCCCGGGTGGTGCAGGCAGTTCAGTGAAGAATGCCCAGTTGATGGCTGCCGCACCTTTAAACAGGACCGTGCCGAGAATCCAGCCGAGCATGATGATACCGAACAGGGCGGCCAGGCTGCTGATGACTCGAATGCTCAAGTCAATGCCACGACGATAGGTCAGGCTACGTGGTTTCATCGAACAGCTCCCAACTTGCGTGCGGTGCGCCGCAGCCACCAGCGGGCGATAAACTGTATAACCAGGGTGATGCCGAACAGGACCAGACCCAGTTCGATCAGGGCCGCCAGATAAAGGTCATCAGAGGCCTCGGTGAATTCATTGGCCAGGGTCGAGGCGATACTGTTGCCAGCGGCAAACAGTGACGCTGAAATTTCATGGCGATTGCCGATCACGAAAGTGACCGCCATGGTCTCGCCTATGGCGCGGCCAAGGCCGAGAAAACAGGCACCGACAACGCCTTGAATACCATAGGGAAGGGTTACCTTGCGGGTCACTTCCCAGGTGGTGCTGCCCATGCCGTAGGCTGACTCCTTAACCACCTCCGGAACCATCTGAAATACGTCACGAGTAACCGAGGTGATGAAGGGCAGTACCATCAGGGCGAGGATGATGCCGGCGGCGAGCATGCCGATGCCAATCGGTGGCCCCTGGAATAGCGGCAAACCAGGGGCGACGCTTGTCAGCCAGGGTTGCACATGGTCGGCGAGAAAGGGTGCGAAGACAAACAGCCCCCACATGCCGTAGATAATGCTCGGAATGGCAGCCAGGAGTTCGATGGCACCGCCGACCAGTCGGCTGACTGCCGGTGGTGCAAGTTCTACCAGAAAGAGGGCAATCACCAGGCTCAAAGGAACGGCTATGAGCATGCCGATGGCGGTTGAAACCAGGGTGCCGTAGACGCTGCTTAAAGCACCAAATTCCTTAAAGGCCGGATCCCAGCTTTGTGAGAACAGGAAGCCGATACCGAACTTCTTCAGTGCCGGCATGGCACCAATGATCAGGGTGTAGCAGATGCTGCCTACCAGGAACAGAATGGCCAGGCCGCCGGCAAGTGTCAGCCAACGGAAAGCCGGATCAAAGTTAATGTGAGATTTCGTCTGCATCTTTGGTCTTCTCTCGTCCCGCGTCCCTGCTCTTACGGCCAAACCGGCTTGCCAGCTACCTTAATCTGTTCACGCCAGGCTTTTTCGACCAGGCTGACGACACTCTTCGGCATCGGTACATAGTCGAGTTTTTCTGCCGTCTCATCACCCTTGCGATAACACCAGTCGAAGAAGTTCAAAACTTCTTTGGCCATTTCGGCCTTGGCCTGTTCCTTGTAAACCAAGATGAACGAGGCACCGGTAATCGGCCAGCTGTCTTGCCCTGGTTGGTCGGTCAGTACCAGGTAAAAACCATCTGCTTTGGCCCAGTCAGCGTTGCTTGCCGCAGCCTGGAATGTTGCGATGGTCGGTGCAACGTACTTGCCGGCCTGGTTCTGCAGTAAGCTGTAGTTCAGCTTGTTCTGCAGGGCGTAAGCATATTCGACATAACCGATCGCGCCCTTGATGCGTTGCACGTAGGCGGCGACACCTGCATTGCCCTTGCCGCCGACCCCTGTGGGCCACTTGACTGATTTTGCGTGACCGGCCGAGTTCCGCCACTCAGCCGAGACCTTGCTCAGATAGCTGGTGAAAATCCAGGTTGTCCCCGAACCGTCGGCGCGGTGTACTACGGTGATCGCCGTGTCCGGCAGAACGAGTCCAGGATTCTCCTTAACGATGGCCGCGTCATTCCACGCACTGATCTTGCCGAGGAAGATGTCGGCCAGAGTTGTGGCGGAGAGTTTCAGTTTGCCGGCCGTTACCCCTGGCACGTTTATCACCGGAACCACGCCGCCAATGACCATCGGGAATTGCAACAGTCCAGCTTCGTTTAGTTGCGCTGCTTGCAATGGCGCGTCGGACGCTCCGAAATCAACCGTTTTGGCCTTGATCTGGCGAATGCCGCCACCCGAGCCGATCGATTGATAATTCAGTTTGACGCCGGTATCTTTATTGTATAGCCAGGCCCACTGGGCATAGACAGGGTAGGGGAAGGTTGCCCCGGCACCGTTGATGGTTACTCCAGCAAGGGCAGGGCTTGTGCTCACTAATAGTGCGGTCAGGGCAATCAGGATGATGTGAAACAGATTGTTGCGTTTCTTGTCCATGTGATTCGTCTCCTCGGTTGTCTTTCAGGTTATGTTTGGAGGCGAGTTTGACGGGTTATTGTTAGGAGTCGGTTAGGAGAGAGTGAGAAGAGGATTAGTTCAGATAAAAGTTGTTGGCAGTTTATACCCCCGAGTATCGGCACAATCTGTCTCAAGTGGGATCTCCTCAGCCGACAAACCGATGAATTCAACGTCAAAGTCCACCGACAGTGCGCTCTTTCTGGCCATTTTGTGCAGCTCTGGAGAAGGGTCAAGACCCCACAGCTTGCTCACCTTGTCGGCATCGTAGTAGGGGAGATTCAATCCTGAACCGAGGCCGATTTCCAGCACCCGACCATGGGCAAGAGGGACCACTTTCTCTCGCCGTCGCATGACCGGGCGGTTTGTGCATGCCAGGTGTAACAGCTTTGGCAGGATATGTTTGTCATACAATCCCATTATTAGAATCTTCTCGTACCGGCAACCTTGGAAGGCTGATGGTGAATACAGTACCTTCCCCGAGCGTACTGTGTACCGTCACCTCACCATTATGCGCCTGGACGATATGCTTGACAATCGCCAACCCCAGTCCAGTGCCACCAATGGCACGACTGCGAGCGGCATCGACGCGGTAGAAACGTTCGAAAAGCCGTGGCAGGTGTTCTTCCGGGATGCCCTGGCCGCGGTCCTGAACCTTGATCTTGAGCTGATCATCATCTTGCCACCCTTCGACCGTGACCACGCTCTCTGCGTCACTGTACTTGATGGCATTGTCAACCAGGTTGATAATTGCCTGTTCCAGTAGCGGAGCATTGACACAGGCCGTTAACTCCTCTGCACAGAACAGACTGACCTGGACCTCCCGCATCTCTGCGATAGTCGCGCAGGACTGCAGGGCAGAGGCAAGTATAGGCTGGAGATTCTCTTGGGCACAGTCGATCTCTGCCGCTTCGGCATCTCGCTCAAGACGAGAAAGGGCCAACAGATCTTCGATGATGGCATTGAGCCGGTCGATCTGCCTGCTGGCAATCCCAAGGAACTGTCGGCTGTCCTGCGGATTATTCACGGCGCCACCCTGCAGTGTCTCTACAGCACCCTTGATGGCCGTGATCGGTGTTTTTAATTCATGAGAGACATTGGCGACAAAGTCGCGGCGCAGGTTTTCCAGGCGGCGCAAGCGGGTGACATCGTGGACGACGACCAGAGCGCCGATCTTTTGTCCTGACGCACCGCGCAGGGGAGCACCATGAGCTTGCAGGTAGCGCTCTTCTCCCTGATGCAGCAGGGTCAGTTCCGCTTCAATTGGGTCGCTGCTGGTCAAAGTGCTTACAATAAAACGGTGCAGGTCTACTTTGCGGGTAACCTCACCAATATGCCTGCCAGCCGCATTGTCAATGTCGATATTGAAGAGGCGAGCTGCCGCAGCGTTGATCCGCAGTATCACCTGGTCGGTATCGACGGCGATAACGCCCTCAATCATACTGGTCAGCACTGCCTCTTGCTCGTTGCGTTGTCGGATTGCCGTGCGCAGACGCTCGTCCAGTTGCGCTGCCATGCTGTTCATTGCCTCTGCGAGACCGCTGATTTCGGTGACTGCAGAGACTGGCAGAGGTTGCTCCAGGTCGCCTTTGGCAAAGCGCTCTGCACCTTTTTGCAACTCCCCCAACGGACGACTGATACGTCGTGACACAGCCAGGGCAACTAATGCCGCAACCAAGGCAACGATCAGGCCACCGAGGACAAGCTTCAGGGTTATTTTCGAAAGAGTCTGCTCAAGCTTGGCAATCGATAGGGCCGCGCGGATGCTGCCGACAATTGTGTCCTGCTCAAAGACTGGAATCGCTACATAGAGCATATTTTGCCGTAAGGTCTGACTGAAACGGGTTGCTGTGCCGATATGTCCTTGCAGAGCTTGAGTAATCTCTGGACGGTTGCTATGATTATCCATCTGTCCAGGCGAGTTTTCCGAATCACCAATGACCGTGCCGTCGTTGAGGATGACGGTCAATCGCGTTGCTGTGCTCTTGCCGAGTTCTTTGCAAAGACGATCGACTGTGGCCTGGTTTGCCAGAGTCATGTTGCCGGTAAGTTGCTTGCTTGCAAGAAATGCCCTGGCTTCAAGATCGCTGGTCGCCTGGCGAAGCTGAAAAGAGCTGAGCTCTCGGGAGATAGTCCAGGTGATAGCAAGCAGAGCACAGACAATAATGATCAGGAAAGGAGGGAATATCTGCCAGATGAGTTTTTTATGAGACATAAGAACCAGTTTTAAGCTTTAAGTTGTAAGATGTAAGAAAAAATGCAAGTTCAGACAACAACAGCTGCCAGGAACTTATCACTGTCTTGATTGGTTTTTGCGTCCCTCGTCCTGCACTCCGCGTCCCGGCTTTATTCCTTAAACCGGTAACCAACTCCGCGAACTGTTTCGATGTAAATGCCACAGGTGCCAAGCTTCTTACGCAACCCGACCACCTGTACATCTATGGCGCGGTCGGTGACAGCATATCCTTCGCCATGGATGGCATCAACTATCTGTGTGCGTGTAAAAACCCAGCCTGGTTTAGCAGCCAATTGGCTCAGTAGTTTGAATTCGGAGACGGTCAGATCAATATCTTTCCCGGCTGCAGTCACCCGGTTACGCCGCGGATCGATAGTAAGGTCATGAACGACAATCGGAGTCTCGTTTCGGTCGCATTTTTCTGGCATTTTTCTGCGCAACACGGCTTTGATGCGGGCAATCAAGACCTGAGGGCTAAACGGCTTGGGGATATAATCATCTGCACCATATTCCAGTCCTTTGACTATATCCTCTTCTTCTCCTTTGGCGGTCATCATGACAATGGCGACTTCAGAGAGGTTAGAGCTGGCGCGTAATTGTCGACAAACTTCCAGGCCGTCGATGTTGGGCAGCATCAGGTCGAGAACCACCAGGTCCGGTCGTGCTTGCAGAGCTTTCTGCAGACCCTCTTCACCGCTGACCGCAGTGTCGACAATAAACCCGGCTTTCACCAGGTTGTAATGCACCAGCGCCAGGATATCTTCCTCGTCCTCTACGACCAGGATTCTTTCTTTGCTCATTGGTCCTCTCAAAATGGATACAGGTTATGTACAATATATCGTAATTGTTAGTATTTGATTAGGATTTTCGTGAGTGCTTTACAGGTCTCACTTATTCGGCTAGACTGCCTACTCAATCTTATGCAATGGAGGTGTCATCATGTCCGTCAACAAAGCAATTCTGGTCGGCAATCTGGGGAAAGATCCTGAGCTGCGTTACACGCCATCAGGAACAGCTGTCTGTACCTTCACGCTGGCGACAAGCGAGCGTTTCAAGAACAAACAGGGTGAACAGCAGGAACGTACCGAGTGGCACAATATCGTGGTTTGGGCCGGTCTCGCCGAGATTTGCGGTAAGTATCTGACCAAGGGCAAGCAGATTTATATCGAGGGCCGCATTCAGAACCGTTCCTACGATGATCGTGATGGTAACAAGCGTTACATTTCCGAGATCGTTGCTAACGAGATGCAGATGCTCAGTCGCTCTGGTGATCAGGGCGGTGGTGGCGGTGGCGGTGGTCGGCCACCAATGCCGTCTGAGGAACCCTCTGCCAGTTCGCAACAACCGCCATTCAACCCGGATGACGATATTCCGTTTTAATTCGGGGGATTTTAATGTCACTCGAGCAAAGACGCAATCTACTTATTGAGTTACTGAACGATTCCGAAGAGGAGGTCCGTGCCGTTGCGGCCACGGCGCTCGAGCGTCTGGAATCTTTCCAGGACCTTTCACAAATTATCCGTGAGCTCAAATCTGATAAGAGAGGTCAGCGGGTCAAGGCGATTTTCGCCATGGAAAGCGTCAAGTCTTCGGAAGTCTTTCCGCATCTTGTTAACCTGCTCAAGGACCCAGATGCAGATATCCGCGGTGCGGCGATCCAGGTTCTGGGTGTGAAAGCCCATCCAAAATCACTTAATAATCTGGTCAAGCATCTCAAGGATCCTTCTCCTGCAGTGCGTGTGCATACGGCCGAAGCCCTTGGCCATTTTGCTGATGTGCGTCTGGCTCCTTACCTGGTTGCTCTCCTTGAAGACGATGACGAACAACTTGTGGTCAGTGCTGCCAGATCACTTGGTTCCATCGGTTCTCCCGACAGCGTCGAACCGCTGATAAAACTGACTAAAGATAACCGTGCTACAGCTCGTGTTGCTGCTGTGCAGGCGTTGAGCGAGTTGCCGTTGAAAGGTTAATGGCGGGGGCTGGCTGCTGGGGGTCTGGGGTTAGAGACTAGGGCTGGTAGAAAAACAGATAAATAAAGGCCGGAAGAGAGATCTTCCGGCCTTCGCTTATGGTGCTTAAAAATCAAAAAAGTCTGTGACATCGATGCCCTTGGTATGTGGGTCGACTTCGGCAACTATGCGGCGTGCTTGATTAGGTCGCAGTTGCATCATAAAGGGTTCTTTAAGGATGGCACCGGCAGGATCGAAGATCACCTTAATGTCAACCAGGCTGGTGTCGCGGGTGTCAACTTTAGTAACCAGGCCGATTTCATTATTGTCGAGACGCACCAGGCTGCCTACCGGGTAAGCCCCCAGGGAATCGACGAAGTGCATGACAAATTCAGGATGCAGGGAGGAACCGGAGATTTCCTTGATTCTTGCAATCGCCTTACGTGGAGTAAAGGGCCGCTGGTAAGAGCGCAATGTCGTCATGGCGTCATAGGAGTCGGCGATCGCTGTCATATCCACCAGCGGTGAGATGTTGTCGCCAATCGCGTTTGCCGGGTAACCGGAACGGTCATAACGAAGGTGGTGGCCGATGACAATCTGCATGACTTCGGGGGTGACGTCTTCCATCTCGCGAATAATATCAGCGCCAAAACCTGGGTGCTCCTTGATAGCATCAAATTCAGCGTCAGTCAGGCGTCCCGGTTTGGTGATGATATCGACGTCAACACGCAACTTCCCCAGATCGTGTAGCAAACCGCCCAGCCCAAGAGTTTTCAGCTGTTGCTCTGTAAGGTTACAGGCTCGACCGACGGCGAGAGCAATTACCGAAACATTAACCGAGTGAGTGAATGTGTAGTTGTCGTAATCTTTGAGCATTGACAGGGCCATCATGGCATGGGGCTCCGTCATGGTCATATGGGCCATACTCTTGACAACGTTGATTGCTTCTGTCGATGAAGGGATTTCTCCCATACGGACATCCTGGAAGAGCTGGTCAACGACCTTGAGTGCCTTGCGATATACCTTGCGTGGCTGTTGGTTATCGTCTTCATTTTCAGCAGCAATTGCGCGAATTTTCTTGATTCCCTGTGATGCCATGCTGTCGGCAAAATCCTGTCCCTTGCCACCGCCGGAATGCAAGAGGTGCAGCAGGGCTTGAATCTCGTTAGCTGAGAGTCCGGTCATGAATTCAAAGCCAACCAATTCGCGGGATTCCAAGAGTTTGGCTATTTCAGCTGCAGCTGGAAACTCCTGCATGAAAAGATGGTCCTCGACAAAAAGGGTCCCCTCCAGAACTCCCATCTTGATCAGTTTCTTATGTTGTAACAGGCCGAACAAACCATTCTGTAGAGTTTCAACCTGCTTGGCTGTGGCTGGATGGTCAACAGCATAGAGACGTAGACCTTTGATGGCTGCTGCCAGGACCTGTACAACCTGTTTTATTTCGTCAACATTCATTCTTTCGCCTTGTCCAGTTGCTTGAGGGCCTGTGCTGCCGCTCTGGCAACAGCTGCCGTACGGTCATGGGTGGTTTTTTCCAGGAGGCTACGCGTGCTTTCATTGGCGATATCGCCCAATGATGTCGCTGCTACTATGCGAAGTTCATCATTAAGCTTGCGGCGTAGCCAGCTTTTTTTCAAGACAATCTTTGCTAGCTCAGGGATGGCCTCAGGGTCACAAATCTCTCCGAGGGAGCGAATGACGTCTTTTTTGAGGTCAATGCCACGCTGGCTGCGGTCCGATTTCTTCAGCATGGTCAGTAAGGCCGGCACGGCGCTGTTTGCGCGGATGGCACCCAGAGAGAGGATAGCCTGGCGGCGTAGTTCCTGATCGTCGGCAATTGCGGTTTGAATCAAAATTTTAATAGCCCGTTTGCCACCGATTTTTGTCAGGGCGCGAATCGTTTCCCGACGTACACGGATTTCATCATGCTGCAACAGGGGGGTCAATTGCGCCAGGGATTCCTGGCTGCGTATGTCTCCTAGGATAGAAATTGCGTTGCGCACCACATACCAACGACCATCATCGAGATATTCATAGACGACCGGTAGAATAGTTTTGCCACTTCGTACCAGGATTTCATTCAATAGCTTGCGTTTTGCTGACGCACTCTCGTTAGCTAGTATCTCCATCAGTTGGTTAGCAATCTTGCTGCCTATGAAAGCAAGAACCCTGGCCAGCGTTTTACGGGTTTTCTGCTCGGTTTCTTCTGCAAACATGAAGGAAATCAAGTAATTGGCCGTGTCGTCAGTTGACAACTGGTCAAGAGCCTGTAGAGCACTTTGTTTGCGTTCTCCAGAATACTGCTTGACGGTGGCGCAGCGACACAGAAGCAAAAAGGCCCGTAACACTAATGTGCGTTGTTTCTCTATGAGCTGCAAACGCAGCAGGGGAATCAGTTCCTGAGTGGAGTGCTGGAAACGAGCATCATCCTTCTCATGTTCCATTTTTGTGAGGAGCGTTTCCAGGTCCATTGCAGCAACTTGAGATTCTTCAGCACCATCATTTTCGG
The DNA here is from genome assembly GCA_027065695.1 of Desulfuromonadales bacterium. GTDB lineage: Bacteria > Desulfobacterota > Desulfuromonadia > Desulfuromonadales > BM103 > M0040. The sequence goes on along the minus strand of JAMONP010000032.1, from coordinate 70,014 downwards.
TGAGAACTGCGGCCGGATCAAAACCCGGGTCCTTGGGCAGGCCTTCAATCTCTTTCCTGCGCTGCAGAATTTCATCCAGGTCGTGGACATTAGTCCAGATTGTGGTCAGACGGGCTTTTTCCAGAATCACCTGGATGCCACCCTGCTTTTGGATAATTTGTGGGTCGAGCAGCAGGTAATGAACAAAATGGTGTAAATCACTGCTGTTGAGGTCGGCAAGGAATGTCAGGTGCTGAATCCTTCGGGCAAAACAGAAGTTGGCAAGCTGTACTAGAACTTGATTGTTTTTGGTGACCTGGCTGTCATCAAAGAGAAAGCCTTCTTTGCGTACCGTAAGGGAGAGCTGATTGCCGCTGGCAAGGATTGGCTCGAAGCCGCGCAGACATTCCTTTGCCGTAGCCTGCAGGGCCGGGTGCTTGGGTGGATAATATCTGATGGCCTTAATCTGTTTGACCACTCCGGTGAGAGCGGTAGCAATCAGATTATGAAGTTCACTGGAATTCTGCATGTCCTGAGTCCCGATGCTTGCCTGTCATGTCAATCTGATGACAGATACAAAACCTCACAACATTCTAAATGATTTTATGCGCTTTGACTAGGAGCTTGTCCGACAATCCATGATCGGCTGAAAACCCAGCTGTTTGACCCATATTTTAGCTCCTTTTCGACCAATAGCTATGGCTATTACTCTCAAACGAGCTAAAATCTGTTCTCAAACTTCTGGGTTTTCGCTTCGACCCTTATTGTCGGACAAACTTCTGATTCATTGATATTCTGGCACGCGGCCAGGCTTTCACTATGCTAAACTGGCACATTGATGCTGTTGCTGGTTCGCAGAGCGACATCTGATCAGACCTGCCCCGACCCATTGGGGCTACAGGAGAGCTTTTTGTCATGATTCTTGGTCTTACTGGAAGTATCGCCTCTGGTAAAAGTTCTGTTGCTGACTGTTTCGTCGCCTGCGGAGCTATTCTGGTCAGTGCTGATCTCCTTGCCCGAGAGGTTGTCAATCCTGGCAGCCCGACACTGGCTGAACTGGTTAAGTCCTTTGGCATGGATATCTTGACGCCGGAGGGGAGTTTGAATCGAGAGGCACTGGCAAGAAAAGTCTTTACTGATCCTGTCGCCAGGCGACGACTTGAATCGATCACTCATCCGGCAATTGCGCATCTGGCCGAAAGCCGACTGGCTGAACTGAAAAGCTCACCACATGATTTGATCGTTTATGAAGTGCCTTTGCTTTTTGAGGCTGGAGTAGAGAGTCGGGTTGATCAGATTCTGGTGGTCATAGTCGAGCCAGCGATACAGTTGGCAAGGCTTTTGAAACGGGATAATCTTAACGAAACGGAGGCGAGGCAACGTATTGCAGCCCAGTGGCCTCAGGCAGACAAAGTCCAGAAAGCTGATTTCGTGATCGATAACTCCGGATCTTTGCAGCAGACTCATTGCATGGTTTCTGCCCTTCATGATTACCTGACCTGCGTTGCTGTTCCCGGATTCTCGAGTTCCTGAACAAATCTGGTCGCCTGGACAAACATTGACCAGCGACAGGGATTCTCTTCGCGAGTCAGGACATGTGGAACATCTGGGCCCTGTTGCACATGAATCTTGACCGAGCTACCTAATAACTCAACCAGTTGACGACCACTGTCGATATCCACCGTTTGATCCCCCTCGCCATTAAAAGCCATAACCGGACAGACAATGTGGGCCAGTTGGTTACGAACCGTTTGTATCAGCCGATTAATCTGGTGGATGCCAGCAACGGATCTGCGATTGTAATAACGTTCATTCAATCCTTCATTCACAGATTTCACATGATAAGGCCGAATCCACTTCAGCCATCTGGCGTAGGGTGCAAGCTTGTGCAGAACACGCAGGTAGGGGGAAAAAAGCACTAACCCGCCGAGTGGGTTGTCTTTGGCCAGGGCCAGTAATAACAGACAGCCGGTACTCATCCCCATCCCGTAAATTGATTGAAATCTCTTACTGAGAATCTGATAGCCACAAAGTACAGCGCTAAACCATTCTTCCCAGCAACGATCGGCAAGATCTTCAGGCGAGGTTCCGTGCCCGGGCAGACGGACAGCTATGCTGGCAACGCCTGCATCGGCAAGGAATTCTGCGAGGGGGCGCATCTCCCAAGGCGTTGCCGTGAATCCGTGTACCAGCAGTACGGCAGTTTTCGCTCCGGGCGGACAGAGCATAAAAGGTAAATCCTCTGGATCGGTAACTCCCCTTTTGCGTGAGTCGTGACGGATAGTCCGGCAGTCGGAATCTGTTTCCGAGCAGTCGAAATGACGGTTTGTCGACGTCATCAGTAACCTCTTAAGTCCTTTGATTCACAGGAAAATATCATTTTGTAAGCATAGCATTAGAGTGCTTAGTGTCAATCCTATAGGTGAATCTAAAGTCACAAAAAAGCCCCTGCGGTAAGTGCAGGGGCTTTGAATTAGAATATTGGAGGCTGTCGGACTACACGGGCCGAATTTGCAGTCGGGTCATGGATAGTCCGACAGCCTCCTTTGGAGATTAATTGTGATAACCAAGCCTGGTTGAAAGCTCTTCGGAGGCTTGCATGACCAATGGCACCAGTTCTTTGGCAATGCGCTCTTTACCAAGGCGCATGGTAGGACCGGAGATGCTGATAGAGCCGACAATCCTGCGAGTGTAATCACGAATTGGTGCCGCAACACAATTGACACCCACGTCTAGCTCCTCATTGTCAATGGCATAACCCTGCTCGGCAATCTTTTCTAGCTCCATCTTGAGTGCCTTACGGGATGTAATGGTCATGTCAGTGTACGCTTGCAACTCTTCCTTCGGTAGAACCTCGTTGATGTCATCCTCAGACATGAAGGCCAGATGAACTTTCCCGGCGGCTGTACAGTATGATGGCAGGCGTGAGCCTACTCGGGAGACGACGCGTACGGTCATATCTGTTTCCACCATGTCGAGGTAGACAGCATGGCCTTCTTTGAAAATAGCGACGTAGCAGGTTTCGTTGCAGTCGGCAACCATCTTTTCGAGTGTTGGCTTTGCCTGCCGCAACAGACCCATCTGTTTGATAAAGGTCTGGCCAAGTTCCAGCGACTTAAGCCCGAGTCGATAGTTTTCGGTGGCTTTGTTCTGCTCGATATAGCCACGTGACTCTAGAGTCGCCAGGAGGCGGAAAACATTATTCTTGTGTAGCTTCAAGCGTTTGCTGAGTTCGGTTACGCCGAGTTCATCGATATCATCATGGAACTGCTCAAGCAAATCGAGAGCATGCGAGACAGCCTGAATGATATATTCGGACTTTTCTTTTTTGGCCATGGTCTGAAAATCCTTAATGGGTAATAAGTTGAGATGCTTTTTTTGCAAGGCATATTTTATAGCGAAATCGCGGAAAGCCGTCAAGAAGGAATGGTTTTTTGTGCGATAAGTGGTTGAGCCGTTAAGATTTCTCCCCCCCTTCCCCTGTAGCTTTCTTATTGATTTTAAAATAGTGTTTTATGGAAGTCAAATAGATTAGTGTCTTTTCTTAAATATGTGCGGTTGACACATAGATAACTGGCAGGTAGATTCAAGTTAAAGGATTCCCGTTTCAGCTCAGATAGTCAGACAAACTGTCAGGATGGTCGTTCGGTATGCTGACACTCAGCAAAAAAATTATTGTCGCCATAGATGGTTCACCGCAATCCGACAAGGCTGCTGAGGAGGCTGTTCGTATGGCCGCGCTGTCTGGGCATAAGTTCAAAAGCCAACTTTTTGCTGTTATGGTTCTGCCGAGCATGAAAACACCTTCGTTTACCGATTTCTTCCCCGAAAAACCTGCGACTGAAATGCCCGGTTGGCAAGCAAAGCGCGACCGCATATTTTATGTGGTAGAAAAAGCCGCGACAGAAGCTGGTGTCCGGGTGGAATCACTGGTTGTGTATGGGGACCCAGCTGAAGAGTTGATACTGATGGCAGAGGAAAAGAATTGTGATGTGATCGTGGTGGGTTCTTCAGGAAAAGGTCGTGTGAAGCGTACTCTTTTAGGGAGTGTTTCGACAAAAATATCTCTGCACGCCCACTGTTCTGTCTATATAGTTCGTTGATTCAGCTTTAACTTTATCCTGCCGTTTTCCCCCTCATGGGTGAAGGATGCCTGGTCTCCTGGCATAGATATTCAAAGATTTCAATTAAGGTTTCCTCGATCATTTCCGGTTCTTCCGGGAACTCGTGAGGTGAGAGTTCCAGAACCAGTGCGTGGTTGTAGCCGGTTTCTTTCAGGTGATTGAGAAAACGGGTCAGGGGGAGAGCGCCATGACCTGGCAGAAGGTGCTCCTGGCCGTTGCCGTAGTCGGAGAAATGTATATTGCGCATTCGGCCCGAGTCATAATATTGGTGGAAGTCACCGAGAAAATCGGTATTCATCGAACCGCTGTGAGCGGTATCAAAGGTCATGTAGAGGTTTCGTTCCTCCATGAAATGCACCATGCTGTCGATCTTTGCCAGCATGTAGGGATTCACTTTGATGAACTGCGGCAGACACGGCATGTTTTCAATGGTAATCAGGACACCATCCTGGCCGATCTCAGACTGGAAGTCTTTGATTTTTTTAGCCATTTCCAGAACTTGAATTCAAAAAAAAGCCAGTTAGGCGGGTGAAAGTTGATCAGGGGAACTTCAGCATTCAACGCCAGTTCTGCGCACCGTTTTAACTGATCCATCTTGTCGCCCCAACCAACGATATCAAAGAAAGGGGCATGAATGGAGTGCACCGGGAAGATGCTTTGTAACTCCTGTAAGTGTTCGAGGTGCTTCGAGCTGGCATAGTCATGGTTAATGATGACTTCCATGCCGTCAAAACCGACATTCCTGGCCATTTCAAAGACCTGGGTCGACGGTAAGGTATAAAGACTGCCTGCGGATAAGATCAACTTCATTCTATAAAATCGTCAAGCAGCCTGTCGGACAATCAGGGCTGAAGCGAAAATTTGCATGTTTGAGGTCAGATTTTGGCTCATTTGAGAATAATAGCCGTAGCTATTGGTCGAAAAGGAGCTGAAATATGGACCAAACAGACGAATTTGCAGCCAGTTTATTGATAGTCCGGCAGGCTGCTAGGCTACAATAAAACGTCATTTTAATTTTTCGGCACGTTACAGCAAGGCCAACATGGAGGTCAATGCTGGTCATGCTTCTCTTTAGGGGCTGTGAACCTTCTCAACCAGGAAACGCCTCAGATGTTCTGGTGGAGGCGGTGTCAGGCGGGAAACAATAATCATTGTCAGAATGACAACAGGTGCACCGATAAGAGCTGATGATGTCGGCGGCAGCACCTTGGGTAGTATTGGGATCAGACTGCCGAGCAGAATTGGCGCAAAGGTGATGATGGTCCCAACCAGCATGCCGGCAATGGCTCCGTGTTTGTTGGTCCTGTCCCACCAGATGCCCAGCAGGAATACCGGAAAGAGGGTGTTGCCAGCCAGGGCAAAGGCGACTGCTGTGATCTGGGCGATCAATCCGGGAGGATTGACGGCAATAACCAGGACCAGAAGAGCGAGAATCAGGGTTACGATTTTGGCGACCAGCGTCAGACGGCGTTCGCTGGCGTTGGGATTGATCAAGCGATAATAGATATCATAGGAAACTACTCCGGCAGCTGAGACCAGTAAGCCAATAATTGTACTGATAGCCACGAGGACGCCGCCGACGGCTAGAATGCTGACCAGGATGCTGTTGAGTCCAACCCACTCGGCGGTTTTGATGACGATAATGTCTGCCAGAGCCTTAGCTGCAGTCGGATCAAGAGTGGTGCCAGATGTCACCAGCCAGCTTTGGGCGAAAGCTCCAAAAGCCGGTGCGCTCCAGTAGAGCAGGCCGATAAAGAAGAGCCCCCAGACCACACCCCAGCGGGCGTCACGGTTATTAGGGACCGTATAGAAACGTGAAAGTACATGTGGCAGCCCCGCAGTTCCGACCATCAGAGTGAAACAGAGTGCTATCCACTCGTAGGGTGTGCCGAAGGTCCAGGGAAAAAGATAATCACTGGAAATTTTCTCCGGCAGGTCTTGCAGGGCCCTGCCGTAGCTGAATTGGGGAAACAACCAGTTGTAACCCAATTTTTTTGCGATCAGCATCAGTGGAATGACGAAAGAGAGTATCAAGACCAGGTAGTGCATCTGCAGATTGCGTGTAGCTTTTAAAGCTCCTGCAACGGTAATGAATACAAATGTTACCAGGATGCCGAAAAGCAGAGCCTGGGTGTAGTCGATACCGAACATCCAGGCGAAGATGAGACCAATTCCTTTGTATTGGGCAACACAGTAGATCAGGGCGATGACAATTGCGATAATGGCAGAAAAAACCCGGGCCACTGAAGAGTCGTAACGTGCCTCGACAAAGTCTGGAGCTGTATACTTGCCGAACCGACGGATCTGACTGCCCATGAGAACCAGCAACAGAATATAGCCTCCTGTCCAGCCGAGAATATAGGCGAAGGCAAAATAGCCTTGCAGGAAAAAGACTCCGGCAATGCCGAGGAAGGATGCAGCGCTCATCCAGTTTGAAGCAATTGCGGCACCGATCTTGGCGTGGCCGATCGAACGCACCTGGGTACCATAGCCACCCTTATTGTGCCGTCGCGCAAGCATACCAATAACCAGAGAGATAACGAGAGCACCGATCAGCATGAAAAACGGTGTGTATTTAAACGAGGATTCTATCATTATTTAGCGTCGTTTACGGTAACTGGAGCTCAGCCAGTCGATCAGGACGTTAAAAGAAAAACAGAGGAAAACAAACCAGAGAATCAGAAATTGGCTACTGAACCAGAAATAGGATGGAACGCCAAAGGTGTAAGAAACTTCAGCCAGGGTGCTGGCTGAGTAGCTGTAAGTTATTGCCAGGTAAACCGGCATGCCGAAAATCATGATTGCCCAGGCAGCAAGAGTGATCCAGATGATTATGACCTCTCTACGCATGAAACCGGGACGTGGGCGGAAGAAGTTTATGCGGAGATCTTCCCTGCTGAGGGGCTTCTGTCCATTGGTTTGCGACATGACCTTGAACTCCTGATTAGTTAACACCTGGGAACGGCTCTTTAATGTTTAGCGCAACCCTTTTAATCAGTGCAAACTAAACGCAAAGGCTTTGCCAATCTCAAGCAGGGGCCTCTGTTTTCATAACTTCAGCAAGCACGGTTGTTGCGAAGCAGCCTTTCGGCAGTGAAAAGGAGAGCTGTAAATCATCTCCATCCATAATGCATTCCGGCGCTTGTATCGGCACCCGCAAAGGACGCCGTTCCCCTGCCATGGCCAATCCTCCAGAGAGATTGAACGACTCTAAAGTGAGTTGTTCTTTGTCGAGGAGACTCTGCTCTAGCAAACCGGTTTGACCTTCGGCAAGTTTGGTTTTATAGCCATAAAGAGGCGCGGTTGGACTGATTTCAAAGCTCTCGACGCGTGCCTGGTCTACCGCTGGATCGGTTACCAGAAAGCAGGCGCCATTGATATGTTTGTACGCCAGGTCACCGAGTAAGATCTGTTTCAGGTTGGTCAGACGCATATCGACCAGACGATCAAATAGGCTTGACTGGTACGCCGAAAGATAGAGCCTCAGCAGTTTGCGGGGCATGGCACGGACAGCCTTGCGTGAGCTCTTACCGCCACTGATCATTTCGAGCAGACGACGTTCCGGTCTGCAGTGACGAGGAAGTTTGGTGATCGCTGTCTCCATATCGCCACTGTGGTAGGCTTCGGCCGCCTGTTGCCAGCCAGCGTGGATGATCTTTGTCGGGTCGCCAATAATTTCGTCAATGGCAGCGCTGTAATCGTCACGAAGGATCGCCCTGCCGATGAGGTGGGAATTGCCCAGAGCGCCATAACGTTGATCGCCAAAGCGATTTGGGACGCCTGCCTTCTCCAGCATGTCGAGAATTGCTTTGGCACGCTGCAGGCCATCCGGGTTCGGTTGATGGATGCGAATTCGGAAATGATTTCCCGCCAGGTGGCCGGGGCGCAGTTTATTGCGATGCAGGCACGCTGAAAGGATAGTTACACCGGGTATCTCCAGTCCTTTGACGTCATCAGGTTTGCGTAATGGCACGGAGACAGTCTGCCGGGTAATTGCCTTGGCGTCTTTGAGCCCGGCATAACCAAGGTCGCGCTCCTTGCAGTTGAGAGCATTGGCCAGTTCGCGAAGCAAGTCGTAAGTCGTCAGCCCACATTTTTCTACGCTCACATAGAGATGGTCGCCTGCTCCGCAGGGTTCGTAAAGAGGGATCTCTTCTACTTGAAAATCTTCTGGTTGCTGGCGGATGACGCCATCAGTGCCTGGGAGTTGTGAGGTGAGAAAGTCAGTCATTTTCCGCCTTTTGCCAGTCGACACGAAAGCCGCGTTGCACAGATGTTGCGGGCAGCTCGTGGCGTGATACGGCCGTATCACGTTGATGGTGAATAAAATAGATATGCTGGCCCTTGTCGAGAAAACGCTGCATATATTTGGAAATCGGATAACCGGGCATGGTGTGTACCCAGTCTGATTGCAGCTTGTTGTGATAACCGGTCAAACCACAAATTTGTGCAGCGACATCTTCGGCATAATCATCAAAATCAGTACTGAAAAAGAAATCACCGCCTGGTTTCAGGTAGTGAGCCAGGGTTTCGAGAAAATCCCGGTTGACCAGACGCCTGCGTCGATGTCGCTTCTTCGGCCATGGGTCCGGGCAGTTGATATAGACGGCTTCGAGACTCTCCGGTTGTAGGCCCTTTGCCATCAGCCAACGGGCTTCAACGCGCATGACACGAACATTGTCTAAGCCTGCGTCGTCAATTTTGGCGCAGGTTTTTAAGCACCCCTTATTGTAGATATCAATGGCCAGGAAGTTGATCTCCGGTTGCTTGAGGGCCTGCTCAAGGACAAAGTGGCCAATACCACAACCAATTTCCAGGGCCAGGGGATGGCTGTTACCAAAGATGGCTGTCCAGTCCATGGGACTGTCCAGAGTTTTGTCTGTAATAAAGTTAGGGGAATGGATCGGAATAATTCGTTGTGTCATCTTATGTCCCATTTGCCTGGTTATTCTTGAAATTCCTCTTAAGGGTCTCTCTCCTTCTATGCGGACAGCATAGCGAAAATTAAGCTGTTCGCCAAGCCAGGAAAATGGGAAAGAGCTTGAAATCATCTCTTTGCCAAAGTAGGCTGTAAGCTTTTAAGGAAAAAACAAGATCTTGAGGAGTCTTTCTTATGCTGATAGTTATGCATCATTCGGCGACGGATGAACAGGTTCTGGCGGTTACTGATGCTGTCGAAGCCATGGGCCTGACCGCTGAACCGATTCCCGGTAGCTTAAGGACTGCTATCGGCGTCCTTGGTAACCAGGGGTATGTTGATGATACCGCGATTCGTGAACTCCCCGGGGTTCGTGAAGTTATCCATGTCAGTAAACCCTACAAGCTGGTCTCACGCGACTTTCATCCCCAGCCTACGGTTGTTGACGCTGGCGGTGTCATGTTTGGTGATGGTCATCCACCAGTGCTGATTGCCGGTCCTTGTTCGGTGGAGAGCGAGGAGCAGATGCTGGCTGCTGCTCGGATGGTTAAGGAACACGGTGCGCAAATGCTGCGTGGCGGAGCTTTCAAGCCGCGTACTGGTCCGCATAGCTTCCAGGGTCTGGGTGTTGAGGGGCTGAAATACTTACGTCAGGCTGGTGATGCGGAAGGTCTCCCGGTTATTACCGAGGTTATGCGGATTGAACAGCTTGAAACGATCTGCCGTTATGCGGATGTTTTACAGATCGGTGCTCGCAACATGCAAAACTTTGATCTACTCAAGGAAGCGGGCAAGAGCGGTCATCCAATTCTGCTCAAGCGGGGTATGTGTGCCACCATCGAGGAATTCCTTTCTGCTGCTGAGTATATCCTTGCCGAAGGTAATCCGCGCGTCATTCTCTGTGAAAGAGGTATCCGGACCTTTGAAAAAGCCACTCGTAACACCCTGGACTTGAGCGTTGTCCCCCTGATTCGAGAAATGAGTCATCTGCCGATTATTGTCGATCCCAGCCATGCAACCGGACGACGCAGTCTGGTCGGACCAATGGCCAAGGCGGCGATTGTGGTCGGTGCGCACGGGATTATGGTGGAGGTCCATCCGGACCCGGATCGGGCCCTCTGCGATGGTGCACAGAGCCTCACGGGTGATGGTTTCGGTAAGTTGGTTGCCGAACTTAACCGTTTGCATAGTCTGCTAGAACCAGTATAGCGGTCAGGTCAAGTACGGAGCATTTATGACTAACTTCAATCAATCTGTCTGCCAGGTTCTGGGGGAGGAGTTGGCGAGTTCCGCGGTGCAGACGATTCAGATCAACCTTGGTCTACTTTGCAATCTGAGCTGTCATCATTGTCATGTAGAGGGCTCTCCCCAGCGAACGGAAGTCATGACCTGGGAAACAATGCAGAGTGTTTTACATCTGGCAGAAGCCATGCCCTGGGCCCGGATCGACTTGACCGGAGGCGCTCCTGAACTAAACCCATTTTTCAGGCAGTTTGTCAACACTCTCTGTGACATGGGCAACCCGGTACAGGTACGAACCAACCTGACGGTTTTCTTCGAAGCCGGGCAGGCAGATACCCCGGAACTCCTGGCCAGTCAAGGCGTCCATCTGGTTGCCTCGCTGCCCTGTTATCTTGACGACAATGTCGATAATCAGCGTGGCAATGGTGTTTATAAACGTAGCATTGCTGCGCTACGCCGGTTGAACAGCCTTGGTTATGGCCTGCAGCAGGAACTGCCATTGAATCTTGTCTATAATCCTGGCGGGGCTTTTCTGCCTCCTGACCAGATGACACTGGAAGACACTTACCGGAAAGAGCTTAAAGATCGTTTCAACGTAGATTTTACGCGACTGCTGACAATTATCAATATGCCGATGGGGCGCTTCCTGAGTGATTTGCAACGCGACGGCCAGGCGGAAAACTACCAGTCTTTGCTCGAAGAGAGTTTCAATCAGGAGACTCTGGATGGGCTGATGTGCCGACACCAGATATGTATCTCCTGGGATGGCTCTCTGGCCGATTGTGACTTCAACAGTGCTTTGGGGCTCACTCTTGCCGGGAACTTGCCGGGCCATATTGACGAACTTGAGCCAGGCCAGTTGCAGGGTCGCGCCATAGTTACCGGTGAACACTGTTTCGGCTGCACTGCTGGCTGTGGTTCTTCCTGCGCTGGGGCTCTGGTGGCTTAAACCTGTCATGAAAAGACACTTTATTTTCATACTCCTGTTCCTGGTCTGCCTGCTGGTTTCCAGCCCGGCCGAGGCACGTCTTACGCTTGGTGTGTTAGTCGGTACAGATGAAGCCTCCGGTGAAATAAGTTCAGAGCAGGTCCGTACCCTGGCAAGCATGCTTGCAGAGAAACTTCAGGAAAAGGTTGTTGTCAAGGAGATGTCTGATTCTGCCACCTTGATTAATTGGCTTGATCGTTTTGCCGCCCTTGACCTGGCCCTGCTCTCTGCCAAAGCCATTGAGAGTAATCGCGGCAAGTTTCTTCTCCTTGGGTCGGTTGATGAACAAGGTAAGTTCAACCTGGTCTCTCGGCGAGGTGCCGAAGGGGATCTGCCGCAACGGGTCGCCAGAGTTGTCCGAGAGTCTGGTTTTGTCCCCTGGAAATTGTCTGCAACAATTAAGTCGCAGGCAAAACAGGTTGAGGAGGAAAGTCCACCTTCTGTTGAGCTGAAGCCAACAACTATCGACGAGGTGATTGCCAGCCAGGCTGAACCACAGCATGTACCACTCTTACGTCCTGGTCGGGCGTGGGCTCCGCAGGAAGAGAGAGTATACCGCGATATCCTGCCAAGCGACGAGCCGCTTTTAAAAAAGCTGGTTCTCGGCGTGGTCCCTGATCCAAGAGGTTTGCTGCAAACCTCAGAGCAGGCTGCGTCTTTGGTCGCTTATCTCGAGGAGGTGCTTCCGGTGTCAGTTAAGGTCAGGGATTTTACCCGTATTGAAACCTTCACTGAATGGTTTATGCGTCATCGTATGATTGATATTGCTGTATTGTCACCTGCCATTGCCAAGGCAAACCTGGGTAGAGATTATCAGCCGGTTGTAAAACTCTTTCGCACTGATAGACCGGGGGAGGAGTCGGCAGAGTTAGTTGTCGTGCGGCGTGGTCAGGCTGAGGAAGTACAAACACAACTGCAACGTGTTTTCCTTGATATGGCACTAACCGCTGAAGGACAGGCCCTTTTGGCAGGGTTGAAAATCAGCGAAGTTCTCGTCCCGAATGGCGTCTCGGGCCATGCCCCCGTAGTAGCTCAGCCTGCTGTTATAGACCAACCTCAGAAACGCTTGTCTCCTCCTGTCTATGCTGAGCTGATAAAGCCTCTGGCTCCGTCGGAAGTTATCGTAAAAGCACTGCCGAGGCTCCCGGAGACCGATGTGCCGACTCCAGCTCTGCCAGTGCCTGAGATGTCTAGCCTTGATTCATCACTACCAGCTCTCAAGACAGCGCCTGTTGAGCCCCCTGTCGTTTCTGCCGTCCCTGTTGTTACACCTAAAAGAATTGTTCCTGAGCTGGTTCCATATGAACCTGTGATGGCAGCAGCACCGCCATTGCCACAGGCCGCAGTTGTCCCGGAACTTGTTGTGCCTGTTGAGCCTCCTGTAGTTTCAGCCGTCCCTGTTGTAATGCCTAAAAGAATTGTTCCTGAGCCGGTTCCAGATGAACCTGTGATGGCAGCCGTACCGCCATTGCCACCGGCCGCGGTTGTCCCGGAACCAGTTGCGCTTCCAAATGTGGACCAACCTGAAGTGCCTTCTTTTGTTGAGACTGTTATTCCCCGCGAGCCGGAGCTACCCATGGACACTTCGGTTGAGCCGGACTTTGAATCTGAGTCTGTTGCCGATAATGAACAACAGAAAATTATCGAAGAAGTCATGGCCTATGCAGAGGTCGTCCCCGCTCACGAGCCGCAAGAAAGAAATCTGCCGGTGATAGATGCGAATGAGAACGCATTAAGTGACGATGAGATCCTCTCTCTCCTTGGCGAAGACACCGTTGCTGCTGTGGTTGCCCAACCGGATATCCCCCCCGAGCTGCGTCCCCCTGGTATTCCGGTTATCCGTCCAGGGCGTATCAAAAGGCGTACCACGGCTGCAGAGGATGAGCTGCTTGTTGCGTCCATACCTGAGCCGCGTAGGAAAACCGATCCTGCCCAACTGCCGAAACTCTTGCCGGAATCGGAGCCGGAGCCGGGAATCGTTTATGTTTTGCCATTTGCTGCCGTCATGGTCCCTGAAGAAGTACGTGCCCGTATTTTTGATCAGTTCGTTGACACACTCAACCTGAAAGGTGAGGCTCTCAGCCTGCAGTTTGTCATACTCAAAAAAGGTTTACAGCAAGTCACGCCAGAATGGTTGGCCGTTCGTAAGTATGTCATCGGTGAAATTTATGCGTATGTAGAGGATTCCGGTAGTAATTGGACGGAACTGAGAAGTAAGGCTCGTCTGGCCTACCGTAGCCCCGATCAGAATGTCCCTGCCTTTAATTTTGAGTACCCGGTTAAACGCTTTTTTGACCGCGACCGTTCCACCATCGATATTGAGCGCACCAAACTCTCTGATGATATCTCTGCGACCCTCTCCAGTGAACTTCTCAAGGCCCTGCAGAATTGATTGCTAGCAGCCTGTTGACTATCAATAGACGGGCTGCAAATTCGCTTCAGCCCTGATTGTCCAACATGCTGCTAACCCTGAATTGAGCCCACAAGGCAATGGCTGGAGGGCCCCCGGCAAACAATTCTGTTTTATTCTGTAAATTTTTCTGGAAAACCCTTGACAATCTCAGGAGGCTGATTATATTTAGGCCAACTTTTAGCACTCGACTGTCATGAGTGCTAACGGGATTGCTTCACCACAGAATTCAGTTTTACAAGAGAAATTTAATCGCCAATATTTTTTCAGGAAAGGAGAACAAAACTATGAACATCAGACCGTTGCATGACCGGATCATCGTAGAACGTATCGAGGAGGAGACTATGACAGCCTCCGGTATTATCATCCCCGATTCTGCCAAGGAAAAGCCTCAGGAAGGGACCGTTATTGCTGTTGGTAAGGGCAAGGTGACAGAAGACGGCAAGGTTCTGCCACTGGACGTCAAAGTTGGCGACAAGGTGTTGTTCGGCAAGTATTCCGGTACCGATATCAAAATTGAAGGCAATGAGTATCTGATGATGCGTGAGGATGATGTCCTCGGCGTTGTTGAATAAGACATTATCACCAAGACCGATAAGGAGAATAAAACGATATGGCTGGTAAAGAAATTAAATTCGGGCAAGAAGCCCGTGGCGCAATTCTGGAAGGGGTTAATGCCCTTGCCAACGCAGTAAAAGTTACTCTGGGCCCCAAGGGTCGCAATGTGGTTATCGACAAAAGCTTTGGTGCACCGCTGATCACTAAAGACGGTGTGACCGTTGCCAAAGAGATCGAACTCGACGGCAAGTTCGAGAACATGGGCGCCCAGCTGGTCAAGGAAGTTGCTTCCAAGACTTCCGATGTTGCCGGTGACGGTACCACCACTGCTACAGTTCTGGCTCAGGTCATCTATCATGAGGGTGTCAAGCTGGTTACGGCTGGTCACAACCCGATGGAAATCAAGCGCGGTGTTGACAAGGCTGTTATTGCAGCTGTCGCTGCCTTGGAGAAAATGTCCAAGCCAGTCAAGGATCACACTGAGATTGCTCAGGTTGGCACCATTTCGGCCAACAGCGATGAAACCATCGGTAACATTATTGCCGAGGCGATGGAAAAGGTCGGCAAGGAAGGTGTTATCACTGTCGAGGAAGCCAAGTCGATGGATACCTCTCTTGAGACTGTCGAAGGCATGCAGTTTGACCGCGGTTACCTCTCCCCTTATTTCGTGACTGATCCCGAGCGTATGGAAACGGTTATGGAAGATGCACTGATTCTGATCCATGACAAGAAGATCAGCAACATGCGCGACCTGCTGCCGATTCTTGAGCCGGTTGCCAAGCAGGGTAAGCCACTGTTCATTATCGCAGAAGATATTGACGGCGAAGCCCTGGCCACCCTCGTGGTCAACAAACTGCGTGGCACCCTTAACATTGCCGCCGTCAAGGCTCCTGGCTTTGGTGATCGTCGCAAGGCGATGCTTGAAGATATTGCTGTTCTCACCGGTGGTCGCGTGATCTCCGAGGAAGTCGGTTTCAACTTGGAGACTGCGACTCTCGATATGCTTGGTACCGCCAAGCGTCTTGTCGTCGACAAAGACAACACCACGATTATTGATGGTGCTGGCGCTGAGTCAGAGATCGCCGGTCGTGTTAAGCAGATTCGCGCTCAGATTGAAGAAACCAGCAGTGACTACGACCGTGAAAAACTGCAGGAGCGTCTCGCCAAGCTGATCGGCGGTGTTGCTGTCGTCAAGGTTGGTGCTGCAACCGAAACCGAGATGAAAGAGAAAAAAGCTCGCGTTGAAGATGCTCTGCATGCAACCCGTGCTGCGGTTGAAGAGGGTATCGTCCCTGGTGGCGGTGTGGCTTTGGTTCGTGCCATTGATGCGGTTGCTGCTGTTAAGGTCAATGGTGAGCAGGTTTTCGGTGTAAATATCATCAAGCGCGCTCTTGAAGAGCCGCTGCGCCAGATCGTTGCCAACGCAGGCCAAGAAGGTGCTGTCGTGCTCAACGAGGTCAAGAATAACAAAGGTGCTTACGGTTTCGATGCTGCTACCGATGAGTACACCGACATGGTTAAAGCTGGTATCATTGACCCGACCAAAGTGGTTCGCTCTGCTCTGCAGAATGCGGCCTCGGTTGCTGGCTTGATGCTGACTACCGAAGCCTGCATTGCCGACAAGCCTAGCAAAGATGATGCTATGCCTGGTGGCATGCCCGATATGGGTGGCATGGGCGGCATGGGTGGCATGGGCGGCATGGGTGGTATGATGTAACGCTTGTCCAAACAGCTACAGATACAAAAAAGCTCTCCGGGAAACCGGGGAGCTTTTTTTATTATGATAAGGGGGAGGATTGAGAGTGACAGGTTTTCAGAGCCAATCCCCGGCCTCTACCCTTTCAGACCGCCATTTCTTTCGAGGCACTCCTTGGCAAGGGAGTGACGTTGAAATTTTGCTCACCTTCCGGGGTCTCAGCCAGGATGTCAACCTCTTCCTGATCCTTGCCCTTGCCGTATGAGGCAACAATAGCTCCTGCGACCTGCAAGTCTTCTGCGGAGGGTTGCCCGGAAATCAGCCCCAGTGGCCCTGATACTCCGAGAGCACGTAAGACGATATGTGTTTCATCAGCGGCTTCGCGGATGGAATCGTTATCCTTTTGATGTCTGCCAAGGGTCAACTTGCTCTGCTCCGAAAGGCGGAACTGGCGACCAATTTTGAGCAGTTCAACATCTTCGACTGCGCAATCGGGCTGATGGTCGAACAGGTCACGCAGTCGGTCAGAAAAATGGATCTCTGTGAGCAAACAGCCGCCGCCCGAGGAGGGGAAATCCGTTAAACACCATTCCTTGGCGAGTGCTTCCTGAGGTTTGCGTGAACGGCCCTGGATGTCGAGGAGTTTTTCCCGGTTAACCAGCCCCTGCTCTTCCATGGGAGTGATCGGCAGGAGTTTGGCGCTCATTGGTCTCAGGATTCGGTCCGGGTGCCCGGAATAGTTGGCCACCGAACGCAGCGCATTGGCATTCTGGCTCATCGGCCGCTGACCGAGGACTTCGCCGGAAAAGAGAAAGTCAAAACCCTGCTCAGCCATGATTTCACCGGCAAGACGAAACATCATGGCATGGCAGTCTATGCATGGATTCATATTCTTGCCGTATCCGTAATGTGGTTCCTTAACCATGTCCAGATGAATTTTGCTGATGTCTTCGACAATCAGTGGAATCTCTATTTGACGGGCCATGCGTTCTGCTTTGCTGCTGCCGAAGAACGGCGTGACGAAGGAAATGGCAGTGACTTCTACTCCCTGACGCTTCAGACACAGGGCGGCCAGGCTGCTGTCAAGTCCTCCCGAGAGGAGTCCCAGGGCTTTACTCATAAATAGTTTCTCCGTATTGCTTAGTACGCTGCTTGAACCGGGGTTGATACCATGATATTACCCTGAACATCAAGTCTGAATCCAGTTTGTTTCAGCGGGGATTCAGTCAGGCATTCAGCTTGACAAAGAAAAGGCCCATCTGCCAGAATGAGCCGCGATTTACAGAGGATTAATAACCCCGAGGCAAAAATGGCAAAAATTGATTCACTCTTTAAGATGATGAAGCAACAGGGTGCCAGTGACCTGCATATTTCCACCGGTGCGCCACCTCTCTTCCGTCTGCATGGTGAGATGGAAAAACTCAATTATCCCCCCTTGACTGATCAACAGTCCCGGGGGCTGGTTTTTGAGATCCTGACAACGGAGCAACGTGAAGAATTTGAAGAGAACCTTGATCTCGACTTTGCCTATTCCTTGCCGGAGGTAGCACGTTTCCGTGGCAATTTGATGGAGACCCATCGGGGTATTGCCGCCGTTTTTCGTATTATTCCGAGCAAGATTCTAACTGCAGATGAACTCGGTCTCCCCGAATGTGTCCGTAAGCTGACCAAGCTGAAGAAGGGGTTGGTGCTGGTGACCGGGCCAACCGGCAGCGGCAAGTCGACCACCCTGGCAGCGATGATCGACCTGATCAACAAGACTCGTCGCGAACACATCCTGACTCTCGAAGATCCCCTCGAATTTATTCATGAAAATCAATTGTCGCTCCTCAATCAGCGTCAGATTGGTCAGCATTCGAAGTCGTTTACCAACGCTCTGCGTGCCGCCCTGCGTGAGGATCCTGATGTCATTCTGGTTGGTGAGATGCGTGACCTGGAGACCATCTCCCTGGCAATGACCGCTGCGGAAACCGGGCACCTGGTGTTCGGCACTCTGCATACCAACTCGGCACCGAAAACCATCGACCGCATCATAGACGCCTTTCCCAAAGATGGCCAGGAGCAGGTACGCGCTATGCTCGGCGAAAGTCTTAAAGGAGTTATTTGCCAGCAGTTGCTGCGGAAGGCCGATGGCAAAGGTCGTGCGGCAGCTCTGGAAATTCTGATCTGCAACACCGCGGTCTCCAACCTGATCCGTGAAGGTAAGACCTTCCAGGTGCCGTCAATTATGCAGACGACAAAAGGTGAAGGGATGCAGATGATGGATCAACACATCATGGAGCTGCTAAAGGCCGAGCACATTAACGGTGAGGAAGCATATCGTTGTGCCATGGACAAAAAGGCTTTTGAACAATTCCTCCCGGCGGAGAAACGTTAATTATATAACACCTCTCTTGTATTGCCCTGCCAGTTTGGCCGATGCTACAATGGAGCGATAATAGCAACTGGTCAAAGGGTTCTCATGCAAGATCAATTTGGACGGACAATTGAATATCTACGTCTCTCAGTGACCGATCGCTGTAACCTGCGCTGCCGTTACTGCATGCCTGAAGAGGGGGTGACCGGTCTCTCTCATAGTGATGTCCTGCGTTATGAGGAAATGCTGCGGGTTGCTGCTGCTGCCTGTCGACTGGGGATTCGCAAGGTTCGTGTGACCGGTGGCGAGCCACTGGTACGACGTGGTATTGTCAACTTTATCGCTCAACTGGCTGCCTTGCCGGAAAAACCGGAAATTACCCTGACCACCAACGGAATGCTTCTGGCGGAGCAGGCAGAGGCTCTCAAGGCCGCTGGTTTGTCGCGTGTCAATGTCAGCCTGGATACCATGCGTCCGGAGCGCTTTAAGGAGATCACCCTCCGGTCTGGTCTTGAACAGGTTCTGGCAGGGATTGAAGCCGCTGAAAAGGTGGGGCTGCTGCCAATAAAACTCAACGTCATTCCTTTTGTGGATTTCAATGACGACGAGATTGTTGATTTTGCCAGGCTGACTCTGGAGCATCCATGGGATGTCCGTTTTATCGAATTCATGCCGATTAGTTCTGACCTGGACTACGCATCCAGAGACGGTTTGTCAATGGATGCTGTCGAGGCACGTCTACGCACCACGCTCGGGGCATTGGTAGCACTCCCGTACCAGAGGACCTCTGGCCCGGCCCATATGTATCGCCTGCCTGGAGCCAAAGGCCGGATTGGCCTGATCCCTTCGGTATCAGGGCACTTCTGCGGTGATTGCAATCGTCTGCGGGTGATGGCTGATGGCCGGGTGCGCGGTTGCCTGTTTGACAATCATGAGACCGATCTTAAATCGATTCTGCGTGACGGTGGCGACGACCAGGCTTTGGAAGATCTTCTCCTGGCGGCCGCTTGCGCCAAGCCGGAGAAACACCAGATCAACGGTAAAGATTTTACGACGCCAAATCGGCGTATGCATGGTATTGGAGGATGATAAAAATCAGCTTACAAGACATTCAATATTCTCCATGCCAAGAAAAACAGCATCACGGTAGAATCACGGTAGGGTGCGCATAGCCCCACCATGCGCACGCCGATAAGGACCAGGGCAAAGCCCAGCGGCTTAGGCAAAGCCCAGCGGCTCATTGATTTTTTTGCTGATTGACCGATTGTCTATGTGTGACACAATTGTATGCTGATGGATCAATATGTGGTGGTTGGGGTTTGTTGGGTTCCGCGTTCGCAAACGGTGGGGCTGTTTGCAAACCCTACGTTGTCGATTGAAATAATAAGGCCCGCAGGAAGAATCCAGCGGGCCTTTGCTTATCTTGCTTCACACCACGCGCTACGGCTACTTCTTTACATGACACCGGCCACAGTTGCCTTTAGCGTCAAAAGCTCTTCCACCATTGTGACAGACCCCACATAGCTTGCTGGCATAGATAGCATCCATACTGATTTTAACCGTTCCCTGCTTCATTTTTGGAAACATATCTTTGTTGTGGCATTCCTTGCATTTGACACCGGCATCCTTATGCACAGTGCCGGAGAAGGTTACGACACCCATAGGGCTTTTGTCGAATGTAAGGGTCTTCTTTGCCGGAACAGCCAGGACAACACTGGAGCTGACAAACAGGACGGTCACGATCAGAATGGCTAGCCTTTGCATAAATCTTTCCTCCTTAAGAAACTTGGGAACATTATGTAATTAGAGCTATTTTAACAGGTTGCCTGGAGACTGCAAACAGACAATTGCAATTATCACCTTGTCACGGATAATCATGCAGGGCGTCAGCCAGGAGTTCGAGAATATGCACCGAGCGTTGACCTCCCTCAGCGTGATTGATGTTGTCCTGTAGTTGCATGATGCAGCCTGGGCAGTCGGTTGCGACCAGTTCGGCGCCACTATCAGTAATGTTGGCAGCTTTTTTGGCGCCAATCCTTTTGCTGTTCTCCGGGTGATAAACTGAATAGGTGCCACCAAAACCGCAGCAGGTTCCGGCATCCAACATCTCAACAAATTCTACCTGTGGCAGTGCTTTGAGAATTTGACGCGGTTCCCTGGTGATGCCCTTGCTGCGCAAATGGCAGGGGTCGTGGTAGGTCACCTTGATACGCTTTTCGGCCTTCGGCAGAGCCTCCAGCTTTTCCACGAGGCCATGATTGGCCAGAAAGACGAAGATGTCCATGGTCTTTGCTGTCAGTTCATCAAACTCATTGCCCATCTCTGCATAGATGCTGCTGAGGCCAGCATTACAAGAGGCACAAGCCGTGACGATATGATCTGCTTGGTGACGGCTGAGTGCCGCGAGATTCTGCTCGGCCAGTTTCTCAACTGTTTGCGTGGCTCCGGCGCTGACTGCGGGCAAACCGCAACAGGCTTGATCCTTGGGAATAATGACTGTCACACCAAGAAATTTCAGTGCTTTGAGAAAAGCCTCACCGACAGCCGGATACATGTAGTTGATGCCGCAGCCGGTAAAAAAGATTATGCTTGGTTGTTGCGGGTCACCGGGGATGATCTCCGGCACTCTTTCTCTGAAGGGTTTGGCGGTAAGGGGTGGCAGAGTGCGATCCGATTCGAGGTAAGGGGCCGGGAAACGCAGGCGCAGACCACTGTTCTCCGGAAGCTTCTTAAAGAGCAGAGATGACAGGGTGCCGCCCGATTTGGCCAGCATATTCATCAATTTCGGTCGGCTGAGAACGGCAGCTACGCCCTTGCCAAAGGTGGAGAGCCCTTTCTGTTCGGCAATGCGGCGTCTGGCCGCAGCAACGATGTCCTCAGTGTGGACGTCGTTGGGACACCCCGTGCAGCAACTGCCGCAGAGCAGACACTGGCTCAGGTCCTCGAGGACCTTGGCCTCCAGGTCAATTTCACCTTCCAGCACCGAGTGGGCCAGAGCAATCTTGCCGCGGGCAACTCTGCCCTCACGCTTTTCGGCACCGAACACCGGGCAGTGGGCACGGCAGGCACCGCACTTGACGCACTGTTCCATCTCTTCACGATAATCTTCGAGGTTTTTTAGTTTGGCCATGGTCTTATCTTGTCTTTCTTACCACGAAGCGCACGAAGTACACGAAGATCAAATTAATAAGGTAATAAATTGAAGAACGATATCCGTTTTTCGTAATCTTCGTGTACTTCGTGGTTAATGCTTAGGCGAGTCTAAAAAAATTTTCCCTGGATTGAGGATATTATTAGGATCTAGTGATCGCTTGATCGCCTTCATATAATCGGCTGTGACCGGGGTTATCTCCAGGGGGATATAGGGAGCCTTGGCGATACCGACACCGTGTTCACCGCTCATGGTGCCACCGAGTTCAAGGGCCGCCTTGAATACATCTTTGATAGCTCCTTCGGCTTTAAGGAGATCTCCGGCAATCTTCTTATTGATCATGATGTTGACATGAATGTTGCCGTCTCCGGCATGACCGAAGTTGACAATCGGTATTTGGTACTTGTCGGCAATTGCATCCACTTTACGAATCATTTCCGGAACCTTACTACGTGGCACGCAGATATCTTCATTGAACTTGTCCGGATTGACCTTGCGCAGCGAGGCGGATACGGAACGACGGATCTGCCAGATGGCTTCACTTTCTTCCGGTGTGGTGGCAATGCGGGTCTCAACCACGCCTAGAGGTTGGATGATTTCACTGATGCGGTTGGCCTGTTTATCAAGAAACTCGCGATCGCCATCAACTTCGATAATCAGGACCGCCCGGGCCTGATCCGGAACGTCGAGATCGGTGGCCTGACGGACACAGTCGAGGGTGCGACCGTCCATGAACTCGAGGGTGGTCGGGATAATCTTGTCGCCGATGATTGCAGAAACCGCCTGAGCAGCACCGTCGATTGAGTCGAACAGTACCAGCATGGTTTTCTTCGCTTCCGGTAGTGGCAGCAGCTTGATGACAATGCGGGTAATTATGCCGAGGGTTCCTTCAGAACCGCAGAGCAGTTTGGTCAAGTCATAGCCGACCACGCCTTTCATGGTCGGCCCGCCGGTGGTGATAATGTCTCCGATCGGAGTGACCACTTCGAGGCCGATAATGAAGTCTTTGGTGACCCCGTACTTGACGCAACGCGGGCCACCGGCGCATTCAGCAACATTGCCGCCCAGAGTCGAAAATTTCAGCGAGGCCGGATCAGGGGGATAGAAGAGCCCGACCTTTTCCACCGCTTTCTGGAACTGCTCAGTGATCACGCCTGGCTCCACTGTGGCGACCAGGTTGTCTTCGTCAATTTCAAGAATCCGGTCCATCTGTTCAGTACAGAGAACAATGCCGCCTTTGGTAGGCAGAGAACCGCCGGTAAAACCACTGCCTGCACCGCGAGGGAAGACCGGAATTCGCTCACGATTGGCCAGCTTCATAATGCGGCTGATCTCCTCTGCTGATTTGGGATGCACGACCGCTTCAGGGAGAAAACTCTGCTGGGTGGCATCGTAGGAGTAGCAGATGCGGTCGGCTTTTACGGTTGAAACATTATTTGGGCCGACTATGGTTTGTAGTTCACTTATGATTTGTTCAGAAAGCATGTTCTTTGCCTTTACTTATCTATGCTGTTGTATTACCGGCAAAATAGTGCCGCCATCCGGAATCACCACAATCTCTGGATTCTCCGGCAGCTGTTTGTAAGCCATCTGCAAGGCCTGGTCAAGGTTGTCGGCTTTTTCCATGCCCATTTTCTCGGTCTGTTCACGATTGAGTTCACTGATCATGATAACACGCCAGCTACGGGCCTTGCTCAGGGTCGACCAGGCCGTTTGACCATTGATTTCATAGCGGCTGCGCAGGGCTTTTTCAAAAATCGCCAGGTCCTGGTAGTTGAACCAGTCGAAAAATGTGGCATTGCCGAAACCGTCCGGGCAGGCGGCCAACAGGATTACGGTACCACCCGGATGAACGGCTTGCGCTCCGTAATCGAGAGCTTTATGTGCCTGGATGAAGTTGATGTCTTTGGGATGCCCTCCGCAGGAAACGATCGCCATGTCTACTGGTTTCCCCAAAGGGGCAGTATATAGTGCCTGCGCCAGTTCGCAACCCGCTAGATGTGCTTGTTCCAGTTCGCCGCAAAAAACCTTGGCTATCTGTTTGCCGGTCGTCAGTACGGTGTTCAGCAAAAAGTCCGGCTTGATCATTTGCGCTGCTTCGAGGATTGCATGATGCACCGGGTTGCCATGCAGATTTGCCGTGCAGGCTTTTGCATTACGACCGCCCTGGTCCGGTGGGTTAAAGATGGCGAAGTGGGTTGCCATACAGGTGGTGCGACTGGCAACGCCAGGAACCAGACTTTTGCGGCCACCGCCGTAGCCAGCAAAGTAATGCAAACCAATAGTACCTGTGACGATCACCCGGTCGGCGGCCACGACCCGCTGGTTGATCTGAACTGGCAGACCTGATGATGTCTGGCCGAGGTCAACCAGCTGTTCCGGATCATCACATTCGTGATCATGGACAGTGATTCGACCGTAGATGCCTCCGAGGATTTTACGCTGTTCTTCGCGCGATTGTTTGCGGTGGATACCTAGGGCGATGATGATTTCAATGTTGTGGTCGGGAATGCCGCAGCGATTCAGTTCCTCCACCAGGATCGGTAGATAAATTTCACTGCCGGTGTAGCGGGTGATATCCGAGGTGATAATGACAACGTGTTCGCCGGGAGCGACAATTTCTGCCAGCGGTGGCGAGGCGATCGGGTTAGCCAGTGCTCGATGGATTTCCTCCGCTGGGTCTGGTAGGTTTTGTGGCGGTGGACTGGTGAGGACTTGCGCTTTTAGCTCTATGGCTAAAGTTACTGAGCCGTATTTCAACGATATTTTACTCAAAACGTCTCCTTTTAGTGCTAACAGTCCATTGTAGGCTGTCTCGGTATTACAGTGCAAGTCTATGCTTGAATGGTCTTGTTCTGGTTTTGTGTGTGGAGGCGGACTTTGTTTTTGATATGGAAACCAATGGCAACTATCGTTGACACTCTCATCAGCTAAGCCTAAGATAACTTTTTTGCAAAGGTTGAGGTTTCCATTGAAACAAAAGACTATCTATAGCTGCCAGCAGTGTGGCTTGCAAAGCCCCAAATGGCTTGGCAAATGCCCTGATTGCAACCAATGGAATTCCCTGGTCGAAGAGACCGTGACCGTGGTGAAAAAGGGCGGTCGAACAGTTCCTCTGCGTTCAGAGAGCAGCCCGGTACGCTTGTCTGAGGTTTCGGCCACTGACGAAGATCGTTTGCATTGTGGTATTGCTGAATTTGATCGGGTGCTCGGTGGTGGAGTGGTTCCCGGTTCTTTTACCCTGATTGGCGGCGATCCAGGTATCGGTAAGTCGACCCTGCTGCTGCAGGCTGCCGGTAGTTGGGCCAGGATCGGCCCGGTGCTGTACGCCACCGCAGAGGAATCGACCCGTCAGGTCAAATTGCGCGCCGGACGCCTTGACGTCGTTGCGGAAGATCTTTATCTGCTGGCGGAAACCTCACTGGAGGGGATTCTCGAACGGGTCAAAGAATTAAAGCCAGCTTTTCTGGTGATCGATTCGATCCAGACGGTTTTTACCGCTGCCCTCGAATCGGCTCCGGGCAGTGTCAGCCAGGTTCGTGAGTGTGCCGGGCGTCTCATGCATCTTGCCAAGGGAGAAGATATACCGACCTTTATCGTTGGGCATGTCACCAAAGATGGCTCGATCGCCGGGCCGCGTATGCTGGAACATATGGTGGACACCGTGCTTTACTTTGAAGGCGATGCCGGACACCCTTACCGGATTCTGCGCGCGGTCAAGAACCGCTTCGGTTCGACCAATGAAATCGGCGTGTTCGAGATGAAAGACGTCGGCTTGAGCGAAGTGCCGAACCCTTCGGAGCTGTTTCTGGCCGAGCGACCTGAGGATGCTGCCGGAAGTGTTGTCGTGCCGTCTATTGAGGGCACCCGTCCGATTCTGGTGGAAATCCAGGCTTTGGTTTCCGGGACCGCCCATGGCAATCCGCGTCGTACCGCCATGGGCATTGATTCCAACCGGATTTCACTGCTGGTCGCCGTGCTGGAGAAGAAGGTTGGCTATTCACTGCTGGCCCAGGATATTTTTGTTAATGTCGCCGGTGGTGTGCGTCTCTCCGAACCGGCTGTGGACCTCGGTGTGGTTGCCGCGTTGGCTTCCAGCCATCTTAATCGACCGGTCGACGAACGCACCGTACTCTTCGGTGAAGTCGGCCTGACTGGTGAAGTTCGTGCCGTATCTCGCCCGGAGATGCGGGTGAATGAAGCGGCTCGGCTTGGTTTTAATTGCTGCCTGCTGCCGGCGGGAAATCTGAAAAATCTTGATCAGCCTGAAGGTATGAAGTTTGTTGGTGTGCGCAGCGCAGCCGAGGCGTTAGAATACTTGTTTAACTGAGGTGGCGCGTGGCGCTGCAACGAGGAAGAAACGATGACAGATTTGACCCATTTCGATGCAGATGGCAAGGCGATCATGGTGGATGTAGGCGGCAAGGAAAGCACCCGCAGGGTTGCCGTGGCACGTGCCAATATGAAGATGCAGCCCGAGACTCTTGCACGCATTCTTGATAACCGGGTGAAAAAAGGTGACGTTTTCGCTGTGGCTCGCTTGGCCGGGATTATGGCGGCCAAGAAGACGTCTGATCTGATCCCCCTCTGCCATCCCTTGTTGCTCAACAGTATTACTGTAGAGTTTTCACCTGATTCTGACAATGCCTGCGTGGAGATCGAAGCGACTGTCAAGGTCAACGGTCAGACCGGAGTGGAGATGGAGGCCTTGACGGCGGTCTCAGTTGCTGCCCTGACCATCTATGACATGTGCAAGGCTGTGGACAAAACCATGAGCTTCGGCAATGTTCATCTGGTGGAAAAAATGGGCGGTCGTAGTGGGCACTTCATTGCCTCTCGGGGGACAGATAAGTGAACCAGATACGTACATTTGTTATTCGTCGGACCTTTGTCGTGCCGATGGGCCTTTTGCTGGTTTTGACAATCTCTCTGCTTGCCGTCACCATTTTTCAAGGTCAGCCGCTTGCCAAGGTAATTATTCTGGCGATTTCTCTGCTACCGCTTGCTGCGCTCTTTGCTGAAAGTGCTTTTCGTCGAGTGGTTATCGATCAGGATGGCGTTACGGCGTTTAGACTATTCCGTCAACGGCAGGTGCGTTTTGCCGATGTGACTGGTTTGGAATCGGTGCGAGTGCGTAACCGGGTTTTCCTGACATTGGAGGCTGGCCCGGATGACTTTTTGATTATTTCAAATTCTTATGGGGATTTTCCCGCCTTGCTGGAATGCCTGATTGCTGCAGTCCCGGAAGGGACAGTCACAGAAGAAACACAACAATTGGCAAAGCTGCCACCTCGCCGGCAAGCGGATACCTTTACCGTGTGGTTTGCGCTGATCGCCATGATCTATGTATTGATAGCCCAGTTCAGAACTTGATCCGGCTGATATACATTCGGATTAATGTATAAGG
Organism: Desulfuromonadales bacterium; assembly: GCA_027065695.1. Taxonomy (GTDB): domain Bacteria; phylum Desulfobacterota; class Desulfuromonadia; order Desulfuromonadales; family BM103; genus M0040. The sequence continues at coordinate 43,185 of JAMONP010000032.1, read as the reverse complement.
ACTCAGGATTCAGGTTTAAGTTGACTTGTCGGTAGATTTTATTTAACTTATGTCAGTTCAAGTCTGAGGAGTTTTTTATGAAAAAAGCTAAATTGGAGGAGTTTCGTCAACTTCTTCAGGAACAGATGGATCAGTTGCTACGCGAGGCCGGTAAGACGGTGTCCGAAATGACTGATGAAAAGACCAACTTTCCTGACCCGACAGACCGGGCTTCACTGGAGTCTGATCGCAACTTCGAGTTGCGCATCCGTGATCGTGAACGCAAGTTGATTTCCAAGATCCGCGAGGCTCTGGATCGCATTGAAACCGGCGAATTCGGTGAGTGCGAGGATTGCGGTGATATGATCGGTGAAGCACGCTTAAAGGCGCGGCCGGTAACCACCTTGTGTATCGAGTGCAAGACCGAGCAGGAGCGTCAGGAAAAAATCGGTTGATCTGATTCGGTTTTCACCGGCGGCCGGAAGGAGAGGCTATGCCTGGCGAAAACCTGGTCCTCTCATCGACAGTTCAGCATCGCTGCAAGCTCTCTCTTGATGCTGACTCATCCTTAACATTACCCCGTTTAACCATCACAGCCGGCCAGACAGTTTTTCTGTCTGTCGGTTTTTCTTTTCCTGACCAGCTGTTTTACATGTCCGATAGGCTGCTAGTGTCCCGTGCGGCTAATCCTATCCTTTAATTATGGCCCTTTTGCCCGCTGTCTGCGTTGCGCCTCTTTGGCTTAACGCACGCTAGGCCTTCATCAGCACGCCTTGACAGCAACCAAAATGTCTCAGAATTATACGTCACGATTAACCGCACGGGACACTAGCGGTCGCCAATTAGGTGCCAGTTTTTTGGGAACCTTTCAAGGCGAAGTGTCTTAGCGACTTTGTCTCGTGAGTCGGCAGAAACTTTTGTCTCCTCCGCATACTCCTGCCAGCGAGACACCACATTGCGAACTTCATCAATTATCGTCTCAGCTCGGCCGCGCTTCATTGATACTGCTTCGGCACAAGTCCGGAAATCCTCCAAGGTAAAATGGTCCCTCTTTCCATTCAGCGTCATCTGATGCATCGATGTATGTTTTCCTGTCGGCTGAAAACTGTATGTTATGTCAAAAGCCGGAGCAAGAGACCAAGAGCCTGCCTTATCCATCAAAAATGCAATTTTTTTGACGTGATCGTCCTGATTGCGAGCAATTACATTAAAAGCCATCCGCCGAAACTGCTCTTCGATAGAGGTCATCGGCAGGTCAAGCTGACGAATTGCCAGAAGGGCCTGTTCGTAGGCGTAGGTTCCACCCACGTTGTAATCAAAGTGAGCCAAAGCGCCGAGAGATTGCATATGTATTTTTTCGCCGCCCTCCTGTCTGTCAAAACGACGGGTCATAAAATGTCTCCGACCGTTCTCCTCTAGCAACCTGCATTCACTCATGCTGATGCCTGCATCGATCGCCATTTTATAATATGTGTACTCCGTAACACCGTAGCCTTTGGGGTCTTCCAGTTCCTTGTCTTTGTTGCCAGCAACGCCATCAAATTTGAGTAGCCAGTGCTCGAAGCCAGGGTCTGTATTAACTTGACCGGACCTCATTGGTTGAGGCGTTCCAGGCAATAACTGCTTTGGCCCGTGCTCCTCCCGCCGAAGTGCCGACACGCAAAATGTCTCTTAACGCATTCTTCCTGTTCCCGTCACCGCCGAAAGAGACCTGCAAGTCATTACGATGAATCAGCATCTCAGACACGAGATCAACCAGTTTATCAATTTCTATGTGCCAGGCTTTTCTGGCTTTTGGACCAAGCACAGGAGTGTATTCCAACGCCCCCATACCACACGCACCTGTGTAGCACAATCGCTCAACAGCGTTAAAAGAACCTGAGCTTCTACCTTGTGTTGCCAGCCAGGCATTGATTAAAGCGTTGCCAAATTTGTCAGGTAGCGAATCAGCAAGCAAACCAGGCAAGCCGTGAAAGGCGTCTTTCCCTAAGGCGGGGAAAGAGTACACTTTGCGATCGAGGGGCATAGTCAATGGAGCAACTTCTATGCCACTACGAGCGAAGTCTGAGGCGTATTCAAAAGTCACTGCTTCCGCACCGTTTTCCAAGGCAACCGCCCCTATAGTACGTCCCCAGAGTTTAACTTCAGCAACAGTACTCACTCTTCATCCTCCCATTGCCATTTGCCGTCAACCTGGCTTCTCTGAGTCTTTGTCGAGGCACGTTGCCGTTCCTTGCCATGCAATTTAAGCAGATCCATTGGCTGCGGCCCTGAGCTTGGAATTGCCGCATAAAGAGAATCAGGAATGTCGAGAGCTCTCATGACGCGTATCAGGGTTGAGCTCTGCGTTGACTCGCCAGCTTCTATCCGCTCGACTGTGCGTTTTGAGACTCCAGACTCTATGGCCAGCTTGGCTTGAGTGCCCCCCCCGCTCTATGCGAAAACGGCTCAAGCGATGGCCGATTTCTTCCAGAACGGCTTTGTCACTTATCATATTTTTCATTATGTATATCGCCTCCTTTGACGACTTACAGTCGTTATTGTAATTTAATTCGACAAAAAAGACGAGATATGTAATTATGAAAAATATTTTCTTATCGTCATCTCTGTCGAATTATAGCAGAGAAAAGCCTTTATGTCGCCATTATTGACGAATAAACTATAAGTTAACTTGACAGCATCTTCCACAGGTCTTTTTTGGGGGAGGTGGTTTTTTCTGGTTGGGTTCCGCGTTCGCAAACGGTGGGGCTGTTTGCAAACCCTACGGTTGCGGTTGTTTGATTATTATTGTTTATTTGTTGAGATGTTCATGGGTCGGTTTTCACTGAGGTAAAGCCAGCCCTTGATGAAACGGTAGATCATCCAGACTGTGCCAGCCAGCAGAATGGCCCAGCCAATTAGAAAAATGGTGGTGATCGCACCGATCACCATCCAGAGGAGTGTGTACCAGAAAGTTTGTATTTGCCAGCGGAAGTGGCTTTCAAGCCAACTTCCCTGAACATCTTCTTTGCGAACATAGTTGATGATAATGCCGGCGAAGAGAGTCAGAGTGCCGGTAAAAAGGCTGGCCGCCTGTAGGGCGTAAACGACCATCACCAGCCTTTTCAGACCGGTTTCGGAGGGGGTTTTTATTAGATTCTGCCATTCACTGTTCATAGTTTGTCAGTATACGAAATTTGCTCGCTTTTTGCCAGAGTGCCGTGATCTCCATAAAACTTTTGTCTTCCCCTGAAAGTCTGGGTACAATGAGTCTCTGGGTACATGTGCTTGCGGGTACAAGGGTTCCCCCTCTTTTTGCCAACCTTGTTTGAGATCATCTATTCACCATGGGTTATCGCAACCTAAATGACACTGTCGCTGACCTTGAAAGAACAGCACAGTTAAAGCGCATCGAAGTCGAAGTTGACCCATTACTTGAAATCGGTGCAATTCAGCGCCGGGTTTATGCAACGGGTGGCCCCGCTCTGCTCTTTACCCGGGTCAAAGGCTGCAATTTCCCGATGCTCGCCAACCTGTTCGGAACTCTCGAACGAGCCCGTTACCTGTTTCAGGACACCTTGCCAGCCATTGAACGTCTGGTTGAACTGAAAGTCGATCCGGGATTGGCGTTTCGTGAGATTGGTGCGTCTCTCGGTCTTGGCCGGCATGCCTGGCACCTGTTGCCGAAGAATGTGAGTAAAGGACCTTTGCTGGAGAACACCACGACTCTTGCACAGCTTCCGCAGTTGATCTCCTGGCCTCAGGATGGCGGCGCGTTCATTACGCTTCCACAAGTTTATACAGAGGCCCCAGATAAGGCTGGTTGGCGTGGATCCAATCTTGGCATGTACCGTGTGCAAATTTCTGGTGGCGAATATGCGTCTGATGAAGCTGGAATGCACTACCAGCTGCACCGCGGTATCGGCGTGCATCATACGGCGGCGCTGGCAAAGGGTCAGCCCTTGCCAGTTAATGTTTTTGTTGGCGGTCCACCGAGTCTGGCTCTGGCTGCAGTCATGCCGCTGCCAGAGGGCATGCCGGAGCTGGCCTTTGCCGGCCTGCTTGGCGGCCATCGTCTGCCGGTAGTGAAGACACCTAATGGCCTGCTGGCCCCGGCTGAAGCGGACTTCTGTCTGTGTGGCCATATTATTCCCGGGAAGACCAGCCCGGAAGGTCCTTTCGGCGACCACCTGGGCTACTACAGTCTGGCTCATGATTTTCCGGTTATGAAAGTGACCCACGTTTTCCACCGCCCCAACGCAATCTGGCCCTTTACTACTGTCGGCCGCCCTCCCCAGGAGGACACAACCTTCGGTGCCCTTATTCATGAAATGACAGGCGCGGCAATTCCGGATCTGATCCCTGGCGTCCGTGCTGTTCACGCTGTTGATGTTGCCGGTGTGCACCCTCTCCTGCTGGCGATAGGCAGTGAGCGTTATCTCCCTTATATAGAAAATAACGAACCGCAAGAACTGCTCACCCAGGCCAATGCACTGCTTGGTCAAGGCCAGTTGTCGCTGGCCAAGTACTTGCTGATTGTCAACGAAGCTGATCAACCGGAGCTGGATATTCACGATATCGGTGAGTTCTTTAAATCTCTGTTGTCTCGGATCGATTGGCGACGAGACCTGCATTTCCAAACACGTACCACGATAGACACACTTGATTATTCCGGATCAGCCTTGAACGCTGGATCGAAGGTTGTTATCGCGGCCTCGGGTCCGGTGCGACGTACTCTGCCAGCCGCAAGCCCCGGGGGACTGCGCTTGCCGGCAGGGTTCTCCATGCCTCAGGTTGCCATCCCTGGTGTGCTTGTTTTACAGGGTGAGACCTGGCAGGGAGAGCGTGGCGTTCCGGCTACAGATCTCATTGCCTTCTGCCGTTCCTACACCCAGGACGATGAAATCAATGATTTCCCATTGATTGTAATTGTTGATGATGCCGAGTTTTCTGCGCGGAACCTGCAGAACTTACTCTGGGTGACCTTTACCAGGTCGGCTCCTGCCAGTGATATGGATGGGATTGAGTCTTTCACCCAGGTTAAACATTGGGGCTGTCGTGGCAGCTTGGTGATTGATGCCAGACAAAAGAGTTTTCATGCCCCACCTCTTGAAGATGATCAGGATGTTGAGCGCCGAATCGATACTCTAGGGGCTGCTGGTGGAGCGTTGCATGGTCTGATATGAGCGGTTTTTGTTGATTCATGGATTGGGCTAAATAAAAAAGGGGGCGAACTCATTGAGTCCGCCCCCTTTTTTTTGGTTGAAAATTATTTCTTAAGTTTTTTTCCCTGCAAGGTTCTTAATATAGGTGGATCCTGTTCTTCAATAGCCAGCAGGGTGTGACAGGTATCACAATCCGCAGAGATGGTTTTGCCATCAGGACTTTCGTGCATGTCATCGTGGCAGCGGAAGCAACCAATATCAAAATTGGGACCGTGGCTGATGTGGTTCACGTAGGTGCCCCATTCAACCTTCATTTCCGGAAAAACATTGTTGGAGTAAGCGGTAATGACACCCTTTATGGCGAGTTGAAGTAACTCTGGTTTTGCTTTCACCAGGTCAGGATAGTTCTCCTTGTACCAGTTGGTGAGTTTGCTGGTGATGGCTTCTTTCGCCTGGTCCAAGCTTGCGTAAATTGGCGTGATCGCTTCCATCGCCTGTGCCTTGATATACGGAAGGCTCAGAGGAATGTCACCTTCAGCAAGCAAGAGATCCAGAGCATCATCAGGCAGAAGGTAGATGTGTGATGGCCGGTTGTGGCAATCAATACAATCCATTTCACGAGATTCTCCGGCCTTTGCAGCATTTTGTAACAACTCATCTGCGTCTGCAGTGCGAAAGATTGTTTGTGTGCCGTCAGCTTCGGTCAGGGTAACTTCCGGGATCACCATGCGACTGTGATCCGTGGACCGATAGGTGATTTTGTTCTCCGGTGCAACATGCCAGTGTATACCATGCGAACTTTTTGCTCGATCTCCGGCACTGCCGATCTTCATTAACAGAACATCGTGTACTGCGGTGTTTTGTTCATCTGGAAGAAAACGTTTGGTAATTCTCAACTTGTCACCGTGGAAAAGTTCAGGCCGGTGGCACTCCTCGCAGGTGTCTCGTGCCGGGCGTAGGCCATGTACCGGAGTCTCTATCGGCGTTGGGTAAGTATCAGCGACTACGGCCAGCAACTGTCGTGCACCTGAGATTTTAGATTTTACAAACCAGTCGGCTCCAGAGCCGATATGACATTCGACACAGGCGACGCGTGAATGTGGTGAGTTCTGATAGGCAGTATGCTCAGGCTGCATGACAGTATGGCAGAATTGGCCACAGAACTGGGTTGATTCCATATAGTGGTAAGCTCGGTAAAGAAACATGCTGAACACCGCAACATTGATAGAGGTCAGCAGGACGATCAGGAAAATATTCTTACGCAGGCGATGGAACATGCCAGGCTCTGTGAAATACTCGCGTAGATATTCAAGGGTAAAGAGATGGGCATCCCGGTCACCACGAAAAAAGAAAGCGCCAACAAAGATCATTACCAGTCCAAGAAGAAAAATTGGACCCAAGGCAAGATAAACAGCCGCTCCAGAATAGGGGTTTTTAATATACCAGATCGTGTCGGCCAACATGTAGGCGAGCAGGAAAGGGGTAGTGATAGTGACGAGCATGCCGCCGACGAAAGAGATGCGACTGCGTTTGATGCCAAGGAAGAAGTCCTTAACCATCTCAAACTGTGCCATGAAACGCTCCTGTTGTTCCTGAATTGACGGCCGGTGTAGCTCTTAATAAAACTGTATTGAATGTTGATTATTTAAAAACCGTCAGATTAATAAAAAAGATTAATTGGCGATTACTTATCAAACAAGCACAAAAAACACAAGAGAAAAGGCGTGGTTAGAACTTCCAAAGATTAACATGAGAAATCTTTAACTTTTATTGTTGACATGAGATTATCTTAATGTTAAAACTTTAACCAAGAGGAAGGAACAAATTACAAACAAATCAACAGGAGGTCGTTATGAAAACTCAAACTAACTTTATGGATACCGTAAAAAGCAGTTACCTGGTTTTGATCATTGCCGCTCTCGGCGTCTTTGCTTTCATCTCAGCCGTTCTGATCGCCTGGCCGGCACTTGCTTATCTCGGCGCCAAGATGTTCAACTAAAATCTATGGCTGGAGGCAACTCCGACCCTGAAATAAATAAAAAGGCCACTCTCAATCTGAGAGTGGCCTTTTTTGAAGTTTGGTGATTTATCTATCTAATCAATGAGATTCATTATCAGTCATAAACGCTGGGAAAATCATGTTGAGGAAATAAAAGATAATAAAAGGGGTCACAATGACTGACAACATTCCTCCCAACCCTTCTTTGAAGGTTTCGATATCGTGGGGGATAATTGGCATGCTATATTCCATGAAGCCCGCAAAGGTAAGAGAGAAAGCCTGTCCGCCAATGACAACATTCCAACGCATCATGAAGACACCGAAGAGAACCAGTGAACTGGCGATAACCGCGCGCCTGGTTGTCAGGCCTGGCAGCAGTAACATCAAAAATGGCAGGAAGTTGCCAATTCCGTACTGGTAGACGAAAATCTTCATAAAATCATGTTCGTAGATAACCATACGCAGGGCATCCCACGACTTGACAGCAGTATAACCACGGAAAATCATATCTAGAATTTCAAGCGTGAGTGCTGCGGTCATGAAGATCAGAAGGTACTTTGAGGTTATCTTGACTTCATGCTCCTGAATGCTACGCAGTTGTTCGACAGGAATCGCCGTGCCACCTTGAGCCAGGGCGTCTGGAAGCAACCAGTTTTTACCACGTTTGGCAGCCCATTTACGTATCTCCATGAAAAGATAATAACTGACAATACAGAGCGCAATCCCGGAAACAACCGCCGAACAAATAAAGATAACCGGCATGAGTGGAGTCATCCAGAGCGCATTGGCTTTAACTGACCCGAAAATAAATCCGGCATAACCGTGCAGGAAGCAGGCAACCGGAATACCGAGTGCTGCCAAAAACTTAATAGCCTTATGGTCAGAGTTAAGAGCCTTGTCAGATATGTCCATAGCGCCAAGTGAAATGACTTTATAGATAGGTAACAGGAGCCTTTCCAGTCTGGTGCAATCTTGCTTTTCAGTGAGGCGGTAAATTGATTCGACAATGAACTTGCGGTAAACAAACCAGATCTCAGCAGCGACAATGAAGGCATATGTCATGAAGACAATACCAAAGGCTGAAATTGCCGAAGTAAAATGTGGTGTCATCAAGACATTAATGCCGCGGAACGGCTGCATAAGGTGCAGCATGAGTGGCATCATCGCTACCGGCAGTAAGGCAAAGGAGAAGACCAGAGCATAGCGGGCGATCTCCTTTAACTTTTCAACATTGAAGACGTGATAGAGAGATGAAAGCACAAAGGCACCGGCGACCAAACCCGTCATGTAAGGATACAGGACGATCTGGATTGACCAGTAAACGTATTCGTTGGGGAGGACAAAGAGGTCTTTGATGGTCCATGCTTCACCGTGAACGACCATTTGGGCAACTTGTTCAACCATGACTAGCGTACCTCCTTGTTCAAGCCGATGTAATAGACGTTTGGCTTGGTTCCATATTCATCACGTAATATGCCAACGCGCTGGGTCATTATCGCTTGTGCAACCGGATCATTCGGATCCTTGAGGTTACCTATTTGGCGGGCACCAAAGGGACAGGCTTGTGCGCAGGCTGTATTGCCACCCTTGCTGATGCGGTGGTAGCAGAAGGTGCACTTGTCGGCGACACGTTCCACCGGATGGAAGAAGCGAACTCCGTAAGGACAGCCCATGATGCAATAACCGCAGCCGATACACCAGGTCCAATCGACCAGAACAACGCCGTCTGCAGTCTGGTAGGTTGCTCCGACCGGGCAGACCTGTACACATGCCGGGGTTGTGCAATGATTACAGAGCTTCGGAACGAAAAAAGCCTGGGCAATTTCTTCATCAGGCACCTCTACCATGCCAGAGCGGTTCTCATCGAGCAACTTGGTTGTGTAGCCGTCACGAGCCCCTTTCGGGCAATCCATGACAACATCGCCATCCCTCTTGATGACGTAGCGTTCAACCCAGGTGCGGGTTACGTTGGCTTCAAAGGGAATGTCACTTTCAGTTTTACAGGCTTTGACGCAGAAGCCGCAGCCTACACACTTGTAGGTGTCAACCAGGAAGCCCCATTTTAATTCTGGATTCGCTGCTAAAAGCTCCTTAGGATCTATGAAATCAAGGGCGGCTACCGAGACCGATGCGCCGGCAACAAAAACCGCAGTGTTTTTTAAGAAGTCACGTCTTTTCATGATCACATATCCTCCAGGCTGGGATTGTGCGGATTGTGGCATTCGCTACACTCCTCACCTTTATTGTGCTCGACCGGATCTATGCCGGGAATATCATTCCGACCACTGGACGGCATGATAAGTTCTGCATGACAGCGAAGACAAAGGCCCCTACTCCTGTCTATGGTCAATTTCTCAGGGTCATTGGGATGATCGAATGCTGCGCCATGACAATTCTCACAAGGGATTATGCCGTGTTGTGCACTTTCGAGCTCCTCAATCTTGTCGTCATGACATTCGTTGCAATAGTCGTTACCTTTGTGCTTTGCAGGGTAATCTTTCCACTCCTGTTCATTACTCAGACGATGATAACCAAAAGTGTAACCACGCTCCTGTACACCAAAATCAGAGGGTACGTAGAACGCTCTGAACACCAAAATACCGATAACGATGACAATGACCACGAATAGCGGTCGCCAAACATGGTTTTTCACAGGCGTCTCCTTACTATTAATGCAAAAATTCGTTAAATCCAGTAAAACGAGGTTTTGTTTTTATCATGACAAATGACCTCTGTCAATCGTTCAAACAGTGATTCTATCGAAAATATAGCCATTAAGATAATCTGTTGATTCCATGCATAACCATGCAACACATTAAATTTTATTAGTGTGAACCGTTTTAATCTTTGATTGGCCTGGAGATCTTGACATATTGAAACAGATAAAATAGTGTTTTATTGTCAATACTACATTGAACGGGTCGGGTACAGAGAACCTTCTGTCCTGCTTGACCATTAATAAGGGGTAGAAGCGCTCAAGTTCTGTTGGGAGCAGCTCTTGTCGTAATAATGCGAACAAATGCGAGGTGTTATGGTGGATCAACCTACCGAGCTTGAAAAACGTGTTGTTGACCTCGAAGCACAAGTCGCTTCCTTGGTGGCATCGGTCAACGAATTACAGATAATTCGAGAGCAGACCACAAGTAAGTCGTTAACTGATAAGTCTGCAACAAAGGAAAAAGCGCCGCGCAAAATTTTAGCTAAAGGTGAAACTTCTGAGGAGATCCTTTCCTGGGTCGACAAATCGTACATTTTGTCACGTGTTGCAACGACCAGCTTCATTGTCGCTGTCGCTCTAGCATTACGCACCGCTTCAGACAACGGCATTGTAGACCTGCAGCTTGGTTCCTTTATCGGCATGCTCTATGCTCTGGGACTACTTGTTTACGGCTGGTTCGCATATAAAGAAAAGAGCATTCAAGCGCCTGTATTTACTCTCTGGGGCGTTATTGTTATGTGCAGCGTGGTTGTCGAGGCGCATCGAGTCTTTGCCACGGTGCCGACCGAAATGGCCTATGTGGCCATGGCTGTCACTGGTCTGGTTGCGACTGTCATCAGTCGCAACCATCATGTGGCTTTACCGGTTTTTGTCGGCACCCTTGGCATGAGTTTCGGCAGTTTTGCGCTCAATTATCCCAGCCCGGTTTTCCCTTATCTGGTCATCATCTTAGGATTAGCAAATATTTTTGCCACCTATGCAACGCGTCTTCTGAGGGCTTCCTGGCTGCGTTGGTTGCTGCTTGTCCTGACTCTCTTCATGATCCAGATATGGGATCTGAAGCTATCTATCTACCTCAGTAAAATGAGCCCTGCAAGCCTCGAATTCTCTGTCCGGGGGTTATTGCCGTCGATCGCTTTTCTGGGGATGGTCTTTGTCGGCATTGCCCTCCTTGGGGTTCTAGGTAAGGTGCAGGAGAAAATCTCCAAGTTTGATGTTGGCTTGCCAATTATTAACGTCTGTTGGATCTACCTGGCGGCAAGTTATGCGATTGGTCAAGGGTTAACAACGCCGTTTATTTTTGGCTGGGCGGCAATGATTGCGGCACTGGCCCATCTGGGAATTGCCTGGTGGCTGGCCCATCGGGCAGAAAAAGGGGCTTTGGGAACAACTTCTTTTGCCCTAGCAGGCGGTTTGCTCTTGGCCTTTGCGGCACCTATGGCCATTGGTCACGCGGTGATTGCCACAGCCCTTGTCGCCGTACTTGCTGTTGGCATGGCCTGGGTTTCTGTGCGGCGCAGCAGCATAGGGCTGAGACTGTCTTCCTATCTCCTGCAGCTCTACGCCTGTTCTGCTTTGGTTGGCCTGCTGTGGACAACTGATGGCACCAAGCCATCGATTGTCAGTGCGCTCTCTTCCGGATTGTTGGCAATCATTGCTTTTTTACATTATTTTTGGGCACGTCGACATCCTCCTGTTACCGGCGAAACCTTCATAAATAAGCTCAACAAAAATGATCGTGGTGCGAGCCTGCTTCTGATAGCGGCGCTGACCAGCGGGTTTTTCACCATGCGGGTTGGCCTATATCAGGTTCTCGATTTTCTGCACACTGCAACCCACAGCGCTTTCGGTGGTGCTCAATCGGTTTTGATCAACGTAACTGCAGCGGTTCTGCTGTGGCTGAGTCTGATGCGGCGCAACAAGGAGTTGCGTAATGTGGCGATAGTGATAACCGTGATCGGAGCCGGCAAGGTGTTCTTGATGGATATGGTGCAGTTGAAGGGCATGCCGTTGATGATCAGTGTCTTTACTTTTGGCTTGGTTGCAGCACTGGCATCATTTGTTCTAGGTCGCTGGAATAAGTCTGTTGATTCAGGTACCAAGAGTACAGTTGATCAAGGCTCAAGTTGATTTATGCTATATGAAATGTAACTTCCGCCCAGACACTTAAACCATTAAGAACACCCCCCTGCTCGTTGAACTAGCTGCCCCCCTGTAAAACAGGGGGAATTGAGGGTCTGAATTATTGGCCAATGTACGTCATCCCCGAATGATTTTATCGGGGATCCATATTTTATGGTCTGTATTCCCGATAACACCTTCGGGAATGAAAATCTTTAATCATAAGCTAATCAATATAGTTGACTGTCTTTGACAGCATAAAAAAGGCACCCGTATCAGCGAGTGCCTTTTTTCTTAGATCATCAAATAACCAATTTACCAGACGGAATCAAGCTGTTTCATAGCCTTCTTGAAATCGGCCCTGACAGCGTCGAGAATGGCCATGGCATATTCGTTATTATGGACACCATGAGTGCCATCGTTACGTACAAACTTGAGGTTACGAAGCGCTCTTTCGTAAGTTTTCCAAACCTCAGCCGTGTCACGTTTTGCCGCATCAGCATCAAGCAAGGCCGCTTCTACTTCGATGCGGGTCTCTTTGAGTTCATTAATGCGAGCTTCAGTCGTGCCAGCCCACTCGTCAAAGATCTCCTTGTATACTTCATCTTCATGGCAGTCCATACAAGTTTCAGAAGAAGGACGATAGACGCCTTTGGTAACACCGGTATGGCAATCGGTGCAAGTCATGTCCGCAGCCTCACCGTACATCATACTGGGAGTGTCTTCCAGGCCTTCAATGCCGACGCCTTCGTTCATGACAACTTGAGCTTCGTGGCAAACATTGCAATCATTCATCTGAGGGGCATCATCGCCAACATCGGCATGACAAGCGATACAGAAGTTCATTCGGTCTGTTGCCGTTGCCGGATTATGAACAACACCAAAATGGCAATCACGGCAAGTCAGGTCAAAATCTTCAATATGCAGGCTGTGGTCGAAGTGAATACCACCGACAAAATCTTCAGTCATAATGTCTGCCAGACCTTTGCGCTCACGAAATGCCGGGTTAACCACATCGTCCAGCATGCGCATGTTGACGAGCTTCATCGGACCTCTTGTGTTCTTGCGAACCGTCTCGTTACCTTCGTCGGAATGGCAGTAAAGGCAGTGCCAGGATGGAACCAGGTCTTCGTGTGGGTTCGACAGAATCTCCAGCTTTTCTTCTTTGGAGATGGTCAGCTGTAGATAGGTGTCCTTAAGGCCACCTAGTTTGGCTTTCATGTAACCAATTACGCCGGGGCGACCGTGGCAGTCGAGGCACGAAACGCCCGCATCACCGTGAGCCGAGTGTTCCCAGGAATCAACTTCAGCCAGAGGACCGAAACCTTGCGCGGGATGGCAGAGATGGCAGAATTCTGGTTCCGAAGTCATATGCAGAATCTGAATATTAATAAAGCCGAACACCACGACAAACACCACCGAAAGAATGGTAAAGATGACAATATGTCGCTTGCACCAGTCAAATATATTTTTCAGCATACTCTTAGTACCTCTGTGGAAATGCCTTCAATATTAGCAACTCCCAATATTTAATCCATAAAAATCACCGTATAATACACACTCTGAAAATGAATGCAATAAAAAGGTTAAATACAGAAGTCCTCTTAGCTGGTTATACAGGGTGTGAGTCAACAGACCAAAACAGGGGCTGCCAATTGGCAGCCCCTATAAAAATGATGAGATATTAACAGGTTAGATTAGTGACCGCCGCCAGCCATAAAGGCAAAGATCATCAGAAGGAGGCAAACAATTCCTGTGAACAGCGCGAGGTAACCAAAAGTCTTAAGACAGAAGTCGTAGAAAGGTCCACTGACTTTTTTGCAAGCGAACTCTTCAGTAGTTCCTTCTTCCTCGTAGCGCCGCCACTGGTCGCCACGCTCTTCAATAAACTCTTCCTTGGCCATTTGACCATTGAAGATGACGAAGTCCATGGGGAACTTCTCCGGCCGGCCGTGAGTATTGTAGAAGTGTACGGTGAAGATAAAGCCAGTCGCCAGCAGAGCCTCGTCAGAATGTATAATTGTGGCGACATTGAACATCCAGCCCGGCAAGAAGTAGCCAAAGAATTCAGGGAACCAGAGCATTAGACCTGAGCCGCCGATGGCGAACATACCCCAGAAGACTGCAAGAAAGTCGAATTTTTCCCAGTAAGTCCAACGTTCGAAGGTTGGTTTCGGTCCCAGGAAGAGAAACCAGCGCACCATGGCGACGACGTCACGAACGTCACGCAAGTTCGGACAGAGTGAGTCCGGCCCGAACAGGCGTGTCAGCCACATGTCGCCTGGATGCTTTTTCTTGCTCAGGAAAAGAAAGTCGAAGCTCAGAATAAGGGTCGATGCGAAATAGTAGAAAGTCAGGATCGCGCAACCACGATGGATCAAGCCGGCATAGTAGGTGCCGCCATAAAACTCCATCATCGTCATAGCCCAGTGCTGGTCGGCAAACTTGAGCGGTATTCCAGTCAGAGTCAAGCCGAGGAAACTGGTGATGACGATCAGGTGCAGGAAAATATGCCGTGCTTTAAAACGTCTGTACTGCTTGTGCGGCTCGCTGATGTGGTGTCCTTCCTCCTTACCCAGATGTTGTTCCGCCAGTTTCTGACGGTTTTCAACAAAACCACGGATCATCCAGAGCAAAGTGTGAAGCCAGAAGACGGCAAAAGTACCAACCAGCAGGCCAGTCATACTGACAAAGGTCCAGTAGCTGATCGGGTAGTTGTCACGGTCGTGCATGTCGTCATGAGAATTAAACTTGACGAACAATGGTGTGGCATTGGGGTGACACTGGGCGCAAGTTCCAACCAGGTTGGCTTCGTTGACACTGGACGCCGGGTCCTCTTTGGGCAGTACATTATGCGCGGTGTGACAATCGGCGCAACCGGCAACCTTGTCTGGCGAACCGAGCCGGAAATTTTTACCGTGGTAGCTGTTCATGTAGGTTTCTACGGCCACACCGAACACGCCGTTACGCTTCATCATCTCCTCGTCAGCATGGCACTTCAAGCAGACCTTGGTGTGAAATTCACGGTTAATATGACTGCTCGGATCGCCCAACTGCTCTATCTTGTGCAGGTTGTGACAATCGTTGCAGGCGGCAGCATCCTGGTTACCAGCCATAACCGCCTTACCGTGAACGGATTCGATGTAGTCTTCATGATCATCATGACAACTAGTGCATTTGGCGATAACTTTGGTTTTGTCGCCCTTCCAGTATGTATGAGTATGGATGTCATCATGGCAATCTGCACAGGTAACGTCATTCAACATATGAACGCTTGAGTAATGCTCGCGGGTCTCTTTCTTGTGGCAACGCACGCATTTAGGTTCCTCGGGGGTGAGGTCACCTTCCATGTGTGCATCCAGAGTTTCGGAGGTGATATCTGTATGGCAGCTGGTGCAGGCATTCTGGCCATGTACGGAGCCGCCATAAGCAAGAGGAGTGACCACATCATCATGGCACTCCAGGCAAATCTCCGGGGCGATAGCCATGCCATTTTCTGCCTGAACGGGTGCGGATGTAACCAGCAGGGTGATTGCCAGCAGCGCAAAGGCAAAGAATCTGCAATTCATAAGTTGACCTCCTGATAATCTTCTTTTGATTCAGTTCGGAAACATACCGAAATGGTCAAAAATGTGATACTTACTACATGTGAGAAAGATAAAAAAACGAGTAAATTAGTGATGTTGTAAGGTATCACCATGTATACAGTATAAGATTAAAAAGTATTTAACATGGGAAAGATTAAAAGTCAATCGTGAAAATATACTAAGAAAATATTTTGTAAAATAGTTTAAACCCTTGTAAGCTGGATTTGGAGGGATTACTATGCCGTGAGCGATGAAGATGTTAAGGAGTTGACGAAAGATGAGTGGTTGGCGAAGCTGGGTTTGGGCTGGACTTGCCCTAAGTTTATATATCTTTGGTGGTCTGCTGATCATGGCTGGGCTGGTCATGATCGGAGTTCTTGGCGCTCAGGATCTCTGGGGTTGGGGTGAGGCTCGCGGTATTGGCTATATGGCCTTTGGCATTGGTATTTTTCTCTCCGTCATGGGTGTTTTGATCATGCGAATTATACGCAACCGTGGCATAGCCTGATTAATTACCAGTGAATAAATGTAACCATTCAGTACAACCTGAACAGTTGGCAGAAACATCCGTCATCCTCGAATGATTCTATCGGGGATCCAGGGTTTTAGTAACTTTAAAGTCTGGATTCCCGATTGCACCCTCGGGAATGACGTTTTTCTTTAAGGTGAGGTTCTTGCAAAACTCCGCAAAGTCCATTTATCGTCATTCCCGCGAAGGCGGGAATCCAGTGATTTACTGGGGTTGTCAAAATTCTGGATCCCCGCATTCGCGAGGATGACGACTTTTGCAAGAGGCTCAGGTGTTAAATAGTTACGAATAAGCACAGAAAAAGGGAGCAGCCATTAGCTGCTCCCTTTAATTTTTACTGTAACGACCAACTTACTTGCTGATCAACTGCACAACAGTGTCGGTGAAGGGGTTGGCGAAGAGGATGATCATGGCAACAACGAAAACGTAGATTGCCAGGGACTCGATCATTGCCAGACCGATCAACATGATCGTCATGATCTTACCACTTGCACCGGGGTTACGAGCAACACCCTCAACAGCTTTTTGGATGGCCAGACCCTGGCCGATACCCGTTCCGAAAGAACCAATACCCATGCCGATACCGGCAGCTAATACACACCATGCGAAAAATTCCATTTTTCTACTCCTTTCCTAAATTGGATATTCCTATACTGTATAGGACGTCAAGCCTCAAACAGGCTTAGTGGGCTTCCTCAAGTGAGCCGGCGATGTAGATCATCGACAACAGCATGAAAACAAAAGTCTGGATGAAGGCGACCAAAACGCCCATCAGCATCATCGGCAGAGGCACGATGAAAGGGACCAGACCGAAAAAAATCATCAGAACAATTTCATGACCGTACATGTTGCCGAAGAGACGCAGAGTCAACGACAAGGGACGAGCCAGGTGGCCTACGATCTCAATTGGTACAATCAGAGGTGCCAACCAGATTACTGGACCACAGAAGTGTTTGAAATAGCCGATGCCGTGCTCTTTGACGCCGATTATGTGCGTCATGGCGAAGACCGTCAGGGCCATGGCAGCGTTGGTGTTCAGGTTAGCTGTTGGCGGGTAAAAACCGGGAACCAGGGCAATCAGGTTGGAAGCCAGGATGAAAAAAGCGAGGGTCGCGATCAGAGGAAAGTAGGCCTTCCCCTTTGGCCCCATCGTTTCTTCGATCATACCCTCGATGCCAGCGATGGCTGGCTCGAAGAAATTCTGCAGACCGGTTGGCACCATTTTAATATTGCGTTTGACCAGAACCGCAACGAGAATCAGCATTGCCATGACCAGCCAGGTGTGGGTGACATGGTTGCCGAGGTGAAGATCCAGTTGTTGTTCGATCCAGCCAAGGAAAATAAACGGATGTGTCATGGCGCTAGAAGCCTCCTCTTACTTAAAGGCATGTTGTACTGTTATCCAGAACAGGTTGATAATTACCACCGAGAGGCCAACAACCAGGCCAACGGGGTGGACTTTTACAATTGCGATCAAAACAGCCAGAATCACCGCTAGTGCGGCCAGCCTGACGATATAGCCAAACTGATAGCGAAATTGCGCACCACCAGTCGGTTGTTCCAGAAGGTTACTCAAAGAGCGCCGCATCCAGAAAAATCCGCCGATTGCGACCAGGCCGCCGAGCAGAACCCCAACGCTTAAGGCAAGATTGCCAAAAGGCAAGCTGCCGAGAAGAAGCAAGACCAGAACAATCCAGTTGCGCCGGGTAAGTTGCGCGGGCAGCTGTTCAATCTGGTCCGTCATCCTTCTGATCCTGTTCCTCGTCCTGCTCAATATCGCGCAGTGCGCGCCGGGTCAGGATGAAGATATTGCGGAAGCCCGAGATAATGCCGATGCCGAGCCAGATCAGGGTCATCCACGGGGATGTTCCCAACCACTTATCCAGGTAGATGCCAATGAACAGGCCGATAAACGAAGCCGCTACCATAGATATTCCGAGGCTCGATAAAAAGCTCAGGGATTTTATGAGTTGGCGCTTGTCGTCGGCCATATTATATCCTGGAATTTAAGACTCACTTAGATAGCACAGGGGCCATAGAGTGTCAACCGGTTTTAATCGGTCGTGTTTTTCGTCTAATTACTATTTGAGGAATAGCAAAGTGAGCAGCACAAAGCCAATCATCCCCGCCAGTGAGCCCTGGTAACCGTAGTAGGGCCAAGCCGCCTTGCCACTTCTTTCCAGGGTGATCTTACGGTAGGTTTTCAGATGTTTGTGAACCTGCCAGCGAATCTCAAAGAAACTGACCTTGATGCCAGCGGCAGCCACGCCGCGCAAAACGAGGACCGAACAGACAAGGTTGAGTACTGCCATCGCCAGAAAGGCATAGAAGAAGTAAGGAGCCACAAACATTCCCCCGTTTTGGTTGAGTCCAAGTGATCAGCGGATGAGAACCTGCTGATCATTGAATTCGACCATCTGACCTGTGCGGATTTTGCAACGCTTACGTAATTCTACAACACCCTCGACTTTAGCCAGGCCATCGGCAATCAAAAGCTTGGCGACACCGCCGCTATCGCAGAGCCCGGTCACTTTCAACAGACTATGCAATTCGATATAATCATGCTCATCCAGGTCGAATTCGATCATTAGTCTTTGTAGCTTCCACGTCGGTTGCGTGGCGGCTTCTTGCCACTCGGCTTGAAAGTTTTTCTCTCGCCACTTTTTGTGCTGAACTTGCGTTTCGCTTTACCACTTTGTGCCTGGTGACCATCGTCGGCCGGACTAATCTGCAGTTGCTGTCCGCAAACCCAGACTTTTTGCAGCTGTCGAAAGGTTGCCGAGGGCATGTTTTGCGGGAGATCAACGAGACAGTGATCATTGTTGATTTTGATTTGACCAATGTCGCGACTATTAATATTTGCCTCATTGGCAATCGCACCGACAATATGCTTCGGTTCCACGCCGTGAGTTCGGCCGACTTCTATCCTGTATCTCCTGAGGTGGGTGTCGGAGGCACTGCGGCTGCGCTTGGAATGTGCTGGGATTTCGTCAGGAACCGTCAGCTCTTCCGCAGCGCCATCGTCCATTTGTAGCGGCTTGTCCTTTTGCACCAGATAGGCGAGGGTTGCGGCAATCCTGCGCAGACCGACATCATACTGATGCTGATAACTGTCGATCAGTTCCTCGAAAAACTCCAGATCCTGAGACTCCATCGCTTCGGCAATCTGTTCCTTAAAGAGACCGGTGCGCCGGTTGGAGATGTCCTTGCGGCTCGGCAGGCTCATTGCTGTGATCGGCTGGCGAGTCGCTCGTTCGATGGCTGCAAGCATACGCCTTTCCCGGGGGGCGACAAAAAGAATAGCCTGGCCTTCGCGACCAGCGCGGCCAGTCCGGCCGATGCGGTGTATATAAGATTCTGTATCGTAAGGGATATCGTAGTTGACGACATGACTGATACGTTTCACATCAAGTCCGCGAGCGGCGACATCCGTGGCGACCACGATGTCAAGAGTACCTGCCTTCAATCGCTCCACGGTTTTCTCTCGCAGCGCCTGGGTCATATCACCGTTCAATGGAGCGCAGGAGAAGCCGCGCGACTCAAGTTTTTCCGAGAGTTCAACCGTTGCTATCTTGGTGCGTACAAAAACCAGCATCCCCTCAATCTCTTCCGCTTCGAGGATCCGTGTCAGGGCATCCAGTTTGTGCAAACCTTTAACCTGCCAGAAGCGCTGAGAAATGGTTTCAACCGTTGACGTCTTTGCCTTGATGCGAATCTCTACTGGATCCTTCAGGTGCCGCCGGGCAATACTCAGAACCTCTTTCGGCATGGTCGCCGAAAAAAGTGCGGTCTGTCGTTCTTCCGGGGTGTCCTTGAGAATCTCCTCAACATCAGCGACAAAGCCCATGCGTAGCATTTCATCAGCCTCATCAAGGACAACACACATGAGGTTTGTCAGGTTCAGAGTGCCACGACGCAAGTGATCCTGGATTCGTCCGGGGGTGCCGACCACCGCGTGGACGCCACGATGCAATTGTCGCAGTTGCTGACTCATGCTCTGACCGCCGTAGACTGGCAGAACCTGGAATCCCTTCAGATGCCGAGCATAGGTGCGGATTGCTTCAGAGACCTGCAGAGCGAGTTCGCGGGTGGGGGTGAGTACCAGAATTTGTGGCCTTTTTTTCTTAAGATCGAGCCTGCTCAAGAGAGGTAGTGCAAAGGCTGCTGTTTTGCCGGTACCGGTCTGGGCTTGTCCCAGCAGGTCACGGCCCTCGAGAAGCGGCGGAATACTGCTGGATTGAATCGGCGAAGGTGTCTCGTAGCCGACTTCATCAATCACGCGGTGGATTGCCGGCGCGAGCCCCAATTCAGCAAAGGTTGATATCTTGTCTTCAGTCATAAGTGTCCCGTGTTCAGTCTTGTGTGGAGAATCGGTAAACTTAACCCATCAGCCAGTCAAGTGCAACTCATTAAGTTGTCAGCGTGAGCCAAGCTTTGCGAGCAGAACACCGGCGCTGCGATTAATAATATGCTCCCGTGGTAAGGATGAAAAGACCGGATCCTTACGGGCACCAAGCCGGTTGAGCTCATCTATAATCGGTTGATGGCGTTTAAATTTGAGCCCTTTGCGTAAAGACTTGATCGCATGGCGCTTCTGACCTGCGACCATGTAAATTCGACTGAGTTGATAATAATGGTCCGGGTTATCGGGCTCTGCCTGGAGAGCTTCCCGGCAGAGATTCATGGCTTGCTGATATTGGCGACGCTCCTTCGCCAGGCAGTAAGCCAGCTTTGCTTTGAGACCAGGTCGCGGCTCAATTGCATGAGCCATCTCGAATTGCAGCAGTGCTACCAGCGTGTCGCCAGATTGCAGAGCATGATCACCTTTACGCAGCAGACCATCCAGGGTCTCGGTCATCGGTCTGTCTCCTATCCTTTAATAAGTTTCCATGTTATCTGAACTCCCTATGCTATCTGAATTCATCGGGTATTGACAAAGAATAACCGTAAGGTTCAGGTAATGCTGTCCACATAAGGATAACGCAAGGCATCTATTTGAGCAATAAGGCCGCTGGCAGCTTGTCACCCTACCCTGCATTAAGAGTTGCCTGTTCTTACGTGCTGAGGTATTGTAAGATGTTAATCTTCCTATTGATTGTTAGGTTCTACTCAGCCTTTTTGTTGATCTTAACTCTTTGTCGGTTTTCCGTCGGCTATCATTTAAGGAGACAGGTCATGGGTTTTCTGTGGCAGTTTGGAATTGTAACAATTATTACACTGTCTATGCTAGGAAGTGCCAGTGCTGCAGAGAGCTTGCGCTATGCTGGAGCGACCACGTTACAGCGGTTTTTTATGCCCGAGATTGCCCGTATTTTTACCGGAGACACTGCAATCCGGGTGCAGATTGAAGGCGGCAACACCGGCCCCGGGATCAGCGCTCTTTTGAATGGTAAGGTTGATATGGCTGGTGCCGGGCGCCTGTTGACGGAGGCAGAGAAAAACCAGGGGCTGGTTGAGCATTTTCTTGGCTGGGATGTGCTGGCAATTATTGTGCACGAGAAGAACCCTCTGGAGGATCTGACGCTCAACCAGCTCCAGGGCATTTTTTCTGGAGAGATCACCAATTGGCAAGAGGTTGGTGGTTCTGCCAACCCAATTGTTGTGGTGACCTGCCCGAAGGGCTCCGGGATGCGTAGTGCCGTCAAAAAATTAATCTTGAAAAATAAAAATTACCTTTCTCGGGAGATTGTTTCGGCAATTGTCGCTGCGTCCGACCAGCAGGTCAGTATGTTCCCGGTAGGGATTACAGCATTGAGTCGCAGTATGCTCGATGCCGACCACGTTAAGACGATCAAGGTTGATGGTGTTGCTCCTACAGCAGCCAATATTGCCGAGGGGAATTATCTGTTGGCCAAACCATTGACCCTGGTAACCAGGGGTGAGCCGCAGGGCGATCTGGCCCGTTTTATGGCGCTGGTAAATAGTCAGCAAGGCAGAGCCGTCTTGCAGAAAAGTTTCGTCCCGGCAAAGTAGTTCTCCTTCATTAGTATATGATGAGGGGGGATAATGGCAAAGGACAGACCATAGCAGTTATTAAGGAAGGGTCTTGAGTCTATGAAGTTGCGGTCTAAAATACTCTTGGCATTGGTTTCGGTGAGTGTCATCCCACTGGTACTTTCTCTCTGGATGGTCGGTGGCATGGTTGACAGCGAGCTTGAGATCCAGATGCAGTTGCGTGATCGGGATTCGGCTAATTTTATCGAGCATACCATCACCAGCATCTCAACGGAGAAGCTGACGCTGGTGCAGATGTTGGCCAGCAACTCCAATATGGTCAATGCTGTCTACTCCGATGGAGTGACTGGTGGCAACACCCAATTAGTCCACGTGTTTGCTGATCTGGAGAACCTGCCTTTTGATCAAGTCCAGGTTCTAAACGGAGAAGGGCAGCGACTTTATCGGGGTTTTATCAATGGTAACGAAGAACTCCCCGCTACTTCCGGTACTGGGCATCCGGTTATTAAAGCCAGCATGGAAGGTGAAGCCTACGCGAATAACGGCCTATTTGATGGCCGTATGGCAATTACTGCTGCCGCACCAATCAGCATGAACGGCGACCCAATCGGATATCTGGTAGGGGTCAGCTACTTCGATATAAATCTTGCAACACGTTTAAAAGCACTCAGCCGCATGGAGATTGCTTTCTTTGATGAAAACGGAATCTTTGCCTCTACCACTCCAGAGTTGGCCCAGCTTGACCTGACAGCCATTCTCACGTCACCCAGCTATGATGCAAGGATCAAAAGTAGTAAGCATCATATTCTTTACAATTCTATCGTTGGCAAAAGTAGCGGTGTGCTGATGGCCATGGATATAGCCGCTCTCACTACCGCCGAGAACCGCTTGCAACAATCCCTGTTGGCAACCGGCATTATTGTCAGCGCGATTTCTGTCTTTGTCGGCCTGCTTATGGCAACCGGCATCGTTCGTCCCCTGCGGGAGGTTGTTGCAAACCTGCGCGCAATTTCTGCCGACGGCGGTGACCTGACCCAGGAATTAAAAGTCCGTAGCGGTGATGAAGTTGGTGAACTCTCGGCATGTTTCAATGCTTTCCTGACCCGCCAGCGCGAGATGGTTGGCCGTATTCGCTATGTAGCCGAAGACCTGACCACAGCAAACGAGAAGATTCGCGACGCCTCACACGAAGTCATGGAGGGTGCGGTGAGCCAGTCACAAGCTTTGAAAGAGTCTTCTCGGGCGATTGAAGGGATCGACGAAGCTGCTGGCGGGATTGCTGAGAGTACCGGTAACTTGGTCAGTTCTGCCGAGGAGAGTTCATCGGCAACCCTGGAACTTGGCGCAACGATCGAAGAGATTGCGTCCCAGATGGAGAAGCTCTTTGCCACTGTCGATGAAATCTCCAGTTCAATTAATGAAATGTCGGTGGCCAGTCAGGAGGTTGCAGAAAATGTTGGTATCCTTGCCTCTTCGACCGAAGTGACCGTTTCCTCGATGCTGGAGATGGATGCTTCGATTAAGGAGATCGAGGAAAATGCCACACAAACCAGTAAGCTTTCCAGTGAGGCGGCAGAGGATGCCCAGCGCGGCATGCAGACGGTTGAAGAGACGATCAAAGGCATCGAATCAATCAGACAAACAGTCGATCGGGCCAGCGAGGCGATTATGGAACTTGGTGACCAATCGAGCAATATTGGTAAAATACTCACCGTTATTGATGAAGTGGCAGACCAGACCAGCCTGCTCGCTCTGAACGCAGCAATTATCGCTGCCCAGGCTGGTGAGCACGGCAGGGGGTTTGCCGTGGTTGCTGACGAGATAAGAGAGTTGGCCGAGCGTACTGCGGTTTCCACCCGTGAGATCGGCACGATTATCACCAATCTTCAGGATGGAACCCAGGAAGCGGTTGTCGCTATGAAAGCTGGAAGTGAGCAGGTCTATGAAGAGGTTAAACGCTCCAAAGATTCTCGGGTGGCTTTGGAAAAAATCCGTAGCAGCACGCTGAAAGCAATGGAACAGGTTAACGGCATCGTCCGGGCGACCGGGGAGCAATCCAGAGGCAGTCGTCAAGTGACCGATTCTATGAACCAGGTTGCCGCCATGCTGCAGCAGATTGCCTCGGCAATCAACCAGCAAACTTCGGGGGCACGCCAACTTGCCGAAGGGGCCGAGTCAATGCGTGATATTGCTGCCCACGGCAAGCAGAGCACCAGTGAACAGGCCAAGGGTAGTCGGCAGATCAACGAGAGCATGGAGCAGATCCGTTCAATGATCTCGATTATAGATGATGCGACTCGTGAGTTGACCAGGCGTAGCCGAGACGTCGTTGATGCTGTCGGTAGCGTCCACAAGGTTGCCGAGAGCAACGCCAGTCGTACCGCTGAGCTGGACCATGTAGTTGATACGCTTACGCGGTTGACCACGGCTTTGGAAGAGGAGGTCGGGGTCTTCAAGATATGACCCTCAAACTGACAATCCTGGGCTCAGGGACCAGTACCGGTGTGCCTGTTCTCGGCTGTCATTGTGATGTTTGCTCATCGTCGGAGCCGCGCAATAACAGAACCCGTTGCAGTGTGCTGCTCGAATGGGCTGGCCATAAAGTTCTCATTGATACGGCCACTGATTTTCGACAACAGGCACTGCGTGAAGGTATTGAGCAGATTGACAGTGTCCTCTACACCCATGCGCATGCCGACCACGTCCACGGCATCGATGACCTGCGGACCTTCACACTGAGGACCGGCAATGCGATTCCGGTTTATGCTGCACGTGATGTGCTCGACCGAATTCAGGTGTTGTTCAGCTATGCTTTCAGTGAGGCGGAGGTATCTGGTTACCGGCCACGCCTACAGGTTAATGAGGTCACCGGAACCTTCGATCTCCTCGGGCAGAAAGTCACGCCGATCCCCCTGGCACATGGTTCGGGTGAATCCCTTGGTTACCGGGTCGGCAATCTGGCTTATGTGGTCGATTGCAGTGCGATTCCCGAATCGTCCTGGACCCTGCTGGAAGGATTGGAAGTGCTGGTTATCGATGCTTTGCGGTTTCGCGAGCATAATGCCCACTTCAGCATCAATGAAGCCATAGATGTGGCCAGAAAATTACGGGTCCAGAAAACTCTGCTGACGCATCTCACCCATGATGTTGATTATGCGCGGCACTCCACAGGACTCCCTGAAGGTGTTGAGTTTGCCTATGATGGTCAGACCGTAACGCTGCCGTTATCAGGGTTATAAGAACGATAGGAATATATGTCGAATCACCAGGAAATACGCCTGCACGGGCATCTTGACGATACCATCGAATACTTCGCGATGGCGGCGGCCCGTGATGCTTACAGCCGCTATTTTTTTGAAGCGGCCAGCGACGATCTGCGCTTTTTTTCACCCGGGAACGAATTCATCCTTGGGCCCGAACAGATCACTCATTGTGGTAACGGCGGGGCTTTCTGCGAATACATGTTCGGTGTCGACCAGCCGTTGTCCGATCTGGCAAAGACAGATGTACGTAACCGTCTGGTTCTCTATGGTGCTTTTTACCAGGGCGACGGCAGTAAGTTGGATTTTACGGCGAAAACCGATGGACAAACCAGCTATGAGCAGGTTTTTTTTGAGGGCAACGCTACGGTCAATTATTTCTTCTTCATGACCGGGTCGGTTTCTGGAAAGTTGCAGGAGCAGCAGGAGAATATCGCCCGCTTGCTCGGTAAAACCCTCAAACGTTCAGCTAATGTCGGGCTTGGTGACGATTCAGAACTACTCGATGAGATATTCAGTATGCTCGGCCATCGCAGTTCCCTCTACCTGGTCAAGCTGATCCACAAAAACCACAAGCAGTACCACGACGCTTTCAGGGAACTCTATTTCGAATACAAGACGATCCCGGACTATGAATTTGAAACGTTGCAGGAGCTGGCTGATGAGCTTAAGATTGACAGGTACCAGCAGGAACGCATACGTATCGATGTCATGTACAAGCACCCTGACAATCAGAGAATCGTTGACGAGTACAAGAATATCTTGATCGAGTGTAACCTGAAAGGAAGTATCAACCAGTTGGAAAACGCCCGTCTGACCCGCCTGAAAACCCTGTCGGTACGTAACAAAATTCCTTCAGCGCTCTTCTATACCCTAGACAAGATGCTTAAGCACGATAAGATGGTCGATCTTGATGAACAGGACTATCTGGCGGAAACCCGGCAGGTGCTTGAGGGGATTTTCTTTACCGAAGCCCAGATCGATGCCAGCATCAACTCCGAGGATATGTCGCTGCTGCTGCATGCCAAACACCAGGCGAGTGAAAACCGTGATCATACCTTTGAACATATTTTGCTGGAGACCGGCAAAGCCTGCGATGAGAAGATCCACGAGGGCGCCGATCTCACCCTGCTGGAGCATTTCTCCTACATTATTACCTATTTTGATCGTTACGATAATACTGCTGCGGTAATTAACCAGCTGGCCTTCATGGAGAATGTGCATTTCGGTGAAGAGCAGATCCGCAGTCTGTTGGGCAACAAGAAGGCTTTTGATGAGCTTGATCAGAAACTCTGGACAAGGCTCTTTTTCAAGCAGGTGTTTGACAACAAGTACCTTGGCCAGTTCGGGCGTAAAAAAGTTGTCTGCTTGCAAAAAGGACTGGCGCTGATCGAAGATAATCGCTTGACCATCAAAGCCCTGGCTGATCAATTGCGCATCCTTGAGAAGGCCGAGCGTCTCCATATGATCCTGTTGGCCCATGTCAAAGAGCGTATCCGTAACTTTTACTCCAAATATAATACCCGGGTTGAACAGGAAATGTTGCTGATTGAAGTGGCTGACGAGCTTTACGGCAAGGGGCTCTACACAGGCGACATTCCACTGGCCCAGTTCCATAATGTAGTGGTGAACATCAAGAAGGAAGCGATTTACATCCACGATCTACTGCCCAAGATCATTTCTGAACGTGACACTGGCCTGCGCGAGGATTTTCTCGACAACAGCGGTCTGGACCGTTTTTATGTTGAGGAGCTTGAACGAGAATATTTTGAACTCAACAACCTCAACATGGACGACCTCTACCTGATCCGCAAAGGTTACGCCGCCTGAACTCGACATCTTCTGGATTGCGAAATTCCTATGAATCAGCCAACCCCCAATCAGATACGCAATATCGGCATTATCTCGCATATCGATGCTGGCAAGACGACGATTTCCGAACGCATCCTCTACTACTGTGGCGAGATTCACAAACTGGGTGA
This sequence comes from Desulfuromonadales bacterium, assembly GCA_027065695.1. Classification (GTDB taxonomy): domain Bacteria; phylum Desulfobacterota; class Desulfuromonadia; order Desulfuromonadales; family BM103; genus M0040. The sequence goes on along the minus strand of JAMONP010000032.1, from coordinate 15,910 downwards.
GGTCCACGATGGTATGGCGACCATGGACTGGATGGTCCAGGAACAGGATCGTGGTATCACCATCACCGCTACCAGCACCACCTGTCACTGGCAGGATACCTGGATCAACCTGATTGATACCCCGGGGCATATCGATTTTACCATCGAGGTGGAACGTTCTCTAAGAGTTCTAGACGGTGCAATTGCGGTCTTCAGTGCCGTCGAGGGTGTACAACCACAAAGTGAATTGGTCTGGCACCAGGCCGATCGTTATAGCGTGCCACGTATCTGCCTGATCAACAAGATGGACCGAGTCGGAGCAGACTACAAGGCGGTCATCGAACAGATGCAGAAGCGCCTTGGAGCCCGCCCGGTCCTGATGCAGCTACCGGTGGGGGAAGAGGGTAACTTTCACAGCGTTGTCGACCTTCTCGAGGGGTGCGAACTCACCTTTGATGAAGGTGAATTCGGTGCGGCCGTTGTCTGTGTACCTGTTGCCGATGAACTCAAAGCGTCTATTGCCGAAGCTCGTGAAATCCTGATTGAAGCTGCGGCTGACTGGGATGATGAATTGCTCGCAGATTTTCTGGACGGTCAGGAGATTGCCGCAGAACGAATTCGCCCGGCACTGCGCAAGGGAATCCTGGCCGGCCAGCTGTTTCCGGTGTTCCTAGGCTCGGCATTGCGCAACAAGGGGATTCAACCGCTCCTTGATGCGGTCACAGAGCTTCTGCCCTCGCCCCTTGACTTGCCGTCGGTTCCGGCGCATCAGCCTGGTGAAGAGGACCTCCTACTCCCATGTGACAAAAAGGGCCCGCTTTGTGCCCTGGCTTTCAAGGTTCTTTCCGATGATGGTCGCAAGTTAACTTACCTGCGTATCTATTCTGGTGAGTTAAAAGCAGGTGACACCCTGCTGAACACCACCCGTAACGTTCAGGAGCGTGCTGCGCGACTCTTTCGCATGCACGCTCATAAGCGTGCACGGATCGATATTGCCTATGCTGGCGATATTGTTGCCGCTGCAGGTCTCAAAGACGCCTTGACTGGCGACACCCTCTGCTCTCCTGAAAAACCTTTACTGCTCGCCGGTCTTGAGATCCCCGAACCGGTCGTATCTCTGGCGGTCGAGCCAAAGCAGATCCAGGATCGTGACAAGTTGCTCCTGTCGCTGGAAAAACTGCAATGGGAAGATCCGACCTTCCGTGTACGAGAAGATGAAGATACTGGCCAGACGGTTCTGACTGGTATGGGCGAGTTGCATCTCGAGGTGGTGCTGCGACGCTTGGTTGACGATTTTGGCGTCGCTGTCAACGCCGGTCGGCCACAAGTTGTTTACCGCGAGAGCATCTCTGGCGAGGCTGTCCATAGAGAAATTTTTGAGCGGGAGATAGACGGCAAATTGCAACGAGGTGAGGTCACCCTGCGGGTCACTTCGCGTGAACGTGGTGCTGGCACTGAGATCCTGTTGCCTTCGCTGGAAGCATCAAGCTTGAGTACAGATATTCTTGCCGCGCTCGATGAAACCATACAGATGTCCGTTCAGGCCGGTGTGCAGGTTGGTTACCCGATGGTTGACTTGAGTGTCGTTGTTGAGCAGATTCCAATTACTCCTGGCGTGACCACTGCTCTCGGGGTACGTGCTGCCGCGCAACGTGGTCTAACCTTAGCGGTTCGCGCGGCAAAGCCTATCCTGCTTGAACCGGTGATGGCCCTGGAGATTACTTTGCCAAACGAATTCTCAGGCAAGGTTCTTGGTACTTTGCAGCAAAAGAGTGGCCGCATTGAAGGCATGGAATCTCGTGATGTGGTTGATATCATCCATGCTCATGTGCCCCTTTCAGAGCTGTTTGGCTACATGACTGAACTGCGCAGCGCCACCCAGGGGCGTGGCTCTTTTACTATGGAGTTCAGCCATTACGATAAGGCTCCCAATGAGGTTTTGAAGCGTTTTGGGTTGTAGGTTCTTTTCTTTGTCCCCGGAAGCTCTGCGCTTGATCGGGAGGAGGATATTCTATCATTCGCCCTTGATATACTTTTTGAGCTGCTTGATTTCGAAATCCTTCTCGTCTAACGAAGCCTTGACCAGGTCACCGATAGATGCCAGACCGACCAGCTGTTCATTCTCCATAACTGGCAGGTGGCGACAACGCTTGTCAGTCATGATTGCCATGGCTTCATCAACGGAAACCTGAGGTGCTACATAACAGATGTCCTCAGACATAACCTGACGAACGAAAGATTTTTGAGAACAGCGTCCTTCCAGGTCAACCTTGCGGGCATGATCGCGCTCGGTAAAGATGCCGACTACCTGCTCCTGGTCTATGACCACAAGAGCCCCGACACCTTTTTCAGCCATCAGTACCAAGGCATCATAAACTCTGGCCTCTGAACCGATACTCCAGACATCACTTCCTTTAAGTTTCAATATTTGAGCAATAGATTTTGACATAGCCGCTCCCCGTTAAGCAGTAATGGATGATTTATGATTCTAGCAAAAAAACACTACAAACAAAAGCTGCCGACATGTAGCCGCCTAACATAACAAAACCTTTACGTGAACCTATTGGCCACCAAGAAACCGGTCTTCGAGCATGATCTCAAACTCGGCTAAAGTAATCTCGTCAATGCCAAGATATTGTGCTTCGCCGGTGGTTGGTAAAATAATGTCTGGCTGTTTCGTTAAACCAAGACCTAATTTGCGGCAACCCTTATTGGCCAGGTTAACCAGGGCAATCATACTGTTTTTTGTGTCCAGTTCCTCAACATGGTGGTCGGCGACCACTTCTTTATAGGTATCGGGAAGATTCCAGTCTTCGAAAAGTCGCAGACCTTGCTCAACGTGCTTGGTAGTCAGAACTTCCTGAACCAATTGATTGGAAAGTGTCATGCCAAACTCATCACAACTCGCAATCTCCTCTAAAGCCGCCAGCAGAAACTGTTTACCAATATCGTGCAGCAAGCCAGCCAAATAAGCTTGATTAGCAATCTCCTGGTGGCCGCAACGGTTCGCCAGCCACCTGACACCAAGTGCACAGCCTTGGGCGTGCTGCCACAGGCTCGGCATATAGCGTGACAGTAACTCTCCCTGAAGACAGCTCTCACTCTCCCGACAGACCCGTTCAACAATCTGGGCAGCTTTGTTACTGCCGAGCCGGGTCACAGCGTCTTGTATAGAAAGGGTTTTCTGTAAACCTGCAAAGAATGATGAATTAGCGGCCCGGAAGAGGTTGCAGAGCAGAGCCGGGTCATAGCTAACCAGAGACCATAACTGTTTTGACTCGGGGCCTTCAGCTTCCAGGCACATAGTGACCTGCCGGGCAAGCCTGGGATGAACCGGCATCCTTACCCGGTCGGCATCGACCATTTCCTTGATCATTTCTGCCAGTGACTTATTGGCCAAGGCTATTCTCCCAACAGACGGCGTAATTCATGGAGAGGACGAGGTTTTACCGTGCGTGGCAAACGCCGTATAACTTCCGGAAGAGAAACATGCCCCCTCGCCGCCTTGGCAATGCCATCTTCCACCAAGGCAACCATCCCGGAACTTTCGATACTGATGCGGCGGATTTCCTGTACCGTCTGCCTGGTCAGAACTGCTTCTTTGACATTGTCATTGAGGGTCAAGAGTTCAAAGATACCAACTCGGCCCTTGTATCCGGTAAATCGGCAAGCGGCACAACCGCGTCCTATCTGCAGGTCAGCTCCGGCCAAATCGCCATGAGTGTAACCGAGCCGACGGTATTCTTCGGGGGTTGGGATGTAGGCCGTCGCACAATTAGGACAGATTCTTCGCAGCAGGCGCTGTGCCAGCATGCAGGTAATTGTTGACGCGATCAAAAAGGCCTCGACGCCCATATTCAAAAGCCTCAACAGGCCACCGACCGTATCTTCGGTATGGAAGGTCGTCAGCACCTGGTGACCAGTCAAGGCAGCCTGAATCGCCGTCTCTGCAGAGAAGGTGTCCCGGACCTCGCCCAAAACGATGATATCCGGATCCTGACGAACGATATGACGCAGGGTTTCGGTAAAGGTTAAACCGATTTTAGGATTGATTGAACACTGGGAAATACCGTCAACGACGTACTCCACTGGCTCTTCAGCCGTGATAATGCTCGACTCAAGGTCATTGAGGTGATTGACGCAACTGTAGAGAGTAGTGGTTTTTCCGGCACCAGTTGGACCGGTTACAAAGATGATACCGCTCGATGCAGTAAGGGCCTCGTCGCGAAGTTTCTGCAGCATGCGTGGTGCCATACCGATATCGTCGAGAGCAAGCAGCTCAGCCTTTGTGTTCATCAATCGCAAAACGATCTTTTCGCCATGGACGGTGATGTAGAAAGAGACGCGCAGGTCAAGGGTCATGCCGGTGGCGGTACTTTCATAGAGGATACGGCCGTCCTGGTGACGACGACGTTCGGCGATATCGGCCTCCGCCATAACCTTCAGACGCGTGGTTACCGCTGCAGCCAAGTCCAGGTTCATCTCTTTATGAACCCCAAGAACTCCGTCACGGCGGAAGCGAATTCTCAGCCGGTCCCTCATTGGTTCGACATGGATATCACTGGCACCCTGTTGCATTGCGTCATCTAACAGGCTGTTGACGATACCGATGATAGTTGAGTCATCCGCTTCTTCTACGGTGCCACGTTGGGCTCCCCGGCGATAGAGTTCAATGACTTCACGGATTGCCTGGCGGGGACCGATTGCAGCAATGATTTTGCGACCGAAGATTCTATCGGCGGCTTCGTGGTCTTCAAGATCAAGGGGATCTGCAAAAGCTATGATGACCTGATCATTGTCCTTTTTAACAGGCACAAAAGAGTGTTGAGTGAACATCTTGACCGGTACTTGGGAGAGCAGATCGTAGTCGATATCAGCAAAAACTGGCTCAACAAAAGGGTAGCCGAGCTTCGAGGCCAGGATTTCCATCAGCCGGTGTTCATCAATAAAGCCATACTCGACCAGGATATCACCGATTTTCTGTTGTCTGTTTTCAGCCTGAATGGCCAGAGCGGCATCCAGTTCGCTTTGGCGGATATGTCCCAGTTCAACCAACAGAGCACCGATACGGATATTCAATTGTTGCTGCTTGAGCACCTGGTTGAGTTGCTGGTTGGTCAACAGACGCAACTCTTTGAGAATTTCAATCAGGGAGCGATCAGAGATCAACTTGCCCTTAACCCGCTTGGCATAGATCAGCTGCTCTGTGGTTATCAGGCTTTGCTCTACCAGCAGTCGTGCAATATTATCGCCATTCTCGAGGTCTGGCCGTGGTTGGGCGACGGGAAGCTTCGGGATTGTTTCCTGAGGGACAGAAGAATTTGGTTCAGACATAGCCTCGTCCATTACATAAGATTACTCAATTAAATTCCAAGTCTTAAGGGTAACACATATATCTCTGCGTGCAAAATTTCCATTAAGTCAATAACAGGCGCAGAGCCAGAATCAATACGGTTACAATGACAAAGCGTTTGATCCATTCGTGGCCTTTTTTCACGGCCATGTGGGTTGCGAACCAGCCACCCAGAGAATTCCCTGCTGCTAACGCAAAACCCAGAACGTAATCAACCTGACCATGAACAATAAAAACTCCCAGAGCCACAAAGGTGAAGGCAAAAATAACCAGAACCTTGATGGCGTTGATACGCACCAGATCAAGACCATGTACCAGCAGCCCGGCAATAATTATGAAGCCTACTCCAGCCTGGACGAAGCCTCCATAAATACCAACACCAAAAAAGCTGATTATCAGCACCGCAAGCCGTATCGGTGTCATCGGCATTTCCGATACCTGCAAGCGTTTCAGTGGGTCGATGACCATGAAGATCAAAACGCCGATCATGATCACGGCAAGTAGCCGGCGGAAGACCTCTTCATCAACTGTGATTGCCATATTGGCACCGATATAGCTACCGACCAGGGCGGGTGGGATGCAAATAAGGGCGATGCGAATGGGGAAAATTCCCTGACGTTTGAAACCGGTAATGGCAAAAATATTCTGACAGAAGATGGCGATGCGGTTGGTGCCGTTGGCTGTTGCAACCGGCAGACCGAAAAAAATCAGTAAGGGTAATGTCATCAAAGAACCACCGCCAGCCAGAACATTGAGGAAGCCGGCGACGACACCAACCAGAACCAACACCGGAACCTGCCAAAGATATGGATCCATTACATCACCTTCGTTTCTGATAGTTTGCGAATAACTTCACCAGCCATAGTCAGCCCGAAGATAGGTGGGATATATGAGGAACTGCCGAGAATAACGCGGCGATCCGTGCAGCGCCACTGATGATCGTTTTTGTTGGGACAGATACAATTGTCGTTACAAGTTGCACTTTGATCGCTCAGTTGGTGGAACTCCTCGGTAGAATAAACCACCGGTACACCGGTACTGATTCCACGACGGCGCAGTTCTCTGCGTATGACACGGGCCAGACGACATTTCTCGGTTTGAGCCAGATCAGCCACAACGATCTTGGTAGGATCCAGCTTGTTGGCAGCTCCCATAGAAGCAATGATTGGTATCTTGTTTTTAAAGCAGTGCTCTATAAGGTGGAGTTTGGCGGTTATGTGGTCGATGCAGTCGAGCACAAAGTCGTAGCCTCGATCGAGCAGTTCATCGGCATTTTCGGCGCTGAAAAAAACCTTGACCGGTTCGACCTGGATGTTTGGATTGATGGCTCGACAGCGTTCCGCCATTACCTGCACTTTCGGCTTGCCAACGGTGTCGTCGAGTGCGTGGATCTGGCGATTTATATTGGTTAGACAGATGTCATCGAAGTCGATAAGCGTCAGACGCCCGATACCACCGCGCACCAGGGCTTCGACAGCATAACTACCGACCCCCCCCACACCGAATACAGCCACCGAGGCCTGTTGCAGACGGGCCATACCGGTGGTGCTAAGCAATAGACCGAGTCGGTCAAAGCGATCAGGGTTGTTCATTATGCACCCCTTAAGTTTAGTATCTATCAGGAGTTTAGTGACTATCCTGAGTTTACTTTTTATCCGACAACGGCAATCTCAGAATGCGGATGGCATTTGCCGTGGTTATCCGCGCCGTATCTTCCAGACTCCAACCACGCAAGGCGGCAACCTTCTCGGCAATCAGACTTAGATAAACCGGACGGTTCGGGTGACCACGATGCGGGTGGGGCGTCATGTCAGGAGCATCGGTCTCAAGCACCAGCGACTCGGCAGGAACCTCTCGTACAACTTCAGGCAACCGTCTGGCGGCCGGGAAGGTTAGCACACCACCGAGACCAAGGACAAAGCCCATGTCGATAATTTTATGAGCGATTGCCACGCTACCGGAAAAAGCATGAAAAATTCCGCCAAGCCGATTGGCCCCGTGTCGCTGCAGGAGCTCCAGAATACGGTCTGTACTTCGCCGCGTATGGATCAACAGAGGTTTGTCCATCTCATACGCCAATTGAATCATGCGGATAAAAATCTCTTCCTGAATTTGCCAAGGCGTGTCAACCTGCCGATCAAGCCCTACTTCACCAAGCGCAACAGCCTTGGGACGATCGAGAAGGTGACGCAATTCTTCAAGGCTTGATTCTGGACAGACGGCAGAAGCCTGGGGATGGATACCTGGTGCGGCATAAACGCCCGCATGCCTCTCAGTGATTGCCATCAGCTCTGGCCATCGCTGGGAAGAGACTCCTGGTACAACCCAGGCTCCTACTCCGGAACTCCGAGCTTCTTCGAGCAGGATTCCAGGTGTCGTCAGGAGATCCAGGTGGATATGAGTATCAATATAACTTGTCACGATCTGCAAATCCTACCACAATCAGTTGTGGGCAACTGCAAATTTCTCTGCGAATTTGCCTTGCCGATTTTCACCTGCTTGTGATAGTCGTGGATAGTTAATATCGGTTTCTTCTCTCAAAGGATTTGTTGGGGAGGCATGCATGCAGAGTGATACACAAGGCGGTTCCACTTATATACGCAAGCTGTTTCTGTTTAATCATGGCGCTGGCCTGATAATTGGAGCCTGTTTCTCTTTTGTCGCTTACCTGATGCTGGGGGAAAGTGCTCTGACACTGCCTTTTTTCCTGATCTGCCTGCTTGCCGGCTTCTGCCTGGGGGCAGCCTCGTTCTGGTTTGTCAGCTTGACCCTGAAAAAGCAACTTAAGCAACAACTCCAGGCACTCCATGACCTTCTTGGTGAGGATAAACATAACAATTCAGGACAAACTGTTGAGGATCTTTTTGCCGCAGTTAACAACACGGTCAGCAAAGTCCGCAACCTGCTCGACCATCTTTATAAGACTGTGGACGAGTTCGTTCCCCACTACCAGGCTCTGGCTGACGCCAGTCACTACCTTTCAGCACGAGCGGAAGATGGCATACAAGCGGCACAAATAGCCCGTGCCGACGTCGATAACATGCATCAGAAGCAACAAACAGTGATCGGTCAGGTTGAAAATCTTAACAACAGTTCGCAAGATGAAGCGGCTCTCTCCAGAGAGCTATCAGCCTCTCTTGAGGAGATGGCTGGCGCTCTGGAGCATTCTACCCGGAAGTTCCTTGAAACAACCCACGATGTGGATGAAATGGTCAGTTCCATTCAGAACGCCACCTCCCAGGCGGAACAGATGGCACATATCACAGAGAGTACCGCTTGTGACCTGGATCAGATTGGCGAAGCCCTTGATCGTTTGCGTGCTGGGGTAACCGGTAACGCTGAGAGTTCCGCCGCCGTCAAAAAAGATGCTGAACAAGGTGTCAAGGTCGTGCAGACCTTTGCGGTGGAAATGGAGCGTATAGACGAAGAAGGTCAGAAGGCGATTACCGCCATGCAGCGCTTGAGTCGCCAGACAGTTGAAGTCACTAAGATTATAGAGGTAATCAAGGATCTGGTCTCCGATACGGAACTGCTCGCTTTCAATGCCGCCATTATTGCGGCCAAGGCCGGTGCAGAAGGACGTGGTTTTTCAGTGGTCGCCGAAGAGATTCGCGATCTGGCCGATCGCACTACCACCAGCGCCGATGAGATTGAAACCATTATTAAATCGATTCGCAAAGACACCGAACAAGTCAACGCATCCGTCAAGTCGACCGGGCACTTCATCGGCCGCGGCAAGGAGCTGTCACATTCGACCGGAAACGCCTTGAACAAGATCGTTGAGAGCTCCAGTCAGGCGGCGGCAGATTCTCATGAACTCTCACAGCAAACAGCCGAACAGGGATTGCGAGCGCGTGGTCTGATCGAACAGGCGGGCAGCAGCCTGCGTTCGGTGCGGACGATCGTGGCAACTATGGAACAGCAGAACGCCGCGATTAACCGCATAGACTCCGGTGTCGATGAAATGAAGTCGGCAGCAGATCAGATTGCTAGAGGTTTTGATGAGCAGGTGAAGGCAAATCATGAATTTGACCGTAGTCTGGTGGCTCGAGAAGAGCAAATTCAATCGATTTTTGAAGCCACCCGCTTTCAGATGGAGACGGTAGAAAAAATCTTTACACACTTTGGGCGCTCCGAAAAGCGTTTATCTGGGAATGCTGAAAAAGCACGTATCATCATTGATGAAATAAATGCTCTGGAAGCCCTGGCCGAACAGCTGCGTGAACTGGCCGCCTGCTTCCAGGGTGATGCGGACACTCTCGAAAAATCGGGGGATGTAGAATAAAAAAGAGACCTCGCGATTATTGAGAGGTCTCCTTTTGATTTTGGCTGCCCAGGTGCCTAGAAGTTGTGTTTCTGCCCACCATGACGACCTTTGTTACAACCACCCATCATCCCGCCAAGCTTGTCAGCTTTTTCCTGCTGCTCAGGAGTAAGCAGGGCACGTATTTCTTGCTTCATTTTGGCGCGCGCTACCATCATTTCGGTTTTTAGCTCGGCATGCCTGGCCGCTTTGGCGCGGAAGTCCGCTTCGTTGAAGTTCGCTGTGGTTTGGGCTTCGTACAGTTCGTCACGGCTGGCTTGCATCTGCTCGCGCAGCGGCTGCTTTTCCTGCCATTGCTTGTTGAACAGGGTCTCAAACTGATTTTTCTGCTCTTCGGTAAGATCGAGAATAGTGCCCATCGTCTCCAGTCGTTGCCCCATACGTTCTTCGTGCTGCTCGTAGCTCATTACTCCCGGTCTTTTGCCGTCACAACCGCCATTGCAGCTGTTGCCACATTTGCCAGGACCTGCGAGGGCCAGACTTCCAGTTAACAGCACGCCGATAACCAAGGTTGGTATCAAAAATCTTTTTTTCATGATTAATCTCCTCTTTCCTGTAAGTGGGTGTGCCTTTCGTTTTCGTGGTTCCACTATAGAGAAAAGAATCTAAAGGGTGGGTTAAGAGCTGTTGTGTTTGAGTAAAGTTTTGTAAAGCCTGCAGCCGATCATGGATTGTTGGACAAGCTCCTGGCAACACATGCTCCCTATGAAACTATATTATTTCAGGTTTACATTTCTTTACAACCCCGCAGAAGGATTTTCGCTATAATCTGTAATAACATGAGGCGATTGGAGGGTCATGATGAATCGAATTCTGGTTATTGATGATGATATTGAACTCTGCGAACTGCTGAGCGATTACCTGGGTAGCGAAGGCTTTGCTGTTGAAACCGTCAATCATGGTGAGCATGGTGCGCAGCAGGCACTGGCTGGAGAATATGTGCTAGTGGTACTAGATATTATGCTGCCAGGGATGAATGGTTTTGATGTATTACGCAAAATCCGAGAAAGCAGTAAATTGCCAGTGATCATGCTGACCGCCCGTGGCGACGATATCGACCGGATTGTTGGTCTCGAATTGGGGGCCGATGATTATCTGCCGAAACCGTTCAACCCGCGGGAGCTGGTCGCGCGAGTGCGGGCGATTCAACGACGCACCGAGATGATGGTCTCAACACCAGCGGGTGCAACACCCTATTCGAGTGAAGTGAGCGTCGGCGATGTCATGCTCAATAGCGCCTGTCGCAGCGTTAAGCGTGATGGCGAACTGATCGAATTGACCTCGGTTGAATTTACCCTCCTCGAAGTGCTGCTGCGGCAGGCGGGCCAAGTGATCAGTCGTGAAGAGTTGGTTGAAAAAGCCCTCGGCCGGCGTCTGTCCGCTTATGATCGCAGTATCGACGTTCATGTCAGCGCCCTGCGTAAAAAACTCGGGCATTACAGCGGCAACTCGGAGAGGATCAAGACCATCCGCGGCGTTGGTTACCTCTATTCTCTCCCGGAAGGTTCCAGCTGATGCGTAGTCTGTTTGTTAAAATATTTCTCTATTTTCTACTGATTATCATCCTGGTCACTTCCATCGGAATTTTGCTTACCTATCTTCGCGACCAGCAATTCCCACCCTTAGCTCACCAGACTTTTGCCAAGCACGCTATTACCGAATATGGTCGTCAGGCAATTAAGGCTTTTGAAGATAAGGGCATCACTGAGGTTGATGCCTTTGCCCGGCAACTCAAAGCTGATGCCGGGATCCACATCATCCTGTTCAACGCAGACGGTCGGCCACTGACCCGGCAGCGGGTACCGCGGCGGATGTTGCATCTATCTAAACGAGTATTGCGCAGTGGTGAAGTCGTTTACCCAATGATGGGGCAACGCAACTGGTTGGCCAGCCCGATCCAGAACGGAGCGGGGAAAACCTATATCGTTGCCCTTGGTCTACCGGACCAGCCTCCAGTGGAGCACCTGTTCAAGGGGCTGGCCAACGGTTTTCTCGGCTGGCGTTTGTTGCTTCTGCTGCTGGTCACAGCTGCTGTCTGCTTCTGGTTGGCCCGTTCACTGACCTCTCCGATCCGTCGTTTGCGTCAAGCCACTCGTCAGTTCGCTGCTGGTGACTTGTCGACCCGGGTCGGTCACCAGGTCAAAGGGAAGAATGAACTCGCAGCTTTGGCGGGCGATTTTGACGAGATGGCCGGGAAAATCGAGAATCTTGTTGATACCCAAAAACGCCTGTTACGGGACATCTCTCACGAATTGCGTTCACCGTTAGCTCGATTGGGAGTAGCGTTGGAACTAGCGCGTCAGGACAGCAGCCAGGAATCGCGCCAGAAGGCTCTTGGCCGGATTGAACTGGAGGCTCAGCGGATGAATGATATGATCGGACAACTGCTTAGTCTGACCCGTCTGGGGAATGGCGTCAGTGAACTACCGCAGGTTGATTTCGACCTTTGTGCGCTACTTGCTAACCTGGTTCAAGATGCCGGTTTTGAAGCCAGGAGCCGAACCGTCAAAGTTACTTTCAACGGCCCTGAGACGGCGGTTATTCGTGGCTATGAAGAACTGCTGGCAAGGGCCTTGGAGAATATCATCCGCAACGGGATCAGATACACCAGGGATGGCACTCAGGTCAGTGTCGAACTCAGCTGTAAACCAGAAATGACTCTGATCAGAATTTTCGACCAGGGTCCCGGAGTGCCTGATGAGGCGCTGGAAAAACTGTTTGAGCCTTTCTTCAGGGTGGCTGATGCCCGCGATCGGCAGAGCGGCGGCACTGGTATCGGTCTGGCTATTGCTGAACAGGCAATACGTTTGCACGCTGGCAGCATCAGTGCCAGAAACCTTCCCGCAGGTGGCTTGCTGGTGCAGATCTCTCTGCCTGTCAGCTTGTCGCAATTTCCTGGTTGACCGCAAAATTGGATCTCACGCTTTCAATTTTTCGCTGCAGTCCGTATAATCCGTCAGCAGACTAATATAGAATGCAAATCATAAGTAATTATTCAACAAAATTTGAACGATTCGCAAAAATGTCTGTCATCCTCGAATGATTCTATCGGAGATCCATGCTTTAAAGTCTGGATTGCCGATTACACCCTCGGGAATGACATCTTTTTGTTATACTGAATACTTGCAAAATTAATGAGATCAGCCCTCAGGGAGGTTGCAATGGAAATGAAAACTTTGGTTCCGGTCGATAACTCTGTCACTTCAGACCGTACCCTCGAAAAAATCATTACACTAAAGGTACATTTCTCAAACGAGTTGACATTGCTGCATGTTGTCGATATTGACAAGCTCGCATATCGTATGATTCCAGATTTTCAACTCGACATGATCCGGAAAAATGCTGTCGAAGCCGGCCAACAGCTTCTTGACACCAAAGCATCAATCCTCAAGAAGGCCGGGTTTTCTGTGCAAACTCGCCTGGAGCTAGGGACTCCGCGACAGATCATATGCACGATAGCTATCGATGAGAAATTCCAACTCATGGTGATTGGTCGCCATGAAGGTACTGGTGAGATACGAGATGTTCTATTTGGCTCTGTGGCCAATTTCGTTTTACACAATGTTGGCTGTCCGGTCCTGCTCTTCTGATATCCCACACGCAATAATGAACTTTTCTGCCAATGACCTGAAACAACTCAAGGCGATCGGCATTGAACCGTCCAAAGCGGTTCGCCAGCTTACTCGACTGCGTACCGGACAGGTTGATGTCAAACTAGAACGACCATGTGTCCTCGGTGACGGCATCATATCTCTCCCGGAAGACGCACACGATTACCTCAATAAATCTTTTGCCGCTACCGTTGCCGCCGGAAGATTGACCCGCTTTGTCCCTGCTTCAGGTGCCGCATCGCGTATGTTCAGTCAGCTTCATGCTGATACAGCAACGCTGGAAGCCTGCCGCTCGATACAGCCTGACTCGCAGGCAAGCTCGTCCGAGCTTGATCTACGCCGCTTCGTTGACGAACTAGCCTCTTTCGCATTTTATCCGGACTTGAAAATCACCATGGCCGAGAATGGCCACGACCTGCCACAAGCTATTGCAGAGCGTGACATGGGACTGATCATCCGTTACCTGCTGGAAAAGTGTGGACTTGGTTACTCCCATCTGCCCAAAGGCCTGCTGGCTTTTCATGCCGCCGTTGACGGTGCGCGCACACCATTTATTGAACACCTGGCCGAAGCGGCATTCCTGAACGGCCTGGATAGCGTTGCCACACTGCACTTTACCGTCTCCGAAGAGCACCTGGCGCTATTCAAAGCGCAGCTTGCCGCCTGGCGCAACGCCCTCAAAGAGACTTACGGTTGTCGTTTCGAGGTATCCTACTCTACGCAAAAACCATCGACCGATACTCTGGCTTTGGACGCAACCGGACAACCGCTACGTGATGTCGGCGGGCAACTGATCCTGCGTCCCGGTGGCCACGGTGCCCTGCTCGAAAATCTTAACGACCTGGCCGGTGACATCATTCTGATCCGTAATATAGACAATGTAGTACCTGATGCACGCAAGTCGGACAACCTCTTCTGGACAAGATTACTCACCGGCTATCTCATTACTGTACAGGAGGAACAACACGCCTTGCTCAAGGCACTGCATGACCAGCCGGACGATCCAGTGATTCGCGAACTGGTGATAGGTTTCCTGATCGACCGCCTGCAGGCAGAAGTCTTCCTGACCGATGATAGCAAAACCCTTATTGACCGACTTGATCGCCCTCTAAGAGTCTGTGGCATGGTGCCAAACAGTGGCGAACCCGGCGGTGGCCCCTTCTGGGTACGCGATGCCCATGGGCGAGTGACGAGACAAATTGTTGAAAGTGCGCAAATAGACAAGGAGAATTCCGAGCAAGCCGAGATCCTGGGCAGCGCAACCCATTTCAACCCGGTTGATATGATCTGCAGTGTCAGTGACTGGCGTGGCAGACCTTACGATTTGACCCGTTTCATTGACGAGGACGCCGTGATCATAGCGTCCAAGAGGCAAGACGGCAAAGACATTAGAGTTCTGGAGTTACCTGGCCTATGGAATGGCGGTATGGCTGGCTGGCATACCCTGTTCGTGGAGATTCCTCAAGAAGCTTTCAATCCGGTCAAGACGATCTTTGATCTGCTGCGTCCAACGCACTTCTGTAGCGGGTAGCGCGAAAAGTCAAAAGCAGAAGGCTCTGTTAGCGTTCTGAAAAAGGAAAAAGGTGTCAGGCTTGACTTAGAAAAAGGTGTCAGGCTTGACTTAGGGGTGTTTGATTTGAGATTGAGTCAATTTTATCTTCTCACTCAGATCCATGTCAGTCTCTGCTCGCTTCAGAAGACGGCTGACACCTTGGCTCAAGCTGCTGATATCTCTGTTGACTCGTCTGCCAAATTCCGTCAATGAAAGATGTTCACAATCTCGTATCATCAAGGCAGCCAGATTCCTGGCCTCTGAAAGACTTCTTTCTTTTCCAGGTTTTTCCAAATCTGTTGGTGAGATTGAATAAGCATCGCTTACGTAAGCAATAATCTCATCTGTACTAACCCTCCAGCAACAACCCTGCCCGGATCTAGTCAAGGCGTCGTCAGCGAAATCATCGTCTCCCAGCAGTCGCCCGTCCTGGCCGCCTTTATGAAACTCCTTTCGTTAGCCTTCGGCAATACCTCTTCGATAAAAGTCTTGTACCGAGTTAATGCTTGCTGGCGTTTTTTGGCAAACAGGGAATAGACCCACTCTGTTGTGACCCGTGGCAAC
Organism: Desulfuromonadales bacterium; assembly: GCA_027065695.1. Taxonomy (GTDB): domain Bacteria; phylum Desulfobacterota; class Desulfuromonadia; order Desulfuromonadales; family BM103; genus M0040. The sequence continues at coordinate 527 of JAMONP010000032.1, read as the reverse complement.
TGCAGCTTACCGCTAATATGCAAGGTGGCTGCTCCACTGATGTTCTTCAGAATTGCCAACAATTGAGATTCGCACTGGATTCAGGTGGATGTAGCGAATCAACTGCAGCAGATAGTTGTCGGCGTCAATCAGGATGGCTTTGTAACGACCCTGAAACAGATGACCAGATACTATCTTTTTTCGATTGTGATAGCGTGTGTATTTTAGATTCAGGCCTGTTGCAGGAGTTGTTCGCTGTTGATGATTTCACTCATAGATAGGGGACGTCAATGAGTTCATGCTTTTACAGGGGAATTATAGCCACCCTCTTGAGCCAACTTCTCACCTCGCTGCACAGCTCGACTCACAGCAGGTTGGGTTAAACCGATTTTCTTGCCAACTGCCGTTGCCGTCATGCCGAGTTCAACAACTGCCCAATAACAGAGAATACAGAGATGGCTTCGTTGTTCGGACAGGTGGCGGCGAGATTAAGGTGTAAAGCCCTCATGGTTATGCCGCCAGCTTGAGAGATGGACCAGCGTAGCCGG
>JAMONP010000031.1 GCA_027065695.1 Desulfuromonadales bacterium | reverse complement strand
CGAGGTAACGGCTCTTGTCGCCGTCGCGGAGTTCCATGGCTTCGCGTTCGCCGGTTGAGGCACCACTCGGTACGGCAGCACGACCCATAACGCCGTTTTCCAGGTAAACTTCGACTTCAACTGTTGGGTTGCCGCGTGAATCAAGAATTTCACGGGCATAAATGTCGACGATTTCACTCATGGTTTCTGTCCCCTTAGACTTAAACGAAAAGTTAGGTGGTTTGCTTGGTTAAGGGTTTTATATAGCACATCAGGATAAAATTGAAACCCCTTTTTACTAGTCTCGTGCACTCAAAATCTCTGGCCCTTAGTGCTGACAATACGAAATTGAACCATTATGGTTTTGTTTATCTTTAATTATGATATGATTACTCACAATTAGGGTGTGCAGTTTTTCTTGCACGGTTTATATTGGTATTAAGCATGCTAACAGACAAACAAGGACACACAAAATGAAACATTTTAATCTCAAGCCTTTAGCCATAGCGGCATTAGTTTGCACTTTTCTCTACCTGTCACTATCGGCACTGGCTATAGCCAAGAGCTCCGGTAACTCTGCCATTGTTTTGCCAGAAGGTACGCTGAAAGGTAAAGAAATAGTCGAGCTTTTTTCTGGTCAGACGGTTGAGTCGGTTACTGCCATTAAAGGTCGGGTCAGTCAGACTTATTATGCTTCTGATGGTTCGCTGGTACAGCTTCGTAATGGAACGCAACGTTATGGTAAGTGGCGGGTTAACAAGAATGACAGAATTTGCCTGCAGATAGATGGGCTTAAGGAAAAATGTCGGATTATTGTTAAAGAGGCTGGTGAAGTGAAAAAATATATTGTTAAAAAAAATGGTCAACATCAGCATAGTGTGAGCTACCGAAAATTTTCTTCTGGCAAGAATTTCTGAAATACCCACCTGCTTGTGGTCCTCGCTTCCCCCTGTAAAACAGGGGGGACTGAAGGTCTGAATAGCAAAAAAATAAAAGCTATCTTTTTATTCTGCAAAGAGAAAGTCGAAAATTCGTTCGGCGAAAGGTGGATGTCCCATATAACTTTCATAGTTATGGCTGGCGTTAGGGATACTTTCCAGAAGAAAATTAGCCGAGATATTATAAGCGCGTGCCAGATTGCGATTGGCGTTGATCCATCGTTCAGCGCGTTCAATCCGGTTTAATCCTTGGAACGAATCGATTTCCCTGACTTTGTTAAGGTCTTTATCGCGCAGGTCGTCAACTTCTCCAGTCATGACCATAGTTGGGATCTGTAAGAACTTTTCCAGCGAGAACTTCAGCTTTGGCCAGTCTTTGGTAGATTTTAAGCCATAGGGGTATTTACGGTCAGGGTCAGGGAATGTGTACCAGCCTGGTGCTGCCAGAACCATCCTGGCTACGCGTTTCGGATAGAACATAGCATAGCGGTGGACAAATTGACCACCGCCAGAAAAACCGAATATCCGCATCGGCGCTGGTGGCAGGTTGAGCCACTCCTGAACGTCTTGCAGAACACGATCGAAAGCCATATCTGCGCGCTGTTGTTGGCTATTGGTCCCTAACTGCTGATAACGTGGCGAATTTTCCTTTAAAAAAAGTGGCGCAATCAGAATGGTTCCGCGACGTTCGGCCTGACTTATGAAGCCCTGAATGTGTTCTTCAGCATTCCGTGATATACCATGGATAGTGTATAAGATCTGGTTATCTCCCTGATAACTTTCGGGAATATAAACAAAATAGTCGATTTGCGATATGCCTTCCATGTTGCGGTGTTGGATTATGCCTGTTTTTAGTCTGTCAATCATGAGTTAATTCCTTAGCAGCCTGTTTGACAATCAATGGTCTGGCTGCAAATTCGCTTGTTTGGCCCATATTTCAGCTCAATAGCTATATCTATTACTCTCAAATGAGCCAAAATCTGGTCTCAAACATCCAAGTTTTCTCTTCAGCCCTGATTGTCCAACAGCCTCCTGGGTTTACCATTTGTATCGGCATGAAACGTGGGCGCTGCTGTTGGCTTGTCAAATATTGTGGTTGTCACCAGTTTGCCATTTGCCAGTTGCCAGTAGTAGTCAGCTATAACCAAACGTTTTTCAGAACGGCTTACCATCAGCACTGTTCCGGAAAAACTACGCAATACCTGCTCAAATACTTTGACAGCTTGCTGGTCAAGGTTGGCATCAATTTCATCAACGATCAGAATTGCTGGCTGTCCCAGCAGGGCGCGGGCAAGTGCCAGCTTATGACGTTGACCAAGAGATAGGTTAGCTCCACCTTCTTTGACGCGGAAATCTTCACCCCCAGGCAAAATTGACAACAAGTCGTCAATTTTACAGAGTTGTTTGATGCGCGCTAATTCTTCGTTCGATGCATCCGGCTTACGATAGCAAAGATTGTAGCCGATGGTTCCTTTAAGCAGTGGCAGGTCCGGGCTGACAATGCCAATTGCTTCACGCACCGAGGCCATGTTACAGCGCCTGATATCCTGGCCGTCGATCAGGACTTTACCCTGGTCAGGGTCAACCAGTCTGGCGATCACTTGTAACAGGGTTGATTTGCCTGCACCATTGTCACCAAGGATCGCCAGTTTGGCACCACCAGGTATGCTTGCAGAGATATTTTGCAGCACTCCGCGAATGCGTATCTTGCGTATTTCTATCTCCCCTTTGCTGACCACTAGTGAAGGCAGTTTTGCTGATCTGCCACGCAAGCGTTCAGTGGCCATGAACGTAATGATTTTTGTTTTTGAAACCTGGTAAGATTGAAGATACTCGTGAACTCGACCGAAATCACTAAAAGCTGTGGAGAGAAAGCCCACAACTGCCATGGCAGCAACAACATCACCTGCCGTGGTCAGATTACGGAACACCTCCAGAGAGCCAAGGGAGAGGATGGCTGCCATTGATAATGCTGTGGCACCTTCATTGACCAGTCGCATCCCTGCTGAAGCACTGGCGCGATCAATCATGGCTTTACTCAGCCGTTGACTTTGTTTTTTGAAATGGCGGCGTTCACGGTGGCGTTGATTGAAGGCCTGGATGACTACATATGAACGGATCTTTTCATTAATATTGCCGGCCAGGTAGCCTCGGCGGCGACGTGCCTCGGTAATTACCCTGTGCATGTGTGGCCCCATTCTGAAGTTCCAGGCCAGGCCGAGAGAAAGGATGGAGACAGCGCAGAGAGCCAGGTAGATGTCGAGGTAAGCAAGCATACTTAAAGAAATTATGCTGACTATCATCGAGACAACGATACGTGCCAGGCCTAAGCTTACCCAACGGCGAATTGATGAGAGATCGCTGACAAAGCGCAGCATTGATGTACCGGTGCTGCGGTTGTTGAGTGCGCGCGGTGCAAAGCTGTTCATGCGGTCGAAAACCGTTACGCGTACCTGATGAATATATTCCTGTCCGAGTCGTTCAGCATCTACCTTTTCAGTAAATCGTAACCAGGCCGCCAGGCCGGTACAGCCCATAAGACCTAAGGCAAACAGAACAACCTCCCATACTTGCGAGTTGTCAAACATATGAACTTCAGGGTCGTCAAACTCAGCATTGAGCAAGATGTTGAAGGCGTGCCTGACCAGAAGCATTGAGCCGATAATGGTCGCTGCCTGCAGAGCGCCGTTAGCGATCAAACGTGTGAACAGTTTGCGTCTGGAAGCTGAAAGAATAGGCGGTAGTTGTTTCATTTACTGTCACTTGTTGACGACTGATAACTGTCTTTGACGCCTGAACTGCAGGCAGCTATGAATGTAGCTGGACACGCTGGGACGAGCCAGGGCTGCTGTATGGTAAACTGGTAGGCCACAGATGTCTTCAGCTTCACGTTGTGCGAGTGGCGATGAAGTCAATACTCCCGTAATGGCAAAAACCGGCAATTGTCTTGCTGTTAGCCAGGCGACTCCAGCCTGGGCACCAAGAGCGTCGTTTGCCGCAAAAATTACTCCATCGGCCCAATTTGTGAATAGTGGCATGGTAAAAAGCCGTGAGGTTTCTCGTTGCAGCAGGCCGTCAGCAACTTCTACAACAATAATCTCTGGTTTGGTTGCGGCCATCTGTGAACCGAGAGTCATGATAATATCATGCAGCACATTGCGCTCAACCCGATAAGTTGAGACGTAGCCTGCATCAATAAAATCAAAAACCGGGTTGGCTCCTGCATCAACTAGAGCACGATAGTCAGCCCCGGCACCGGTGCCGGTAACCTTGGCCGCAGCAACTTTGATTTCCTGTCGGACAAAACCTTTAACCAGGCTGGCACAGGCGGTGGTTTTGCCTGAGTTCATTGAAGTCCCGGCGACAACCAGCACCAGAGGGCTCGGGTCAATTTGCTCAGCTTTGGGTAGTCGTGCACTACTTAAATTAATACGCTGTCCATTCTGGTCGGCAAGCAGGCCCAAAGGGGTGATACGGGTTGCTGTTTTAACTTTGTCGTGGCGGTTCAGCAAACGGGCCGCAACACCGCCGGCCGCAACCAGACGGCAGGCTCCCAGATGGTCAGGGACTATGCCTTCAAACTGATCCGGGGCGTAGCGATTACCATAGACAACCACAATTTCATCGCCTTCAAAGAGAGTCGCGCGGCGACTGCTGACCAGTTCCAGCTTCTTGTGTTGTCCAAGTTCATCCACCCTGGCCAGGAGCAGATCGCCAGCTTCCGGGCAGATACTGCCCGTTAGGAGTTGTAGCTTTTGTGGTTTTATTCGCCTGGTGGTATAAGCCCATTTGGTTTGTTTCAGACGTGACTCTGTTAAAGTTTCAAGTTGTATTTTCATCGAGTTTCCCGTTGAGAAAGGGTGTGGTTGCTAAGTTTTACAGAACCAAATACGAGCAATATGGTTATATATAGGAAAGACTATCATAGCCTCAGTAATATAACAAGTGTTAGGGAGCTGTATTGCCGGAATATTTGATGTCCTAAGAGAGGTGGTTACTATGACACTGCTGGCAAATTGTGCGACAATGAGATGCTTTCAACTCGAAAGCTAGGGGGCGGTAATCAGCATTTATATCGGGCCGGTGAATCTGGTAAAGTTCAATGAAAATTAGATGTAATTGATTTGCATAACCCAAGGTGGTATTTTAAAAGACTTCAGCATAACAACATGAAGGTTCACTTTTTGAAAGATCACTTACAATTGAACGATCATTTGCCTTCGGGCGATAATTTTCTGCGGCAAAGCTTTGAGCCGACGGATGCCAAACTGGCACATGCCCTGTTCGGACAGCAGAACCGGCATCTACGACAGATCGAACGCCTCACCGGGGTGCGTACCAGTTCCAAAGGGACCACTGCCCTGCTGGAGGGCTCTGGCGAGGCGCTGGTTTTTACGACACGTTTGCTGGAGGAACTCTGTAGCTTGCTGGCCAAGGGTTTCTCTCTTCGCTCACCTGATATCGAGTATGCCGAGCGTATCTTGCGTATGGATGCTTCGGCAAAACTTGCTGATATTTTCCTGGATACTGTGGCTATCTCGTCACGGAATAAAGCAATCTCCCCAAAATCACTTGCTCAGAAAGCATATCTTGATGCCATGCGCGGCAATGATGTTGTCTTCGGCATAGGTCCGGCGGGGACCGGCAAGACGTACCTGGCCATGGCGATGGCAGTGGCCAGGTTGAAAAAGAAAGAGATCAGCCGGATTGTTCTGGTACGTCCGGCGGTGGAGGCAGGGGAAAAACTTGGTTTTTTGCCAGGAGATATTACCGAAAAGGTCAATCCATATCTGCGTCCACTTTATGACGCTCTGTTTGATCTGATGGGTTTTGATCGTGGCCAGGCACTGATTGATCAGGGGATTATTGAAGTGGCACCCTTGGCGTTCATGCGCGGCAGAACGCTCAATGATGCTTTTGTGATTCTAGATGAGGCCCAGAATACCACCGCCGAACAGATGAAGATGTTCCTGACGCGGCTTGGTTTTGGCAGTCGTGCCGTGATTACTGGAGATGTCACCCAGATTGATCTACCCAGTGCTCGTATTTCAGGGTTGGTGCAGGTGATGGATATACTGAGTCATGTTGACGGTGTTAAATTTATCAGTTTTACTGATATGGATGTGGTCAGACACCCGATTGTCCAGGCCATTGTCAGGGCATATGATTCCCACAAACCAGCAGGATCTGTTAATGCCTAAAAATGGACATAAATCTGAACCCGGTTTACCCCACAAACCACTGTCTCGTCTGGCACAAAAAGAGTCGCGTGGCAGTAGTGATAATGGCTTTCACCTGTCTTTGTTGTTGATTATTCTCGTGGTGTTACTGACGATTATCATTGTGCCCAAAGGGGTTTTGACACCAGACAAGTTTGCTCCTGGAGATATTGCCCCACGTGATATCAAGGCACCACGCGATCTGCTGATCCCAGACGATGATTTGTCAGAACAGAAGCGAAACGATGCTGAAAAAGCTGTTGCCAACCTCTATGACTATGATCCGGCGATCGGATCGATGATTTCAGATCAGGTGGAACAGATCCTTGCGTCGTTGCGAGTCGGTCAAGATCTTGAGGTGACAGATGAACAGCAGATCGCCGAGCTGGAATCAAGCTTCGGTATTAAAACAAAGAGTAAAGGTTTTACTGCATTAAAAGAACTTGCGGACAATGATGGCATCAAGGTGCAAGTCTCGATGATCATGAAGCAACTCTATCGGCAGAAGGTCGCTGGTAATCTAAAGCTGTTCGAGGCAGATCGTCCCAAGGGCGTGATTTTTCGTAGTCTCATTACCCAGACGGAAATTGTCGATAGCGATCGTGAGAAAATTATCGGGCTGGGTCAGCTTCAGGATTCACTGAAAAAAGCTATCGTTGACACCGAACTCCCAAATAATCAGAAAAAAGCTTTGCGAGAGTTGATTGTGCCATTGTTGCGGCCGAACATCTCATTTAATCAGAACGAAACTGAAGCACGTCGACAGGCGGCCAGAGAGGATGTCAAGCCAATCCTCGTTCAGGTTAAGAAAGGGGAGATGATTGTCCGTGAGGGTGGTCGCATTACACTGGACCAGATTAAACGGCTTGGAGCCATGCGCGACGATGGTAACATTGTCTCATTGTGGCGCAATGCCATGGGAATGCTGCTCATCTGTTTCCTGCTTGTCTATTCCGCCCACACTTTTGCGCGACATAACATCCGCAAATACCGTCCTGAAAACCGCGATCTGGTGTTCCTGGCGACAATCTTTGTGATCCATATTCTGATCCTGAAAATCTCCATTTTTATCTCAGCGGCCTTGGGGAGTGCGTTCCCTTATGTTGATCAGAATGCATATTATTATATTTTCCCCTTTGCTGTCGGTACTTTGCTGGTGCGTATTGTTCTTAATTCAGAGATCTCTCTGATCTTTGCCATTCTTTCGGCCATTGTAACCGGTACTCTTTTCGGCAACAGTTTTGCCATTATGGTCTTTGCTTTTTTGACCAGCCTTTCAGGGGCACATTGGGTGCGTCACGTTACCGAGCGTTCTTCTCTTTTCCGTGCCGGCCTGCGGCTCGGCATGTTCAACTTTTTATTGATCTTTGCACTTCATCTCATGACCAGCAGGCTCTTTGACCTGCAGTTGCTCTACAAATTGGGTTTTGGTTTTGCCGGAGGCCTGGTGGCAGCTGTTGTCGTGACCGGGATCGTTCCTCTGGTGGAATCACTTTTCCGTTATACGACCAACATCAAATTACTTGAGCTTGCCAACATGAACAACCCTTTACTGCGCGACCTGATGGTGCAGGCCCCAGGGACTTATCACCACTCAATCATTGTTGGTAATCTGGCCGAAGCTGCAGCGGAGAATATCGGTGTTAATCCACTTATGGTGAGGGTGGCAGCTTATTACCACGATATTGGTAAAATCAAAAAACCACTTTATTTTATTGAAAATATAGGCGGGCAGGAGAACCGGCACGACAAGTTGGCTCCTTCAATGAGTGCTCTGGTACTTATGGCACATGTTAAAGACGGCACTGAAATGGCTCGTGAGCACAGACTTGGCCAGACGCTCATAGATATTATTCGTCAGCATCACGGTACCGGCTTGATGAAGTTCTTCTATGATCGGGCGAAAAGTAAGGCCGATCCTGGGGTGGAGCAGATCGATGAGCGGGACTATCGCTATCCCGGACCCAAGCCGCAGACACGCGAAGCAGCTCTGATCCTGCTGGCTGATGCTGTTGAAGCTGCCAGCAGGACCTTGACCGATCCTACTCCGGCCCGCATCCAGGGGATGGTGCAGAAAATCATCAACAATATCTTTATCGATGGACAGCTCGATGAATGTGAACTGACCCTCAAAGATATTCATAATGTCGCCAAGAGTTTCAATATGGTGCTGGGTGGTATTTTCCACTACCGGGTTGATTATCCAGAGCCGGTCAGCAAGGAGCGAGCTACTGAAAAGGGCCCCAGGAGTATAGATGAAGATCGCAATAGAAAATCGTCAGAGCAAGCAGAAGATCAGGAAAATCCCATTAAGAAGGGTAGCACAGAGGATCTTAAGCGTCTCGGCATGTCCTGACGGTCAACTGTCGATCCTGATCGTTGACGATGCCATGATTCAGGAAATTAATCGCGATTACCTCGGCAAAGATCGCCCGACCAATGTCATCTCATTTGCCATGCAGGAAGGTGAGGGCAGTGGCGTACAGCCTGATCTGCTTGGCGACGTAGTTATTTCCGCCGAGATGGCAGCGCGCGATGCCTGTGAAGCACAGACCTCGTTTGAGGGGGAGCTGTATTTTCTGCTTCTGCATGGTGCTCTCCATCTGCTTGGCTACGATCACGAACGCGGTACGAAAGCCGATACGGAACGTATGGAGGCCAGGGAACAGGAAGTGTTCTCGCTGATTCGTGAGGAATTTCTGACTGAATGAGAGAAAGGGAGTCGATTCTGGTGGAAGACAGTAAAAAGCCCCATAGCAGTTCATGGTTGTCGGCACTGAGCCAAGTTATAAGGGGCAGATCACGGGCCTTGACGGAAAAAGAACTGCAGGACGCGATCAATAGTTCAGAAGAGGAAGGCATCCTCAACGAATCCGAAGGCGATATGTTGCAGTCAATCTTCGATTTCGGTGACACAATTGTACGTGAGGTCATGGTGCCGCGTACTGATATGGTCTGCTGTCCTTCTGACTCGACCCTCAGTAATTTCTTAGAACTGATAATCCGTTCCGGACATTCACGTGTGCCAATTTTTGAAAGTTCGATGGATCAGATTGTCGGCCTTGTCTATGCGAAAGACTTGTTGCGCAACTGGGGGGCAAGCGATGAAACTCTAGCGCTCACCGAGGTAATGCGTACAGCCTATTTTATCCCCGAGACCAAACGTATTGAAGATCTATTGGTGGATTTTCGCACCCGACGGGTGCATATGGCGATTGTTGTTGATGAGTACGGTGGCACCTCCGGTCTGATTACAATTGAGGATCTGCTCGAAGAGATAGTTGGTGATATTCAGGACGAATATGATCTGGAAGTTCCTTGGGTGCAACCGCAGAAGGATGGCACCCTTCTGGTGGACGCCAGAGCCAATGTTGAGGCACTGGAAGAGTATTACGATATTGAGATTCCGCAGAAGAAGTTTGATACGGTCGGTGGGTATCTTTTCTATTTGTTGGGCAATGTTCCTCAAGTAGGTGAAAAAATCACCGACAACGGTCTGGTGCTGGTGGTTGAAGAATCAGACGAACGCAAGATCGGCAAGGTTCGCGTCTGTCGTGATGTAGAAGAACTACCCTGACATGCGCCGTTTCCTCCCAGATAAAGTGACCTGTGCCAGCGCCTTGTCCGGCCTTCTGCTGGCCTGCGCTTTCCCTCTCCCGGATTACACCATACTCGCATGGTTCGGTCTCATACCGCTGGTTCTGGTGATGCAGAGCCGACCATTCAAGAGCGGTTTTGTTGCCGGAATGGTTTTCTTTGCCGTAACTTTGTACTGGCTAAATATTGTCATGATCACCTATGGTCATCTGCCTTTGGCCGTCTCTTTCCTGATCTATTTGCTGCTTGTTGGCTATCTGGCCCTGTTCTGGGGGGCCGCGACCTGGGCTGCCTGCCGTCTTAAGGAATTCAGGAACTATTCCTATGCATTAACCTTCCCGGTTTTCTGGGTTGCTCTGGAGTTCATGCGTGAATTTCTGTTGACAGGTTTTCCCTGGGCAACACTCGGCTACTCCCAACAAGCCTGGCTGGCAATGATCCAGTCAGCTGATCTTTTCGGTGTTTACGGCTTGAGTTATCTTCTGATTTTGTGTAATGCCGTCCTGGGCGAAAGTATTCTGGCTTTACGGCACAAACCCCCGCAACATGTCCCTGTCAAAGCTTTAGTTGCCACGGTTGTTTTACTGTTGTGCAATTACGGATATGGACAATGGTGTTTACAGCAAGATTTAGACACTCGTCCAGAGTCGTTGCAGGTAGCGGTTATCCAAGGGAATATCCCACAAGAGCTCAAATGGCACCCTGATAGTCAGTTGAGTACGGTAAAAACTTATCGTGACCTTTCTCTGCTGGCCAATCAAGCCGGAGCGAGTGATCTGATCATCTGGCCTGAGGCAGCCATGCCGTTTTATTTTCAGGACGGTGGTCAGTTGTCTGGATCGGTTTCAGAGTTGCCCCTGGAAACGGGAGCCTCGCTACTGTTCGGTAGTCCGGCATATCACCGAGGTGCCGGAATACATGAAGACGCTGGGGTGAACAAAGATACCGGGATATTGCGTTATCTGAACAGTGCGTTTCTCCTGTCACCGACAGCGCAAGTGCTAGGTCGCAGCGACAAAGTTCATCTTGTTCCTTTTGGAGAATATGTGCCACTTGGTGAATATCTCCCCTTTGTCAATAAACTGGTTGCCGGTATCGGTGACTATTCTCCCGGAGAGATTAACCCCCTGCCGATCCAGGGGTATCAACTGGGAGTTCTGGTCTGCTACGAGGTGATTTTCCCCGGCCTGGCTCGCGAATATGTACGTCAGGGCAGCGCCCTTCTGGTCAACATCACTAACGACGCCTGGTTCGGTAGGTCATCAGCCCCATGGCAACACCTGGCGATGTCACGTTTCCGTGCGATTGAAAACCGTGTCTGGCTGGCACGCGCAGCCAATACCGGGGTCTCCGCTTTTATCGCACCGTCTGGACGGATTGTTGAGCAAACCAGTCTTTTCGACACAGCATTCCTTGCAAGTGAGGTCGGGCTGGGTGCTCGGCCAGGGCTTTATTTCCACATGGGCGACCTGATCCCTGGAGCCTTCCTTATCATTAGCCTGATCTGGTTGCTGCAAACGCGACGGCGTTTTTTGTGATCATTCTTAGAAAAATTACTGAATTAATGAAGTTTCCTTGTTCCGTTTATCGTCTGCGGTTATAATCCACAGTTCGATTGTCGACTTTAGGAGTTTGTAATGTTTCGTGAAGAAATTGAGTTGCAGAAAAGCCTCCAGGAAAAGCTCTCTGAGCTGAGGAGGTATCTTTGACATTGATAGCAAGCGTGAACGGGTTGCAGAACTGGAAGCAGAGGTTGCCAAGCCTGAATTCTGGAATGACAATGAGCAGGCCCAGGAGGTTCTGAAAGAAAGAACCCTCCTGCAGAATCTGGTTACAGACTGGGAGTCGGTTGATCGTGACCTGGAAGATGTTCAGGTTCTTATCGAACTAGGTGAGGAGAGTGAGGACGAGGAGACGCTGGCGGAAATACGTGGTATGTTGCCTAGCTTGGAAAAGAGGCTCGGGCAGATGGAATTTGCCCGTATGCTTTCAGGCGAACATGATGCCAATAATGCTATCGTCAGTATCAATGCCGGTGCTGGTGGAACAGAGGCCCAGGATTGGGCAGAAATTCTTTTACGTATGTACTTACGCTGGTGTGAACGTAAAGGGCTTAAGGCTGAAATTACCGAATACCATCCTGGGGATGAGGCTGGCACCAAGGGGGTGACCTTTACTGTGGCTGGTGCCTATGCCTATGGTTATCTGAAGGCCGAAAAGGGTATCCATCGGTTGGTGCGTATCTCACCCTTTGATTCCAACGCCCGTCGCCACACGTCCTTCTGCTCGGTTTTTGTTTTCCCAGAACTTGCCGATGATGTTGATATTGAAATCCTCGATAAAGATCTGAAAGTTGATACCTATCGTGCCAGTGGTGCCGGTGGGCAGCATGTTAACAAAACTGATTCGGCCATCAGAATAACGCATCTGCCAACCGGTATTGTTGTCAGCTGCCAGAGTCAGCGATCTCAGCATAAGAATCGTTCTACAGCCATGAAGCAACTCAAGGCCCGGCTCTATGAACTGGAACTGGGGAAGAAGGAGAGTGAAGCCGAAGCTCTGGGTGGTGAAAAGAAGGAGATCGGCTGGGGAAGCCAGATCCGTTCTTACGTTCTGCATCCCTACCGTATGGTCAAGGACCATCGCACCAACTATGAAGTTGGCAATGCCGATGCTGTTCTTGATGGTGATCTGGACGGCTTTATAGAAGCGTATTTGATGCAATAGACCAGCTATAAGCTGTAAGGAAATTAACTATTCAGCTTACAGCTTTACTATTTGAAGGAACAAGCTTATGTCCGCAGAAAGTCACAATGAAATTGTTGATCAACGTCGCATCAAGCTCAATGACCTCCGAGAGCAGGGGCAGAACCCGTTTGCCAATGGTTTTTCCACCGATGCTACGGGTAAGGATGTTCTCCTTGCTCATGCTGACCACGATAAAGAAACTTTGCAGTCGCTTGAGAAGGTCTACCATGTTGCTGGTCGTATCATGGCGAAACGTGATTTCGGTAAGGCTGCATTTATACAGGTTCAGGATCGAACCGGCCGCCTGCAGATCTATGTTGGTAAAAATATGGTGGGTGAAGAGAGTTTCGAGTTGTTTCGTAAATTTGATCTCGGTGACATTGTTGGCGTTACTGGTCGTCCGTTTCGGACGAAAACAGATGAGCTTTCCCTGCGTGCCGAGTCGATTCAGCTTCTGACCAAATCACTCCAGCCACTGCCGGAAAAATGGCACGGTTTAACCGATGTGGAAACCCGCTATCGCCAGCGATATCTTGATCTGATCGTCAACCAGGACGTTCGTGACGTTTTCCGCAAGCGCAGCCGGATCGTCTCGCTGATTCGTGATTACATGGTGGCACGCGATTATCTTGAAGTTGAAACGCCGATGATGCAGCCGATCGCCGGTGGAGCAACCGCTAAGCCGTTTACCACTCATCACAATACCCTGAAGATGGATCTTTTCCTGCGGATCGCTCCGGAGCTTTATTTAAAACGCCTTGTCGTTGGTGGTTTTGAGCGAGTCTTCGAGATTAACCGAAATTTTAGAAACGAAGGAATATCCATTCAGCACAATCCTGAATTTACCATGATGGAGTTCTATCAGGCATATGCAACTTACGAAGACCTGATGGATCTTACCGAGGAGCTGATTTGTCATCTGGCAGAGCAGGTTGTCGGCAGCCTGCAATTCAAGTATGGCGAACGCGATGTTGATCTGAGCCGACCCTGGCAGCGTTTGACGGTGCGTGAAGCAGTTCTTAAATATGGTGATATCAGCGAAGCTGATATAGACGCTCCTGATAAGCTGCTGGCATATGCCGATAAGCTTGGCCTGGGACTCGATAAGGGGACCGGTTACGGCAAAGCGCTGATGGAAGTTTTCGATGCGGTGGCAGAGACGGAACTCTGGCAGCCGACGTTTATTACCCAATACCCGACGGAAGTTTCTCCCCTGTCGCGTAAGAACGATCAAAATCCGGATGTGGTCGATCGCTTTGAGCTGTTTGTTGTTGGTCGTGAGTTGGCGAATGCTTTTTCCGAGTTAAACGACCCGGATGATCAGCGCGAACGTTTCGCCAAACAGTTACTGGAAAAGGAAGCTGGCGATGAGGAAGCCCATGCCATGGATGAAGACTACATTCGGGCCCTGGAATATGGCCTGCCGCCAACCGCAGGCGAGGGTATCGGCATCGACCGGTTGGTTATGCTTTTGACCAACTCCCAGTCGATTCGTGACGTTATTCTTTTTCCGCAGATGCGCCCTGAAAGGCAAATGGACGTGGGACGTAGGACGCGGGACGAGTAAAAAACCAGAAACAGGAGGGGGTGTGAGACCCCCGCAGTGTGGAGATCTAATATTTTGGTTACGACGTTGCCTATATGTACACTTTTTTTTGATTTTGTCGCGTCCCGCGTCCCGCGTCCCGCGTCCCGGATTCTATGAACTACGAACTCTTTGTCAGTCTGCGCTACCTTCGTGCCAAGCGCAAACAGACGTTCATCTCGGTGATTTCGTTCATCTCCATTTCGGGAATCACTCTGGGGGTTGCAGCATTAATTGTTGTCATGGCCGTTATGACCGGTTTCCATGATGGTGTCAGACAGCAGATCCTCGGCAATATCCCTCACGTTATGGTGCAGAAATATGGTGAAAACCTGACTGGTCAGGATGCGGTTGTTGCCAAGGCCATGGCGGTGTCCCCCCACGTACTCAGTGCCACACCATTCATCAATAAGGAAGCGATGCTCCTCTCGCGGCGTAGTGTTGCTGCGGTCAACGTGAAGGGCATCGTGCGTCAGAATAAGGTTTTTCGCCAGAGTTTTCTGACCGAGGATGGCGCAGACGTTAAAGACCTTTTGTATAACCAGGAAGCGACTTTCCCCGGGATACTGATTGGCCTGGATACCGCTACAACCTTGGGTGTTGCCGTCGGTGAATCGATCAATGTCATCCCGCCGATGTTTACTATCACTCCCTTTGGAATGATTCCGAAGATGAAACCTTTCAAGATCGTTGGTATTTTTGAGCATCGTGGCGGTTTTATTGACTCTTACTTTGCCTATATAGACCTCGATCAGGCTCAAAAGTTTTTTGACCTGGGTGATGGTGTTAGCGGGGTTGAAGTTGAGGTTGACGGTTTTGACCAGGCAGCACCTGTTGCCGCGAGTTTGCGCCAGGAATATCCTTTTCCCTACAGTATTCGTTCGTGGGAGGATATGTTCGGGTCGTTTTTGTCAGCTCTTAAGTTAGAAAAGCTTGGCCTCTTTATTGTCCTGGGAATCATTGTTCTGGTTGCAGCCTTTAACATCGCCACGACGCTTATCATGGTTGTCATGGAGAAACATCGCGATATTGCTATCCTGCGTTCTATGGGTGCGACCTCGCGCAGTATAATGCAAATTTTCGTCTTCGAAGGGCTAATTATCGGGACTCTTGGCACGCTGTTGGGTACAGGGCTCGGTTTGCTGCTGGCAAAGAATGCTGATTCGCTTATCAAGTGGCTGGAAAAATTTCTCAATGTCACGATTTTCGATCAGGGTGTCTATGGTATGGACCATTTCCCATCAGTGGTCAATTCGAGTGATGTAGTAGTTGTGGTTGTAGTTGCCATGTCCATCACTCTGTTGGCGACGATTTATCCGGCATGGCGCGCAGCAAAGATGGACCCTGCTGAAGCCCTACGTTACGAATAGGCAGAAGAAAAATCATGATTGCAGTTCGTGCTTTGTCAAAGAACTTTAACACTGATCGCGGCAGAGTTGAGGTCCTTAAGGATCTCAACCTTGATATTAGCGCTGGTGAACGTATCGCTGTCGTGGGGGCCTCTGGTGCCGGCAAGACAACCTTGATGCATCTGCTCGGTGGCCTTGACCGGCCTTCCAGTGGCTCTGTGTTCTTTGCCGAGAAGGATATTTTCCTATATTCAGCACAGGAGTTGGATGCTTTTCGCAACCGCTCGATCGGCTTTGTCTTCCAGTTTCATCAGCTCCTTCCAGAATTTACCGCACTGGAAAATGTCATGATGCCGGCTCTGATTAGTCGCTCGTCGAAGAGAGAAGCAGAGATGATGGCTGAAGAAATTCTCACAGCAGTTGGTCTTGACCACCGCCTTGATCATAAGCCTGGTCAGCTTTCCGGTGGCGAGCAGCAGCGTGTCGCTATGGCCCGTTCACTGGTTATGTCACCAAAGCTGCTTTTGGCGGATGAACCGACCGGCAACCTCGACAGTGGCATCTCCGACGAAATCCTAGCCCTGCTCGATCGTTTGCACGCCGAACGAAACTTGACAATCGTTGTCGTGACGCACAGTGAAAAAGTTGCTACTCGTATGGATAGAATTGTCCACATGACGGATGGCCATCTGCAGAGTTAAAATGCTTGCAAGGATAGTGTAATCAGTTTATAAGCCTGATAGTCAGATAAACTTCTGTATTTATGGTTTACCTGTAGCTAATGATCTTTTATAATAGCGAAGTTTTTGCTGTCAACATAACTTTGGAGTGGTGCTGAATGTTAAAAAAGTCTTTTTTACTGCTGATTTTTTTGTTTCTGGCTTTCCCCATTTGGGCTGCACAGAGCTTTTTTCTAGTCGACATTGCAGTTGAGGGCAATAAGCGCGTGCAGTCGATTGATATACTCAACGCCATTTCTATCAAGCCAGGACAGACTGTGACCCCGGCTGAGATTGATGCCGCCATGGCGGATGTTTATAGGATGGAGCGTTTCTCTGATATCGCCACGGAAATATCGGGGGGATCTGATGCAACGGTTTTGACGTTCAAGGTAAAGGAGCGCCCGTTGGTTCGTAATATCCGTTTTGAAGGCAATGAGGAACTTAAAACGGAGACGTTACGGGAAGTCGTCACAATCCGTATCCCTGATATTTATGATCCTTTCGAAGTTACCAAAAGCATTGACAGAATCAAGGCTGAATATATCAAGGAAGGTTATTATGCCGCAGCGATTACTGCAGATAGCCATGTTAACGATGACAACGAAACGCTGGTGACTTTCCGTATCAAAGAGGGTGATATTGTTCGCATCAAGTCTATCCGCTTCGATGGCAACACGGTTTTCGACGATAGTGATCTGCTTAAGGCCATGGATACCCAGGAAAAGTGGATGTTCTCCTGGATAACCGGTCGCGGCAATTATAATGAGATACTGCTGAACCAGGACCTTGAGAGAATCTCTGACCTCTACTTCAATGTGGGTTATGTGCGAGTAAAGGTGCGAGAACCGGTCATCGCCCTGGTTGATAATGACAAGTATATGCTCCTGTTGATCAAAATAGATGAAGGCCCTCAGTACAGGATCAAAAATATGGATGCTCAAGGCGATCTTCTCTATGGGAAGGAAGAGATCCTTGCCATGGTGGATCTTGCCCCTGGTGATGTCTTCTCCCGCATAAAGTTACGTAATGGTGTCGGTACTATAACTGATGTCTATGCCGATCAAGGTTATGCTTACGCCAACGTTTCTCCATTGACCCGTGCTGATGATGAGACACACACGATTGACCTGATATTTGATGTAGAACAGGGTCCTCAGGTGTCAGTGGAGAGAATCAATATTACCGGCAATACCAAGACCCGTGATAAGGTCATTCGTCGTGAGATGAGACTGGTAGAAGGCGATCTCTTCAGTGCGACCAGCCTGAAAAGGAGTAAGGCGCGGATTAATAACCTGGGCTTTTTTGAAGCTGTGGATGTTAGTACCAGTGCCGGTTCTGATGATAGCCATATGAATGTTGATGTCAACGTCGCGGAACGTTCCACCGGCACATTCAGTGTTGGTGCTGGCTATTCTTCTGTTGATGGAGTTGTCTTCCAGGGTTCTGTGACACAGGAAAATTTCCTTGGCAGAGGTTTGAGGCTGAATCTTGCTGCCTCCTTAGGTGGTACCTCGACGACCTATCAACTTGGTCTTACAGACCCCTATTTCCTCGACACTCGCTGGACATTGGGTGCTGAAGTCTATCAAACAGAGCGTGATTGGTCGGATTTCAGTCGTGATTCCAGAGGTGCTGCACTTAAGGCAGGTCATCCCATAGGTGAATATTCAAGAGTTCTGGCAACTTACCGTTTAGAGTTTAAGGATATCTATGATGTCGGTTTTTACGCTTCCGATTCCATAAAAGATCAAGAGGGTACATCAACCTCTAGTTCCGTAACCACGACATATACGTATAATACAACGAATAATCGTCTGGATCCATCCTCTGGAACGGATATGAATGTGTCATGGGAGCTTGCAGGTCTTGGTGGGTCAGAAAAATATAGTAAATATATCCTTGATGCCCGTCAATTTTGGCCCTGGATATGGGGAACGGTGTTCGCTGCTCATGCTCAGGTTGGTTATGTCCATTCGTTGAACAATGATGAGGTACCAATTGATAAAAAGTTCTTCATCGGCGGTATATATTCCATACGTGGTTTTGAAGCCCGAGAAGTTGGCCCACGTGATAAATTTGGCGACTTTATTGGTGGTGAAACAGAGGCGTACTTTAATTTCGAATATATTTTCCCCCTGTATGAGTCCCTCGGCATTAAAGGTGTGACATTCTTTGATGTTGGTAATGCATGGAGTAGTGACGATGCTTGGGGGGAAGATGATACCGCTTTTGCCTCGTGGCGTTACAGCTCTGGTCTCGGTATTCGCTGGATGAGTCCTTTGGGTCCGATGCGTTTCGAATATGGGTGGAATCTTGATGCCAGAGATTATGAGAATGACTCCAAGTTTGATTTCATGATAGGTCGTTTCTTTTAAGCAAGAAGTATAATAAGTACATTTTAAGGAGATTATACATGAAGCAGTTTGTCGTTTTAATGTTGGTTTGTTTTGGCTTGATCGTTTCACCAGTCCTGGTCGCTTCACCCGTTATGGCACAGGACCAGAAGATAGGTTATGTCGATTTGCAGAAGGCATTGAATCTCTCTTCTGCCGGCAAGGCAGCCAAGGAAAAGATCAAAGCCAAGGTTCAGGGTTATGATGTTGAAGTTCAGCAACGTCAGGAGGAGCTGAAAAAGCTCAAAGAGGATCTGGAAAAGCAGGCGATGCTGCTCTCAGAAGAGGCCCGCAACGCCAAGGAGCGCAATTACCAGCAGAAGGTTAAGGATTACCAGCGTTTTACCAAGGATATTCAGGAGACCCTGCAACAGACGGACGCGGATCTCACCCGTAAAATTCTTGAGAAGATTCTCAAGATTGTTAAGGAAGTTGGCAAGAGCGAAGGTTATTCAATTGTCCTTGAAAAAACGGAAAGTTCACTTGTCTACGCAGATGAGAGTATGGATATCACCGATGAGGTTATAAAGGCCTTTGATACACAGAGTAAATAAGCCTTTGATAGCGGGGGCAAATAATTGTCATGCATGCTGATAACAGGGAAAAAACCTCCCTGGCTGTTTTAGCAGTTCTGGTAGGGGGGTACGTCTCAGGCGACCCCTCTACTGTTGTCTCCGGGGTTGCTCCCCTCGATATCGCTGGGCCCGATCAGATTTCTTTCCTGGCAAACCCCAAATATCATGGCAAGTTAGCTGATTGTCAGGCCGCAGCTATCATCGTCCATCCGGATCTGGAAGGGAGTGTGTCTACTCCTCTGCTGCTGGTTGAGAACCCTTATCTGGCCTTTGCTAAAATTCTGACTTTTTTTGAGGTGTCGCCATTTATTGGGCAGGGGATTCTACCGGGAGCCCATGTTCACCCTGATGCCAGTGTCGGTAAAAATATTACAATTGAACCAGGTTGTGTTGTTGGTGCCGGTGCGGTTATTGGTAAGGGTACCCATCTACACCCCAATGTTGTCGTAAGTGCTGACGTTGTTATTGGTGATGACTGTTTAATATATGCAAACGTCAGCGTTCGTGAGAAAACTGTGATTGGCAACCGAGTGATAATTCAGCCCGGAGCCGTTATCGGTGCTGATGGCTATGGTTTTGCCCCGGATGGCCAGAGCTATTACAAAATTCCCCAGGCCGGTCATGTTGTCATCGAGGATGATGTTGAGATTGGTGCCTGTAGTTGCATTGATCGCGGTACTCTGGGGGTGACCAGGATTGCCCGTGGGACCAAGATCGATAACCTTGTTCAGGTTGCACACAATGTGCAGGTTGGTGAGGACACTCTCTTAGTCTCCCAGGCCGGCATCGCCGGAAGTACTGTTATCGGCAAACATTGTACCTTCGGTGGCCAATCCGCTGTAGCCGGGCATATCAAGGTTGGTGACAATGTTACTTTAGCTGGTCGGGGAGGGATTGCCAATAATACAGACGGCAACCAGACGCTCGCTGGTGCTCCGTCCATGCCACACCGTGAGTGGCTTAAGGCAACCATGACGATTCCGCACTTGCCGGAGATGCGACGAGAGTTGAAACAGCTTAAAAAACAAGTAGATGAATTGAAGGGCCAGCTGTTGAAGGATATGGATTAATTATGATACTTAACACTTTAGACATTATGAAACTACTGCCGCACCGTTTTCCTTTTCTGCTTGTGGACAGAATTACCGAATTTGAAGATGGTAAACGGATCGTCGGCATAAAGAACGTTACAATTAACGAGCCCTTCTTTCAGGGACACTTTCCAGGTCATCCAATCATGCCGGGAGTCCTTATTCTGGAGTCTATGGCGCAGGTCGGTGGTATCTATGCGTTTCTCGCCAAAGAGGTTGGCGAAAACCAGGTGACATATTTCCTCGGCATTGATAAGGCGAAATTTCGCAAGCCTGTCCTCCCCGGTGACGTTCTGCAACTGGAACTGGAACTGCTTAAAACGAGGCGAGGTATCTACTGTTTCAAGGGCAGAGCCCTGGTTGATGGCAAACTGGTTGCTGAGGCTGAACTGAAAGCAACTTTCATGGACCAATAAGGGGTTTTTATGATTCACCCTACAGCAATTATTCAATCTGGTGCCAGAATTGCTGATAACGTCAGTGTCGGGCCGTATAGTGTGATTGGCGAGCATGTTGTTATCGGTTCAGGGACTACGGTGGCTAGTCATGTTGTCATTGAGGGCTGGACCGAGATCGGTTCTGACAACCGGATCTTTCAGTTTTCTTCCATTGGCGCTGATCCACAGGATCTCAAGTATGCCGGTCAAAAAACTTATTTGAAGATTGGTGATCGTAACCGGATGCGGGAATTCACTACTTTAAATCGGGGCACCGCTGAAGGTGGTGGCTTGACAACGGTTGGTAATGACAACCTCTTTATGGCCTACTCGCATGTGGCTCATGATTGTATCGTCCACGACCATGCCGTTCTGGCAAACGGTGCAACTCTTGCCGGTCACGTCGAAGTCGAGTCAGCGGCAATTCTGGGTGGCCTTGTTGCTGTTCATCAATTCTGTCGAGTCGGTTGCCACACAATGATCAGTGGTGGCTCCATGGTGAACCAGGATGTCCCCCCATATACAATTGCCCAAGGCGATCGTGCAAAAACGGTAGGGCTGAACCTGATAGGACTGAAGAGATGCGGGTTTTCAGAGGGCACAATACGTGGTATTAAAAAGGCCTACCGTCTGGTTTTTCGCTCCGGCTTAAACTTGGAAGGGGCGCTGCAGAAAATTGCTGATGATATTGAGCCATCTTCTGAGCTGGATCATTTTGTCAGTTTTATCAAGGACAGCCAGCGGGGCATTGCCAAGTAATCAGTAGGTTCTGTCAGACAAAAGAATTTTCAGGCGAGGGGCAAACGGCCTGACTCGCCTGTATTGTTTCTGTAGGACCACCCGTTGGCGATACAATTAGCTACAAAACTTAATGGTTTGTTTCTGCCACTAATCAGGGGGAGCGTGAATAAATCTGCTAAACGCATCATGATTGTGACCGGAGAGTCATCTGGTGATCTGCATGGTGCCAACCTGATCAAAGCTGTCAAAGCACTGTCTGCTGAGGTGAGTTTTTTCGGTGTCGGTGGCCGGAAGATGGCTGCGGCCGGTTGTGAGATTCTGATTCCTAGTGAAAAGCTTGCGGTTATGGGGCTGGTTGAGGTGATCGGCCACTTCCCGGTGATCTGGAGCTCCTTTCAACAACTTAAAGGAGTGTTGGCCAGCAGTCAAAAACCGGATGCTCTGGTGCTGATCGATTTCCCGGACTTTAATTTACGGCTCGCACATCAGGCGAAAAAGGCCGGGGTGCCTGTGCTTTACTATATCAGTCCCAAAGTTTGGGCCTGGCGTAAGGACAGGGTAAAGAAAATTGCCAAGAATGTCGACTCTCTAGCAGTAATCTTCCCTTTTGAACCCTCGCTTTACAATG
The DNA here is from genome assembly GCA_027065695.1 of Desulfuromonadales bacterium. Classification (GTDB taxonomy): domain Bacteria; phylum Desulfobacterota; class Desulfuromonadia; order Desulfuromonadales; family BM103; genus M0040. Next base: position 19,817 of record JAMONP010000031.1, on the reverse strand, counting down.
GTCTGGATATCCTGGTTAAATATGTTGGTCATCCCTTGCTGGATGAATTTGCGACGGCAGGACAAGGTGTTGATCTTCGCCAGAAGCTGGAGATCCCGACAACGAAAAAAATTGTCGGTCTGTTTCCTGGCAGCCGTCGGAGTGAATTGCGTTACATGCTGGAAACGCTTGCGGAGTCGGCACAACTCATCCATGATCGATTCCCGGATGTTCATTTCCTGGTGCCGATTGCCAACTCCTTGACAATAGACGAGATTAAATCACAATTCCCCTTTGATTTGCCGGTCTCTTTTATTGAGAGTGGCATTGTTGAGAGCGACGTTATTGAAAGCGATAGGGCAACAATCTATGCTGTCGCTGGCACCTGCGATACCATATTGACAGTGTCAGGCACCGTGACTCTACAGATTGCACTGGTGGGAACACCGATGGCGATTTTCTATAAGGCGTCACCGTTGACATATGAAATTGGCAAGCGTCTGGTGCAGGTGGATTGTTTTGGCTTGCCTAATATCGTTGTCAATCAGCGAGTTGTCCCGGAATTCCTTCAGGAGACGGCGACACCTCAGGTGTTGGCGGATGAAGCTTTGCATGTTCTCAATGATATCGGCTATGCTGAGGCCATGAAAGAGGGCTTGCGAACGGTACAGGGCGAGCTCGGTGAACCGGGTTGCTCAGGCAGAGTCGCAGAGATGTTGCTGGATATGTTGGAGCTTAAAAGTTTGACTAAGGTGAATATATAAATGATTAATAGACAGATTTACAGAAGATTGCTTGGTTATTCTCGTCCTTATGCGTGGCGAATTATTTTATCAATAATCTTTTCATTTGTAGTTGCCGGTGCCGATGTTACTTATATTTACCTTATTGAACCACTGGTCGACAAGATTATTGCTGCCAATAATCATGGCCTGGTTTACCTGGTTCCAGTGGTGATCATGGGTCTGGCTGTGATCAAGGGGTTTGGACGCTACTTCCAGGAATATTATATCAAGACAGCCGGGCAACTGGTTATCCAGGATATTCGTAACGGCTTGTTTAAGAAATTCATGCATCTGTCAATGGGATTCCATGTCAATCAATCATCCGGTGGACTTACCTCTAAAGTCCTCAATGATGTCGGTGTCATGCAAAAAGCTGCCGCTAATGCCCTGGTGGATGGTTTACGCGAAAGCTTCATGCTGGTTGGCCTGGTGTTCCTGGCTTTTTATAAAGATTGGCGACTGGCTTCGGTGGCTTTTCTGGTGCTGCCCTTCTGCGTGATTCCTGCCACAGTTCTTGGCAGAAAGATCAAGACCAATATCAAACATAGCCTGAAGAGTGTCGGTTTTCTGACCGGTACATTACAAGAGTCTTTTGACGGTATTAAAGTCATCAAGGCTTTTGGCCATGAAGATAATCAGACCAGAAAGTTTAAAGCCGAGAATAAAGATTATTACCGCTTTTTGCGTAAAGCTATTAAATATAATTCCTTAACAGCTCCAGCAATTGAAGTCCTAGCTGCACTTGGTGGTGGTGGGGTGGTCTGGTACGGTGTCAATCGGGTACTTTCAGGAGATATGACACAAGGGCAGCTCTTCTCGGTTGTTGCCGCCATCATGATGTTGTTTACTCCGGTCAAACGATTGACCAGAGTGAGTAATACCATACAGCAGTCTCTTGGAGCCGCTGAAGGGATCTTTGATTTGCTGGATAAACCTTGTGATGTTGTTGACAAACAAGATGCTGTTGAAATGCCGCGTGCACGGGGAGAAGTTGTTTTTGAAAAGGTTACCTTCAGCTACGGTGATGAACCCGTTCTGAGTGATTTTAGCCTGCACGCCAGTCCCGGTGAAGTGATAGCTCTGGTCGGCCCAAGTGGTGGTGGAAAATCTACAGCGGCAGGATTGATCACCCGTTTCTACGATCCGCAACAGGGCTCTGTTAAAATTGATGGCTACGATATCCGTAATGTTTCCATGGACAGTCTGAAGAGTAATCTCGCATTTGTTGATCAGGAAACTTTTCTTTTTAATGGATCTGTCCGTGAAAATATTCTTTATGGCATGCTGGATGCCGATGAGCAGACCATGATTGCAGCTGCCCGACAGGCGTATGCCGATGATTTTATCACGAAGCTGCCGCAAGGCTATGATACGTCGATCGGTGACCGGGGTGTCCGTCTCTCGGGAGGTCAGCGACAACGTCTTTGTGTTGCGCGTGCGCTGCTTAAAGATGCCCCTATCCTGATTCTTGACGAAGCGACCAGCGCTCTGGATACGGAAAGTGAGGCCATGGTCCAGAAAGCTCTGGAAAACCTGATGGAAAATCGTACGACGCTGGTGATTGCACACAGGTTGTCGACGATCATGCATGCCGACAAGATTCTTGTTTTGGATCAGGGACGAGTGGTTGAAGAAGGTAATCACAAAGATCTCCTCTCTCAAGATGGTCTTTATCGCAAGCTGTACGATATGCAGTTTAAGGATACCTGATGTCGTCTATTGCCGACAAGATTCTACTAAGTACAGCGCCCTGGCCGGCCGCTAAGCTCATTGGCTGGATTCATCGCATCCTCAAACCTGAATCTATCGGTGAGCAAGAGCTTAAAAGAATCTGGTCTGAAGGACGTTATGCTATTCTTGCAACCTGGCATGATCAACTTCTGATGATACCTCCGCAGTATTCTGGAGCCGCTTCCAAAGTACTGATAAGTTCCTCAAAAGATGGTGAGTTGATTGCCAGGGTAGTGAAATATTTTGGTGTCGGGGCTGTGCGTGGTTCTTCGAATCGGGGAGGGAAAGCTGCTTTCCGGGAAATGGCCAAGCTCTCTAAAGAGCCAATTAACCTGGGGTTCACACCAGATGGCCCCAAAGGACCTCGTCACGTTGTTAAAGAAGGTGTCGTGCAGTTGGCCAGAATCTCAGGACGACCGATTGTGCCGATAGCGTTTGTCTGCAGTAACGGTCATCGTTTTCAATCCTGGGATCGTTTCCTGCTGCCGTACCCGTGGGGAAAGGCTGTTTGCAGCTTTGGCGTACCACTTTATTACGACAAGAATGAGACAATAGAAGATTTCCGGGACCGGGTGCAAAGAGCCATGGACGATAATACCCGGTTTGCCGGAGAGCATTTGAAGCAATATGATTTATCTGCTGTATGAACTGATACTTTACATCTCTGCCCTGTTTCTGGTGCCCTATTATCTCTATCGTGGTTTGCGCTACGGTAAAGCAAGACATGGTATTCGGGAGCGTCTGGGCATTTATGTGCAAGATTTTCGCCATCTATTACAAGGGCGCAAGGTCGTTTGGGTGCATGCGGTCTCAGTTGGTGAAACCCGTGCCGCAATTCCACTGCTTAAAGCCCTTCGCAAGAGATACCCCAACGCGATCCTGATATTGTCCAATGTTACAGAAACTGGGCGGGCAATAGCAGCAGATGTTTCTGAAATTGATTACTACATTTTTTTTCCATTTGATTTGCGCTGGGTTGTACGTAGAGCTTTCAATCTCATCCAGCCGAATATCATTATTTTAGTTGAAACTGAGATCTGGCCAAATTTTGTGCTTGAGGCTAAATGTCAAAACATTCCACTGGTTCTGGTGAACGGTCGAATTTCCGACCGATCTTTTCCCCGTTATCGCCGGGCTGGCAAATTGTTCGAGCCGATATTGGATAGTATTGCAGATTTTTGTATGCAATCGGAACAGGATTCAAGACGCATCCGTCATCTTGGCGCAGCTTCTGGTCGCGTTCAAGTGACCGGCAACCTCAAATTTGACATGCAGCCTCCGCGGTTAGATTCAGCCGATCTTGAATTATTGAAAAGTGACCTCAAGCTACCGACAAACAGTTGTGTCTGGGTGGCCGGAAGTACTCACGATGGTGAAGAGACACAGCTGGTTGATGTTTACCGGAAGCTACGTAAAACTTGTCCCGATCTCTTCCTGGTGCTGGTCCCACGACATCCAGAAAGATGTCGTCAAGTCTGTGAAGAACTCACCAGATTGGGGGTTGTTGTCACATTGCGTAGTACCCTGGGGACAATGAGTGGGGCTCTTCAACCTGGTGAGGTTATGGTTGTCGATACACTTGGTGAGATGTTGCAGCTTTATGCCCTGTCAGATCTGGTTTTCGTCGGTGGCAGTCTGGTGCCGGTCGGCGGCCATAATGTACTGGAAGCAGCTTTGATGAAAAAGCCGGTTTTATTTGGTCCTTATATGCAGAATTTCAAGGAAATTGCCAGGCTCTTACGTGCTGCTCACGGTGGACTGCAAGTGAAGGATTCCACAGATTTGCATCGACAGATGAAATTACTGTTAGAGAATCCAGCCGAAGCTGAACGTATTGGTGACAACGGCAGATATCTACTGCAGGAAAATCAGGGGGCTACGGAACGAACGTTGGCTGTGCTATCCCGACATATCGCTGATTGATGGTCACTAAACTATGCGCAATTTTTACCTGAGACTTGTTAAAAATGGGCCTGAAAATTTTTTGGGCTGGGTTGTTTTCGTGGGGCTTTGGCCCCTTAGTTGTTTGTACGGGCTGGTCGTACGCCTACGCATGCTCGCATTTTCACTGGGATTGAAGAAAACATATCATGCTTCAGTGCCGGTTATTTCTGTTGGTAACCTGTCAGTTGGTGGTACCGGGAAAACCCCGATGGCAGATTTTCTGGCTAAATGGATGGTGCAACACAATATACCGTCAGCCATTGTCAGTCGTGGCTATGGCGGAAATTATTCGGTTGCAGTTGCCAGGGTAACGCAGGGAAGTAAGGTCGCAATGACACCCGCAGAATGTGGTGACGAACCCTTTCTCTTGGCCAGGAGAAATCCCACAGTGCCGGTTTTTGTTGCGAGGCGCAGAAGACTTGGGGTCAAAGCTGCTGAGAAGGCAGGTGCCAGGCTGATCATTCTCGACGATGGCTTCCAGCATCGTGCTGTACACAGAGACCTGGACATCGTTCTCCTGGACAGCCAAAAAACTTTTGGCAACGGCCACATTGTCCCTGCCGGTCAACTGCGTGAACCGCAATCGGCTTTACAGCGTTGTCACCTGCTGGTTATGACCCGCGTCCAGCCCGGTGATAGCAGTGTCCCAAAGGTATCTAAGCCGACCATACATAGTCGGCATATTATGTCACAAACCCTTACCTCCCTTGCCGGAGATGTTGTCAGTTGGGATGAACTGGCAGGTAAAAAGTGTGTTGCCTTTGCCGGGATCGCTCGTCCTGATGCTTTTTTTGCTGCACTGAAGACTCGAAACCTTACCCTGTCTGATGAAATCTCTTTTATGGATCATCAAGTGTATAATACTGAATCGCTGGAACGTTTGTTCCAGGTGAGTCGAGGATGTGATGCCCTGGTTACTACGGAAAAGGATGCCGTAAAGCTTGCTAAGGCTGAATTCCTGGTGCCCTGCTATCAGGTTGGGGTTGACCTGGAATTTGCAGATACTGCGCAACTCGATCATCTGTTACAGGGACTGATTGCAAATTAATGAATCTTATTTTTTGTCTTTATGCATATTTCCCTTTCGGTGGCTTGCAGCGTGATTTTATAAAGATTGCGAGCAAGGCTATAGACAGGGGACATAGTGTGCGCGTTTTAACCATGGCCTGGCAGGGTGATCAACCGCAAGGCCTGGACGTGCAACTCCTGCCTCACTCTGCCCTTTCGAATCATGGGCGTTGCTTGAAGTACACTCAGACAGTCGTGAAACTGTTGCCTGGAATGAACTACGATGCGGTGGTTGGATTTAATAGAATGCCAGGGCTCGATCTCTACTATGCTGCAGATTCCTGTTACCAGGCCAGAATGAAGGGTTTACGAGCTCTAGCTCCTAGGTTGATGGGGCGCTACAAAACCTATGTCGGCTTTGAAAAGGCCATCTTCTCACCGCAATCAAAAACTGAGATTCTGTCGATATCGCCACAGGAACAGCGTAAGTTCATCGACTGTTACGGTACACCTGAAGAAAGGTTGCATCTGCTTCCACCTGGAATTTCAAGGGATCGTTTCCGACCTGCCAATGCCGTGGCCATTCGGTCTGAGGTCAGAGCTGAGCTCGGTCTCTGCGAAGAACATATCATGTTGCTGATGGTAGGTTCGGCATTTGATACCAAAGGGGTGGATCGTGCCATCCGCGCAGTGGCTAATTTACCTGAAGGTCTACGCAGCCAGGTCCGCATGTTCGTCATTGGCAGAGGCAAGGTTGACACTTTTTCCAGTTTTTCAAAAAAAATGGGTCTTGCCGATCAGGTTGACTTTCTTGGCGGTCGAGATGATGTACCGAAATTTTTGTTGGCAGCAGACCTCTTGATTCACACGGCACGGACCGAAAATACCGGGACGGTGCTAATCGAAGCGATGGCTGCAGGCCTTCCTGTTCTGGTGACGGAAAATTGTGGCTATGCTTTTCATGTCCGGGATGCAGAGGCTGGGTGCCTGGTGCCGACGCCTTTTGAACAGGAAACATTGAACGAGACTCTTAAGGAAGCACTCTCCAGCCAAGATTTACGCAAGCTGGGCGAAAATGGCGTTCAGTATACTGCTCGTGTCGATGTCACAGGGCTCCATGACAAGGCTGTCGATATCATCGAAGCAGTTGCTGGCAGGAGGGGGCGGTCTTGATGACTCTATGCCAAGCTCTACAGGATAAATTTTTCGGGGAAGAAGCTTTTGAACAGGTCCTTGCCATGGACGGCAAAATCTATCGTGACTTTAAGGGACGCAAAACCTTACGGTTTGAGCACGCAGGGAAGGGCTATTTTCTTAAAATCCACCCTGGAGTTGGTTGGCGAGAAATCCTGAGTACCTTGCTGAATTTCAAGGTCCCGGTATTGAGTGCGAAAGACGAGTACAAGGCAATACTGGCTCTGGAAAGGATAGGTGTCCAGACAATGACCATTGCCGGTTATGGTCTCCGTGGCAGCAACCCGGCGAAGTTGCAATCATTTATTATTACGGAAGAGATTGGGAATGCTGCCAGCCTTGAAGAACTGGTTATGGACAGTAAACTGCCGACTCCTACCCCGGTAATGAAGCGTGCAATCATAAATAAGGTTGCAGAAATTGCTCGAGCTATGCACCGGAATGGAGTGAATCACAGGGATTTCTATATATGTCATTTTCTGTTGCCTATTAACTGGTTGGTAATGGGAAAGGTAGCTGCTGATCCACCATTACATGTTATTGATCTACATCGTACCCAGGTGCGTTCCCGCATCCCCGTTCGCTGGTTGTTAAAAGATCTGGCCGGGCTTCATTTCTCGAGCATGGACGCCGGGTTGACAATGAGAGACCGTTTGCGCTTTATTTGTCGTTATGAAAACAGATCCGTCAGGCAGGTTGTTGAAAATATTCCCGGGTTTTGGGGTAAAATAGATCGCAAGGCAGTCAAACTTTACAGAAAATTCCAGAGGCATTATGGCTGATGCTGGATGCTGTTGCCTATTCGGATGAAAGGAAGTCATGATGGTTGACGAAATAAACCGCCAGTTGAAAGCACATGTAGATGTTGTCAACCTGGTTGGGGAAAAACTCGCTGAGCCGATCAGCGATTGTGCCCGGATGTTGATTGATGCACTGCAGGATGGTTGTAAACTTCTGATCATGGGTAACGGTGGCTCCGCTGCCGATGCCCAGCACTTTGCTGCAGAGATGGTGGGCCGTTTTCTTCTGGAGCGGAAAGCTCTCCCGGCGATTGCCTTGACAACCGATACGTCGATTCTGACTGCCGTCGGCAACGATTACGGTTTCGACGAAATCTTTAAAAGGCAGGTCGAAGCGCTTGCGAACCCTGGTGATATCCTGATCGGCATCTCAACCAGTGGCAACTCTCTTAACATCAAGCGGGCCATTGAGTCTGGCAAAAATATTGGTGCCAAAACGGTTGGATTGCTTGGTCGTAGTGGTGGTGAAATCGGCCCTATGGTTGATCTCAACCTGACTGTCCCAAGTGTTGAAACACCAAGGATTCAGGAAGCTCATCTGATTATTATTCATATTCTTTGCGACCTGGTTGAAAAAGGCCTTTTCGCTACGATTAACGAATAGGTTCTTGTTGTCGTCAAAGTGGAGATAGCTATTCTTGAAACCTTTCAGCTTGAATGAATATGAACAACTGATCGCAAAGTCTGTCGTTCTTGAGCAGGATCGCCGTGGCATAAAGGTCATCAAGATTTCTGATGGCCGCATAGTCAAATTTTTTCGTCAAAAAAGACTTTTATCTTCGGCTCGATTAAAATCCTACGCCTCTCGTTTTGTCGACCATGCAAGAGCTTTAAAAAAGCTCGGGTTTGATACCGTTGAAGTAGAGGATGTTTACTATTGCAGTGCGGTAAAGAGAAGCATGGTTTTTTACAATCCTCTGCCGGGGCAGACTCTGAGAGATGTTCTGGTTAACCAGGATAAGATTGACAGCGTCATGGCGCTGTTCGTCGTTTTTTACGCAGAACTACACAATCGTGGGGTTTACTTTCGATCAATTCATTTAAACAATGTGATTATCTCTGATGCTTTGGCCACTCTGGGGCTGATTGATATTGCTGATATGAAAATTTATTCAAAAAGCCTTTCAAAAAATATACGGTTGAGAAACTTTCGGCATCTCCTCAGGTATCATATCGACCAGGAGTCGATAAAGAGTTTTGGGGTGGAGAGGTTTATGGACATCTATTTCAGAAATAGTGAGTTGCCGGAATTATATAAAAAAGATTTTTTGACAGGGATGCAGGAGTTGATGGACGAGGGAGGAAAGGTCTAGCGTGAAAAAAATAGTTTATGTCATGTCATCCAACTATTCGGGGTCTCACTTTCTTTCTTTGATCGTCGGTAGTCATTCACGTTTTCAGCATATCGGTGAAATTAAGTGGTTGCGAAAAGATAAAACCGATAGCAGCAGGGTCTTGTGCGGGATCTGTGGCGGGCATGAGGATTGCCCGGTCTTCTCCGGTATCTCGGCTGAAAACGTGGATAACGTTTACGAAGATATTTTCTCAAATGTCGGTTCTGAAATTTTGGGCCTGGTTGATACCTCCAAAAAAACATTCTGGGCAGAGCGGTTCCTGCAGGATCAAAGATACGAAAAAAAGTTTATCCATCTGATTCGTGATCCTCGAGCTTTAGTGCGGCGCTGGTTTCTTGATGAAGATTTATCTTTATTGCGAGAACGAAGAAAATTGATGAAGTCTCCGTTACGTAATCTCAAGATGATCCTGTCGGGTGACGAGCTAGATCTCTATATCGGTAAATGGCTCAGGCAGAATTTAAAGATTGCTGATTTTATTTCACAAAACCGGCTTGATGCTTTTACGGTCACGTATCACGACCTTGCCAGGCATGAAGAGCGAGTTCTTGCGGAACTTATGCAATGGCTGGATTGTGAACATGAGCCTGGTCAGGCTGATTACTGGAATTTTACCCACCATGGTTCGACCAAGGCTGAATACGAATGGGTCAATCAGAAAAAGACCAAGCATTTTGATTGCAGATGGAAAGATTTTTTAAACCAGGATCAACAACATAGAGTTGCCAATCATGAAGGTGTTCAGAGGTTTCTCAACCGATCGGCCATCACTATGAATAAAGATGGGCTAAGTCTCTATGAATAAATCGTAGCCCAATTACTTTCGATGAGATATTGTGATCGCAATGAATCTTAAAACTACAATTAAAGACCGCATGGCTGTGATTGAACCCTTGATCAAGGATAAAAAAGTACTCGATCTTGGCGTTGTTGATTCACGGCGGAAAAGGCATGAAACTGGAGACAGATTAGAAACGTTGCCGAATCTTTTATTCCGTCGTGTCTGCGAAATAAACCCTGAGACGATGGGCATAGACATAGATGAACAAGGCATAGCCATATTACGAGAGCAAGGCTTTAAGGTTAAAGCTGCAAATGTAATGACCATGGATTTAGAACAACGCTTCGATGTTATTATTGCCGGCGAAATTATCGAACATCTGGAAAACCCAGGCGATTTTTTGCGTAATATGGCAAAACATCTGAAGACTGATGGTGTTTTATTGGTAACAACACCTAATCCTTTTTATTTTAAACAGGTATGGAAGATCTTCAGATACAATCGTCCCCAGGTTCACGAGGAGCATATCTGTTGGTTTGACCCAGTGACCTTGAGCAGCTTAGCGGGGATTTGTGGTTTAAAGGTAGCTGGTGGTTATTGGGTGCAGCCTGATTCTGCACTGATTAAGACTTGGCCGCGTTTATTGAGAAATTATTTTTCCCATTCATTTTTATTACTCTTGAAGCCTGATCATTAGAGAGGCACTCTATTGTCACGATCGGTCACGTGTAAGGCCGTTGTCTTGGTGTCATTTGCTGCTCTTAAAAAAGCTCGATTATGACAATCTCTTCCGTAACCTTGCCTTTCTTTGTCCATCTTAAATCTCCAGAAGATAACTCCATTCAGTGCGAGCAACTGTTGCGCAACTTGCCGGAGAAACGCCTGGTATACAAAGGCTCCTGGCAGCAGCGTTGCGTGGTTATCAAAATGTTTCTCGACCCTAAAAGTGCTCGTCGTCACTGGGCTCGGGAAAGGTCTGGAGTCGAAGCACTGAAAGATGCTCATGTCGCCACCCCGGAGCTTCTGTTCTCTGGAGAACTTGTCTCTGGAGAACTTGTCTCTGGAGAACTTGCTGGCACCCCGGTCTTGATTTTCGCTTTCCTGCCTTGTGCACAGACGGCCCTGGAAGTTTGGGACAACTTAACAACTTTGGAGCAGAGAGCAGATTTCCTCCAGCAACTGGTTGAACCGGTTGCTGGTTTGCATGAAGCTGGTCTGGTACAAGAGGATCTGCATCTGGAGAATTTCCTGGTTTCAGGTCAGAAGATATATGCCATTGATGGCGATGCCATCGGTACTCAAAACCAAGGCAAACCTCTCGACCTCAAATCCAGTAGCAGGAACCTGTCGCTTTTCTTTGCTCAATTGCCACCAAAATTCGATTTCCTGATGGAGACTACGTCCCTGCACTATGCGCATCAGCGCAATATTGATGGGTCACAACTCCTGGCTCAATTGCAACTGGACCTACCGAAAACCCGTCTAAGAAGAAGCCGTAAGTACATAAAAAAATGCTATCGGACTTGCAGCGAATTCGTCCGCTCAGAGAGAACAGGACAGATATCAATCTTCCGCCGTGATGCACAAGGGGAAATGCTGAATCGTCTTCTTGAAGATCCTGACGCCTTTATGCGCAGCGGCACAATTCTTAAAGCTGGCAGGAGTTCTACCGTAGTCCGCGTTCATGTCGATGACTGCGACTGGGTCATTAAGCGCTACAATATCAAGAACCCGTGCCATGCCCTGAGTCGCTGCTTTCGGCCCACCCGCGCCTGGATCTCCTGGGGCAACTCTCACCTTTTGAAAGTTTCCGGTATCGCGACCCCACGCGCAATTGCCATGATTGAAAAACGTATTGGTCCTTTACGTTCCACAGGGTATTATGTGTGCGATTATGTTGCTGGGGTGAATGTTGAAGATTTTTTCCAGGATGCGACTGTAGATGCTCCTGATAAAAAGCAGGTGGCAGAAAGTTTTGTCAGCCTGTTTGATCTGTTTTGCAAACTCAATATTGTTCACGGCGACTGTAAGGCGACAAATTTTATATTGCAGGAGAACGAACCCTGGGTGCTCGATCTTGACGCCATGCAGGAATGCTCTTCGCCTGCACGTTTCAAAAAGCTTTTTCAGGTAGATAGACAACGGTTTTTACGTAACTGGCAGTCACAACCAGAATTGCAACAGTGGTTTGATGAGCAGTTGCCGGTAACCAGTGACGAGTAACCAGCGACGAGAACCTTGTACTCATTCTTACTAAAGAGATGTCTATGAAGAAATACCAGCCGATCGACATGTCAGGAATCAAGACCTATTCCATCAAGACCCGTAATAACAAGGTCAACATCGGAGAGCATTTCGGCCAGCCTGTTGCGGCGGGTATGTCGTGTGCCAGCCTGCTTGATGCCATGCCGCATCTGCTTGGCGCTGATGCTTTGCGCTCTGTGGTTGATGCAATCGTCCAGGCTCGGCAAAAAGGGCGTCCTGTGGTCCTGGCAATGGGTGGTCATGTCATCAAATGCGGCTTGCAACCGGTTCTGAAGTCCTTAATCGAGGCCGATGTTATCACAGCTGTGGCCATGAACGGTTCGGCGACTATTCACGACTTCGAAGTCTCTCTGGTCGGGGCAACCTCGGAAGAGGTCGGTGAGGTACTGCATTCCGGCGATTTTGGTTTTTCAGACGAGACCGGTGCTGGTATGAATCAAGCACTCAAGTTTGGTTTGGACAAAGGGGCCAGTCTGGGTAAAGATATTGGCTTCGCGCAGGCCATCGGTGAGTGGATCATAGATCGCCAACACCCGTTCAAGGCATACAGCCTGCTTGCCACCTGTGTTGAAAAGGGCTTGCCTGTAACAGCCCATGTTGCTGTCGGCACGGATATCATCCACCAGCACCCGGAAATGGATGGAGCTGTAACCGGTGAAATGAGCTTCCGTGACTTCAAGCTGATTACTTCGGTGGTCGCCGATCTCGGTGACGGCGGTGTCTGGCTCAATGTCGGTTCGGCGGTCATCATGCCGGAGGTCTTCCTTAAAGCTTTGTCGATCGCCCAGAACCTAGGACATCATGTCGATAACTTCACTACGGCAAATTTTGATATGAATCAGCACTATCGACCCTTGCAAAATGTGGTCAAACGGCCAACTTCCGGTGGCGGCAAAGGCTATTCGATTACCGGCCATCATGAAATTAATATACCGCTACTGGCTGCGGCAATCTTCGATAAAATTGGCAAGTCATGACTCTTGATAGAGCGCAACTGGAGAAGTTCCTGGCTGGCGTCACTCAGGTCAGAGCCCTGGTGGTCGGTGACCTGATGCTCGACGAATATATCTGGGGTGCGGTCGACCGCATCAGCCCTGAGGCTCCTGTGCAGATCGTTGAAGTCAAACGCAAGGAACTGCGCCTCGGTGGTGCCGGTAATGTCATCAATAACCTGCTGACTCTGAACTGTCAGGTCGATGTCGTCAGTGTTGTCGGTGACGATGATGATGGCCAATTTCTGCTGCGGCGGCTTAAAGAGCGTGGTGTGCAGAAACATGGTGTTTTCAGTCAGTCCGGCCGTGTCACCAGCCGTAAATCCAGAGTGTTTGCCAGTAACCAGCAGATTGTTCGGATCGATCAGGAAACTCATGCAGCCATCTCGGCTGAAAGTGAAGATCAAATTATTGCCCATGTGAGCGCCTCTGTTGCCGATCTTGATGTGATTTACCTCTCGGATTACCAGAAAGGGGTGTTGACTGATCGGCTCTTGCACGAAGTCATTGCCATAGGCCGTAATGCGGGTGTGGCTGTCCTGGTAGATCCCAAGGGAGAGGATTATCATAAATATCGAGGAGCATGCCTGCTTACACCAAATCGTAAAGAGGCTCAGTTGGCCACAGGTATTACGATCTCTGATGATGTATCTTTACTGGAGGCTGGCCGCAAACTGCTCGGTGATCTTGAACTTGAGAGTCTGGTTCTGACCCGTAGCGAAGAAGGTATGACGGTCTTGTCTGCCGATGGAGAGATTCATCTACCGACAGTCGCTCGCGAAGTTTATGATGTCTCCGGTGCCGGAGATACAGTTCTGTCACTTTTCGGTCTTGGCATTGCGCAAAAACTGCCCCTGGAAACAACCGCACGTTTAGCCAATCTCGCTGCCGGGATTGTCGTCGGCAAGGTTGGCACGTCTACTGTCAGTGCCCAGGAAATGCTGGCCGAGATTGGCTTGCAACTCTCCGACTCGGATCAGAAGCTCATCTCCGTGCCATTATTGGAGAATATCCTCGCCGGTGAGCGACAAAAAGGTAAAGTCATCGTATTTACGAATGGTTGCTTTGATCTTCTGCATGTCGGTCATGTTAAATATCTGCAGGCAGCTCGGCAACTGGGCGACCTGCTGGTTCTCGGCCTCAACTCGGATGCGTCGATACAACGCTTGAAGGGAGCGGGCAGACCCTTGATCGGCCAGGAGGAACGAGCGCACATTCTTGCTGCGCTGAACTGTATCGATTATGTGGTTGTCTTCGATGAGGACACACCTCTGGAGTTGATTTCCTGCTTGCGTCCGAAAATCCTCGTTAAAGGTGGTGACTACACGCCGGAAGGAGTCGTCGGACGCGAGTTGGTGGAGAGTTACGGTGGTCGGGTTGAGTTGATTAATTTTGTTGACGGTAAATCGACCACCAATATTATCAACAAGATTCTCGAATCTTACCGGGATTGAAACCTTAATTATGATCGGCAAACGACGGGCAGTTTTTCTAGATCGCGATGGCACCATCAACATCGAGAAAGACTATCTCCACAAAATCGAGGATTTCGAGTTTATCCCCGGAGCGCCGGAAGCTATCAAAAGGCTGAAGGACGCAGGTTTTCTTGTGATCGTTGTCAGTAACCAGTCTGGAGTTGGCCGAGGCTATTTTGATGAGCAGGCTGTTGAAAGGCTACACCGGTATCTCCAATCTGAGTTGGCTGGACACAACACCTTGATTGATGCCTTCTACTTCTGCCCCCATCACCCTGAGAAGGGCATTGGCAACTATAAAATTGTCTGTGATTGCCGCAAAGGCGCGCCAGGCATGTTGCTGCAGGCTGCGATAGATTATAACATTGATCTTTCACGCTCGTTCATGGTTGGCGATAAGCTTGCGGATATTGAGGCTGCGGAAAATGCTGGTTGTCAGCCAATTCTGATTTTAACCGGTTACGGACAACGTGAAAAGCAGAAAATGATAAAGGACAAGGTGGATGTTTGTCCTGACCTTGCTGCAGCGGTAAAAGCAATTCTGATCGTAGATGAATTACGCTAAAACAGCTTAATGGAGTTGAAACTTTGAAAAACATTCTCGTGACAGGTGGCTGCGGTTTTATCGGCTCAAATTTTATTCGCTTAGCTCTTGAATCTCTAACCGATGCTCGCATCATCAATCTCGATAAACTGACCTATGCCGGTAATCTGGCCAACCTCGACGATCTTGATGCCGACCTTGATGCCGACCTTGATGAAAGCCAACGCTACAAGTTCGTGCTCGGCGATATCTGCGACAGTGAGCTGCTCGGCAAGTTGTTTGCAGAAGAGCAGATAGACACAGTTGTACATTTTGCAGCTGAATCTCACGTTGATCGCAGCATCGATGGCCCGTCCGAGTTCATCCAGACTAATATTCTTGGTACCTTTGCTCTGCTTGAAGCTGCACGGAAGTCTTGGGTAGTAAGGGACGCGGGACGCGGGACGCGGGACGCGGAAAACCAAGTCGAACAGTTTCGCTTTCTACATGTTTCTACTGACGAGGTTTATGGTTCGCTGGGGGATACTGGTTTGTTTACAGAGACAACACCTTATGACCCGCGTTCCCCTTACTCGGCCAGCAAGGCATCGTCCGATCATCTGGTGAGTTCCTATTATCATACTTACGGCTTGCCGATTCTGATGACCAACTGTTCAAACAATTACGGCCCATATCATTTTCCTGAGAAGCTTATCCCCCTGGTCATCAACAACGCTCTGAACGGTAAAGAACTGCCAGTTTACGGTGATGGCAAAAATGTGCGCGACTGGTTGTATGTTGTCGATCACTGTACTGCGATTCTCAAGGTTCTGCAAAAAGGCCGGATCGGGGAGACTTATAACGTTGGCGGTAACAGCGAGAAGCAGAATATCGAGGTAGTACAGACTATCTGTGACATCCTCGATGAGAAGGTCGAACCGCTTACTGCTGGTCAGCCGCGACGCTCACTGATCAAGTTTGTCAAAGACCGTGCTGGCCATGACCGTCGTTACGCTATCGATGCTTCCAAAATCAAAGATGAACTCGGTTGGCAGCCGAGCGTCAATTTTGATGACGGGATTCGTATGACGATTGACTGGTACCTGCATAATCCAGCGTGGATTGCGTGCGTGTTGGACGGCTCCTACCAGGAATATTACCAAAAAATGTATGGTGGCCGATAATCATGTCCGCCCAGAAAAAAAAGCTGCTGCTTATCGGCAGCAACGGCATGCTTGCTCAGCAAATAGCCTCAATCATGCCGGCAAAATATACACCTACTGCAGTTGATCTGCCTGAGTTCGACCTGACTGACCGGGCGCAGGTCCTCTCTGTTGTCTATGCCTTGCAGCCTGAAATAATTATCAATTGCGCCGCATATACCAAAGTAGACGGGTGTGAAGCAGAGCCTGAGCTGGCAATTAGGGTCAATGGTGCTGCTGTCGGTTATCTGGCAGAAGCAGCTAAAAAAGTTGACGCTGTATTGGTCCATATCTCAACTGATTATGTCTTCGATGGCGAAAAGAAGACTCCGTATGTTGAAGAGGACCAAACGAATCCGCAGTCAGTTTACGGCCACTCAAAACTCCTCGGTGAACAAGCCATTCTGAGTAGTGGCTTGCGGAAATATTTTATCGTCAGAACCAGTTGGCTGTATGGCCCCGGTGGCAACAATTTTGTCGAAACGGTTTTACGCTTGGCCGCTGAACGGCAAGAACTCAGGATTGTCGACGATCAGGTTGGTACACCAACTTATACGGGTGATCTGGCCGATGCGATCTTTAATCTTGTGGACGCAGACCCCAGTCACCACCCCAGCCCCTACGGCCTTTACCATTTCGCTAATGCTGGCCAATGCAGCTGGTACGATTTCGCTATAGAGATTATCTCTCGCTACAAAGCCAGAGGCGGGCAGGTCAAAGCTGCACGTGTCAAGCCGATCAAAACCATAGATTATCCTCTGCCGGCCAAACGTCCGGCTTATTCGGTCTTCGACAAAGAAAAATACCTTGCCGCGACCGGTGCGAACCTCCCTGATTGGCAGAAAGGCCTGGACCGCTACCTGAATCTCCGTGATGTTCTTAAACTCTGACACATAAGGAAACAGTACAATGAGTGGTATTAAAAAAGGCATTGTCCTGGCCGGTGGTGCCGGGACAAGACTCTATCCCCTGACCTTGGTGGCCAGTAAGCAGCTACAACCGGTCTACGATAAGCCGATGATCTACTATCCGCTGTCTACCCTGATGGGGGCCGGTATCCGGGATATCCTGATCATCTCGACTCCGCAAGATACGCCGCGGTTCGAAGCCCTGCTTGGTGACGGCAGTCGTTACGGGATTTCTCTTACCTATGTGGTCCAGCCCGAACCGAAAGGTATCGCCCAGGCGTTCCTGGTTGGCGAGGAGTTCATTCAGGAGGAGGCTGTGGTCCTGATCCTCGGTGATAATATCTTTTATGGCAAGATGGAGCTTGACCGGATCTTCGCTGAGTTTTCCGATGGTGCAATGGTCTTTGGTTATCCGGTGACCGATCCTGAACGTTACGGTGTCGTAGAATTTAATAAAGAGGGCAGGGCAATCTGTATAGAGGAGAAGCCTCAGTCGCCAAAGTCGAATTACGCGGTTCCGGGTCTCTATCTCTATGACCAGAAGGTTGTCGCCATGACACGGCAGCTCGCGCCCTCGCCACGCGGGGAACTCGAGATCACTGATCTGAACATGGCTTACCTTGAACAAGGGCAGTTGATGGTCGAAAAGCTTGAACGCGGCATTGCCTGGCTCGATACCGGCACCCACATGAGCCTGCTCGAAGCTAGCCACTTCATAGGCACGCTTGAGGCGCGCCAAGGGCTGAAGATCGCCTGCCTTGAAGAAATCGCCTATACGAAAGGTTATGTCAGCTTCGCACAGATGCAGCAAGTTATAGCCGCTACGCCAAAATCGAGTTACCGTGAATATCTTGAGTTGGTGATCCGGGACCAAACCTGATGAAGATCATCAAGACCAGCATCCCTGACGTCCTGATCATTGAACCAACGGTGTTTGGTGATGAGCGCGGATTTTTTATGGAAATTTTCAACCAGAAGGCGTGGCTGGACCTGACTGGATTCGATCAGCCCTTCGTGCAGGACAATCATTCGCGCTCGACCAAAGGTGTTCTGCGTGGTTTGCATTACCAGTTGCCACCGGCAGCACAGGGCAAGTTGGTGCGCTGCTCCTTGGGAGAGGTTTTTGATGTTGCTGTCGATATTCGCAAATCGTCTCTCACCTATGGTAAGTGGGTTGGCACAACACTCACTGCAGAGAACAAGCTGCAGATGTGGATCCCGGAAGGCTTTGCCCATGGTTTTCTGGTGTTAAGTGATGTTGCGGAGTTCCAGTATAAAGTGACCGACTATTATGCCCCTGAATACGAAAGAGTGATTCGCTGGGACGATCCAACGCTGGCAATTGACTGGCCAGGGGGAATTACTCCTATTTTGGCCACCAAGGATGCGATTGCGCCCTGTTTGGATGAAATGTATAAAGGTTGGTGAAAGACAAGAAGACTTAAAGGTCTCCCCAACAAATGAGGGACGGTCTGTAACTGAAAGAACCCACGATCTTCACGATACCGTCAAGCGTTAAGGTAAACAATTAGATGGAAAAAAGAGATAGAAGTCGCTTGCATGTGGTGAGGTGGTGGGATATAATCTGCAAAATTTGAAAGCAGGAGGAACTAATAAAAGTAGACAGAACATGATATCGCAAGCTTGGGTTACGGCAATTGTGATTTTTTTTACTTGACTGTGGGAGTAGACTGCGTAATATTTGACGCTAATTTTACCTTGCAATCAATCAATCCACACCAAACAACGGATTGACATTCAATCCAAAAACAAAAGGAGAATTTGAGGATGAAGAAGACATTGCACTTCAAGGTTTTAGCAGGCATCGTAGGTATGCTGCTGGCGCTGCCGACAGTAGGCTTCTCGGCGACAGTAATTAATTACAACACGGCTACCGTTTTTCCATTCAGTGCACCCGTTGACACCTTGTACGTTGATGCAACCCAGGGTATAACATTAAATACTGCTACTCTTGACATTAATGGCATTGTGACCGTAGCTCCGTTTGATTCCTCGAGTGTGGATTTAGACCCTGGCGTGCCTGCTGGCGGTGGCGACCTTCCTACGATCGTCGACAACGGTGATGGTACAAGTACTGTATTTACGGTAACAGATGTAGATATCGTGGAAACCACAACATATACTGAAGGTGGTGGTGTTGAAATTGATCCTACTGGTGATGTGACTCTTGGTGCTTCTGCAACAAAGGTTGACACCTCAACTTGGGATCTTGCAACATCCTTCCTTGTTGACAACGCTACCGGTCTGCCGATCAGTGGGTCGGATCAGACTGATATCGTAGGTGACTATGTAGGTGGCGTATTTACTCCTGGGGCTCCTGTAGTGACTTCAGGTGATTGGGTCACAGGGGCTGGTGGCGATCTTACCGTCGGCGGCGACACTCTTCTGAATGGTGACCTGACCCTCGACAACGGCACCGTTCTTATTACTGCTGATGATACCGGCTTCAACGTTCACGTTGGTGGCACAAGTAGTGATTTGACTATGGGTCTTGACGATATCGCCCTGACCGCTTCTACCGCTATTACTCTCGATGCTCCTTCTGTGACCATTAATGGTGAAGAAGTTGCAACCGAGACTTATGTTGACACTCAAGACGACGTAGTTCGTGATGAGTTTGCTGCTGCTGACGACGTAGTTCGTGATGAGTTTGCTGCTGCTGACGACGTAGTTCGTGATGAGTTTGCTGCTGCTGACGACGTAGTTCGTGATGAGTTTGCTGCTGCTGACGACGTAGTTCGTGATGAGTTTGCTGCTGCTGACGACGTAGTTCGTGATGAGTTTGCTGCTGCTGACGACGTAGTTCGTGATGAGTTTGCTGCTGCTGACGACGTAGTTCGTGATGAGTTTGCTG
>JAMONP010000030.1 GCA_027065695.1 Desulfuromonadales bacterium | reverse complement strand
CTCGCCTGTACTTTGCTGGAAAAACCAGGTGATATAACAAAACCGTCACATTGTGACTCTTGTGTATGTACTCACTCATCCAAAGACTTTACGCCGCAAGCGGCGGGGAATACAACCCGAAGTGATTGAAAGTCAACGCACCGTTATTGACAACCAATTCCAGATCAGGTGCAGCCTATACCAGAGGCTCCAACCCTTTGGCTAAACTGTTTTGCAGGGTGGTAAAAGTGAAGTCTGAAGGAGCCCCTGCTTTTCCGGTAGGGGTATCAGTAACGTTCAGGACAACCTCAGGGGACTCAAGAATAAGCTTGGCAAGTCGCACCTGCCCAGTCAGCAGATCTAAAAGTTCCGGGTAGGCCTGGATAGCAACGACGGTCCCTTGTACCTTATCAGGAATATCGAGCGCGACTTGATGAAGGGTAATTGACGGCCGGGGTAAAAAAGCAAGTTCAGCTTGCCTGAATTCGACCTTGCCGCCAGTCTGCTGTTCAATGGTGGATTGTAGCTTGACCTTCAGAGTGTCGGAATCAATAAGCTGTGGCAAGACCAACAACAAGAGCGTTATTGCTGCGACACAGCCCAGCAACAAACAGGAAATAGTTTTACGTGATGTCATGGGTGGTCCTATTAGATTCATCCAAAGATGCCGGATGGTCACTATCCAAGGAGCTTGTCCGACAATCCATGATCGGCTGCAAACCCAGCTGTTTGGCCCATATTTCAGCTCCCTTTCTATCAATAGCTATGGCTATTACTCTCAAACGAGCTAAAATCTGTTCTCAAACTTCTGGGCTTTCGCTGCGACCCTTATTGTCGGACAAGCTCTAGTGTCGCAAGAGCCTTTTGCAAGCGCACCATGACCGCCTCCTTACCAAGCACAGCAACCACATCATAAATGCCCGGGCTGACAGTGCCACCAGTTAACGCGACACGCACGGTTGGACCGATCTTACCAAGCTTAAGGCCACTCTCTTCCATAATGGCTTTAAACGCACCTTCAACATCCTCAAGAGTGAAATCTGTCAGCTCCCCGAGATGTTTGATCAAGAGTTCCAACACCCCGCGTTTTTCGTCGTTAAGAAATTTTGCAGCAGCCTTTTCATCGTAACTTGAAGGCGCCTGGAAATAGAAGCGTGCGCCATCAGCCATATCAACCAGAGTTTTGGCACGATCCTGCAGGGTTTTGATCACCGCAGTCATATCGGGGCCGTCATTGACCGTAACACCCTGCCCTACCAGGATTTCGGTGACCAAGTCACCAAGCCGTTGTGAATCGCCGGTCTTGATATAATGTTCATTCAACCATAGTAGTTTGTCCGGATTGAACACTCCGGCGGAACGGCCGACATTATCAAGACTAAATTTCTCTATCAAATCATCCATAGAGAAGATTTCTTCATCACCGCATGACCAACCGAGACGCACCAGATAATTAACCATCGCTTCTGGCAGATAGCCCATTTCTCTGTAGACCATCACTGATGTAGCACCATGACGCTTGGAGAGACGCTTTTTGTCGGCACCAAGGATCATAGGTACATGAGCAAACTCCGGGACTTTATAGCCGAGGGCCTCATACATCGGGATCTGGCGCACTGTGTTATTGACATGATCATCACCACGCAGGACCAGGTTGATGCCCATCTCGGCATCATCGATGACGACCACAAAATTGTAGGTCGGATTGCCATCGGTGCGTTGGATAATCAGATCGTCAAGTTCGTCATTTTCGACGCTGATCGTACCTTTGATGCGATCAACAAATGAAATGCTACCCTCCTGGGGGGTTTTAAAGCGGACCACAAAGGGTTCATCAGGTTGATCGGTACGCTCACGGCAGGTACCATCGTAGCGTGGCTTACCGCCACTTTGCGTCACAGCTTCACGCTTGGCGCTCAGTTCTTCGGGGGTGCAGTAGCAACGATAGGCCAGGCCCTGGTCGAGTAACTCACTAACCTTGCCCTTGTACAGGTCATAACGCTCCGACTGATAGAAAGGACCCTCGTCGTAACTGAGACCTAACCAGTCCATCGCCTGCAGAATGGCATCGACCGATTCCTGGGTGGAACGTTCCACATCGGTATCTTCTATTCTCAGAACAAAAGTGCCCTGCTCTTTGCGGGCCAGCAGGTAATTGAACAAAGCGGTACGAGCCCCGCCGACATGCAAGAAACCGGTTGGACTCGGGGCAAAGCGAACGCGTAAATCTGACATCTAAAGACTCCATGCATGAGGTTTTTCTTCGCGAAAACGGGTCACTGAAATGTGATTCGTTTTATACCGGAATTTATTCAGTGTGGCAAGGTTCAGAAGATACGGACACCAGCATAACCAACCACCTCAGATTGATCACCAGTCACATCACCTGAGTTGCTATAAGCAATCAGTTCGGCGTTGCTGGCACCAAGGGCAATTGCCGCCTGGAGCATGACCACAGTCGGCAAGACCCCACACATAGAAATCTTGTTCTCCTGGACAACGTCATAGAGGCCCTTCGGATCGAAAGCAAGAACCTTCTCCAGAGCCAGGAAGTCCTTTTTACGGGCAACATTCCCCGCCTCGTAATGCGTCATATCGGTACTGGCGACAATCAGTGGGGTGCCACTGGCAGGCGTACTCCCAGACGATAAAACCGCGCGCGCCAGACCATCACCTAACTGCAACAGTGTCTCCAGTGGCATACGGCTGATACAGACAGGAACAATGCTGACATCAGGAGCCCGACATTGTAGAAAAGGCAATTGTACTTCGAGGGAATGTTCGGAACTGTGGGCAACCGAATCTGCCACTGTCATTGGACATTCAGCTAATATCCGACTGGCCAGGTCAACGGCTATCTTCGTCTTCCCCAGAGGCGTTTCCCATGTACCGCTAGCATAAACAGCTGCCATGTGACCACGTCCATGATGATTCGGGCCAAGAATAATAACTTCATCGGGGATTTTTACAGCAGCAAAGGTTTGACCGGCAACGCCACCGGAGTAGATATAACCGGCATGCGGTGTCATCAGAGCAACAGCAGGCTGTTCGTCAGCCGCTGCCGACATCAGTAATTCGACTGATTTGAGCAGGCTTTCTTTCTGCCCGGGATAGAATTGTCCGGCAACCACAGCTGAGCGCAACATAAGTCAACTCCTAAACAAGCCAGGCACTATAGATCATGCGCAGGCCAACAAGAACCAGTAAGGCAGCGAAGACTTTTACCAGTTTATCATGTGCTATGCGACTGGCAACATGAACACCCAGACGAGCCATGCCGATGGAAAATGGCGCGACGAGGATGAACACCAGATAGTTAACGTAACCCAGGGAAAATGGCGGCAGAGACTCGGCCCCCCAGCCGTGAAACATATATGACAAGGCACCGAACAAAGAAGCGACAATAATCAACGCACTCGAGTTGCCGACAGCAAGATGGATCGGGAAGCCAAGAGCTATCACCATCAGGGGGACTGCAATGACACCGCCACCGACGCCGAAAAAAGCACTGAAGACGCCGCCGGCTAAGCCGACAGCAATGAGTGGGCGGAACGGTACATCATCACCACGCTCTGGGGGTAGACGTGGACGAAACAACAGGAACTGGAGAGCGACCAGGAGTTGCATGACTCCGAACAGTCCTTTAAGCCATTCTCCACTAAGAAGTGATGCAAGCCAGGCTCCACAGAGTGCACCAATGAGACCACCGATACAGAGATAAGCCACCTGGTGCCATTCAACATTACCGTGTTTACGATGACCGAAGGTGCTACTGAGAGCTGTCGGTATAATCACCGCAAGACTTGTACCTAAGGCGGTATGGACCAGTACCTCGGGAGCAAAACCGGCAGACTCGAATGCCCAAAGGAACAGCGGTACCAGGATAATCCCGCCGCCAATGCCAAGCAAACCGGCCAGAAATCCTGCCAGGTTACTCAGAATGACAAAGAGGAGTATGGTCGTAATGTCGAATGAACCCATGATCAAGCGGCCTTTTTAGAAGCTACCTATGGAATCAGGATTGTTGACCCAGTCGTTTTACGTGCCTCAAGATCATAGTGAGCCTGTGCCGCATCACGAAGAGCATAAGTCTGATTGATCTCGATATTGACCGCACCTGAGGTAACAACGTCAAACAGTTCGGCAGCACTGACGAGCAAATCCTCACGCTTGGCGGTATAAGCCATCAGCGATGGTCTGGTCAAAAAGAGAGAACCTTTTGCACCCAGAATTCCGGGATCGATAGGTTCCGGCTTGCCGGATGACTGTCCAAAATATACCAGCATACCCATCGGCATCAGACAATCTAAAGACTTTAAAAAGGTGTCTTTGCCTACGGAATCGTAGACGACCTGCACCCCTTCACCATTGGTCAACTCTTTGACTCGGGCAACGAAATCCTCTTCATGATAGAGGATGGTGTGATCACAGCCATGCGCCTGAGCCAACGCGGCTTTTTCGGGGCTGCCAACTGTGCCAATTACAGTAGCCCCAAGCGCCTTGGCCCATTGGCAGGCAATCAAGCCTACCCCGCCTGCGGCGGCATGCATAAGAATGGTGTCACCAGATTGCACACGATAGCTGCGGCGAAGCAGGTACTGCACAGTCATGCCCTGGAGCATCATTGCCGCAGCTTGCTGATCACTGATCTGCGGTGGGATTTTGATCAGGCGATGGGCCGGGATTAACCGCTCAGTGGCATATGCACCAGCCGGGACACCGGCATAAGCGACCCGGTCACCAGGTTGTATATCACTGACATCTGCACCCACCGACACGACTTCACCTGCACCTTCCAGGCCAGGAATCGCTGGCAAGGGCAAGGGGTAGAGCCCGGTGCGATGATAGACATCGATGAAGTTAAGGCCGACCGCCTTGTGGCGCAAATGAACTTCCCCGGGACCGGGAGCATCAACACTCACTTCTTGCCAGCGCAATACTTCGGGGCCTCCTGTTTCATGTATGCAAATTGCGTGTGCCATAATTTTATCTCCTTTCAACCTTCTGAATCAGGTATGGGCGAAGCCAGCTTCATCTGTTTCGCCCACTATTGACTTCCATGACGACAAGGGCAAAGCAGGTGAGTCGTTTGCTTAGCCCCTACGAAAAGCTGTATGTCGATTATTTCTAAGTCCCTTCGCACTGTTTTTCCACCCACGTGGTAACACCTTTCAGGGATCTGAAGTCTTCAACTGAGCGTACTGTTATCTCGGGAAAAAGATCCTGCAGTATTTTTGCCAGAGCACTACCGGGGCCTAACTCTAGAAAGACATTACACCCCATTTCTACAGCAGCCTGCATACAGGCCATCCAGTTTATCGGCTTAGATATTTGTTGATTAAGCGCAGTGACTGCCTGTTCACGAGTGCGAACCACAAAACCACTGACACCAGCAAGAACAGGGTCAGAGGGGGCAACTATGGAAGAGGCCTGCAGCTCACGTTCAAACTCTCTGCTTGCTTCGCGCAACCATGAGGTATGTGAAGGAACGGTAACCTGTAGCCGCTTGATTTTTGTGGCTTTATTTGTTAGTGGGCTGTGCTCGCAACGAGTCAGAGCTTCTTCCGGCCCACCAACGACGAAATGGTCAGGACCGTTGATAATCGCAATTTCGGTTCCGGCTGACCTACACAAGCAATCAATCTCGATCCTGTGCAGCCCGCGAACCGCCAGCAACCCAGAAGGTTGAAGTAACACTTCATCCATCAACGTTGCCCGTTTCTTCATTAAAACCAAGGTCTCGTCGATACTTAATGCACCAGCACACCCATATGCCACAAGCTCCCCCATGCTGTAGCCGACGAAAACATTTGGTGTCGGCAGCGTGTCACGTATGGCTGCCCACGTGGCCATTTGCAGCGTACCAATCAGGAGTTGAGCCGGTTGGTTGCAGAAAAGTTCCTGTGGCGAGAGTTGCTGAAAATATTCGACGGGATGACAGCCGAAGACAGCCGAAGCCGACTGCAGGGCGTTCTCCGTTGCAGAGCAACCCAGCAACTTGTCGAACATAGCCGGGTGCTGATGCCCTTGTCCGGGGCAGAGAATGCCAAGTCCCGTCATGATTTATCCCAGGATTGCAGGCGGTTGACAAACAAGGTTGCAGCAAGCAGATCAGCACTGCCACCCGGGCTGAGATTACGTTTAACGAACTCGCGATGTATCTCGACAGCCTGTTTGTACCAGTCAGGCCTATGCACCCCGCCGTCAGCAAGAAACGAACGGGCGGATTCCCGGGCAAAAAGTAAACCTGAGTCGCCACCACGATACAGGAGGTTGGTGTCGGCTAGTTCCTTCATCAAACTGAACAAGCATTGCACCGTTGCACTGTTCTGATCAGCGCCCCTGGCAAGACTTTCCTGCAAAGCCGGCAGGCCGACTTTGAAGACATGTGGAAAACCGGAGTAGGCTTCATGCAAGGCACCACCAACATCATAGTGGGCGGCAACCAGGCTGCCATGACTGGTTTTAGGCAATGACCTGCCGTGTTGTTTGATTGCATCACCCCAGCGCACACTGATCACAGTACTGAGGGCATCTTTTTGTAGCGATAAGTCTGCTCCAATAAGCTGACCGGCGGCAGCAGCCAAAAGACCGAGATTAAAGATTGCACCCCGGTGAGTGTTGACACCCTGGGTCGCTTTCAGCATTCTCTCTTCTGCTGTGATGCCAAGCAGTTTCAGAATCGCAAACGAAGAGCCCTGCATACCTGCAAGAGCAATTTCGCGAAAATAACTGCGCAAGGAAAACAGGCTGCGGAAAAAGACTAATGCATCCATATCCTGATGACTGCCACTATCTACAGGGCTGACCAGACCGGGCTTTGGGTAGGCTGCAAGTTCCTGATGAAGAGACTGTACAGCATACCTTCCGATCAATTGAGAGGTACGAAGCCTGGTGTAATGAGGACACGGAGTGGGATGAGCTCCCTGGACGGCATCAGAATTCAGCAGTTGGCTCATAATGGTCCTCGCAGAGAAAAGACACAGACACTTAAAGCTACAGACTTGCAATCAGATCGGCGAAACGCTCGCCCTGAACAATGACATGATTTCTAAGCAGTTTCTCTGCCAGGTCACCATCGCCGGTAACAATCGCCACATAGACCTCAGAATGCTCCGCATGGGAGGTATCCATACGACCCCTTACTCGCAACTGAAGACGTCTGTAGGCACTCAATCGCCGCTTCATATTTTTGCATTCCTCAACCAGGAAGCCATTATGACTGGCAGCATAGATAGCCGCATGGAAATCTTCATTTGTTCGGTAATACTCATCGGGGTCATTTTTCTCCCCGGCCACCTTGCCAGCCTGGTGTGCGTCCAGAAGCGCTTTCTGGTCCTCATCTGTCATGCGACGCGCTGCTAAGCGTCCACACATGGCTTCCAGTTCGGCCATGACCTCGAACATTTCACAGAGACGCTGCGGGCTGATTTCTGCGACAACGGCACTCCGGCGTGGCTGCATATCAATCAGCCCCGAAAAGGCAAGCTGCATAAGCGCCTCACGAATCGGTGTGCGCGATACCTCAAATTCAGTTGCCAGTTCGGTTTCATCCAGTTGCATACCCGGCAGATAGACACCAGTGGCGATACGTTCCTCGATGATTTCCCGCAACTGTTCTGAACGACGCAAAGGGGTTGTCCCGTTCGTCATACTTGACCTCACATTTTAAGAATTATTCAATAATCATGAGCACATCGCCCGGATTAATGCGATTGCCGACCACAGCATTGATCTCAGTAACCGTACCGTCGCAGGGACTGGCCATAGGAGTTTTCAT
This sequence comes from Desulfuromonadales bacterium, assembly GCA_027065695.1. Lineage (GTDB taxonomy): Bacteria > Desulfobacterota > Desulfuromonadia > Desulfuromonadales > BM103 > M0040. The sequence goes on along the minus strand of JAMONP010000030.1, from coordinate 4,605 downwards.
CTTCATCGCTTCGCAGATAAGCACTTTCTGTCCCTTTTCCACCGTATCACCAACCTTGACGATGACCGTTTCCACTTTACCTGGCATTTTTGCTTTGATTTCCAAAATCTACCTCCTGTGAGTTATGTTTTATTGTCCTTCTATATTTGAACGAACGTACAATGTTTCAGCTTGCGGCAGTTCTGCAAATATCTGTTGCCGAGGGAGCATGATTACGTTGTTCAAGCTTTTTCCGAGGACGGCACGACCAGTCCCAAAGAGTTCTTTCAAATGCACCCCGTAACCATTGGCGAGGTCCAGTTCCACATCAATACGCAGATCCAGCTGTGCTTCGATAGTCTCGATCTTGAGCAGAAAACCAGCCAGAGCCTCGCGAGGTGCCACCGCCACCAGCAAATCAAGATCCGAGTCCTGATGGGTACACGGTAGCCCTGTATAAAGCTCTAATGCAGCAGAGCCCCACACACCAATGGCAAGATCCATTTCATGGGCCTGATTCCTGGCAAGAGCAAGAGCAGTGTTACATGCGTTACGCGGTGGAGCACTCATTAATGGCAAGAGTTCGTAAGGACTGGTCGTTTGTGAGACATCCTCCAGCCGGGCAAAGACTGCCACCCGCAAACGGCCCCCATGACCTGTCATGGGCGAACTGAAGCCCACAGGAATATAACCAGGGCGAAGAGTTCCTTCTTCTCGTCTGACAACACCTGGAACCCGGACCCCCGCTTTTGCTGGCAAAATAATTTGTGCATACTTATCCTTGAGCAGATCACCATCGGGGTCATTTGCTGCTAACTCAACAAGAATGTCCTCACGTCCACGGTCAGTAATATCAAGTAAGGTATGCCGCTTCAATCCCATGTTTTTCCTCGCTGTACAGTCAGCGGGTTTTATGCCAGGTCGGATCGGTTTTAGCTGTCTGCTGCAAATCAAGCTGGGCCTGAACCATAAGATCAAACATTCTGGTTTTCTCTGGACCTGTAAAAACGGCCTCTACTTGCGGGCATTGGCCACGATCCGCAATAGCGGGTAGAAGTTCAAGCACTGTCGCCGGGGCACCAAGTTTCAAATCAGGTCGTACTTTGACGACACGTCCCTTGATACGCAGAATGGTCCTGGCGACACGACCCACTGTTTCTGCAGAACTGAGAGGTGACGCAGTTACATACACCTCATATTCAGGATGTGTACGCTGGCGACGATAGGTAATGATTTCTCCTGCCGGCGCACCTTGCACCCGGCAGACATGCCCGGAAACGCTGACAGGGAAGCTGTCACCCATCGGCAAGCCACCCACAACCAGCTCGCTGAAATGTTCCTGGTGAGGTGATGGAATCAGGCTGATATCGTCACGCAAGGGGATGCCATCCAGTGTCAACCAGCCGAATTCCTGACAGCCGTAAAGATCGTGCACCTGCCAGCCAAACTTTTCCGCGACAGGCAGCAATTCCAAATCTAGGGTTGTACCGGCGGTGAAGGCGATAATGTCGCGAGGGAGCTGGTCTTCAAGTCCCAGCGAACAAGCATCTACCAGTGAGGCGCGGAGAAAACTCGATTCTCCTAAGACGACATCGGGTTTGTCCTTGCAGAGCGTCAGGATGAAAGCATCGCGACTGGAGCGTTGAGGGAAATTCCAGGTCAAATCAAATTTCGTCAAGGCGTCCGACGCGAACACGTTCACTAAAGGTGCGTAGGAGATCAGAACGTGACTGCCGGGGATGACTCCTGCCAACTGAAAGGCTTTAAGCGACGCCTTAGCCCTCTCCGGCAATTCGGCATGGGTGACACCGACAATATTCTGGAAAGCCGTGGAACCGGTAGTAAAACTCAGGAAGGCCAGGTTGTACGGGGTGTGAATTTCTTCGATAACATGTGCTGCTGTCGCGCCGGCAATCCCTTTGTCGGCAAGGGTGCGCCGATCGACCGTTTCCAGAGTAGGTGCCGTAGCGAACTCTTCAACCATGCTCTCAAGATCTTTTAATATGTCTGCCATGGTCAATCTTTTTCCATTTTGAGAGTGTACTGGCTTTAAGACAGATATCTCTCGGCAACTTCAGCAAACTCATCGTTCATGATCTGCATAACCTTGCTTCGAGCCTGACGACTACCACGCTCAAGGCTGAGAGCGCCCCTGCCCCACGGACCAAGTTCATCGTCTCTGCCAGCGATTTTCATGGCTCGAACTTCAGCAACATGAGCAATGATCCGCTCACGCATTGCCTCAATGCTGTCTATGAGCTCCTCGACACCACCAAGCTTGTAAAAGTAGTCCGGACCGGCAGCAAAAACCGGGTTGTTCTCAGCCAGCTCCTGTAACCATTCGATGTCCAGCTTGGTAATGCGCGCAATGCTGGTGATAGGCATCACGTGGATCATGGTGTTGAATTTTTGGCTGAGCGACAAAACATGATCGACTTGCAGACCATGACAGAGGAACCCGCCTGAGATAGCGCGCCCCACAACCATTGCCACGATAGGGTGGCCTGCCTTGCGAGCTTCAGCCAGAGCCATCTGGTAAGCGCCGGTGGCCTTGTTCATGCCGAAGATCTCTTCCTGCTTGCCGGCACCGTTGCCTGGAGTATCAACAATCAGCAGCAGTGGGCGTTTTTCAGCAAGCGGCTTTTCTTTATCAGCCTTGATACTGTGGTATACAGCCATGGCCATTTTGTAGCCCTCTTCCAGGCCGATGATGCCAGCATAAACCACAGGGAATTTAGGGTTAGCCGTCATGGCGTCGCTGGCAATGATCGTGCAGATCTCGCCATTGAGTTTTGCGGTACCGATCACAGCGCTGGCACCAAAATCCTCATCGGTAATGCTCAGTTCGCCCACTTCGCCTTCCAGAAAACTATCTGGGTCCACAATTATGTCTATAGCAGCACGGCCTTGGCCAATCAGGTCTTCCATGTTTATTTCCTTAATTGCTGAGCACTGGGAGGCTGTGGGACTTGACGGTCTCTTAGGCGTTTGACCGTTTTTAAAAATTCATCGAGAGGCATGTCCACCAGATCGTCCGGAAATTCATTCCCTGCTGTTTTCCAGACATCCTTGGAATCTTTTGGGGCCGTCTCAACACAGAGTTCAACTAATTTAAGCTGAGATTCAACTTTTTCCAGACTGCCGATACTGCCCATTGCTGCTATTTCAACATAGGGTTTTCTCAACACTTCCTGCAGCGTCTCACGGAAAGCAGCGATGGAGTCTGCTACCAAAAAGTTGCAGTCGCCCATAATATATTTATGCCTGCCACCCGTAGTCCGGTAAACCAGACCCCGGTCAGAAGCATCAAATTCGTCTTTACCCAATTCCTCTTCGATGACTTCTGGACCAGTCAACCCAAGGCGACCAAACTGGCTCATGATAATGACATCTGTTGCAGCAGCAACAAAACCCATGCCACCGAAACAACCGACTCTGCTGCCGATTAAAGCAATGATAGGAACCTTACCCTTACAATCCTGGAACTGGTCCATAAGTTCTGCATGAGCCAGCAATCCTGCATTGGCTTCATGCAGACGAACACCGCCGGTATCAAAAGAAATAACGACTGCGGGACGCTTCTCTTCAGGCAAGTCCGGGTTGTCCTCTAACATCTTGTCGTAAGACTGACGAGCCATACGTACAATGTTGACCAGCTTGGCACCATGCACCTCACCCACAGCACCGCCAATAAAGCGGCCCTCCTGAGAGGCTACGAACACGGGCTTTTTGCCGATCAAACCCACACCGGTGACTATGCCGTCATCAAATTCCACAGCCTCACCCAACAAAGGTAAATGCGGACTGGAAATGCGGTGTCTGGGGCCAGCTAATTCCGTGAAGCTACCAGTATCCACAAGACCGATGGCTCTTGAGCGCGCATTAGACTCAAGGTAGCTACGCTTCTGGAGGTTTTCCCATTTACTAGACATCCCGAACCTCCTCAGGAAATTTCAGCCAACGCCTGACGCAGTCTAAGAGAGACCACGACCGGAGTCGCATTATTATCGTTGATTTCAAAGCTGGCATTGGCTACTCCGGTGTCGTTGACAAATCTTTCCAGGACCCGCCGCCAGACTTCCTCATATCCTGTGACTGGTGAGGTGATTTTTATCCTGACCGCACCATCCAGGTCCTTATGCTCCACAATGACTTCCATATCGCCGGAGCCGACCACACCAAAATGGAGAAAATCCTCGCTAAAGTCCTTAGGCTTTTCCGCTTTGAATTCAAAGGTGAGTTCATGAAGTTGTTTCGACATAAAGCTGAATCTCCTGTTGCTACCAGTTCCTGAACCGGGCAGGTGGATCGTAAAGGCCATCAGACCAATCGACAAGTTCTCGCACATTTTTGGCTGCCAACAAGGAACGATTTGCCCGGTTCCTGTCAATACCCAGGTCTTCCGGAGTCTTGATGATGCCCTTGTCCCGCAACGCTTTGGTCTCCGCAGGCTTCGCCGCAAGGCCAACTTCAGTATAGCCAGCCACGCCGCGAATAGCGGCCATGCGCTCTTCAAGGCTCTGGCATTTGTGCATGAAGGCAATGCCTTCCTCGGTAAGGATGTGGGTCAGGTCATCGGCGTAAATCATAACCGGCGGCAAATCCAGATTGGCATTCTTGGCCAAC
>JAMONP010000029.1 GCA_027065695.1 Desulfuromonadales bacterium | reverse complement strand
AAGATCGGACATCGTTCCTTTCGACCAGAGCTTCGGTAACATTCTCAAAGAGCGACTGCGCAAGACCCAGTTCACCAACCTGCTCCCGCATCGTCCGGAGGGTGTGGATAGACACATAGGCATTGACGTCCGAAGGGTCGGTCACATTGAGGGCATAATGCCACTCGATATTGAAGGCAAACTGCCGGATCGTCGCTTCGTCAGTCAGGTCTTCCATCTGCTGGAGCAAAACAATCCCGAGCATGGTGGTGAGTTCCTTGGTCGGCCGACCATGCAACTCGCTATAGAGAGAAAACAATTTCTCCACCGGCAGATTGTGCAAGATCTCCTCCCGAAACAGGGGTGTCTCAAGACAAGGTACCGTTTGTTGTTTTATGGATGAACCTTTGTTTAAGTGGCAAATTAGAGTAATCTGTCCGTCATCATGACAACTAAAGACAACCTCAAAGTTTCAAATTCAAATACCGCCAAAAAGATCATGCGATTGTTCGCTCCTCTTGTATGGGCTGTTGCTATCCTATGGTTATCATTAACCTCATCTCCACCACAACTCCCCGGTATTTTGGGATGGGACAAATTGCTACATGCTGGTGCTTACGCTCTATTGACTCTCCTGATTGCGCAATACTTGCTCTCACTGTCTCTTAGCCCAGGTAAAATATGCTTATATGCAGGTTTGGCGGCAGTTTGTTTCGGTGCCTTGCTTGAAGTTATGCAGTTTTTGATGCAAACGGGACGGACTGCTGAATGGTGGGATCTGTTTGCTGATGCTGTGGGTGTTTTTCTTGCCTGCGTCATATTCCGTCAGATAGTGTTTGTAGTCTGCCAATATCATGAACATCAGGGCAAAAAACATGGATAAGGGACGCCATGTTCGTCAGATGATTGGATCTTCTTCTGACGATTAACCTGAGTGGTTTTCTTGATTCGGTGATGGTGTTGTTGCTAAATGTGGGGGCATATAATTGTGGCTGTTCATGCGGGACGCCGGTAACTTATGTAAGTTATTCATCGCTTACCATTCTGTTCCGCTCAACCTTTACTTTGGTTGCCGGGACATTCTTTTAATTGCCTTTGCTGAAGAGAAATGAATGGAAATGCCTAAAGCTGACTCACCCAGTTCTCCAGGCGCAAACCTTTGACTCTCTTAAATTCCCTGAGGTTGTTGGTCACCATAATCAATCCTTCGCTTCTGGCATGTCCGGCAATATGAAGATCATTGACTCCGATAGGTGTGCCCTTGCGTTCCATATCAGCACGGATTTCGCCATAATGCGAAGCCGCTTTCGTGCCATAGTCCAATACCTCTAATCGAGAAATAAAATCCTCAACTTGACGCAGGTTATGTTCCAACCAGGCACTTTTTTCTGCGCCGTGAATGAGTTCGGCAAAGGTGATTGAACTGATACACATCTGAGCGGCGTGCCGGTTAAAGACTTCCAAGACCTCAGTCGGACGGCGTTTGATCACATAGATAACAATATTGGTGTCGAGCATGTACTTCAACATTAGAACGCTTCCCTTTCCTGTTGATCCTGAGAAGCGCGCTCGGCCATGAAATCATCACTGACGCGTTCATTGGAGAGGAAAAAGCTATCCCAAACATTTTCCACAGGGGAAAGTACCCGATCTTTTCCTAAAACGCGTACGACAACCTTTTTTACATTATCAGGAAAACGGGTTTTTGCTGGCAGGCGTACCGCTTGAGTTCGATTGTTGACAAAAACTGACCCAGTATCCATAAGGAACCTCCTTTTGCTTCATGTATATAGGTTGAGTATATAGCTGTGTGGCGGTTTTTACAAGAGAAAGGGGCGATTGAGGGTTAGATTCCGATTAGATTCTTGGGACTGTCGTTCTTTAATTGCAAGCTGAATAGTTGCGTCACGGCTTACAAAACAGCAACATTGCTGATCTTGTCATAAACAAGCATAACTCCGATAATTGCCGAAAATAACGGAGGATTTGATGATTGTTTATGTGACAACCCAAGGATCTAAAATCGTTAAAGAAGGGCGGCACCTTCTGGTTAAAAAGGACGGCGCTACGCATCATACCTTGTTTACCTACAAGCTCGAACAGTTGGTGATCTGTGGCCGGATAGAATTGACCGCTTCGGCCCGCTCTTTTTTACTTAAAGAACAGATTGATACAGTTTTTCTGCGACTGGATGGCCGCTACGTTGGTCGTTTTGCCACAGTCGAGCCGAAAAATGTCTTCCTGCGCCAGAAACAATTTCAGATGGTTGCTGATCAAAAATTCTGCCTCTGCTTGGCGCAACAGATTGTGCGTGGCAAACTGCTGAATATGCAGACTATTCTGCAGCGGATCAGAAGAACGCGGAAACAACGAAAAATTGATCCTTGTCTTGCTCAGTTGAAAAATTGTCTGCATAAACTGCCAGAAGCTGAGAATACCGCAGCACTGATGGGCCTTGAGGGTAGTGCCACATCGGCATATTTTACCGGTTTTCGTATGGGGCTGGATAATGATTTTGGCTTTTCCCGCAGAGTTCGGCGACCACCAACTGATCCGGTCAACTCGGTTTTGTCGCTGCTTTACACGCTGCTGATTAATCGCGTCTATGCCGCAGTGCGTATGGCAGGTCTTGATCCTTACCCTGGCGTTCTGCATCGTCTTGATTATGGCCGCCATGCTTTACCGCTTGACCTGGTCGAAGAATTTCGAACTATCCTTGCCGACAGCCTGACTTTATCGCTATTTAATTTAAAAAGCCTTAAACAGGGTGATTTCCAGATAGATATCAAAGAAGATGACAATGCTGGGGATGATGAAAAGGATACCAGGAGCAAACCTGTGGTAGATATTCTCGATGAAGTTGTCAGTGATCCGCTCGGTCGGATCAGCAACTCTGATGCTGAAGATATGTTTGACCTGCCGTCACAGCAGGTTTTAACACAACCAACAGATTCCAGTGACCTTTCCAAATACCCGGTGCGTTTGACTTCCGCTGCGTTTAAACGAGTGCTGACAGCTTTTGAGAAAAAATTACAGAAAGAATTCTTTCATCCAATGGCAGAAAAAAGGATGACTTACGGTGAATCTCTGGTTTATCAGGCGCGTCTATACCGCAGAGTCATTGCTGGTGAACTCGCAGAATATCATCCCCTTTTGTTGAAATAAAAGTTATGCTTGCCATTATCAGTTACGATATTTCATCGAACCGACAAAGAGCAAAATTCCATCGTTTTCTCAAGGAGTATGGCTTAAACACGCAGAAATCGATTTTTGAATGCGAAGTCGACCTGGATGCCTTGGCTGTGATTGCCAGAATGGCGGGCAGCTGTATTGATCCTGATACTGATTCCCTGTTGATTTATCGAATTTGTAACCGCTGTCAGAACAAGGTGGTTGTCTCTGGTCAAGGTCTTAAAGTGACCACTCTTGAGTATCTGGTGTGCTGATGAAAATGTTGGTTGCTTATGATATAGCAGACCCTCGTCGTCTCTATCGGGTTGCTAAGGTCATGAAAGATTATGGACTGCGCCTGCAGCTGTCGGTGTTTGAGGTCGAAATGACCCCGGTGCGTTTTAAAGAAATGCGTCATCGGATTGAGGCACAGTTGGAGTGGTCTGAAGATGGCGTAAAGTTTTTCCCTTTGTGTAAACAGTGTGACGAAAGCTGGCTGGCCATTGGGATGAATGTCAATCACTGCGAGACCAGACCTTTTGCAATATTATGACCGGAGGTTCTATGCCTGATTCAACAAAAAAGCTCCTGATTGTTTCTGTTGGTGGTTCACCACAGCCGGTTATCCATAGTCTGAACTCCCAACAACCTGAATACATCGTCTACTTTTGTTCGCGAGGTTCTCGCTCTGTAGTTCGCCAGCAGATTGAACCGGCTTTGACATTCTCACCACAGGATCATGATCTGAAGATAATCTGCCTCAGTTTCCCCTGCTTGACTGGGACGGAGATTTGATGTGAGCAATTTGTCCGACAACCAGAAAACTCTTCAGGAACGGAGCGATATTGATGTTTGCCGTGCTGAGGTTCATATCTGTCTGGTGTCGCATCAATTGCTGCCCAACTTACTGCCTGTTCTCGATGTGGCGATCAGGCCGCGTGAGGTCGTTCTCCTGGTTACGCCGAAGATGGCTAAAGAAGCAGAAAGACTTAAAGCATTGCTGCATGATGCCGGCTGTCGTGTGTCACTATGGTCAGTTCGCGCCTACCGGATTGAGGATATCCGTGAATCGGTACTGCATGTTATCACAGCATATTCTGATCACAGACTGGCTTTGAATGCTACTGGTGGCACCAAGGTGATGGCTCTCGGGGCTTTTGGCGTTTTTCGCGATTTCGACTTGCCGGTATTCTATGTCGATTCAGAAAATGGCGCTATGGTCTCACTTTCGAAGCCACAAAAATCTGTGCCTTTACCTGACTTGCTGAAAGTTGAAACTTGTCTGAAGTGTTACGGTTACAAGGTGGTTGCTGTTGCCAGGCCGATGTTGCAAGCGAAAAACAGACAGCTTTATCAAGCCCTTGTCTCCGACATTGAACAATGGCAGAGATCTTTGGCGAGCCTGAATTATCTGGCCGGGGAAGCGAAAAATCACCTTTGGTGTACTATCAAGAACTCTTTGTTGAGAGATACGCACTTCGTTGCCTTGCTGGAACTGTTTCAGCAGGCTGATCATCTATCCGTTACGGACAATCGTTTAGGCTTTGCCGGTGAAGATTCACGCAGGCTGGTTCAAGGTGGTTGGCTGGAACAGTATGTCTACAGCCTGATCGAAGAGTTGCGTCGCAAGAAAAAGGTCAGGGATGCAGCCATCGGCATAAGGGTTGAAAACAAAGCGGGTACAAGTAATGAACTGGATGTCGCTTGCACCTACGCCAACCGCTTACATATCGTCGAGTGCAAAACAGCCAATCTGCAAGGCGGTCATGCAAAAGGTGATGATGTCGTTTATAAATTGGACAATTTGCGTGATCTGATGGGGGGAACTTATGGACGCGCCTTGTTGGTCAGTTACCGTGATATGCGAAAAGAAGACCGAAAACGTTGTCGTGATAATGATGTCAGCGTTGTCTGTGGACGCCAGCTTCAACAGCTTGAGGCTGTTTTACCTCGTTGGTTAAATGGGGAATTGCTTGGATAGTTTGAATGTTTGCTATTCAGCCTTATAATATGGCTATCATTGCCGAGGGTTCTATTTGGAATCCAAAGCTTAGAACATGGATCCCCGATAAAACCATTCGGGGATGACAGTCATTTTGTCAATGGTTCAGATTGTGCTTAACAGAGACCTTAACATGATTTTATATTGATCGCATGTGTCATATTCCGTCAGATAGTGTTTGTAGTCTGCCAATATCATGAACATCAGGACAAAAAACATGGATGAAGGACTATATAAGGCAGCTGAAGAAGGCTGTCTTATTCTGACGGTCAATGATCGCCTGTCGCGTTACCTGTCGCAACAGTACGATCTGCATCAGCAGCAGCAAGGACTTACTGCCTGGTTACGTCCCGACATCCTGAGCCTGTCTGCTTGGCTGTCCCGTTGCCAGTGGCAGATTCCTGGAATGCCTGTTTTTCTGAACAAAGCCCAGCTTGAACACATATGGACATTGATCATTGAGTCCGATGTTGAACGTTCCGGTAACCATCTTCTGCAAGTTCCACAGACGGCCAGGCGTGCTTTGCAGGCGCATCAGTTGCTAGTCAGATATTCTGCTGAATTCGGACTTGACGAAGCCGCCGAAGACCACGAAGCGTTTCTCCGTTGGCGTAAGCAATGGCAGGTCCAGTCTGCAGAAAACAACTGGCACGATTCTGTTGAGATTCCCTGGTTATTGTCAAAAGCCATTACTGAAAAGCGCTTGTGCCTGCCTGAAAAAATTATTTTTGCCGGTTTCGATGAGATCACCCCTGATCTGCTGCATTTAAACAATGTCATGACACTACATGGCTCAGAGATCGAGCATTGGCATCCTGAGCCGTGTCGGAATGTTAGTCGACAACGTTTCGCAGCAGATGACCCTGCCGATGAAGTCAGCCAGTGTGCTCGCTGGATAAGAGGTCTCCTCAACGAAAATCCCACAGCAAAGATTGGTGTAGTTGTGCCGCAATTGGAAGTTTATCAGCCTCTGGTTGAACAGATATTAACTGCAGAGCTTGACCCTGCTGCCTTGCTTGCCGGTGATGAGGTACCGCAAATATTCAACCTTTCCCTTGGTCGCGATCTGGGCAGGGAAGGAGTGATTCATGCCGCCCTGCGTATGTTGCGACTTGGCATGCAGGTTGATCATGATGAGATCAGCGGGCTTTTACGTACGCCTTATCTCGGCAAATATGTTGAAGAGGGCTCCAAGCGGGCGCAAATTGACCGCGAATTACGTCGCTCCAGACGGTTTGACTGGCCACTGTCGCGTCTGCAGAAAACCCTTGAAAAGCTATCCAGGGAACGTTCGATTCCTATTCCCGATTTTATTGATATTGTCGGAGTAATTAGCGCTGATCTGCGTAAATCAGGCAAACATCTGCCGGGGTTCTGGGCAGAACATTTTGCAAACTTTCTCCACAAGCTCAAATGGCCTGGAAACCGTGGTTTGTCAAGTCGCGAATATCAGGCTGTACAGCATTTTAAATCGTCTCTTGGCGAGCTTGCCAGCCTGGATGGAGTTTCATCACCTATTGATCGTTCTGAGGCGGTAAAGATCCTCATGCGTATGATCAGCACCCTGGAGTTCCAGCCGGAAGGAGGCGATGCCCCTGTTCAGGTTCTGGGTGAACTTGAATCAAGCGGTTTGAACTTTGATTATCTCTGGATACTTGGCCTGCACGATGCCGCCATGCCAAAGCCTGCCAGTCCCAACCCTTTTATCCCACTGCCCGTTCAGCGGCGTCATGGTATGAAACGTTCAGATGCAGAGCGTGAATATCGTTTTGCTGAACAGGTTGCAACACGTCTTTTCTCGGCAGCGCCTGATATTGTGCTCAGCTGGCCTGTTCAGGATAAAGGCGCCAGGCATAGTCCCAGCCCGTTTATTACGAACATTCAAGAGGGCAGGCCCGCTCTGGCCGAATCATGTGCTCCGGCAGGAGTTCTCTGGCAAGGTCGGCCAGATCTTGAAGAAACAACTGACGATCATGGGCCATCGATTTCCTCTCGTAAGCCATTTACCGGCGGTACAGGAATCATCAAGGATCAGGCCCTATGTCCGTTCCGCGCTTTTGCTCATCACCGCCTCAGGGCAGAGCGCCTGGATGTCCCGGATATCGGTATTGACAATATGTCACGCGGGACTCTCGCACATACGGTTCTTGAACTGTTCTGGGCCAATGTTGGTGATCAGCAAACTCTGCTGTCTTTAGATGAGTCGACACTTGATCAACATCTGTATGCAGCTGTTGATCGTGCCTTGGATCGGCTCGAAAAAGAGAGACGTTATGATCTGCCTGCGCGGCAACGAGAAATTGAGCGCCAACGTTTAATCTCTTTGACGAGACAGTGGCTTGAGTTTGAACGATGTCGCGGTCCTTTTCGGGTCATGGAATCTGAGCAGAGCCATCAGATCAAGATTGGCAATCTGCTGATCCGCACCAGAATTGACCGAATTGACGAACTGGACGATGGAACTTGCGCCATTATCGACTACAAGACTGGGCGCCCGGACCCTCTGCAATGGTTGGATGATCGAATTACTGAACCGCAGCTACCTATATACTGCCTCGGTTTGCCAAAAAAGAAGGTGGGGGCCGTGATGTTCGCCGCGGTGCGCAGTAAAGAGAAAGAAAGCGGATTCAAGGGCCTGTCACGTAAAGATGAGTCCTGGTCGGGAGCAAAACCACGCGCACTTGAAGCACGGCTTGAAGAGAAGGGCTGGGTTGGCTTTGAAGATATCTTACAGCATTGGGAAAAAACTCTGCCTTGCCTGGGAGATGCCTTTGCCCGTGGTGATGCAGCAGTTGACCCGGTTGATCTTGAGCTCGCCTGTAAGTACTGCGATTTAAAAGGTTTTTGCCGCATTCTCAAGCAGAGTGTGGCTGTGCAGGAGAAGGCTAATGATTAAGCTGCAGGCCTTGCAACCACCAGATTGGCAGGAACGACAGAAAGCTGTCGATATAAGCCGCTCCTGTATCGTTCAGGCCCCGGCAGGTTCCGGTAAGACAGAACTCCTGATTCAACGCATCCTGGCGCTGCTGGCGGTTGCCGAGTCTCCGGAGGAAATTCTCTCGATCACCTTTACCCGCAAAGCTGCTGGTGAGATGAAGCTGAGACTGCTGCAGGCCATGGAGCGGGCCTGCGACGAGCTGCCTCCGGATGAACCACATGCAGTCGAGACCTGGCAAAGAGCCCGCGCTGTTCTTGCTAGAGATCAGGAAAAAGGCTGGTGTCTTTTACAGAATCCAAACCGTTTGCAGTTGATGACAATCGATAGCTTCTGTGCTTTTTTGACGCGTAGAATGCCCTGGTTGGCACGTTTTGGTGGCCAACCCAAGGTGACAGATGATCCCGCTGACTTATATCTTCTGGCCGCTGAATCATTACTGGCCAGGCTTGACAGAGGTGGTGCCGGGCAGGACGCTATTGAGCGGCTGCTGGCTCATCTGGATAACCGTCTCACGCTGTTGCGCGACCTGCTTGTGGCTATGCTCAGCAAGCGGGATCAATGGCTACGTCATCTCATGGCCCAGCGTAACATAGAATCACATCGGGGTAACATTGAACCACGGCAGGTTCTGGAGTCCGGCTTACAACTCTATGTTTTATCCTGTTTGCAGCAGGCTCATGACACTCTCGGCAGTGATACCTGTTGTGAACTCAGAGAGCTGGCTCTCTTTGCCGCAAGTAATCTGGTGGATGATCAGCCAGATCACCCGTTTGCTGTCCTGATGCGTGAAAAAGAAGATCCTGGTTCAATGCAACAGTGGCAGGCTTTGGCACAGCTGGTTTTTACGGCAGCTGGGGGGGTGAGAAAAAGTGTCAATAAAACCCTTGGCTTCCCAGCTGAAAAGACTCCCATTGCACAAGAAATGAAGTCTCGTGCCTTAAGTCTTCTGGAACAGTTCCGAGAAGATAGCGTCATTACAAAGGCCTTACTGGCTGTGCGTCAATTGCCCGCAATCAGTTACGCTGAAGAGCAATGGTATGTTCTCGAAGCCTTGATTGAACTGCTGCCGTTGGCGGTGGTGGAACTACAGGCTCTTTTCCGTCAGCAGGGGCAGGTCGACTTTATCGAAATTGCCGGTGCCGCGCATGCCGCGCTTGGCTCTGTCTCGGCACCTGAAGATCTCCTTTTGCAGTTAGATAGCCGTATTCGTCACATCCTGGTCGATGAATTTCAGGATACCTCTTATGCTCAATATGATTTGTTACGTTGTTTGACTGCCGGTTGGGTGCCAGGTGATGGCCGTACACTCTTTGTTGTCGGTGATCCGATGCAATCGATTTACCGCTTTCGTGAGGCAGAGGTTGGCCTGTTTCTGCGAGTCTGTCAACGTGGTCTGGATGGTCTGCCGATGGAGCGCATTACTCTGAGTACAAACTTTCGCTCCCGGAAAAATCTTGTCGACTGGGTTAATAATACTTTCAGTGATCTTTTCCCTGTTGATGAGGACGAAGTTCGTGGAGCTGTGCGCTTCGCGCCAGCCATGGCCTTTGATCCCCCGGCCCCTTCATCCAATCAAAGCATAAGTGGGCCCTCTGTAACCATCCAAGGCTTTGTCGATAGACAGGATAGTGCTGAAGCAGAAGAAGTTCTTAAGCTGGTTCAGCAGGCAAGAGAGCACAATGCTGCTGGAACCGTTGCCATCCTGGTGCGTTCCAGAAGCCATCTTGCCGCAATCGTCAATGTTTTAAAAAAGACGGGTATTCACTTTCAGGCACAGGACATTGACCCTTTGATTGATTGCCCTGTTGTTCAGGATATTCTCTCTTTGACACGCGCCCTGCAGCATCCTGCAGATCGGGTTGCCTGGCTTTCTGTACTCAGGGCACCCTGGTGCGGTTTGACTTTGGATGACCTCACGAAGCTTTGTGGCAAAGATAGTCGGGCCACCGTCTGGGAATTGTTAACTCAACCCGCAGACCAGGTAGAGATGTTTGATCAGATCAGCCAGGATGGCAGGCAGCGACTGGATCGCATCATACCTGTACTCGAACGTGCCATGAAGAACAGGGGGCGCTTGAGTATGCGCCGACTGGTCGAGTCCGCCTGGCTGGCTCTGAACGGTCCGGCCTGTATCGACGAGACAGATTTACTGGACGTCAATCAGGTCTTTGCACTGCTTGAAAAGTTTGATAGTGAAGAGCCTTTAGAAACCCTGGAAAGGCTGCTTGCCGGGCTTTACGCTGCTCCTGACCCTCAGGCAGGCCCGGAGTTGCAGTTGATGACAATTCATAAAGCCAAAGGTCTGGAGTTCGACACCGTTATCCTGCCTGGACTTGGCCGTGGCATCAGGAGTCGCGAACGCGCCTTGCTGCGTTGGCTGGAACACCCCGACTACGAACTTCTGCTGGCACCGATACCACCCTTATTGAGTGATCAGCCAGAACCGACCTATCAGGCAATCGGTCATATATTGCAAGAAAAAGACGATCTTGAAACCCTGCGACTTTTATATGTTGCTGTTACCAGAGCAAAATCACAACTGCATCTCCTGGGACATGCAAAGTTCAATAAAGATAGTGAGTTAGTGCCACTGTCCGGGTCTCTTTTGTCGGTCGCCTGGCCTGCCTGTAGCAGTGCGTTTTTGGAAAATACTGTTGTCGTAACAGACCAAACCGAGAACGAAGCGCAAGTGTTAAAATTGAAGCGTTTACCACTGGAATGGCTGCCGCCGCAACTGGCAGGAACCTTAGTTGTTAAGGAAAATATAGTTCGACATGCTTCAGAAGGCGGGCATTACCTGGATGAGACGGTCAAGTCTCGCCAAACAGAAGAAGGCAGGGTTATCGGTACTCTGGTCCATTTATGGCTGGACAGAATCTCTTCTGATGGTCTGGATTGTTGGCCGCAAGCTACCATCAAAGGGCAGGTTGATAACTTTAAAGCTCAATTGAATATCAGTGGTGTGCCGCTTGCCAGGATAGAAGTCTGTGCCTCGATGGTTTTGACTTGCCTCATCAACGCTACAACGAGTGAAAGAGGCAGATGGTTATTGGGCTGTCACCAGGAGGCAGCCAGCGAATTGGCTCTCAACGGCATGGTTGCAGGACATTCGGTTCGTGCGATTATAGACCGGACCTTTGTTGATCCTGTTGGCATCCGCTGGATTGTAGATTATAAAACCAGCAGACCAATACCTGGAGAGGAGCTAGATGAGTTTATGAGTGGGGAGGCAGAGCGTTACCGGCAGCAGTTACAACTCTATGCAGCTCTCTTTGGGCAGTTGGACGCGAATCGTTCCATCCGCGCAGCACTTTATTTTCCGATGTTTGATGGCTGGATTGAACAGACTGATTTGCTGCCAGCGGACTAATAGTCCAATAGAACTTTAGCCGCCCAATTCTATACCAAGCGTCTTTCTGTGCCGTGATAGTTGGAACGACCTGAACTGCGAATCGGATCCCGTCCTACGACAGCCCATCCTGATGACCGCTTGAAACTGGTAACACGCTGCTTGTCGAGAAGGTTGTCAAGCATGTTCGGCTTAATCATGTCGAATCTACCGTCACTGTACATAACGCGAATCAGCATGGCTCTCCTCATTCTGTTTGATTTTCACACAAGCATACCACAATTTGTCGGTTTTTTGTAAAGCCCTTTTCCTTTCAGTCCACTTCGGTCCAAGATGATTGCCACAAAGTATAAATATGAAGTACATTGTAAAAATACAAAAAAACCTATATAAGATCTGGGTCAATATATCAGTTTTGTTAAAATTGAGAAGGTGGATGGTAAATGTCGATAAATAAACGTTGGTTTCGTGCTCTTCTTGTCTGTGTAACCTTGCTGGTGGTTGGTTGGTTCGTCATCCCTGCCCCAATGACTGCAACAACGCCAGACGAGACTGATCAGAACCGTACACGTCTCCTTACTTATGTTTTAAAACGCCAGGTTGAGAATCATTTTAGTGGCAAGCCTATTGATGATAAGCTTTCCCGCGCCGCTTTCCACCTGTACCTCAAGCAGTTGGACTATCAGAAACGACTGCTGCTTGCTGCTGAAGTCGACCAGCTGAAGATTTTCGAAGATCGCATTGATGATGAAGTGAAGAGTGGCCGTGTGATTCTTGCACCGCTGGCTTACCGCCTGCTTAGCAATGGCGTCGCTCGCGCCGAGATACTGGTTGAGAAAATACTGGAGTCTCCGTTTGCATTTGATGTTGTCGAAGATTTTGAAACGGATCCAGAGAAGCTGACCTTTTGCAAAACGGAAGAAGCCCTTGCTGAACGCTGGCGTCTCGACCTAAAGTATCGCATTTTAAACCGCTATCTGAATCTTATTGAAGATGCCGACATTGAGGATCCGCTTAAGGTCTCTGCTGAGCAGAAAAAAGAGCTGGAAATTGAGGCTCGCGATAAAGTTCGTAAGCAGTATCATCAATATTTTGAGCGTCTGAAAAAAGAAACCCTCAGAGATCACTATAATCGTTACCTGAACGCATTTGCCCGCTCTTTCGACCCCCACACGACTTATATGCCGCCCCAGTCCAAGGAGGATTTTGATATCAGCATGCGTGGGTCTCTGGAGGGTATCGGTGCAACTCTGCGTGAGGAAGATGGCCACATTAAAATTGTCAAGATCATCCCTGGTAGTGCAGCAGATCGGCAAGGTCAGTTGCATGCCGACGATATCATCCTCTCTGTTGCACAAGGCAAGGAAGAGCCTGTCGACGTAACTGATATGCGTCTGCGTGATGCTGTCGCTCTGATTCGCGGCAAAAAGGGTACAGAGGTCCGTTTGACTGTTCGGCGGCTTGGCCTTAAGTCATTTGTCATACCGATAGTACGTGACGTTGTGATCATCGAGGAGTCTTTCGTCAAGTCAGCCATGGTAACTGATCCACAGTCTGGCAATCGCTACGGATATATCAAGATTCCGAGCTTTTATAGAGATTTTGAAACGACCCGCAATGGTGGGAAAGGGCGCAATTCGACAGATGATGTCAACGCGGCCATCAAGGCCTTTGACGAAAAGGCTATGACTGGGTTGATCTTGGACTTGCGTAATAATGGCGGCGGTGCTTTGACAGACGCCGTCGGTATTGCCGGACTCTTTCTGGGTGAAGGCCCTGTCGTTCAGGTTCGTAACGGTGCTGGTGAGGCTAAGGTGCTCTACAGCTATAATAAGAAAATCGCTTATCATGGCCCAATGGTTGTGCTGGTAAATAGCTTCAGTGCTTCAGCCTCAGAGATTGTTGCCGGTGCTCTTCAGGACTATGGCCGGGCAGTTATTGTTGGTAATGAGCACACTCATGGCAAGGGGACCGTACAGGTTATTATGGATCTGGACAAGAGCTTAACTTTAAGAAATATGCGCCAGTATATGCCTCTTGGTGCCCTGAAGATGACGACTCAGAAGTTTTATCGTGTCAGTGGCGATTCAACTCAATACCGTGGGGTTGTTCCCGATATTGTTTTGCCGGATCGCAGTCGCTATAGTGAATATGGGGAGCGTTATCTGGATTACAGTCTCCCTTGGGATGGCATCGCAGCAGTGAAACATATGAAGTGGCCACCTATTGATCTTGCTAGCCTGAATGCTAAAAGCCAGGTTAGAGTTGCCAAGAATGAGGATTTTATTGAAATTGAACGAGTGGCCGAAGCCATGCGCGAACGCATTAAAAATACGCGTCAGTCACTGTTGCTCAATGATGTTGTGCAGGAAAGGGAAGATTTACAGGGTATGAGTCCCAGCCCACATGACTTGACAGATGACAAAAAAGAAGCAGGGTCTGATGAGGCAAAGGCAGAAGAATCTGATGAACAAGAGGATCCTACAGAAAAGCTGATTGAAGGTGTGCTTAAAGATGTCTATGCCAAGGAATCGATGGCTATTCTTGTCGATCTGGCCGCGCAACAGACAGAAGTTACTGGCAAAGGGCGCGAGTAAAAGAACCCTCTGTCATCCCCGAATGATTCTATCGGTGATCCATGCTTTAAGGTCTGGATTCCCGATTACACCCTCGGGAATGACAGTATTTTATAGTGCTGAATAATGTCAAAAAACGGGAGAGTCCACAAGGGCTACTCCCGGTTTTTTTTGCAAAATTATGGCTGTATTCCAAGCCCACCTAGCAACCACTGGTACGCTGGCAATTTACCAATCTCATCAGCAAGAGTTTTAACTTTCTCTTGTTCTGAGCCAACGACCTCCGGCAGAACTCCCAACAAATCTGCAGAAGCTAGTGAAGCGAGCAGGTGAGGAGTTTCCTTCTCCACTTCACCTGGATTTTCGGGCATTTGATTGACTATGAAACCACAGAGTTCTAAATCCATGGCGCGTGCGGCAAAGGTTGTCAGGGTTGTGTGGTTCAGGGTGCCGAGTCGCGGGTGGGTGACAATCAGAAGCGGTACCTCCAATTGTCTGGCAAGGTCGGCCATGATGTATCCTCCACGAATGGGAACCATCAGGCCTCCAGCGCCTTCGATAAACACAAGATCCTTGTCGTGTCTCAAGGCATGATAGGCCTCGACAATTTTATCACCAGCAATTTGTTCCTTTGCAGCTGTTGCCGCCTGGCATGGTGCTACTGGTCGAGAGAACCGATATGGTGAAATGAGGTCATTCGCATCGGTCGATCTGGCCGCCCAGCGGAGCAGAGTCGCGTCGACACCCAGTTCGTCCGGGTTTTTCACACCTGTTTCAATTGGCTTCATAACGCCGACTTTCAACCCCTGCAAAGAGAAGTGGCGCGCCAGGGCAGCGGCAACTAGAGTTTTGCCGACACCGGTATCTGTTCCTGTCACAAATATGGCTGGACAGCGTTTTTTTACGGGTATCTTCTTAACAGCCATCTGTTTTTACCTCGATATCTGCAAACATCTGCATATCAACGTTTCGGTCGCGACCGGATGTTGTCAGGTAGTTGCCAATCATGGTTCCACTGGCTCCAGCCATGAAGATCCATGATTGCAGTTCGCGCAAGTTGGTTTCTCGTCCACCGCAGATACTGATTGGTTTATTCGGCAGAAAATAGCGAAACATAGTGATGGCACGAACACAGTCCATAGGGGACACAGACTGATGGTTCTCCAGTGGCGTTCCCTGAATAGGGTTAAGGAAATTCAGAGGGACAGAATCAACATCCAGTTGACGTAGTGTCTCTGCTAATTCGACCCGTTGCTCGTCTGATTCTCCCAACCCTAATATGCCTCCACAACAGACTTTCATTCCTGCTGCCTTGGCGAGTTTTACAGTTTTGACATCTTCTTCATAATCGTGGGTTGTACAGATTTTCGGGAAGAAGGAGCGAGCAGTTTCCAGATTGTGATGGTAAGTGACGCAGCCAGCATCAGCCAGGGACTGTGCCAGATCATCTGTTAACAGCCCCAATGAAGCAGAGGGTTCAACATCAAAACGCTCACGGATTTCACAAATGGCAGAAAGAATGGTGTCGAATTCCTCGCCAGCCTCGGGCTGAGTCCCGCTTGTTACGATTCCATAACAATGTGATCCTTCATCTTGTGCCTGCTGAGCCCCGGCAATGAGCTCATCGCGAGATTTTAAAGGGTAAGTCGGTGGTGATGATTGATGATGTGCTGATTGCGCACAGAAGGCGCAATTCTCCTGGCAACGGCCTGATTTGGCATTAATTATCGAACAGAGTTGGACGATGTCACCAAATGCTCGTTCTTTAAGGTGGTGAGCTCCTGCCAAGTAGGATGTGTATTCAGCGCCCCTGGATCGGAGTATGTTTACACCCTGAGTGTGAGTCGGTGGCTGACCTGTAATGACTTGGTCGACAAGCTGCTCAATATCCTGCCAATGTTTCATAAAAACTCCTGAATTGTTATTCTCTGTAGTTAGTTTGGTAGTCGGATTATCTGTGATGGTGTGGCAATTGTCAACCCGGCATGATCTATGGTTGACGATACCGCTTTTACTATTTATGTTATTTGTGTAGCATGTTTCGTTGACACTCCTTCACCCGAGTGATAGAACGGTATTTCATTTTAGGGCACGATGGAGCGAAAAAACATGGTGAGAAAACTAATAGGGAAAAAACTAAAAGCTACAAGGTTACGTAATGATATGACAATTCAGGAACTTGCAGAGAGTTCCAGTGTATCTTCAAATATGATCTCCAGAATAGAACGTGGCCTCACTACTCCTTCTGTTGAAATAATGGTCAAGATTGCCAATGCTTTTGGTATGAGCATTAACTATTTTGTCGAGGAAGCCGATAAGGGCTCAGCTATTATCCATACCAAAAAAGGGCAGGGCGAACCGGTTTTTTTCTTTGAAGACAAACATCAGATCGTCAGTTTAACGCAAGGTATTCACGACCCCAATTTTACGGTCTTCTTTGATACCATCGAAGAAAATTGCAGTAGTGGAGATGGTGGCATGGTGCATACCGGTGAGGAATTTGCGCTTATCCTCGAAGGTTCGCTGGAATTCGTGATTGAGGGCGAATCATACGAATTGGTAAAGGGGGATTCCATTGTTTTTAAAGCTTCTTTACCCCATCGTTGGCGTAACCTTCACCTGGGAAAAACGCACGTCCTTTGGGTTGTTTCTCCAGCACCCAATCTTAATTAGTTGATAAGATTGTCATTCCCGAGGGTGTAATCAGGAATCCAGTCTTTAAAACCATGAATCCCCGACAGAATCATTCGGGGATGACAGACATTTTTGTAAATGACTCAGATTGTACTGAATAGTTACTGAAATATTAATATCATAAGAGAATATGCTATGAAACTGAAGAAAATAGTTGGCAAAAAGCTTAAGTCAATACGCCTTAAAGGTGATTTGACAATTCAGGCGTTGGCAGAACAATCTGAAGTCTCCTCAAATATGATATCCAGAGTTGAGCGTGGGTTGACGATACCTTCAGTTGAAATATTAATGAAACTCGCTAATGTCTTTGATAAGAGCATTAATTATTTTGTTGAAGAAGTTTCTGCTACTCATGAAATTGTCCTCTCATCGCCGGGCCAACGTGACACTACCGTTTATGACGATGAGGACAATATGCATACTGAGTCGTTCACATCTGGTTTACGTGATCCGCAGTTTATGTCGTTTCTCTGTACTGTCCCAAAAGGTGGAACCAGTGGTTACAAACATATGCACCACCCAGGCGATGAGTTGATTGTTATTGTTGAAGGCCAACTCAAAGTTACCATAGCAGGAGAGGAGTATTCCCTCGCTGTCGGCGACAGTCTTTCCTTTAAATCTCACTTGCCACATCGTTGGGATAATATCGGCGATGAAGACGCGCGAATCATCTGGACGCTCTCTCCTTTCACGACGATCTGACCTCATACAGAGATGTAATCTAGTACAACTCGCTGAAAATACTGGTTGATGGGCTTGACACACCATAATGGCACAGTAGTATAAATGTAGCTTACCGAGTTCCTGTGATTAGGTATCGTATCTGATCAGGCAATAAGTTTTGTGCTTGGAGGTATACATGAATAAATCTGAATTAGTGGAATCCCTGGCCGCCCGTAATAGTCTCACCTACAAAAAAGCAGAGGAAATTGTCAATATTGTCTTTGACTCCATGTCAGATACCTTGACATCTGGTGGGCGCATTGAAATCAGGGGCTTTGGCAGTTTTGTCGTTAAAGAGTATCAGGCTTATATGGGACGTAACCCAAAGACTGGCGAAGTTATTCAGGTCAGGCCCAAAAAGCTGCCTTTCTTCAAGGTTGGCAAGGAGTTGCGAGACAAGGTTAACAGCTAGTCAGAGAGTTCGGCCAGTATAAATTCAGTGTTATAACAGCATTAAGGCCGGGAAACGCCCAGTGTTTTCCCGGCCTTAATGTGTTCTGTATTTCTCTTCGTGATTCACCGCTATTTAAAATATGTGCAACCATACGGAAATAAATGGTTTTTTGATGGTTTGCTGTTTCTGTCTCAATGTGCTGTTGATGGCACGATAATTGATAGTAATAGAGGTGTGACTCTTTGTGTAGAATTCTCGGGATATTTGTTGATTCATGGTACTTGAGTTCCTATGATACTTGAATATAAAGGGCTTACACCAAAACTGGATGCCTCAGTATTTATTTCGTCCAGCGCCTGTGTCATCGGCGATGTTCAGGTAGGTGAGGGCTCGAGTCTCTGGTTTAATGTCGTCGTTCGAGGTGATGTTAACTTCATTCGCATAGGCAAACGAACCAACATTCAGGATGGCACTGTTGTACACGTAACTCGTGACACGCACCCGACTGTCCTTGGTGACGATATCACTGTTGGCCACAACGCGACCCTTCATGGTTGCACTGTGCACGATAGAAGCCTCATTGGCATTGGGGCTATAGTGCTTGATGGTGCTGTCATTGGTACTTCATCACTGGTTGCTGCTGGCTCTGTTGTCGCACCTGGTACACAAGTACCGCCACATTCCCTGGTTATGGGGAGCCCTGCCAGGGTGAAAAGACTCCTTACGGAAGACGAACGCTGCAAGATGCGTTCTATTGCCGATAGCTACGTTCAGTACCAGGCAGAATATCGGAACCCCGTAAAAAGGATTGATTGATTTTGTCGTTCTGCAGTGGTAGAAAAACAAAAAAACATTCCTCCGTTAAGGACTCTTCACGGTTTATGCTCCGTTTTTCATCTTTTCTCTGTTGCCTCTTTTTCTTATCCTTACTATCCATTCCTGTGGCACAGGCGACATCCACCCAGTTTGGTGACACGGGAATGCTTTCGCAGCCAACAGCTCAAACCCTTAACGAAGGTAATATCTGTGTTGGTCTCTGGGCTAACTGTTCCGATGGGGTTTATAACGGTTCAGACCTTTCGGGTGATTCAAGCGTGATTATTCCTGCGACGATCACCATGGGTCTTGGTACCTTCATAGAAGTTTACGGCTCCTACCCAAACCTTCTTTTCAACGGCGATGAAGACAGCAGTGGCCGCGGTTTTGCCAATGCTGGCTTTAAGTTCCGTGTATATGGCAAACGCTCGGATAACTTTCGCCTGGCCGTTGGCGTACAAGCCCGCCATTCGATCTCTGATGATGCCGATTTCGATGGACTCACAAATTATATCAGCCGCTTCATCGCCAGCATTAAACGGGAGTCTTTCGGCTTTCATGCCAATGTCGGTTACGCTATCAATGAATCCCCCAATAACGTGGATTATGACGATCAGCTCCTCTTGGGTGGTGGTGTTGAATACTCCCTTGCAACTCGCCTACGTTTGATCTCTGAGATTTCTTACGAGACTGAAAAAGTTTCCGACCTTGGTGCTCCAACTGAGGTCACCGTTGGTTTCCAGTATTTTGTGACTCCTCACTTGACAATGAATCTTGGGGCCTCTGCAGGTCTCTCTGATGCAAGTCCTGACTGGCGCATTCTTTTTGGACTGACTACATGTCAAGGGGTTGGCACTTTTAATCGACCCGTTCCCAAACTGGTCGAACCTGATGCCTTGATTGATGAACCGCCTAAGCCGGTCAAGCGCAGTAAAATCAGAATACTGACGCCCCTGATTGGCAGAGTTGATGTTGCCGATTCGCCAACAAGCCATTTGGAAGTTCCTATTACTGATCCAGGCGAGGCCATTATCATTAACCCGGTTGATCGGCTCAGAACTCCCGAGGTTCGTGAATTGGAGGTCTCACCGATAGGTCCAATGGAAACCCATACTTCTGTCGAGAGAACAACACTTACGGAACAGCCATTTGTTGCCAAAATTCGTCGTCGCTTTCGTTTCCCGGATGCGTCCTTTTCCTTTAATCAATGGGACCTTTCCGAGGAAGGACGTAAGTCCATTTCTCTGGTAGCTGAGGAACTCCGCAAGGAAGACAAGTACTTCATTATCAGCATTGAAGGTCACACTGACAATGTTGGCTCTGAATCATATAATCAGGTCCTTTCGTTCAAACGTGCTGTTGCTGCTGCTACTCACATGGTGCTGCGTGCTGGATTCGATCCTGCTAGAATTTTTGTCAAGGGTTACGGTGAAAGCCAACCTATTGACGACAATACCACCGATGAAGGTCGTGCTCATAATCGTCGTGTAGAATTTCTTGTTCTGGTGCCGGAAGGCTACGAGAATGTAATGCTTGATGCCCCTGCAAATAAGATAGATACAGAAAAATATAGTAAAAATAGAGACTTGCTGCAGCAGGGCCCAATTATTGATCCGATTGCAATTGACCAGGCCATTATAGAAAAAACCGGTGCTGAAACAGCAAGGCCGGTGGGTGCGTTCAGTCAGATTGACAAAATACAGAAAAAAGGTAACGGAATACATTAGCAATGAGGGGTGAATTGTGCGATTTCTAGTTATTATTGTAACGCTCATATGTGTCAGCTCTTCGCCTGCTTTCAGCACGACTGGTTCTGATTTTGATACGTTTATAAAAAGTCGGGAGGTTGTTGCCACTCTTTACTTTCAATCCAACGATGAAAATTTAAGCAATAATGAGCGTAAACATCTTTTTGATACTGTCAGTAAACTTCGGGAATTACAGAAGAATGGCCGCATGATTCGCGTCGAGGGCTTTTCGAGCCAGGAAGGGGACCAGGAGAGGAACTTTATCTTGTCTTTTTTCCGAGCTCGATCTGTTGCTGACCTGATTGAAGGCAAAGGACTACCTGCTGAAGTTACCCTGACCGGGTATGGCGATATGCGCGCCAGCTCTAACGATCCCAGTAAAGATCGTCGTGTAGAGATTGCTTCATATCGCAAACCGGTTGTGATGCAGAGAATCAAGATAGTCAAAGATAAAAACAGCTCGAGCCAAAGCCTTAAGCCCGGCGTAACCGTAATTACTCCTGAAAATCAGGAAATCGACTCATATCGTGTTGACCAGGCAATCAGAAGAAAGATCGCTGACAAAAACAGGGGTTTTGTAGATAGGTTTGAAACAATTGAGCAGGAAGCAGTCCCGGGCTTAAGCCTGACGAATGACAAGGTTGATGATGCTGGTCTTGATCATGGCTACAGCCAATGGCGTAAAAGTGTCGATCCTGCCTTCTCGCCGAAGGTAAGTCAGTTGAAGGCAACTGATGATAGTGAACTGAAGCATGGTTACAGTCAGTGGAAGAAGAGCTCTGATGCGGAGAACTCTCCAGGGGTGACTCAGGTTATACCGGTTGAGACCCCGGTCATAGATGCTCTCATGATCGAACAAGCCATCATGGAAAAAATCGGTACTAAACTCGTACCTTCCGGAACTGTTACTCAGGCTAACTTGGATTATTAAACGCAATAGTCCCTCTCTTGCTTTTTAATTGTGTTATGATTTCGGCATTGATTTCATTTAATTATTACTGAAACAAAGAAAGATTTTCCCGCTATGGTTAATTCAGAAGACTTTGCCGACATAAAAAGCAGTCTCATGCTTCAGGACTTTTCTGCTGAGGAGCTGAGCACGTTTGCCGGTTTTTGTGAGATGCGAGAGATGAGTGAAGGCACTACGGTGTTTATTGAGAACATGCCGGGTGAATCACTTTTTCTGGTCAAGAAAGGGACGATCCGTATTTCCAAAATGTTTGCAGAGGGTGACGAGAAGACTCTGGTTGTTCTTGGTCCGGAAGATATTTTTGGCGAAATGGCTGTCATTGATGGTCTGCCACGCTCTGCAACAGCCCGAGTTGCGGAAGATGCGGAACTGATCAGTCTCAATAAGAAAGATTTGGAGCAACTCTGTCAAAACGATGTCGCCTTGGCCTTTAAGTTGGTCAAAAATATTGTGAAGGTGTTCAGCAAGCGTGTACGTGAGGCGAATGAGGAATACCGCGACATGCTGATCTGGTCGATGCAGAAAACTTGATGCGGAAAAAAACCATGTGGAAGAAACACTTTCTTGCTGTTTTGCTTCTCTCTTTCGCCCTTTTCCTCTGCTCGTCCTGCAGCGTCAAGGTTGCACCGGTCGCCACTCCTACCGGCACAATCAATCCTGATGAAAAATCAATCACCGAAATCCGTGATGGAGTTGCCTTTACTGTCAAGCTTGATCAGTTGAGTGTGGCTCCCTATCAGCTGGTCGACAATATCACTTCATTTCACATAACTATAGATAATCGTACCGATAAACAGGTTTCATTCCCGTCACAAGCTTTTCTTCTCAAGGATGGCAGCAATCGCCAGTATCGCTCGATTACTCCGGAGCGAGTCAGGGAAATTGTCAGTAAAGACACAGTTTATCTGATCCCTTACCCGTATGTTGGTTATTATTATCTTGATGATCAAGCGAGGGTTACACAGTCAGATACCTTCTCCAGTTCACTGCCTTTTTACGCTGAATATCATCCTCAGGACATTTTTACCCGTGCCTTGACAGAAGAGCCAGTTTTGAAGAGATCTATCGCTGCCGGAGTTGTCTATTTTATTGCTGATCTGGAGAGGACTGACTCTGCAGAACTCTTGGTTTTTCCTGATACTAAAACTTCTGGTGACCCATTAGCAACTTTCTCCTTTGCAATTGAAAAATAAAATTTATTACTGTATATTCGCCACCGTCGCAGGGGACTTTGGGGGACTTTTTACAAACTATTAATTCCTTTTTAAGGGGTCAATAATGCTGCAAGTGTTGATGAACCAACAACTTATCTTCGGTGTGTTGGGTGGTCTTGGGCTTTTTCTCTTTGGCATGAAAATCATGTCGGAGGGTCTACAAAAGATTGCTGGCAGCCGGATGCGCAAAATCCTTGGAGCGCTGACCAATAACCGCTTCGTCGGCACCTTGGTCGGAGTTGCGGTTACGATGATTATTCAATCATCAAGTGCGACGACAGTCATGGTGGTTGGTTTTGTCAACGCCGGACTAATGTCTCTGGTACAGGCGATCGGCGTCATTTTGGGTGCGAATATCGGCACGACGGTAACCGCTCAATTGATTGCCTTTAAAGTGACCAAGTATGCCTTGCCTGCGATCGGTATTGGTGTAGGTTTTAAGCTTTTTTCCAAAAATAAGAAGTGGAGTTATATTGGCGAAATTCTACTCGGTTTCGGTCTGCTCTTCTTCGGTCTCACCGTCATGAAGAACGCCTTCGACCCATTGAAGACGAGTGAGGAATTTCGCCAACTCTTCATGCTCGTTGGCGACAACCATTTGCTCGGCATACTGATTGGTGCCGTTCTGACTATGATCGTCCAGAGCAGTAGCGCAACAATTGGTATTACCCTTGCCCTGGCGACCAGTGGCATCCTGTCCTTTGAAGCAAGTATTGCCCTGATCCTCGGTGAAAATATCGGTACGACCATCACTGCCAATCTAGCAGCGATTGGCACCAACCTGGCTGCACGGCGCACAGCTCTAGCGCATTTTCTCTTTAATTCGATCGGTGTTTGTTACATGCTGGTCTTTTTCCCGTATTTCCTTCAGTTCGTTTCTTCTATAACACCCGGAGATGCGGACTTTGTCATACAAACGCAGGACCAGGTTGCCCGTATGGGCGGTTCTATTGGCGATAAGCCGTTTATTGCCCGGCATATTGCCAATACCCACACCATGTTCAACATCATTAATACAATCATCTTCCTGCCACTGGTCGGCTTGTTGGCCAAGTTGAGTACTCTGGTCATCAGAGGGAGTGATGAGGAAGTGGAGTTTCACCTTAAATATCTTGATAACAGGGTTCTGAATACACCACCGATTGCCCTTGCTCAGGCGCGCTCAGAAACCCGGCGCATGGCTCGAATTGCTCAGGAAATGGTCATTGACACTCTCGACTTCTTGCAGGATAACAATTTAAAAAGAATTCCTGGTCTGGAGAAGAAAGAAGATCTCACGGATGTCCTGCAGAAAGAGATCACCGACTTCCTGGTAGCCTTGTCGCAACAATCAATTACTGAGGAAACCTCTAAAGAGGTTGCTTCCATGATGCATATGGTTAACGACATTGAACGTGTCGGTGATCACTGTGAAAATCTCTGGACTTTAAGTCAGCGCAAGCTTGATCAGAAAATTGTTTTCTCTGATGTGGCATTGAATGAGATCGCCGAAATCTCGGAATTGACCAGAAATTTCCTTGCTGTAATCGTTAACGCTCTTGAGGAAAAAAACACCGGTGTTTTTGACGAAGCGCACCGGCTAGAGGATGCTATCGATGACCTCGAAGAGAAATTACGCAACAACCATATCAGACGCCTTAATACTGGTGAGTGTACGGTAAATTCAGGCCTTATTTTCATCGACATGTTGCATAACTTTGAAAAAATTGGTGATCACACTTACAACTTCGCTAAAGCCGTTGTCGGTAAAAAATAGTGCTGGCTGCAATTGACGCTGGCAGCAACACGCTTCGTCTGCTGGTCGGTAGAGTTAATAACGGTAAGGTTCTGCCGAAGTTTTACCTTCGTCGCATATCACGTCTTGCCGGTGATTTTACTCAGAAAGAGGGCCTGTCTCTTGAAGCAAAGGAACGGACCCTTTTTGCTTTTCAAGAGCTTGCCAAAACTTGTCTACAAGCTGAAGTTAAGCAGGTCAGGGTGGTCGGCACTGCCGCATTTCGCCAGGCAGTCAATGGCGAGCATTTCGCTTGTGAAGTCAGGCAATTTACGCAACTGCCCCTGGAAATTATTTCAGGAAAGGTCGAAGCTGAATATATGGTAAGTGGCGTTCTCAGCGTGCTTGAACCAATGCCTCCCCATGCATTGATTGTCGATATTGGTGGTGGCAGTACTGAGTTTGTGCTTTGCTCAGGTCAAAAGGTGCTCTGGTCGAGAAGTATTCCACTTGGCGTCGTACGTCTTACCGAAGAATATACGTCGCCATTAATGCGTCAAAGTGTCATAGCAGAGGCTCTTACAGCACTGAATGTTGAGCTCTACAGTGTCTGTAAGTCTGTCGGTCTGGTCCTTGATGACCTGCATCTGGTTGCCACCGCTGGCACAGTAACAACCTTGGCGGCTCTGGATATGCGCATGACAGAGTATGACTGGCGCCAGGTAAACAACTACTCCATACCATTGTCGCATTTGCGTCATTGGCAAACCATACTGACACCTTTGAGTTTGTCCGAACGCGAAAAGTTGCCAGGTATGGAAGTTGGTCGTGGCGATCTTATTATGCCAGGCCTTGAGATCATCCTCTTTCAGATGCATCAAATGAGTACGGATTATTTGACGGTCAGTGATTTCGGTATCCTGGAAGGGCTCCTTCTTTCCCTGCATAACAATCACCAATGAGATAAATAAATAAATATTGTCAAGCCACTTAAGTTACTGTTATATAAGAGATATTATGGGCTTATTGTGGGCATGAATAGTGCTTGACAAAAGGGTGCATTTAAACAATAATTCGAGTCCGTCGGGCTGTAGCGCAGTCTGGTAGCGCACTTGACTGGGGGTCAAGGTGTCGGAGGTTCAAATCCTCTCAGCCCGACCAAATTTAAAGCGGAGTGGATCATCAATGGTCTGCTCCGTTTTTTTATGTAATAATTCCACCGATGAAATTCTCCCCCCACATTGAATCCGTACAGTTTCCGCCGATTACTGAAGTTAAGTCGTGGCTGGTCGGCCTTGAAACTAATACGGCGCGGCCATTGGTCGATCTCTGCCAGGCGGTTCCTGACTACGCACCGGCACCGGCAATGCTTGATCATCTACGTCGCCTGCTCGATGATCCGATGACCTCGCGTTACAGCCCGGATGAGGGCTTACCTGAGGTCCGTGCAGCGGTCAGTGACTGGTATGGTCGCCGTTATGGATCTGGTCCGCTATCGGATCAGATCTGCCTGACCATCGGCGCCAGTCAGGCTTTCTGGTTAGCGATCATGACGCTTTGCCAGGCGGGTGATGAGGTTATTGTCCAACTGCCTGCTTATTTTGATCACCCTATGGCGCTACAGGTGCTCGGCATCAAATGCGTCTGGGCACCTTTTATCGAAAACACTGCCGGTCATCCTGATGTCTCTGCCATTGCAGAACGCATCACAACACGTACTCGAGCCATCTTGTTGGTTTCACCAAGCAACCCAACCGGCGCTGTTATCTCGCCAGAGGTATTGTGGCAAATCTACGACCTGGCCCGGCAGCATGACATTGCCATGATTGTTGATGAAACCTACAATGCTTTTCTATCACCTGGAACCCCACCACACGCGCTCTTTGCAGAATCTGACTGGCAGCAGCATTTTGTGCATATCGCATCCTTTGGTAAAACCTTTGCTCTGACCGGATATCGTGCTGGGGCCCTGGTGGCTGGTTCGGAGGTAATTCATCAAGCGCTTAAGGTTCAGGATTCCATGGTGGTCTGCCAGCCGCGCATTACTCAGCAGGCAATACGGTTCGGCTGCGAACACCTCGATGAGTGGGTAGCAGGCAATGCTGTTATAATGCAGCGTCGCCATGATTGCTTCCAGAAACTCTTCAGTCAGTCTGTAGACCGCTTTCAACTGGTTGCCAGCGGCAGCTTCTTTGCATGGGTTAAGCATCCCTGGATACACCTCTCTGGGCGTGAGGCCGCTCGTCGCCTGGTAGAACAGGCGCACGTGCTTTGCTTGCCTGGTGAAGCTTTTGGTCCTGGACTTGAAGGTTATCTGCGCTTGGCTTTCGGCAATATTCATGAAGAGAACATTGCTGCTGCTGTACAACGTTTTGTCGAGGTTGCTGCTGATTGAGCGGCCTCTTTTACCTCTTACAAATAAAGGATCTTACATGACAGAACTCGACCAAGCTCTGGAAGCTTTGCGCGCCAACCCAGATGACCATAAAGCACAGTCAGGGTTTTATGATTTATTCCTCAACTCAATCTTCTTTGTTCCCACCATTGAAGAGCTGGTCAGTACTGATGGCAAAAGTGCTAAAAAGAAGACTGAGGTCCCGTTGATTATTGTTGCTGATAGTATCGATTACCTGATCTTTTTTGACGAGCAGCAACGACTCAACAACTGGGCCGATGAAGAAGTCCCCAGCCAGAGGTTGCCGGGGCATTTACTTGCAGAAATGACCACTGCGGAACTCCACTGGGCGATGAATATTGGCACCGATTACAATAAACAGTTCGCGCCAGACGAGATTGCCTGGCTCAAGGATGTGGTAAAACGCTGTAAGGCAGAGGGTGGGGAATCCTAGAAATCTGTGACGCTGGATGAGGTATAGTGTTGATAGCAAGATATGCTGGGAGCTCTGCCGAATGGGGCAACCCATTTTCTCGGTTGTAATAATCACCTCGCTTGGTCCACCTGATTTCAAGATGTTCAGCAGATAAAATAAAAGGGCTGCAATCCTATTGATTGCAGCCCTTATTATTTACATGGTGCCGAAGGCGAGACTCGAACTCGCACGACTGTTAAGTCACCGCCCCCTCAAGACGGCGTGTCTACCAGTTCCACCACTTCGGCAAGCGATGTATTTATACTGATATGATGCGTTGCTGTCAATAAAATTGACGCGTTATTTTGTGTCCCCAGCTGGTGCTGCCGGAGGAGTGTTCTGGGCAGGTGTGGAAGCTGGTGCAGATGCCGGTGCGACCTGCTCAGGCATGACACTCGAAGAACCAGGCGTGCCCCAGAACATGGCAAGTGTCAGGCTGGTCAGCATGAAGATCACGGCAACACCTGTGGTCATCTTGCTAATGAAAGACTGACCGCCGGATGCGCCAAAAATTGTATTGCTGGCACCAGCTCCGAAGGCTGCGCCAACTTCGGCTCCTTTGCCGCCCTGGATCAGGACGATGCCGATCAGTGCCAGACAGCCTATTATGTGTATGGTCAAGAGTATGAAGTTCATGTTGTCCCCTTAAGTAACGATAATGTGATTTTGAAACACGCACTTTAACATATTAATTTTTACGAGAAAAGCTCGAATTGTGCAAATACAAAAAATACATAACGTGCTCAGGAGCCTGCTCGACAATAAGGGTTGAGTTTAGGTTGAAAATTAACTGTCCTGGGCCTGGAAGTTAACAATCCTGGCAAAATCATCTGCCTTGAGGCTGGCACCGCCAACCAGAGCACCGTCAACGTCGGGTTGGCTCATTAAGCTGTCAACGTTTCCAGGCTTGACACTGCCACCGTAAAGGATGCGCGTGGCCTTGGCCGTTTCTTTATCATAAAGTTCAGTCAACAGTGCACGGATAAAGGCATGGGCTTCTTGTGCTTGTTCATCGCTGGCTGTTTTGCCGGTACCTATAGCCCAGACCGGTTCGTAAGCAACCACGAGGCTCTTCATTTGATCCTCACGGAGGTTTTTCAGGCCTAAACGAACTTGTCGACGTAGGACATCAAATGTCTGCTCAGTTTCCCGCTCTTCCAGAGTTTCGCCGATACAGAAAATTATGCCGAGACCGACATCGGCGAGCGCATGGGCTTTACTGTTGATCAGCTTGTTGCTTTCACCGAATAGTTGGCGTCGCTCGGAATGACCGATAATAACATACTGACAGCCGACATCTTTCAGCAGAAGCGGTGAGACCTCACCGGTAAAGGCACCCTGTGGTTCCGGGTAGCAGTTCTGGGCTGCCAGTTTGATGTTGCTGCCAGAGATAGCTTCAGCGACTTTGCCCAGGGATGTATAGACCGGCGCCACAACGATTTCCACGTTGCGGTTGTCGGCTACATTTGGAATGAGACCAGAGATCAGGTCGGATGCTTCTTGCAGGGTCTTGTGAAGCTTCCAGTTACCGGCGATCATAGGTTTGCGCATTTTTTACTCCTAAGTTGTTTTTGTGAATCACTCAGTTCCCGGCCCCAGGTATCAGATTCAAGCATCTGTCAAGGCAGCAATGCCGGGGAGTGTTTTCCCTTCCAGAAATTCTAAAGAAGCACCGCCACCGGTGGAAATATGTGTCATCTTCGATTCGACACCGGCTTTCTTGACTGCTGCAACAGAGTCACCACCTCCGACAATTGTACGGGCCTTCGATTTTGCCAGGGTTTCTGCAATTGCCATAGTGCCATGAGCAAAGGCATCAAATTCGAAAACGCCCATAGGTCCGTTCCAGACGACCATACGAGCGTTATGCAAAGCACCCGTATAAGTGGCAATAGTGGCCGGTCCTATATCCAACGCCATCCAGTCATCAGGGAAATTGGCGTCGTTACAGACCATGTGTTTGGCATTTGGACTGAACTCTGCAGCAACCACATGGTCCTGCGGTAACAGCAGGGTTAAACCTTTGTCGGCGGCTTTCTGTAGAAGCTTTTTAGCCAGATCGATCCGATCTTCTTCGACCAATGATTTTCCGACCGGGCGACCCTTGGCACGCAGGAAAGTATAGGCCATGCCGCCACCAATGATCAAGGTGTCGACCTTTTCTATGAGACTTTCGATGACGGCGATCTTGTCGCTGACCTTGGCACCGCCAATAATTGCCACGAAGGGATGGTCCGGATAGGCAAGAGCTTGGCCAAGATATTTAATTTCCTTTTCGAGCAGGAAGCCAGCAACAGCAGGCTGCAGGTAGTGAGTGACACCTTCGGTAGAGGCATGGGCACGATGAGCTGTGCCGAAGGCGTTGTTGACGTAAATGTCGGCATTTGCAGCCAGGACTTTGGCAAACTCCGGATCATTACTGGTTTCACCGGCATGGAAACGCACATTCTCCAGCAGGAGAACATCACCGGCATGCATCTGATTGACCATTCGCGTGACGTCGGGACCGATACAGTCCGGAGCCATTTTGACTGGTTTGCCCAGATATTGAGACAGACACGGTGCCACCGAAGTTAGGCTGAACTTGGCTTCTGGACCATTTTTGGGCCGACCGAGGTGGGATGCAAGAATCAGGCGTCCGCCGTTATTGATAATATGGCGGATTGTTGGCATTGATGCCTTGACGCGTGTATCGTCTGAGACTTGGTTATTATCATCTAGTGGTACGTTGAAATCTACCCGGCAGAAGACCCGTTTGTCCTGGATTTCAATATCTCTAATAGAGAGTTTTTTTAACATTTACTTACCTTTGTTAAGGCTGTTAGATGCAATTTGGGTGTTGGCAGGAGATTTTCTGTAATGGGATAACAGGAGACAGCTTGATGTGAGTATAGCAGGTCATCCCCCATTTATCCCCTTGATGACTGATTATGCATATTAAGGGGGGGCAGGTTAGCAACCTGCCCCCTTAATGTTAAGCTTCGGTCATGAGTTTAACCAGATCAACAATGCGGTTTGAATAGCCCCATTCATTGTCATACCAGCTCATCACCTTGACCATATTACCACCTATCACAGTGGTAGTTGCAGCATCAACAGTGGAAGAGACCGGGTTACCGTTGAAGTCACAGGAAACCAGTGGCTCCTCACAGTAAGCAAGAATCCCTTGCAGAGGTCCGTCAGCGGCGGCTTTCATGGCTAAATTGACTTCCTCAATGGTTGTTGCCTTTTCGGTTTCGACAACCAGATCAATCAGAGAGACATTTGGAGTCGGTACACGAACTGCCAGGCCATCAAGTTTACCCTGCAGTTCCGGCAGGACCAGTGCAACAGCCTTGGCCGCACCGGTGGTGGTCGGAATCATCGAAAGGGCTGCGGCACGAGCGCGGCGCATGTCTTTGTGTGGTAGGTCGAGGATACTCTGATCGTTTGTGTAGGCGTGAACTGTAGTCATCAAGCCCTTAACGATACCGAAGTTTTCCAGGAGTACCTTGGCGACCGGGGCCAGACAGTTGGTAGTACAGGATGCATTTGAAACGATGTTGTGCTGGCTTGCATCATAGAGTTTGTCATTGACGCCCATGCAGACGGTTAAATCGACATCTTTGCCGGGAGCGCTGATAATAACCTTGCTGGCACCGGCCTGAATATGCTTGCCAGCATCTTTACCGTTGGTAAAAAAACCTGTCGATTCAATAACGATGTCAATGCCAAGCTTTTTCCAGGGAAGGGCTGCAGGATCACGCTCGCTGAAGACCTTGATCAATTTACCATCAACCTTAAGTCCGTCATCAGTGGTAGAGATATCTGCGCCGAAAATACCGTGAATTGAATCGTATTTGAGCAGGTGGGCGAGAGTCTGCGGGCTGGTGAGATCGTTGATGGCAACAATTTCGAAAGCTGAAGTGTTCCGTGCTGCACGCAGCACATTCCTACCGATGCGGCCAAAGCCATTAATGGCGATTTTTACCGACATGTACTCGTCCTCCCCGCAGCCAGTTTATTGACCTCATTCATTGATGAGCCGACAGGCTGCCAACGTGGTTAAAAAAGAAAGATGCCTGACGGAAAGGCGCTCAGGCAGAAAAGTTCAACTAAGTGATGATATCGAATCAACCTCTGGTGGTCAACCGTTTTTAATGGTTTTTCATGACAATGCGGGTTGCCCTGTTGTATGTATTTATGATAGAAATTGTCGATCTTTATTGAGCTTCGACGTGCACTGATCGTGACACTTGTATCCTGCATATTTTAAGGATGTCCGGGGAACTTTCCCATAAGAGCATGAAAAATTCTCTCGAAAGACGCATTCTGATCTTCAGCTTGCTGGCGCTGACTCTCACCATTGCGGTTAATACCGGTTTCAATATTGAAAGTTTCCGGCGCAGCTATCGTGACGGTATCCTGCAACGGGCTCAGACTTTTACCATTGCGTTGAAATCACAAGTTGAGGCGGTCGTCAACCTGGGTCTGCCTCTGGACGAGATTGACGGTATTTCAGAGCGTTGTCAGGAGATAGTTCAAAATGACCCGGAAATATCTTACTGTTTGATTGAAAATTCCTCCGGTCTCATCCTTTATCACAGCGACACAAATTATCCAGAAACAGCCAACGTCAAGTATGTCGGTAACCTTTCTCCTGATGTCTCCATTCTTGAATCAACTGAGATGGGCAAGCTCTATGACTATGCCGCTCCTATCTACGATTTTGACGACAAGGTCGCCGGGCGGGTTCGTATAGGTTTCCGGGATGAAGTGCTCCATCAGTTGATCATGGACCATCTCGGTTCGACAATCCTGGTTCTCGCTGCTGCATTTGTCGTTGTTTTTGCCATGATCGTAATCTTCTTCCGCTATGATCTGGTCTTGCCTATACGCCGACTCTGTGGCATGGCAGAGAACCTTGCGGCAGGGGAGTTTGATGCCAAGGCCCCCGTATTGCGTACCCGGGAACTGGTTATGTTGGGAGAGACTTTAACCAATATGGCCAACTCTCTGCATGATCGTGAAGAGGAATTGAGCCAAAATTACCAGGAATTGGAACAAACCAACCTCGAACTGCAGAACTCTTACGAAAATCTCGGAGATCTCAGCTCAGAGCTTGGACGCAGCCGGGAGATGTATCGTTCGCTGTTAGATGATGCTAGTGATGCAATCCTGGTTTGTGATGATAATGACACCCTGGTTATTGCCAACAAGGCTGCGGAACGCTTCTTCGGCCAGCCCAAGACGAAGATGGAGCAAAGTAATTATTTCTCCTTTTTAGAGAGAATTAAATGTCGTGACGTGGAACGTCAATTTGAACGGCATCAGACCGTCCAACCCGGGCAATCGAATGAGACGGAAATCAGGTTCTGGCGTGAGTCGGATCAGCGTGTCCTGCTGGGTCGGGCGACGACGTCAGTCATTGTTGGTAAAGATGGGAGATTGGTACAGATTATTATACGTGACGCTACCCGGGAAGAGGAAGTACGGAAAAACCTGGAGCGTACGGCCAGTGAGATGGAGAGGCTTAACCAGATGAAGAATTCATTCCTCGGATTGGCCTCGCATGAGCTGAAAACACCTTTGACAATTATTTTGGGCTATGTGGAATTGCTTATGGCGGATCGCGAAGAGCCGTTTGATGATGATACCCTCGACCTGATCCGGCATATCTCTCGGGCTGGTGACCGTCTTTCCGTGATTGTCCGTGATATGGTTGATGTCTCTCTGATTGACGGACAGACTATAGATCTTGTCAGTCAGGATGTAGACGTAAATGTCCTTGTGCAGCGTGCTGTGGACAAGGCTGAGGACTTCATTCAGCAGCGTGAGCAGATTTTAAGTCTGGAGTTGGCAAAGGATCTGCCGCTCGTCAAGTGTGACGTCGAGCGTATGATTCAGGCGATTGGTAATGTTCTTGGCAACGCCATCAAGTTTACTCCGGATAAAGGGTATATCATCATTCAGACAAAGCTGGTTTACCACCCGCGAAAGCCGGAAAAATTTGCAACTGACGGCATAGACGGAGCCTGTGCACTTAGTGAGGAACCGGTGCCTTATGTTGAGATTGCTGTCTGTGATAAAGGTATCGGTATTGCCGAATCGGAGCAGGAGGCAGTCTTTGATAAGTTTTACGAAATTGGCGATGTTGAAGAGCATTCCACTGGCAATGTGGCCTTTAAAAGTCGTGGAACTGGGCTCGGATTGACTATTGTGAAGGGTATTGTTGATCTGCACGGTGGTACGGTCTGGGTAGAAAGTCCAGGTCATGATCCCAAGACCATGCCTGGGTGCACTTTTTACATCCTGCTCCCCGCCATCAATCCCTATGCCTGACTTGACAAGAAACAGCGACAATTCACGCTTGCATCATTCGCTCTCTTGCGATATGTATCCGTCCAGATTTACAATTAAGAATATACTCGCAATAAATCATTATATGGATCAAATATGAGAATCTGCCTGCTGGCAAGTGGCAGTAAAGGTAATTCCCTTCTGGTTGAATCAGGCCAGACGCGACTGCTGGTTGATGCCGGTATCTCGGCACGAGAATTACGCAAGCGACTTGCGTCGATCGGGGTTGAGGCAGAGAGTCTCAATGCTTTGCTGATTACGCATGAGCATACTGATCATGTGCGTGGTCTCGGTCCACTGGTTCGTCAACTTGGTCTCTCGGTCTACCTGCAAACCGATCTGGCTCGAAAGTTGCCGGATGTCGGCAAGTCTGAGTGTGTGCATGAGTTTGCCGATGGTGAAGATTTTATTGTGAACGACCTGACCATCAGGCCTTTTGCAATCACGCACGATTCCCTGGCACCGGTTGGATTTACGCTCTCGGGAGAGCAGGGCAAAATAGGGGTCGCTACCGATCTCGGTGTTGCGACTCGTTTGGTGGTGGAGTGCCTGCGGGAATGTCGTGCTCTGGTACTTGAAACCAATCACGATGAAGAGATGTTGCGTGATGGTCCCTATCCCTGGTTTTTGAAACAGCGTGTTCGCGGTAATCATGGGCATCTCTCCAATATTGCGGGTGGTTCTTTATTGCAAAACTTGCTTTGGGAAGGTTTGGAAACGGTTTTTCTCGGTCATCTGAGTGAGACCAACAATCGTCCGAAACTGGCTCTGGACGCGGTTAACCATGTGTTGAACAAACAGAACGTCTGTGCGCCAGAAGTGCTTATCGGACGACAGAATCTACCAACGATGTGGGCGGCTTAGGGACTGTCCCTATGGTTGTAAGGTTGTAAGCTTGAATTGCTGTATTACCACGAAGGACACGAAAGGCACGAAGAAACCTTTTAGGGCTTTTTGGGAAAACCTTTCTTGAATGTTTACTCTGTGTTCTTCGTGTGCTTCGTGGTGAACAACTCTTCGCAACAGCTATCGTGACTTAATAAATTTGAGGAGATTGGCGAATGATTCCACGTTACACGCGGCCAGAAATGGCGCAAATATGGGAGCCGGAAAATCGCTTCCGCATCTGGCTTGAAATTGAAACACTTGCTTGTGAAAAGCAGGCCGAGCTTGGTGTTATACCTACAGAGGCCGTGCAGGTTATTCGTGAAAAGGGTGATTTCGATATCGCTCGAATTGATGCCATCGAAGCTGAGGTCAAGCATGATGTTATCGCTTTTTTGACCTCTGTGGCTGAATATGTCGGTCCCGAGGCTCGTTTCATTCATCAGGGGATGACCTCTTCCGACGTCCTGGATACCTGTTTTTCGGTGCAACTGGTCCAGTCTGCAGATGAACTGTTGGCTGATCTGGACATGGTGCTTGAATCAACAAAAGCACGTGCTCTCGAGCATAAAGATACTGTCTGTATCGGTCGTTCACATGGTATTCATGCCGAGCCGGTTACCTTTGGCCTGAAACTGGCGTCCTGGTATGCCGAGATGACCCGCAATCGGAGACGTCTTAAGGCTGCAAGGGAAAGTATCGCTACCGGAGCCCTTTCTGGCGCAGTCGGCACTTTTGCCAACATTGATCCGGTTGTCGAGGAATATGTGTGTGAGAAACTCGGTCTGCGTCCCGAGCCGGTTTCGACCCAGGTTATACCGCGTGATCGTCACGCCGAATTCTTCTGCGCCCTTGCTATTACTGCATCCTCCCTGGAGCGAATCGCTGTAGAGATTCGTCACTTGCAGCGGACCGAAGTTCTTGAGGTTGAGGAATTCTTCAGTAAAGGCCAGAAAGGTTCCTCGGCCATGCCGCACAAGCGTAATCCGATTCTTTCCGAAAATCTGACCGGCCAGGCCCGTTACATTCGTTCCTTTGCAATGCCGGCCATGGAAAATATTGCCCTCTGGCATGAGCGTGATATTTCACACTCCTCGGTGGAACGCTATATCGGCCCTGATGCTACAGTCGCTCTCGATTTCTCGCTACGCCGCTTGAACGGATTGATCAAAAACCTGGTGGTTTACCCGGATAACATGCTGAGAAATCTCAACCAGATGCGTGGCCTGGTCTTCTCACAAAAAATTCTTCTCGACCTGACCCAGGCTGGCGTCTCACGAGAAGAGGCTTACCGCATGGTGCAGCGTAACGCTATGAAGGTCTGGGATGAGGGTAAGGATTTTCAAGAGGAATTGCTTGCCGATGCGGCCGTAGTTGAGGCTTTAG
This sequence comes from Desulfuromonadales bacterium, assembly GCA_027065695.1. Taxonomy (GTDB): domain Bacteria; phylum Desulfobacterota; class Desulfuromonadia; order Desulfuromonadales; family BM103; genus M0040. The sequence goes on along the minus strand of JAMONP010000029.1, from coordinate 6,583 downwards.
GAGAGGAGAAAATTCGTGAATCTTTCGATCTTGATTACCACTTGAAGCATGTAGATACGATTTTTAAGCGGGTGTTTGGGGGGTAACTTTAACCACGAAGGGAACGAAGGACACTAAGAAAACCCTAAGGCTTTTGGGGTAAAGTTTATGGATTTTGCTTTAGCCATGATTTGTTGTTTATTCGAGGTTCCTTAGTGTGCTTCGCGCTCTTCGTGGTTAAATATTCAAAATATTTTGTTTGGGTAGTTTAAGGAGTTTTCATGGCTTGGCGAATAGTAGTCGGTCTTAAAGATAATGTTCGCGATGCTCGTGGTGAGCGGGTGCGTCGTGAGATTCGTGAACATCTTGGCATTGAACTGCGAGCGGTTCGTACTCTCGATGTCTATACCGTTGATGCGCAACTATCTGAAGAGGAAGTTGCTACGGCTGCTGCCGGACCGTTCAGTGATCCGATCATTCAGGACTACGCTATCAATCAGCCGCTTGCCGATGATTTCGATGTGCTGGTTGAGGTTGGCTATCGACCTGGTGTCACCGATAACGTCGGCAGGACAGCACGTGAAGCAATCCAGTATCAGACCGGCCGTGACTTTGCTGCGGAGGAAGGTGTCTATACCTCGGTGCAATATCTCCTCTCCGGTGATATCTCGGTTGACGATGCCGAACGCATCGCTCGTGATTTTCTCGGTAATGGCCTGATTCAACGTTGGGATATCGTTGCCAGGGCCGATTTTGACAGTATTCAAGGGGTTTCGGTTACAGTTCCTAAAGTGACCAGCAGCACCAAACCGGAGATTTGTCCTGTCGATCTGGAGATCTCCGATGATGAGCTGATGCAGATTAGTCGCCAGGGAATGCTCGCTTTGAACCTTGAGGAGATGAAGGCGATCCAGCTCTTCTTCCGCCAGGAGAAAGTGCTTGCCGCCCGCAAACAGGTCGGCCTCGGTGCCATGCCTACCGACGCTGAGCTGGAAGCTCTGGCCCAGACCTGGAGCGAGCACTGCAAGCACAAGATTTTCTCTGCACTTATTGAATACGAAGACGATCAAGGACAGAAAGAAGTCATTAACTCGCTTTTTAAAAGCTGTATCATGCAGGTCACGGCAGATGTTCGCAAAGCCAAGGGTGATGAAGATATCTGCCTGTCGGTTTTCAAGGACAATGCCGGTGTTATCAGGTTTAATGATGACTGGAGTTTGGTCTTTAAGGTAGAAACCCATAACTCACCGAGTGCACTTGACCCTTACGGCGGAGCCTTGACTGGCATCGTTGGCTGTAATCGTGATCCTTTCGGTACCGGTATGGGGGCTCGCCTGATGTTTAATACCGATGTTTTCTGCTTTGCTTCACCTTTCTACGATAAGCCTTTGCCGCCACGTTTGCTGCATCCCCGCCGAATTTTTGAGGGTGTTGTTGAAGGAGTTGAGCACGGCGGCAACAAAAGTGGTATTCCCACTGTCAACGGCTCGCTGGTTTTTGATGAGCGATTTGCCGGTAAGCCGCTGGTTTACTGTGGAACCGGGGCGATCATGCCGCGAATGCTCAATGGCAAACCGTGCCATGAGAAAAAAGCCGTGGTTGGCGACCGCATCGTCATGGCTGGCGGGCGCGTCGGCAAGGACGGCATCCACGGGGCGACCTTCTCGTCGGAGGAGCTCCATGAAGGTTCACCGGTCACGGCTGTGCAGATCGGCGACCCGATTACGCAGAGACGAATGTTCGATTTCCTGATCATCGCCCGTGATCGTGGTCTCTACAATGCGATTACCGATAATGGCGCAGGTGGTCTGTCGTCATCTGTTGGTGAGATGTCGGAAGATACCGGCGGCTTTGAGATGCACCTTGACCGTGCCCCGCTAAAATACAGTGGCCTGCAGCCCTGGGAGATTTTGATCTCGGAAGCTCAGGAGCGCATGACCATGGCCGTGCCGCCTGAGAAGTTGACTGAATTCTCAACCCTGGCCGCCGAAATGGGTGTCGAAATCACGGACCTTGGCCAATTTACCGACTCCGGTTACTTTCACTGTCTTTACCAGGGGGAGACTGCCACCTACCTGCCGATGGAGTTCATTCACGATGGGGTCCCGCAGATGGTGTTGTCGGCTCGCTGGATACCTCCTACACATCAGGAACCGGATTTCCCCCAGCCATCCGATATGGATGCCACACTACGGCAAATGCTCGGCCGACTTGATATCTGCTCCAAGGAATCAGTCGTTCGTCGTTATGATCATGAAGTTCAAGCTGGAACGGTGATCAAGCCGTTGGTCGGTGTCACCAATGATGGCCCCTCCGATGCTGCTGTTATGCGGCCCCTCTTTGATTCTTTTGAAGGTGTTGTGGTCGCGCATGGTATCTGCCCGAGCTACAGTGATATCGATACTTACCACATGATGGCTAATGCGATTGATGAAGGTCTGCGTAACTATGTGTCTGTGGGCGGCAATATCGACCACGTGGCCGGTCTTGACAATTTCTGCTGGTGTGATCCTGTCGCCAGCGAGAAGACCCCGGACGGCGAATACAAGGCTGCGCAGCTGGTGCGGGCCAATCAGGCTCTTTACAATTACTGTCTTGCCTTCGGCGTGCCGCTGATCTCCGGTAAGGATTCGATGAAAAACGACTATATGGTCGGCGACACCAAGATCTCAATCCCACCGACCGTGCTCTTCTCGGTGATTGGTAAAATTAATGATTTGCGCAAGGCGGTCACCATGGATGCCAAGGCACCCGGTGATCTCGTTTATCTGCTGGGATCTACCCACGATGAGCTTGGTGGTTCTGAATATTACGCCATACACGAAAAGATAGGTCGTAATGTACCAAAGGTTGACGCGAAAAATGCACTGCAGCGTTATCGTACAGTCAATAAGGCCCAAGAGGAGGGCTTGCTAGCCTCCTGTCACGACCTTTCAGATGGCGGCTTGGGCGTGGCCATGGCAGAAACGGCTTTCGCAGGCGGCTTTGGTTTGGAAGTCGATCTTGGCAAGGTCCCGACCGATGTTGCTATGCGTGAAGACAAACTTTTGTATAGTGAATCTGCCAGTCGCTTGTTGGTGACAATCAAACCAGGCAACCAGAAGCGTTTTGAAGACCTTTTTAGCGATCAGGTGTGTGCCTGCATCGGCCTGGTCTCCGGCGACGAATATCTGAAGATCATTGGGTTGCAGAGTAAGGTTATGGTACACAGCACAATTGATGATCTCAAGGAAGCGTGGCAGAGCCCGCTACGGGAGATGTAATTATGGCGAAGCAAGTACGGGCAGTTGTCATTTCCGGTAACGGAACTAACTGTGAGCGTGAAGTAGCCAATGCCTGTCGACTGGCCGGTGCCGAGGTAGTTGATATAGTGCATGTCGCTGAGCTTCTTTCCGGGAGGGTGCGGCTTGATGATTATCATTTTCTCAACCTGGCTGGTGGGTTTCTTGATGGAGATGATCTCGGCAGTGCTAAGGCCGGGGCTAATCGTCTGTGCCATGCTGTAGTCAAGGACAGTACCGAAACCCTGAGTGATCAGCTCCAGCGTTTTATTGCCGACGGCAAACTGATTATGGGGGTATGCAACGGTTTCCAATTGATGACCAAAATGGGTCTGTTGCCAGCTCTTGGTGGTGATTATCGCAAGCAATCGGCAACGCTGACTTTTAACGATGGTGGCCGTTTTGAAGATCGTTGGTGCTATCTCAAGGTTGACTCAGAATCACCTTGTATCTTTACCCGAGGCCTTGATGGTATCTATCTGCCTGTTCGCCATGGTGAAGGTAAGTTTGTTGTAGAGAGCGATCTTGTGTTGCAGGAGATCGAAGCGAAGCACCTGGCAGTGGTAAAGTATAGCAGTGCGGAGTATCAGTCTCCGGTTATGGAATATCCCCTGAACCCGAATGGTTCTGTGGCGGCTATCGCCGGGGTCTGTGATGAAACCGGACGACTCTTTGGCCTGATGCCGCATCCTGAGGCCTACCTCCACCGGACGCATCATCCGCGCTGGACCCGTGAACCTGAACTTCCAGAAGATGGTATGGGATTACTCTTGTATAACAATGCAGTTGAGTATATTCGTGAGAGTCTGCTTTAAAGAATGTAGTGCGAAAAAGCTTGAACCAAACATCTTAAAGGCTGATTGTTCAGCTGCGGAGAACTTATAAAATTATGCATGATAAGTTTCAGGATGAATGCGGTGTCTTCGGTGTTTTTGGCCATCCGGAGGCCGCCAATTTGACCTATCTCGGACTTTATGCTTTGCAACATCGAGGGCAGGAAAGTTGCGGCATTGTTGCTGGTGACGGCAAGAGCCTGCGGGCGTATCGTGGCATGGGCTTGGTTTCCGATGTTTTCAGGCGTGACGAGACCTTTGATGGACTCCCTGGTCGTAACGCCGTCGGCCATGTACGTTACTCAACGGCGGGTAGTAGTGATTTAAAGAATGTCCAGCCAATCATGGTTGATTATGCTCGCGGCAGCATTGCTGTCGCTCATAACGGCAACCTGGTAAACGCCCAGGAGATCCGCAACAACCTGGAACATACCGGTTCGATCTTTTCCACAACATCAGATACAGAAGTCCTGATCCACCTCCTGGCAAAATCGCAAAGCGATTTGCTGGCAGACCGTGTTGCTGAGTCGATGATGGCAGTCAAGGGTGCATACAGTATTGTTTTCCTGACTGAAACCAGAATGGTTGCCGTACGCGACCCAAACGGTTTTCGACCGCTGGCGCTAGGCAAGCTCAATGAGGGCTATGTGATTGCCTCAGAAACCTGTGCCTTTGATCTGATTGAAGCTGAATTCATCCGTGAGGTGGAACCAGGCGAAATGATCGTGATCGACAAGCATGGTTTGAAATCCTATAAACCTTTCAAGGAAACCGCACCATCATCCTGTATCTTCGAATTTGTCTATTTTGCCCGTCCGGACAGTACCATATTCGGTGAACAGGTTTACAAGGTACGTAAGGAACTCGGCCGTCAGCTGGCCCGAGAGCACATGGTTGAAGCTGACGTTGTCATTGCTGTGCCGGATTCAGGGGTTCCTGCGACTATCGGCTATGCCGAAGAGTCTGGTATCCCATTTGAATTAGGTTTGATCCGCAATCACTATGTCGGACGAACCTTTATCGAACCACAGCAGTCGATTCGTCACTTCGGTGTTAAAATCAAGCTCAATCCGGTCCGAGAGGTGATTGAGGGCAAACGTGTTATTGTCGTAGACGACTCCATAGTGCGCGGCACTACGGCCCGTAAGATTGTCAAAATGATTCGCAATGCCGGTGCCCGTGAGGTGCATATGCGTATCTCCAGCCCACCTACCAGTTTTCCTTGTTACTATGGCATTGACACCCCTTCACGCAAAGAGCTGATATCTTCGTCACATACGGTCGATGAGATCAGTCGTTACATTACCGCAGACAGCCTCGGTTATCTGAGCCAGGAAGGAATGCTTTCGTCGGCCGGTGCGCCCGGTGGCTTAGCTAAAGGTTGTTTCTGCGATGCCTGTTTCAGTGGTTGTTATCCGGTTAAATTCCCACGCTTGAAGGCTGATAGTCAGTTGGGGCTTTTTTAATGGTGGGACGAGGAATGCGAAAAACAACTTATAGAGAATTTTATTCGGAAAGTTATTGAGGAGATATATATGACAGTACAGGAACGTAATGAATTAATGAAGATTGTGCGCGAGTTGTCTTACGAGGAGCGTGAAGTTACTCTTGCTTCAGGGCGCAAGAGTAACTTTTATTTTGATGGCAAGCAAACAGCTCTGCACGCAACAGGTGGTCTGCTGGTCGGTAAGGCTTTCTGGGATATCGTGAAGACATTTGACGGCCCGATTCATGGTGTTGGCGGTCTGACTATGGGGGCTGATCCGATTGCCACGGCAACCTCGATTGCTGCTGGTCTTGAAGGGCAACCGGTCCACGCTTTCATTATTCGTAAAGAGCCGAAAGGGCACGGTACCGGGCAGTGGTTGGAAGGACGCAAAAATCTGCCACCAGGCTCACGGGTTGTGGTCGTTGAGGATGTCACGACCACTGGAGGATCATCGATGAAGGCTGTTGATCGTGCCCAGCAGGAGGGTCTGGTAGTTCTGGGTGTCATTACTCTGGTTGATCGCGAAGAAGGTGCCCGTGAAAATATTGAGGGCCAGGGTCAGATTCTCAAGTCAGTTTTTACCAGGACTGAGGTCGTCAAGTAAGCGACCGACAGGTTGCTAATATTTCCTCATAATGTTACTAGAAGAAGACAGGGGATGCGATATCGCATCCCCTGTTTTCTGTTATAATGATCGCATCTTATGAATGGAGCTCTACTTATGTCTGTTAAAGTAAAAACCATCTATCTGAGTTTTATCTGCCTGTTGATCCTGTCTGGAGGATGTGTCAAGACGGCAAACATGTACCACGGCAACCTCATTTCGTCCGTGCCTGTTGTGACATTACAGGAGGGTGGCCCCTATGGGAGACCTTTGACCTAGTGTCCCGTGCGGCTAATCCTATCCTTTAATTATGGCCCTTTTGCCCGCTGTCTGCGTTGCGCCTCTTTGGCTTAACGCACGCTAGGCCTTCATCAGCACGCCTTGACAGCAACCAAAA
>JAMONP010000028.1 GCA_027065695.1 Desulfuromonadales bacterium | reverse complement strand
ATGTTCAATCGTATCAATGTAAAGATCGTAATGGCGTTGATCAGCGTATTAGCTGTAATCATGGTGATATCGACCTATATGATTGTGGAGCAGCGCTCAAAGGTGTTGCGCGAAGAGCTGCTGGTCAAGGCAAGCGCCCTGGCAAAGATCGGTGCCAGCTCGATTGAAGGGGTGTTCGAAAGTGCCCTGGCGACCGGCCTGTTCAATGAGGAGCAGCTGTTTGATACCGACTATAAGGAGATCGTCGAAGGGCCACTGGCCGGTTCAGCGATCCCCAAGTATCACACAGCCTACGATCTTTATCTGGATATGACGATCAAGGATTTCCAGGACACCTTTCAGGCTTCTGACAAGATGGTAGTGTTTGCCGTTCTGGTGGATCGTAACGGTTACCTGCCGACGCATAACAGCAAATATTCAAAACCGCTGACCGGTAATGCTGAGACAGACAAGATCGGCAACCGCACCAAGCGGATCTTTAACGATCCCACTGGCCTTGCTGCCGCTCAGTATAACAACGAGGATGGCAAGGGTTATCTGCGCCAGGTCTATAAACGCGATACGGGTGTGACCATGTGGGATGTTTCAGCCCCGGTATATGTGCGTGGCAAGCACTGGGGTGGTTTCCGGATTGGTTTTTCGATGCAGCAGACCGATGCGGCAATTGCCGAATTGCGCAATACCGTGGCGATCTCCATGTTGCTGGTCTTGCTGTGCGCTTCACTCACCTGCCTGCTGGTAGTGTCACGGATGATGCGTCCTCTGAAAGACCTGACCCTGGCCGCGGAACGAATTGCCGGAGGTAGTCTGGAAGAGCAGATCAAGGTGGAATCGAATGACGAGATTGGCCAGTTGGCCGGTGCTTTTAACAAGATGACCCAGGTAATTGTCAAGAACCTGCGGGGTGAGATCGACAAGAGCAACCGCATGGTTGTGAGTGTCAAAGATGCAATTCAGCAGCTCTCGACCAGCGCCAATGAGCTGATGGCGATCTCGGCGCAGCAGGCGTCCGGCTCGACCGAGCAAGCAGCCGCGGTTCAACAGGCGACCACGACCTCGGAAGAAATCTCGGCGACAGCAAAGCAGGTGTCAGAGAATGCCGGACGTGTAGGCACTCTGGCCGATAATGCTGCCGTATCGAGCAGCGATGGTCAGGAAGCTGTGTCCGCCGCCGTTGAAGGGATGGCTCAGCTGAAGGCTCAAGTCCAGTTAATCGCTGAAGCTATGCTGGATCTAGGTGATAACTCGCAGAAGATCGGTGGGATCATCGACATTATTGACGAGATTTCGGACCAGACCAACCTGCTGTCGTTGAACGCCGCGATTGAGGCTGCCGGAGCCGGAGAGGCTGGCAAGCGGTTCTCGGTAGTTGCCAACGAGGTACGCCGCCTGGCGGATCGCACGGCAGAAGCGACCAATCAGGTCAAAGGCTTAATTATCCAGATTCAACAGGCAACCAACAGCACGATCATGCTGACTGAAGATGGCTCAAAGAGTGTCGATACCGCCAGCGGTCTGGTTGCCAATATTTCGGAGGCTCTGGAAAAAATCACCTCGGCGGTTGCTGAAACAACTGAAGCGGCGACAGAGATCAGGCTGATGACGCAGCAGCAGACGACGGCGAGCGAACAGATGACGGAGACGATTGTCGAGGTTCGGGATGTTGCCATTCAGGTTGCGGCAAGTTCGCAGGAGACAACCCAGTCGATTTCAGAACTGACGTCTCTGGCAGAGCGTCTACAGGACCTGGTTGAGGAAGACCTGCTTTCTCAGGCAAAAAGCCGGGTACAGTCTGGAGCCCTAGAACTTGAGCGGATCTTGACAGAAGCTTTAGATAGTGGCCGACTCAGCCCGGAGGATCTCTTTGATGAGGCTTATCAGCTGATTCCTGATACCGAACCGAAGAAATATCACACCAAGTATGACAGTTATTTGGATAAGACCATTCAGTCTTTTGAGGATGATATGCTGACGGACAATCATGTTGTTTTTGCGGTTCTTTGTGATCGCAATGGTTACGTGCCAACGCATAACACCTGTTATTCCCAGCCGCTGACTGGAGATGTGGAAAAAGACAAAGTCGGCAATCGGACTAAACGACTCTTTAATGACCAGGTAGGCCTCGGAGCCGCTCATTATGATGGTGCTGATGGTAAAGGCTATCTGCAGCAGATCTATGAGCGGGATACGGGCGAAAAAATGTGGGATATCAGCTCTCCTGTTTTTGTCAAGGGCCGACACTGGGGTGGTTTCCGTATTGGCTACCAGATGGATTGATATCGAAGCCGTAGCTTCTGTTGAAAAATGGTCATGCGAGTGAGATGAAAAAAAACAAGTACATCGAAATATTTATCCGCGAGGCAGAAGAGCATCTTGAAACTTTGCGTAAGGGCTTCCTCTCTCTGGAAAAGGAAGGCGTGAGCGAAGAGCGGCTTAATGAGTTACTGCGTAGTGCTCATACCCTCAAAGGTTCGGCCAACATGGTGGACTTGGTCGAACTTGCTGGTGTCGCTCATCGCATGGAGGATCTTCTCAAAGACCTGCAAAGTGGCGAACGGGAGTTCAGCTCGGATCTGGTTGATGTGTTGTTGATCGCTACTGACGCTATTGAAGCCCTGACAGCCCAAGCTCAATCCGGTGGCGGCATCAGCGTTAATGTCGATACGGTTGTTAAAGCTCTTGAATCCGGAGCTATTTCTGCGGAACATACGGATGCTGAAGAGACAGTTGATTATCAGGGCGCTGAGCGCCGAACCTCGGTTCGAGCGAGTGTGGAGCGCCTGAATCAGTTGGTTAATCGCATGGGTGAAATTCTTCTCAGCCAGAAAGCGATGGTGACGCGACAGCAGCAGATGACAGATTTACTGCAGCAGATGGATGGCTCTATAAGTCGCTTACAAGACACTGACGATCACTCTCTGCAGGCTCTTCGCAGCAATATGGTCAATCTGATCAACGATTTTGAACGCGACCGTTTGCTACTCGGTTATCAGGCTGAAGATGTTTATCAACGCACCATGGAATTGCGATTGATGCCTTTGGCAACGATCACAAATGATTTTGAACGTTCACTGCGCAATCTGGCTCGTAACCTCGACAAAGAAATAAACTTTACCGTTCAAGGGCAGGCCGTTGAGCTTGACCGGAATATGCTTGACGCGGTCAAGCCGATCCTGTTGCATGTCCTTAACAATGCCGTCGATCATGGTATTGAGGCACCGGATGTCCGAGTGCGTCTGGGCAAGCCCAAGGCTGGCCAGATCACCCTTCATGCTCAATACGAAGGGAGTTTTATCCAGATAACTGTGCGCGATGATGGCCAGGGGCTGAACCCGGAGAAGATCCGCTCAGCGGCGATCAAGCGTGGCATCCTTTCTGCTGAAGCAGCCCGGGAGATGTCGGATGAAGCGGTGATTTATCTGGTCTTTGAACCGGGGTTTTCAACCCGCGAGTTCATTACCGATGTCTCCGGTCGCGGGGTCGGTCTCGATGTGGTCAAGACCAACCTGGACCAGGTTAAAGGCAATCTATCCCTTAATTCCGAGCTTGGCATTGGCACAGAACTGGTTTTAAGGTTGCCGTTAAGTATGGCAATATTCACCGGATTGATGGTCGAGTGTTGCGATGAAACCTACATTTTCCCACAGAATTATGTTGAGGAAGTTCTCCGTGTTTCACCCCGGGATATCCTTGAAGAGATGGGCCGGGAGGTTGTCCGGCTCAGGGATATCTCTATACCTTTAAACAGCCTGTCACAGTTCCTAGATCAGGAAGGGGTGACGAAAGTCTCCACACGGCTGACTGTGCTGGTTTTAAAGTTTCGCGAACAGACTATGGGCTTGCTGGTTGATCGAACCATTGGCCTGCAGGAGATAGTTGTCAAGGACCTTGGTTGTCAGCTGAAAAGTCTCGAATATTTCTCAGGCTCAACAATCCTTGGTGACGGCGTCCCGGCTTTGATTGTTTCGGTTGCGGATCTGTTTACGGTCAACCATGGTCGACAAGCGTTGGATTTACGTCAGACCTATGAAAAAGAACAGAATAAAATTAAACGTGGCCATATCTTGGTGGTTGATGATTCAATTACCACCCGAACTATGGAAAAAAACATTCTGGAAACCAATAATTACGAAGTTACTGTTGCCGTGTCCGGTTTTGATGCCCTCGATAAGCTTAATTCTGGTAGTTTTGATCTCATGGTCAGTGATGTGGAAATGCCAGGGATGACTGGCTTTGAACTGACCCAAAAAGTGCGTCAGCGTGAAGATACTCGTGATCTGCCAGTTATTATTGTCACTTCTTTGGCCTCAGATGAGCACCGCAGACTGGGAATGGAAGCTGGCGCCCAGGCATATATTGTCAAAGGTAGTTTTAAGCAGGGCATTCTGCTGGATACAGTTGAGACCTTAATCTCTTGAACCTGAAGAGCCGTTGACACACGGATTCAGGTTGGATCCCCATATGATTCGAATCCTTATTGCTGATGATTCCGAGTTAACTCGGGTTGTCCTGCGCGATCTCCTGTCAGAGGATCACGGTGTCGAAATTGCCGGTGAGGTCAGTGATGGTCGTTCGGCGGTAGAGCAGACCGCAAAGCTTAATCCAGACCTTGTCATCATGGATGTCATGATGCCGATAATGGGTGGACTGGAAGCTGTGGCAGAAATTATGGCGAAAACACCGACGCCAATTCTGATGCTCTCTGCCAACACAGATCCGCAGGACAGTCACAGCGCCTTTGCCGCAATCAAGCTTGGTGCTCTCGATGTCATGGCAAAGCCTTCCGGAGTGGTGACAGAGGCTTTCTCGCAGATTGCCAGTCAATTGATTGCCAGGGTTAAAAGTCTCAGTCGTATCCGGGTGATCCACCACTATCGTGCACAGCGACCTATAATCGAGAAAGAAAAAATTATTTTACCATCTGGGCCGCGCCGAATACTGGCCATCGGCGCGTCCACAGGTGGTCCGAAAGCTGTTCTGCAATTGTTGCAGGAGTTTCCTAAAGACCTGGCTGCGACAGTTCTGGTTGTACAGCATATTGCCGATGGCTTTGCGCCGGGTTTTGCTGAATGGCTGAACCGTGAGGCCGAGCTGCCTGTTCGATTGGCCGCAAGTGGAGATGATTTGCATTCCGGCGTGGTTCTGGTTGCTCCTAACAATGCCCATATGATAATTCAATCTGGCCATATTGTTCTGGAGCACTCGCCACCACTGCACAATTGCCGGCCGGCAGTGGATGCGTTGTTTCATTCTCTGGCTGATCATGGCCTGGCAGCGGAAACTGTTGCCATCCTGCTGACCGGAATGGGCACCGATGGTGCGGCCGGATTGGCCGCCATTTACAAACAGGGAGCCTATACAATTGTTCAGGATGAAGCCAGCTGTGCGGTATTCGGTATGCCTAAAGCAGCAATTGAACGGGGTGCTGCAACCAAGGTTTTACCGTTGGAACATATTACGGAAGTTGTCTGTGACCTGTTTACAAGTAAGTAGAGTGCTTTGTCTGCCAACTATTCTGTGTTATGAAAGGCGGGCGCTGCGAACAGAGATACTAAAAAGACTTCTGGAGAAGAGATTATGTCGTTACGTGTGCTAAATACATTGTCGGGGAAAAAAGAAGCATTTAAGCCCCTTGTCCCCGGCAAAGTGGGTATGTATGTCTGTGGTGTGACGGTTTATGACTATTGTCATATAGGCCATGCACGGGCCAATATCGTCTTCGATATTATCTTTCGTTATCTGCAATACTGCGACTACGAGGTGACCTACGTTCGCAATTACACGGATGTTGATGACAAGATTATTGCCCGTGCTAACGAGCGCGGTATCCCCAGCCAGGAGCTTGCCGAGGAATTTATCCGCGCTTTTGATGAAGATATGGCTGCTCTAGGTCTGCGTAAACCGACTCATGAACCGAAAGCGACCGAGCATATAACCCAGATCATCACCCTGATTGAGCAGTTGATCGATAAAGGCATGGCCTATGAGTCGGCGGGCGATGTTTATTACATCGTCGACAAATTTCCCACCTATCTGAAACTCTCCAAACGCAATATGGAGGAGATGCAGGCTGGTGCACGTATTACTCCCGGCGAACAGAAGCGTAACCCGATGGATTTTGCCCTCTGGAAGGCTGCCAAGCCTGGCGAGCCAAGTTGGCAGTCGCCCTGGGGTGCCGGTCGGCCTGGCTGGCATATTGAATGTTCGGCGATGAGTCTGGCTCTGCTCGGTACGACTTTCGATATTCATGGCGGTGGCCGCGACCTGATTTTCCCGCACCACGAGAATGAAATTGCCCAGTCGGAAGGTGCCTCCGGCAAGCCTTTTGTCAAATACTGGTTGCACAACGGTTTTGTCAATGTCAACCAGGAGAAGATGAGTAAGTCGTTGGGCAACTTTTTTACGATTCGGGATATCCTGAAGAGCTATGACCCGGAGATTATCAGATTCTTTATCCTGACCGCCCACTATCGATCACCGATCGATTTTTCCGATCAGAATCTGGAGGAATCACGCCTCGGTTTGAGTCGTTTTTACGAGGCTCTGGCTCAACTCGACAAAGCTCTCGCTAAAGCGGATGCGAAGGCAGGACAAGGCGACGTGGCAGAAACTCTGGCCGGGCCGGTTGAAAAACTGGCTCAGCTTGAAGAGCGTTTTCGCAGCGCCATGGATGACGATTTCAATACGGCCCTGGCGATTGGTCGGATGTTCGATGCCGTGCGGGCGATCAACAGAATCCTGGCGGAAGAAAACCATCTGAACGGCCAACTGCAGGCAATTCTCAGTAAAGGTCGCGATGATCTACTTAGGCTTGGTGATGTTCTGGGTCTGTTCGGCTCGGAGCCAACGTCCTGGCTGGCCCGCAGTGCCCGCGAAGGCTTGGCCGAGACCGGATTGAATGAAGCAGATATCGAAGCCTTGATCGTGGAACGCCGCGCCGCACGCGCAAATCGGGATTTTGCCCGCGCAGATCAGATTCGTGATGAACTGCTGGCCAAAGGAGTGCTGTTGCTGGATAGTCCGGATGGGACAACCTGGAAAATGAAATAAGCATGACAATGTGCATTGGAGGTTCTTATGGCGAAAACAATTCTGATTGTAGATGACTCCCCGTCGGTACTGGCGATCCTTGAGGACATGCTTGATGCTCTTGGCTACGGTGTCACTGCAGTCAGTAACGGCAAGCAGGCCTGCCAGTTGCTCGAAACCAAGCGGTATGACCTGATCATTACGGATCTGACCATGCCGGTGATGGATGGGATTGCCTTTGTGCAGACCGCAAAGCAGATGCCGAACTGCAAATTTGTGCCGATTGTCATGCTCTCCTCAGTAGAAGACGAGGTCAAGATTGCCGAAGCCAAGCGGGTCGGTATTTCCACATTCCTGCGTAAACCGGTTAAAGAGATGCAGTTAAAGACTATCCTCCAGGTTGTTCTCGGTTCCTGAAAGACTTAAAAGGTTCCGGTCCGGGCATGGCCAAATTTGTTTTAAAGACCAATTTCCAACCACAAGGTGACCAGCCGCAAGCCATCTCTGAACTGATTGCAGGCATCCGGCGTGGCGATCTCCATCAGGTTCTGCTCGGTGTGACCGGTTCAGGGAAAACTTTCACCATGGCTAACGTGGTGATGGATGTCCAACGACCAACCCTGGTTCTCGCCCCAAACAAGACCCTTGCCGCTCAGCTCTACGGTGAATTTAAAGAACTCTTTCCTGACAATGCCGTCGAGTATTTCGTTTCCTATTACGATTACTATCAGCCGGAAGCCTACGTTCCCACAACAGATACCTTTATAGAAAAAGATTCCTCTATCAACGAGGAAATTGATAAATTGCGTCATAGCGCCACGCGCAGTCTGTTGACCCGGCGCGATGTTCTGATCGTTGCTTCCGTTTCATGTATCTATGGGCTCGGTTCACCGGAAGCCTATAATGGTATGTTGATCCGCCTGGAGCAGGGAATGGTGCTTGAGCGCAACCAGCTGTTGCGTCGCCTGATCGATATTCAGTATAGCCGCAACGATATTGACTTCCACCGTGGCACTTTTCGGGTGCGTGGCGATACCGTGGAAGTCTTTCCGGCTTACGAGGAAAAACGAGCTCTGCGCATCGAGTTCTTCGGTGATGAAGTCGAAGCCATCAGTGAAATTGACCCACTGCGCGGCAAGGTCATTGATCGTCTCCCTGCAACCGCAATCTTTCCCGCCAGTCATTACGTTGCCACCAGGCCGACTCTGGATCGGGCGATCCGAGAGATTCAGGAAGAACTTCGTGAGCGTATACAGTTTTTGCGTGGCGAGAATCGTCTGCTGGAGGCCCAACGAATTGAGCAACGCACCCTTTTTGACATAGAAATGATGGAGGAGATGGGCTTCTGTCAGGGGATTGAAAACTATTCACGCTGTCTGGACGGCCGTCAGCCAGGCACGCCGCCAGCAACTCTATTCGATTACTTCCCAGATGATGCGTTGCTTTTTATCGATGAAAGTCATGTCACGGTATCGCAGATCGGTGGCATGTACCGTGGTGATCGCAGTCGTAAGGGGACTCTGGTCGAATACGGCTTTCGTTTGCCGTCAGCACTTGATAACCGGCCACTGACCTTTGATGAATTCAGCGCTAAGCAGATACCGACTGTTTACGCCTCAGCGACTCCTGGCGATTACGAATTGACTCTGGCCGCCGGAGTGGTGGTCGAACAGATTGTCCGACCGACTGGTCTGGTTGATCCACCCATTGAAATTCGTCCAGCCACGACTCAAGTTGACGACTTGATTGATGAGATCCGCCAGGTTGTGACCGAGCAGGGCCGGATCCTGGTGACCACTCTGACCAAGCGTATGGCCGAAGATTTGACCGGCTATCTGGACGAGGTCGGTATCCGGGTGCGCTACCTGCATTCCGATATCGATACAGTTGAGCGCATCAGGATTATCCGTGATCTGCGTCAGGGGCTCTTTGATGTGCTAGTCGGCATTAACCTGCTACGTGAAGGCCTCGATATCCCTGAGGTTGCCCTGGTGACAATTCTTGATGCTGACAAGGAGGGGTTCCTGCGCAGCACACGCTCTCTGATCCAGACTTGCGGTCGTGCGGCGCGTAATGTTGATGGCCGGGTGATTATGTATGCCGACAAGGTCACTCGTTCCATGCAAGCCTGTATCGATGAAACTGATCGGCGCAGGGTGGCTCAGTTGAGCTATAATCAGACTCACGGCATTACTCCGCAAACGGTGCGTAAATCGTTCCGGACGATTCTGGATGTACTCACAGAGTCTGAATCGACAACGGAGAGCCTGGTTGCCGAGGCTTTGGCAGAATATGGCTCTCAAGAAGAGTTAACGGTTGCAAGGGATCGTTTGCGAGCTGAAATGTTGCAGGCCGCCGCTGATCTTGAATTTGAAAAAGCCGCAGAGTTGCGGGATCGGGTTCTGATTCTTGATAAGCAGGAGCTTGCCCTGCGCAGCTAAATATTTTGGAACTTGTTCAGCAGCTCTCTTAATAGTACCATGAAGTGGTTGCACATGTATATTTAGACACAGTGGTTTTATTAGGTTCTGTCTCAACTCAATATATAGGGCAAAAAATCGAGTTCGCTCTTGGTGCAAGCATTGCATCATTTATCTTTTTCTTTACTTTAGGTTATGGAGCAAGAGTATTAACACCAATTTTTAAAAATCCCAAATCCTGGAAAGTCCTAGATGTATTGATTGGTTGTATAATGTGGGCTATTGCTTTTAGTCTAATAAAGGAAAAATTCTTTTCGTGATGTTGCAATTTCCCACAATTCCTAAATCCAATCACTTTACAATTATGTATGAGTAATCAATTATGAATGTACTGATAACCGGTGGAAATCGAGGGTTAGGCTTTGAATTTATCAAAGTATTCTCCGAAACAGGTAACAACGTCACAACAATCATTAGAAGTGAATCTGCGAAGAAAATAATTGAAGAGTATTTTCCAAAATGTACCATATTACTATCTGATATTACAAACTATACAGATCTTAGCAAACTTGATTTTTTTAAAAATAATAGCGTAGATATTTTGATTAATAATGCAGGAAAAGCAAGCTATGGTGTTTCAGTTAAAGATTCAGAATCAAGTGAAATTGAAAAACAATTCAAAGTCCATTGTTTGGGTGCATTTAATGTTACTAAAGTAGCTTACTCATCACTGGCTAGATCTAAAAACCCCATAATCATAAACATTTCTTCTCGCTTGGGATCGATGTCAAGAAATGCAGAGGGGGAATTTACAGGCAAAGGCTTTTCATACGGTTATCGGATAGGTAAAGGGGCGCAGAATATGCTAACTCAGTGTTTATCACAAGAACTTGGAGTAAAAGGGTTCAAAGTATGCGCTTTGCACCCTGGAAGACTTCTTACCTCAAGTGGTGCCACAGACGCACATATGACACCTTATGAATCAGCAAAAAAAGTTTACAATCTTATTGTAAAAAAACAAATAGAAAATGGTGGTTACTACTGCGTTGAAACAGGGTCAATGAGTTGGTAAAAAACACAATATATCTTATAATTCAAACAAGATAAAGAGTATAACAAAGGAATGCGGAATGCGGGACGTTTCTGCTTTATTGCTTTAATCCGCAATGTTTGCTAGATTGCCACCCATGCCTAGACAACCCCGCCTTGATGTCCCCGGTCTGCTGCAACATGTTATTGTTCGAGGCATAAATCGGACAGATATATTTCTTGATCATGACGATCGAAGTAATTTCGTTGAGCGTTTTAACCGGTTGCTAATCGACACAGGGACTGACTGCTACGCTTGGGCTATTCTTCCAAATCATTGTCACTTCTTTTTGAAATGTGACACTGTATCTCTGTCCCGGTTTATGCGTCGATTGCTCACCGGTCACGCAGTCTATTTTAATCGTCGTCACAAACGTTCTGGTCATCTGTTCCAGAATCGTTACAAATCTATCGTTTGTGAAGAGGACCCTTATTTTTTAGAACTGATTCGATATATCCATCTCAATCCGTTACGCGCAAACCTTGTTTCAGAACTTGAATCACTGGATCAGTTCCCCTGGAGCGGGCATTCTGTCGTGATGGGCAAGTTGAGCATGGAAGGCCAATCTGTCGACACAGTTCTAAGTTTTTTTGGTAGGCGTTTGCAAGCAGCACGTGCAAACTATTGTCAGTTTATTGCTGATGGTCTTGCTGCGGGGCAACGACCTGAGTTCGTTGGTGGTGGTCTGCGTCGTAGTCAGGGCGGAGAGTTTATCCTTGGAAACGTGGAGTCCTTTGATGATCGTGTCCTTGGCAGTGGAGCTTATGTTGATGAACTTCTAGGCGAAACTCCTTTAGATAATGGTCTGCAAAATCGCATGTCGCTGGATTCTTTGAAAGAAGAAATTTTAGCCTGCTATGATCTGACAAATGACCAGTTTAAAAGACGTGGCCGGTATAATCGGGTGTCTGATGCACGCGCATTGTTCTGTTATCTCGCTGTAGAAGAACTTCGGGTAACAGGTATGGATGTGGTCCGTTTCCTCGATATTGGCAGTTCATCAGTGAGTCGAGCCGTGCGGCGTGGTGAGGAATTATATGGAGCGCAGTTGAATCTTCAGGAGTGGTGGAAGGCGTTAAAGCAATAAAGCAGGAGCGTCCCCCACGGCTTATTCGAGTGCGCCGGGGGGTAAGATCCTTCCATCTTAACATTCAACCAACTAAAGGAATTACGATGAACTTTTTTACGGATCGGATGATTCGCGCGGCGAAGTTAGATATCAATCTTTATGAAGAGGTTGAAGCCGACAAGGACGCAATGCGCCAGGCCATGGGGGTTGTTGTTCTTGCCAGCCTGGCCGCCGGGGTGGGGAGTATTGGTACCATAGGGCTTGGCGGGATACTGCTCGGGACCCTTGCCGCCCTTGGCGGGTGGTATATCTGGGCCTGGCTCACCTACTTCATTGGCACAAGATTCCTGGCAGAACCGCAAACCGAGGCCGATCTTGGCCAGTTGTTGCGCACCACCGGCTTTTCGAGCTCACCCGGCTTAATTCGAGTATTGGGGATCATCCCGGGATTGGGAACGGTAGTTTTTGCAGTGGCTTCAATCTGGATGCTGGTGGCAATGGTAATCGCGGTCAGGCAGGCCCTTGATTACACGAGCACCTTTAGGGCCGTCGGCGTTTGCGTGATCGGTTGGATCATTCAGACCGTCATCTTGGTGCTGTTGTTTTCACTTTTGGGTGGCCCTCCGTCGGCCTGAGGTCCTTTCGATGAAATAATCACGATATCGCATGGTAGCAGAAAAGGGGGACAGATTCATTTTCAATCCACCCTTCAGCCCTGATAGTCAACAGGCTGCTAGTGTCCCGTGCGGCTAATCCTATCCTTTAATTATGGCCCTTTTGCCCGCTGTCTGCGTTGCGCCTCTTTGGCTTAACGCACGCTAGGCCTTCATCAGCACGCCTTG
>JAMONP010000027.1 GCA_027065695.1 Desulfuromonadales bacterium | reverse complement strand
GCGATCTTCATCGTCAGCAAAGATATTCTGCCCGGCGTTGCCACGCAGCATCACGTGATAGACGGCGCCAGGATAATGAATTCTTGGTTTACGTGCCATACTGGAAATCTAGCAGACAATCCCCATGAGTCAAGCCTGACACCCGCCTGCACCCGCCTGGACAAATGACAAAACAAAGACAAAGGGGGCACCCATTAAAATGCCCCGGTTTCAGCTTATTGATTCCAAGTGATTGTATATTTGAAAGATTCCGGGTCAAGCCAATCAAGCGTTTCTCCGCCGACTTGGGCAAACGGGTACATCAGGTAATTGATAGCAGGGCCCTTTTGCGGTGGGCTCAATTGCAGGTCACGGCCCTCGCTTAGACGAATACGGTACTGGTCAACCCGCCCCCAATAATAGTCACGTAGCTCTGCAACCTCGGGATCGTTGAGTTTTAGGTCCCGCTTCAGCATTGCCTTGCGAACATCGGCGGGATCGACCGGTACCCAACCATATCCTGGAAGGTAGAACTCAGCCCAACAATGCTGCCATTTGCTTATGTCCTGATTTGCCTTTTTCCCGGTGCGGATGCCTAGAATTTCCCGAGCCGGTACGCCGGCGGCGCGAGCCAGAGCAATATAGATCGAGCTTATATCTGCACATTTTCCACCCGGCCGACGCAGAAGAGCTGTTACATCACCAATCCCACAACCGCTAGTTTCGGGGTCCCGGTAGGTGTTTTCGATTGTCCAATCATAGATGGCGCGCGCTTTTTCAAGGATGCCGGTTTTTCCGGCAGTGATTTCATCGGCGAGTTTTTTGACTTCACCGGTAACGGGGCCGAGAGTGGTCGGCGCAAGGTAGAGAGCGAAGTCGCGTAGATCGTAAGCCGCATCATCTTGCGGAAAGTCGCGCTTGGTCTGCTCTTGTCGTTCGACGTGAAACTTGAGGGTCAATTGGCGCGTCTTAGACCCTTTGGGCCAGTGGACATAGAGCATAGGAACTCCGAAGGTTCGCTCAGTATACACGGCCGCTTCAGCATAGTCTCCATCCCATTTGAGATTGCTGATTAGCTGGTAAGCGTTCGAGACGGGATAGGGAATCCAAAGGTTAGCTTCCTCCCTCGGTTGGTGATCTGAAAGTTCGAAATTCCAAGTGTAACTCCCGGACTGGACAGCTGAATACGCTGGCAAAGCAATGAGCAGGGACATAAGCGCAAGTAGTAGTCGTTTCATCATTTTCTCCGTAGAAGGTTAGTTCAGGAGAAGAATAACCATTTGCCAAACTGAGATCAAATAGATAATATTGATAAAAGCGAACAGCGAAATTGAAAATATCAATAGGTATTGGCTTATGAATCTCAGACAACTTGAACTTTTTGTTGCTGTTGCGGAAACTGGCAGTTTCTCCCGGGGAGCTGAAACCGTTTCCTTGAGCCAGTCGACAGCCAGTCAACATATTGCTGCACTGG
Source organism: Desulfuromonadales bacterium (assembly GCA_027065695.1). Classification (GTDB taxonomy): domain Bacteria; phylum Desulfobacterota; class Desulfuromonadia; order Desulfuromonadales; family BM103; genus M0040. The sequence continues at coordinate 1,296 of JAMONP010000027.1, read as the reverse complement.
AAGCCGAAGTCGGCACCGACCTGTTCGACCGTACGGGGAGAGGAATCATTCTGACATCAGGTGGTGAGCTGTTCTTGCAGCACGCGCGACGAATCCTCACTGAACGCGATGCCCTGTTCCAGGCAATGATCGGATTCAAGGGCCTGGAGAATGCCCGATTGACCATCGGCGCCAGCAACATTCCCGCCAACTACCTGATCCCACCATTGCTCCCGCAAATGATACAAGAGCATCCGGGAATCTCTCTCACCATGATCACGGGGGATACCCGCGAGATCCTCCAGCGACTCGAAGTAGCCGAGATTGAGCTTGCCGTGGTCGGCAACCGTCTCGACCAGAAGAGTGTCGACTATTTGCCATTAATGAACGATCGACTGGTACTGATCGTCGGTCCAGAACACCGATGGAGTCGCAAGCACCTGTCCTCTCTTCATGAACTTATCAGCGAACCCCTGATCGTCCGTGAGAGTGGTTCCGGCAGCGGCCAGTCACTGGAAAGGGCACTACGCCAAGCTGGTCAAGATCCGGCTGAGCTGATGATCGCCGCTCGTCTCGGCAGCAACGAAGCCATCCTTCAGGCTGTTGCCAGCGGATTCGGCTGCGCCTTCGTCTCTGAGCTTTCGGTGCGTCAGCATCTGGATCGTGAAAAACTTCGGAAGGTAGATGTGGAGGGGCTGACCGTAGACCGGCAGATCTGGCTGGCGAAATTACACACCAGGACAGCATCGCCTGCTGCTCGTGCATTTACAGGACTATTACTGAAGAATTATTCTGGATAATTAGAGTGCACTGCCAATGACAAGAACAAAGAGGTAGAGGAAAAAGAGGGATGTCCATGAAATCATGCGTTTCCTTTTGGCAAGCCAATCTCCATCTCGGCTGACAGCTTCTCACCTCGCTGCACCGCGCGACTCACAGCAGACTGTGTCAAACCGACTTGTTTGCCGACTTCGCTTGCAGTCATCTCCAATTCACGAACCGCCCAGAAACATAGCAAACTGCGCCCATTAACGCGTAACGGTTGTTTGCCTGGACATAACAGTTCCTCTGGCTCCAGACCAAACCTTTTGGCCGCATGTTTGAGCAGTTCATCGAAGGTGGCTCCCTGATGAACAGGGTCTGCTCTTCACAAAAGGTGTAAAAGGTGGTAAAATAAAAGGTGTCAGGCTTGACTTATGGGCATTTAATCCCAGACTGAACCTGTCTCATAGTTTCAGCCAGAATATTATCGGACTCCGCCCGTTTCAGCAATCGGCTGATACCCTGACTCAAGCTACTGATATCTCGATTGACTCG
>JAMONP010000026.1 GCA_027065695.1 Desulfuromonadales bacterium | reverse complement strand
CTGAGCTTGGCGATCGATGCCATATTGATCGGCCACCAGTTCGGCAGTGATGCCCATGGCAGCGAAAGATTCCGGCCAGTCGGCCACTAAGCCGGGGTTGGCACTGTACTTGTTGCCACCCATCGGTACGGTGGTCATCGACTCGACACCGCCAGCAATAATGCAGTCAGCGAAACCGGCCATAATCCGCTCAGCAGCCAGAGCGATGGCCTGTAGCCCCGAGGAGCAAAAGCGGTTGATGGTCTGGGCGGGGACCTGATATGGGATACCAGCCTTCAATGCGGCAATCCGCGCTACGTTCATACCCTGCTCGCCTTCAGGAAAGGCGCAGCCGAGCAGGATATCGTCGATACGCGCAGCATCTATACCGGTACGTTCCACCAACCCGGAGAGGGCTACCGCGGCCAGGTCATCCGGACGCATATATTTGAATTTTCCCTTTTTGGCCCGACAACCAGGGGTACGGTAGCTGGCGAGAATATAAGCTGTTTTCATCATTTTATCTCCATCCGTCTGTAGGGCAATAACCAGGGCGCGGCAAGCAGCGCCCCTACCTGAGAATGAACTAATTACGTAAGGGCTTACCGGTCTTCAACATTGCCTGGATGCGCTGGGCAGTCTTCTTGTTGCCACAAAGCTTGAGAAAACCTTCACGCTCCAATTGCAGCAAGTAGTTCTCTGAAATCAAGGTACCAGCCGAGACATCGCCACCGCAGATAATCGAGGCGATGATACCGCCCATCTCTGCTTCATACTCAGTAGCGAAACCACCCATCTGCATATTCCACAGCTGGCTCTTGATGCTGGCGGCCACACTGCGTCCGGGCGCCGGAACATTCTCTGCTGGGCGCTGCGGGCGATAATTGACCGCCAGACCCAGCACCTTCTGCTTGGCATCGGCAATCAGCCGGTCGATATCCATGCTGATGCTATCGCCCTCGCGCATATAACCCATGTCGAACAGCTCGGCCGCGCCCATGGAAACTTTGGCCATGCCGATCTGCTGGAAGTTCTTGAAAATAAAGGGGGAGACGTCAGTATCGTACTTGCGTGCCAGTTCAACCGCCCGGAGACACATTTCCTTGGTACCACCACCTGCCGGCAACAGGCCGACACCGATTTCAACTAGGCCCATATAGGTCTCGGCGTAGGCATTGATAGCGTCGGCATGCAGGGAGAACTCGCAGCCGCCACCCAGGGCCATGTTAAAGGGTGCGGTCACCACGGGAACCTTGGCAAACTTGAGGGCCATGGTTGCTTTCTGGAAAGCCCGCACCGACATGTCAATATCTTCGTAAGCACCCTCGGCCATAGCCACGGCCAGCAACATCAGGTTGGCACCTACTGAGAAGTTGACACCCTGGTTGCCGACCACCAAACCGACACCTTCCTGCTCGGCACGTTTAACCGCCTTATGAGTCATCGCCAGGATGTCACCGGTGATGGCGTTCATTTTGGAGTGGAACTCAAGGCCGAACACCCCATCATCAAGATCAATCAGCGAGCAGTTGGCGGTTTTTTCGACGACCTTGCCGCCGCGCTTGAGAATGTCGAGCTTGATCTGCCCCGGCTTAACCGGAATTGCCCGGTATTCACCAGCGCCCAGATCGAAATATTGCCGTTGTCCTGTTTCGTTGTAACGGTAAAAAGAGTCGATTGTTTTCAGCACCTCTGGCACGGCCACGCCATCCTTTTCAGCCCGTTTGACGAAACGGGCTACACCGATGGCATCAAGCATCTCAAATGGACCGATCTCCCAGTTGAACCCCCACATCATGGCATTGTCAACATTGATCACATCGTCGGCGATTTCGGGAATGCGGTTAACCGTATAGATCAGTGTATCTCGCAGGGTTTTCCAGGCGTACTCGGCCGCCTTGTCCTGTCCGCCAACCACCATCTTGACCTTCTGCGCCGGGTCGTCAACCATCTTCACTGCAGCCAGTGAGGCGAATTTTGGTTTTTCTACAGGCTTGAACTCGCCGCTGAGGTAATCGTAATAGAATATCTTGCGTTTACCGTCGACCTGCTTCTTACGGTAGAAACCCGCTTTACTCTTATTGCCAAGCAACCCCTTATCAACCATCTGCGTCATAAACTCGGGAACCTTGAAAACCTCACGTTCCTCGTCATCCAGGAGCAACTGGTAAGAGTTATTACCAACGTGAATCAGGGTATCGATGCCGACCAGGTCAGCAGTACGGAAGGCCGCTGACTTGGGGCGAGCAGTTGCCGGACCGGCGATGGCATCGACTTCTTCGACGGTCATACCCATCTCAACCATATGCTCAATGCCTTTATAGATGGCATAAACACCAATCCGGTTGGCGATGAAGTTCGGGGTATCCTTGGCGTAAACAATGCCCTTACCGAGCCGACGGCTGATAAAATCTGCCAGACCCTCAACCACGACTGGGTCAGTCTCACGGCAGGGCACGATCTCCAGCAGACGCATGTAGCGTGGCGGATTGAAGAAATGGGTGATCAGAAAATTCTTACGCACCTCTGGTGGCAGCACCTCGGCCATCTCGTTGACCGACAGACCGCTGGTGTTGGTCGAGAGGATAGCTCCCGCTGCCAGATGCGGTACCAGTTTCTCGAAGAGCATCTTCTTGATTGGCAGATGCTCGATAACCACTTCGATAACCCAGTCACACTCCTTGAGGCGGGCCATATCATCATCGAAGTTGCCGATCTCTATCTGGCTGGCGTACTGCTTCAGATAGAGCGGTGCCGGTTTCATCTTCAGCAGACCTTTCAGGCCGTTAGCGGCAATGCTGTTGCGCACCTGCGGGCTCTCCAGGCTCAAGCCAGCAGCCTGCTCCTCGTCACTTAATTCCTTCGGCACCATGTCCAGAAGCAGGACATCAAGACCTGCATTTGCCAGGTGGGCAGCAATAGTAGCGCCCATAACCCCGGCGCCAAGTACTGCCACACGGTTGATTTGCCTCATGAGTGTCCTCCATTATCAGTCTGTGGATGATCGTTTGAACCAGATCCGTTACTCAGGTAAAGTCCTTCGATCTTGTCCTGGTACTTACTATAAATCACCTTGCGTTTAAGCTTCATAGTCGGAGTAAGTTCTCCTCCCTCCACCGAAAACTCTCGGGGAAGCAGAATGAATTTCTTAATCGTCTGGTAGGAAGGCAGTTTGTCATTGAGTGCCTGTACACGCTCAGCGTAACGCTTGTGGACCCTCTGGTTGGCGACCAGTTCCTCCATATCCAGATAGTTAATGCCTTCCTGGTGACCCATATTGATCAATCTCTCCAGGTTTGGCGTCAATACTGCGACCAGATAAGGCTTACGATCGCCGAACACAAAAGCCTGTGAAATATATTTATCCATCTTGAGTTCATTCTCAATTGGCTGCGGTGCGATATTTTTGCCCCCGGCAGTAATGATGAGTTCCTTTTTTCGGTCGACAATATAGACATAACCATCATCGTCGATTTTGGCAATATCGCCGGTATAAAACCAGCCATCTTTGATCGCCCGTTCTGTCTCCTCGGCAGCATTATAATAACCAAGCATTACCTGCGGGCCGCGAATCATGAGTTCGTTATCTTCGGCAAGTTTAACCTCGGTGAACGGCAGGGGCGTTCCCACTGAGCCGAAGCGAACTTTCCAGGGGCTGTTTATGGTAACAGCAGGACTTGTTTCCGTAAGGCCATAGCCTTCAAATGTGGGGATACCGATCACCCACATAAATTTATTGATGGCCTTGTCAAGTGGTGCGCCACCGGAAATAAAATATTTAAGGCGGCCACCGAAACGCTTGCGGATTTTACGGAAAATCAACCAGTCGAAGAAGCTATACTTAAGACCGAGCAGGCCAAGCGACTTGGGGTTTATATAACGACGTGAGATGTATTCCTGGCCAGTTGCTATCGCCGCATGAAAAATAGCACTCTTGATCGAGCTCATCTGGTGAACGTCCTCGTAGATGCGCGAATAGATCTTTTCGAAAAGACGCGGCACGCTAACCATAACGGTCGGTTCAACCTCCAGCATATTTTCGACAACCTTTTCTGGACTTTCACAAAAGGCCACGTGGCACCCTGTCATCAGCGGAGCATAGTATCCTGCCGTGCGTTCAAGGATATGACTCAAGGGAAGAAAGCTGAGAAAAGTTTCATTCATACCGAATGCTTCAAGTTTTTCTAATCCATAATGGGCATCAAAAATCACATTGGCATGGGTAAGCATGACCCCCTTGGGGACTCCTGTGGTTCCCGAGGTGTAAATAATTGTGATCAGGTCCGTAGACTGTACGGTATCAATCCCGGCCTCGATTTCCTGTCGCTCCTGATCGGAAATCGGATGAGAAATTTCCGACAGCTGGGACAGGGTATAAACAGGAAGATCGTGATTACCGAGGAACTGTTCGAAGGAAATGACCTGCTCAAGGTTTGGCAGTTGTTCACGAACTGTACGCAACTTCTCATACTGGAGACGATTTGAGACAAAAACTATTTTCGCCCCGCTATGATTGATAACATAAGCAGCCTGGTCAGCTGTGTTGGTGGCATAAATAGGTACGGTTATCCCCTGAGCACACTGAACAGCAAAATCAGAAACTGCCCACCCGGCACAATTCTCTGAAAAGATAGCGACCTTGTCGCCTGGGAGCATACCTGCCTTGCGCAACCCCCGAGCAGCCATAAGCACTCGCTCATAGAAATCACTGTAGCTTAAGGATTGATACTTACCGCCTTTTTTATAGCTGATTGCAATCTGGTCAACATACTGTTGCGCATTCAACTTGAGCATTTTCGGGATAGACTGGTACGGCAATTCATACATAAAGGAAGACTCCTATAGGTTACAGGATGATATATAGATTACCTTTACGTTCACGTCAACTAAATTTCAGAACAGTATTATATTTTTTCGTAAACAAATCACTTTCTCAGTATATCAATTGGCAGGCAACGAGCAAGGACGCCGGGATGAAAAACATTTAAGTGGCTGATTATACGCATTCAGTTTAATTACGCCAGGCATCCCAACGCTGCACAAGAGAGAACTCCTGCGGTACGGCAAGAGCGGCTATATAATGCCGGGAAACGGAGAAGTTTCTGAGCCACCAGGTCCCGTCATGCGTGCAACAACCTTGAAGATGCGCCAGACCAATATCCTGATCGGGATCAGAGAAACCGCCGCCCTTGCCTTTCAACCAGGCCTCTTTACGCGTCCAGATGCGAAAGAAATGCCTGCGCCGACGATGGTTGCTGCTGGCCTGAAGCCAATTCTTTTCACAGACAGAGAAAAACCCTGCGGCAAGTTTTGCATAATCCAGTTGCCGATCAAGCTTTTCAATATCGACCCCGACAGCGACACCTCTGGTCACCGCACAGAGACCCCACTCTACGGAATGAGCCAGATTAAAGCTGAGATCATCAGATGAAGCACCGGCAAGTACTGGCTTGCCTGAAGCTCCGTAGTTAAAGTGCAAAGACTGCGGATCAAGATCTAGATAAAGACCGAGAATTTGGCGCAAGCGTGCCCGGGCGGTGATAAAAGCTCTGGCTTTGGCAGGCACAAGCAAGCGTTTGGCGGTCTGCAGCTCATGCTCGTCGAGAAACTGTTCAAAAGACTCATGACAAGTCAGGGGGAATCTCCAGAGATGTAGCGAGTGGTCGCTGAGTTCGGGGCGAGATGGTGGCGGCTGCCATGGGGTTAAAACGAAGGCCATTTGAAATCCTCAGAAAACACTCAGGTCAAAAGCTTACTCGCCATACTATCCAGTTTTTCTTTGGTCTGCTGCCACTTCGGCATAACCTGTTTCATCAATCGATAGAATTTATCGCTGTGGTTATGCTCAGCAATGTGACACAACTCATGCAGAAGAACATAATCGATACACTCGCGGGGAGCTTTGACCAGGTGTGGATTCAAAGTCAAAATCCCGTTAGGTGAGCAGCTTCCCCATTGAGTCTTCATGGATAACAATCGAAGGTGCGGGCGAGAGCCGACCCAGAGGGTCTGTTCCAGCATGGCATCCAGGCGTCGCTTAAAAACCTCGCGCGCCCTGGCTTTGTACCACTCAAATAGTAAAGTCCTGATCCGCGCTTCTGACTTCGCCCTGACATGCACCTCGATATGGCCACGCAGCAGCTTGACCTTCTGATTCTCCTTCGGAGCCTCTACTACCTTCAGTATATACTGTTTACCGAGGTAGCAATGGCTCTCGCCACTGCGGAAGCGACGCGGCGAAACATGTTCCAACTGAACCTTGAATTGTTTGAGTTGCAGGTAAACCCAACTGGCGCGCTTCCTGACCGCATCACAGACATCATCATCGGGGGCCTCAAGTGGCGCATGTACCACGACAGAACAATCCGGGTGTACCTTTATCAGCACTCGATGGCTGTTACTTTTACGTGGCACACGCATAAACTCGATACGCTCCGTGCCATAGATGATGTAGCGGATTTGTTTTGTTGCACTGTTCATATCAAACTGCGTTCAAACCGATACGGGTAATCTGCACAACCATTTCCACAACCAACTTGGCCTGCTCCATCCCCGCACCAATAGCTTTGAATTCCTTAAAAACCAGCGGCAGCAGTTTTTTACGGATATTCGCCTCAATGTTTTGCGGATTGATTGAGTTCTCTGCTACCGCAACATTAACCAGCCCATCGACAGTAAAAGCAATGTCGACCCATTTTTGCTGTTGCCCTTCAGTCATTGTCTGGAACCCGTCCGGGGCCATCTTTTTGAACACACCATAATAAGCCTGGGCATGACGGTTCCCGTTGAAACTCTCCGGTAGTTCATCAAGTTGCCGCGCTGCGACCTTTTCTTCAAACTCGCAAAAGAGCATGTACTGTTTCAGAGGATGGTCGAAAAGGTCTTCAGCATCCTTGATCGCCTGACGCAGCAGCTTTGAAAACGCTTCCCGGGCATAAGGATCATCACGCAACTCCTGTTCGATCATCCTGGTGATGCGGGTCTTTATTATATCGGTCTCGTTACGGGTCTTCTCTTCACTCCATTTATCAGGGTTCTGCTGCTGGCCCATCTTGCCGACTTCGTAGACCCCTTGCGGCTCGCGCACCTCAACGCCGACCACATGCTTGTCCATCAACTTTTTGACCCGTTCGGCATACTCGTCGTAATCGACCGTCTCGCCTGCATCCTGTCGGGCCAGTTGACGCATACTGCTAAACTGCTTGACTGTCTCCTTATAGTGCCTGCGGTCATCTTCAGAGAAACTCTTGTCCTCGTAAAAAGTTGCTGACTGCAGAGCAATCTTCAAACAGGACGAGAACGCCGTCAAAGCAGCGTAAAAATCTTCGCGCACCTTGAGGTTGCTATCGACCAGTTCGCCATCCACCTCTTGCATTTTGGGAACAAGAACCTGGCGCAGTTGCTCGATGTCGTTCTTGTTGTTGACCTTAGCGAAGATCGCCCAAAGCTCATCATAAAGCCTCGGCAGACGCTTGTACTCGGTGCTCATCTGCTGATAGAGCCCTGTGATGTCGTTGATATCGAAACCGCCCTGGGTGCGGCTGGCCAGATCCTGGTATTTGGCAATCGTAGTGTCGAGCTCAGAGAGAATACCGCGATAGTCGATCAGCAGGCCGAAAGCCTTCTTTGGATGCAAGCGGTTGACCCGGGCGATCGCCTGAATCAGGTTATGTTCCTTGAGCGGCTTATCTATGTAGAGCACTGTGTTCTTCGGCTCATCAAAGCCGGTCAACAGTTTGTCGACCACGATCAGCAGCTTGAGTTTGTCGTCCTTGTCGAAACGCTCAATCAGCTGCTTGGTGTAAGCCCGCTCATCCTGGCTGCCGACATTCTCCTGCCACCATCTGGTAACCTCCGGGATACTCTTCTCATCTACCTCGGTATTGCCCTCACGACTGTCCGGCGGCGACATCACCACCGCCGACTCCAGCAGATTGGCTTCATCAAGATACCGTTTGTACTTGATGGCTGAAGCTTTACTGTCACAAGCGATCTGCCCTTTAAGCCCGTCATCGATGTTCTTGACGAAATGATTGGCGATATCGAGGGCAATCAACCGAATGCGGTCGTCCGACTGGTAGACCTGGCCTTTCTTGGCGAACTTCTTTTTCAGATCAGTGCGCTGTTCTTCGGTCAACCCCTCGGTAATGCGGTCGAACCAGCTGTCAATAGCCCGGGCATTGACATCCAGATCAGGGATGCGCTCCTCGTAGAGCAGCGGCGTAACGGTTTTATCCTCCACCGCCCGCTGCATGGTATAAGCATGAACAATCGGCCCGAATTTGTTGGTGGTCTTGTCATCCTTGAGCAGCGGCGTACCGGTGAAGGCGACCAAGGCGGCGTTGGGCAACGCCTGCTGCATGCGGATGAAGTTCTCGCCCCCTTGGGAGCGATGTCCCTCGTCGATCAATACAATCAGGTCGGGGCTGGTGTTGACGCATTCCGGCAAGCGCGCAGCGGTGTTGAACTTCTGAATCAGGGAAAAGATGATCCGCTCAGTGCCGTGGCCGATCTGCTGGGCCAGCCGCTTGCCCGAGGTAGCCATAGCCGCAGCCTTATCCTTCTTGCCGGCCAGCTCACCGCCACTGGCAAAGGTCTGGCTCAACTGATTCTCCAGATCAACCCGGTCGGTCACGACGACGATGCGACACGGCTTCAACGTGTCGTGCAGAATCAGCACCTTGGAGAGAAACACCATGGTGAACGATTTGCCCGAACCGGTGGTGTGCCAGATAACCCCGCCTTGACGACCGCCGTCCTTGTCTCTGCTGTTGATCCGCTCAAGCAGCCGTTTGATGCCAAAGACCTGCGGATAACGGGCCACGACCTTACCAACTTTTTTATCAAACAGGATAAAGAACCGGGTCATCTCCAGCAGTCGCTCGGGTGAGAGCAAACTTATGATGGTTTTATCCTGCCCGGTCACCGCCAGCTCACCACCGGCAAGCAATGACTCGTACCATTGCCGGTCAGCAGCCGGACGATGCTTAAATAGCCGGGCTTGCTGTTCACTGGTCAGGGCTTTATTTTTCAGCCGATGAAATTCACTGTCGGCGAGGTCTTCTTCGCGCCAGGCTGACCAGAACTTGGATGGCGTGCCCTGGGTACCATAGCGTCCTTCGGTACCATTGATCGAGAGCAGCAGCTGGCTGTAAGCGAACAGGTGGGGGATCTCATGGTTCCGCTGATTACGGATATTTTGTGAGATCCCCTCCTCGATAGTCGGCCCCTTGCTGGCGTTGCCGTCCGGACGCTTGGCCTCGATGACCGCCAGCGGCATACCGTTGACGAAACAGACGATATCGGGACGCCGATGCTCAATACCGCCGGTGCGCAACACGCTGAATTCTTCGGTAAAGAGGAAACTGTTGTTCTCGGGCCGCTGCCAGTCGATCAGATTGATGGTCGGGTTGGCTTTTTTGCCGTCAACGAATTCGGTGACCGAGATGCCGTAGAGCAGGTGGTTGTAAAGTTTTTCGTTGGCGACGCCCAGACCCTGGTTGAGCGCCGGAGTGCATATTTCGCTGATAATGTTGTCGATAGCCTGGTATGAGAGGGGGTGTTCACGTCCGGCAAAGGTGAAGCGGCGTTTTTGCAGTTCGGTACGCAAGACATTGCGCAGTACGACTTCGGCTGTTTTGCCGTCGCGGGCGTCAAGAGCAGCTTCTGGTGGCAGAAAGGTCCAGCCGAGGTTGCACAGAAGAGCCAGAGCGGGGATCTTGGCGCTGTACTCTTCCTGGAATTTTGGCAATGCACTCATAATGGCCATTCAATCCTATTCGTTAGATCGATTTATCAGGTTTACAACCACTTTGACAAGGGTCTCTTTCTCTTCGGGCTTGCTTTCGGCAATCAGCAGAGTCAGAGCGACCAGGGCATTGTCAGCCAAACGTTTACTACCATCGCTACGGTAAAGGATATTGTTGCCGTTGAGAAAATAGATGAAAATGGCCGCCGCAATCCGTTTGTTGCCGTCGCTAAACGCATGGTTTTTGACGATAAAATAGAGCAAGTTGGCGGCTTTTTCTTCGGCACTGGGATAAAGCTCATTGCCATCGAAGGTTTGGTAGATGGTGCCAAGGGCGCTTTTGAACCCTTGATCTTTTTCAATGCCGAACAGGCCGTCGAAATCGCCTTTCATAGACTGAACGATCTGGTTAGCAGCTTCGTAGTCGAGAACAAAATCAGCAGCAGAACTGGTCTTTTCGATAGCCAGAGTGCCGTGATCATAACGATCAAGCAGGTTGAGAGCGTAAGCATAGTCGGTGATGACCTGTAATACATCCTTACCCAGGTCGTTGACCAGCTGCTGTCGTTCCAGGGTACGGGTTAGCAGATCCATGGCCTGCTGCATTTCGGTCAGTTTTTCGGCCTGCTCGGTCAGTCGTTGCTGGTTGATGGTGTAACCCTGCACCAGGTGGTCACGCAAAACCGTGGTCGCCCACTGACGGAATTGGGTGCCGCGCTGGGACTTGACCCGGTAGCCGACGGAGATGATGACATCAAGGTTATAGAATTTGGTCTGGTAGGTTTTGCCGTCCGCAGCAGTATGTGCATATTTTGCACGAACTGAAGCTTCCTCCAACTCCCCTTCCTTGAAAACGTTACGCAGGTGTTTGGTTATGACAGAGCGCTCGCGACCAAACAATTCAGCCATCTGTTCCTGGGACAACCAGACAGTCTCCTGCTCCAGGTGTACATCAAGAGATGCTTTGCCATCAGCGGATTGATAGATGATAATTTTATCGGGCATAAGTCTTAATCCTCCGGCAGACGCAACGCCTTGATATCCGCCTCAAGTTCTTGCAGGTTCTCAGCCTGAGCTGAAAGCTTGCGTTTCTCCTGATAATGATCATACTCAGCCGCCGAGCGCTCCAATGCCATTTGATGACTAACCTTCCCGGCATGAGTCAGCAGTTCACGCCCGTTGAACTGGATAATCGCATCCAGCCGGACAATCCAATCCTTCATATACATCGGAGTCTGTTGTTGAACCATGGTTTCAGCAAAAGCGAGGTATTGTTCGATCAACAGACCGAGAAGTTTTATTTCATCTTCATTCAGGTAGTTCTTGGCAATACTGACATCGCTCTCGCGCACATTTTTGGTGCTGGCCTTAGCAAAAGACTGCATGCCCAAAAGCGGCAGCGAAGCATCCACCCGCCCGTAAACCAGCTCTGCGGCCGTCTGTTGACTGATCGCCCACAAGAGTTTGTTTTGCACCACTTTGAAAAATTCGATAGTTTTTTCATCCTTCGGATCGTAATCAATACTGGTGGAGTAAATATCCTTGATTTTCTGGTAGAAAAAACGCTCCGAAAGGCGGATTTCGCGGATGCGTTCTTGTAACTCGGCAAAATAGTTCATCGAGTTGCCGGTTTTGAAGCGTTCGTCGTTCAGGGCGAACCCCTTGATAATGTATTCTTTTAACCGCTGTGTCGCCCAGATGCGAAATTGGGTGCCCTGGTGGGATTTTACCCGGTAACCGACGGAGATGATGACATCGAGGTTGTAGTATTGGACTTCTCTGGATTGGGTCTTTCCTTCTATTGCGCCATGCTGAGTGGTATGTCGGAATTTCCGACATACCACGGATTCTTCCAATTCTCCTTCTTTGAAAACATTGCCAATATGTTCGGTTATCGTTGATCGGCTTTTTCCAAAAAGCTCCGCCATCTGCTCTTGCGACAGCCAGACAGTTTCGTCTTCCAGGTGGACATCGACTTTGATTTTACCGTCGGTGGATTGGTATATGATTATTTTATCGGGCATGGTTATGAGTTCCCTTTCTTACCCCCTCAATCCCCCCTTGTCAGGGGGAAAGCTAAACCCCTCTTCTTGCAACTGGCAAGCAGTGGTTTTGCTTTGCTCCCTCCCTTGCCAAGGGGAGGGCTGGGGAGGGGTCACCTTTATCCCTCGATCTTCACCCGGCGTTTGCCCGTTAATAACTGCTGCATCAGGGCTTTTTTTTCTTGTTTGAGATGCTCCAGTTCTTGTTGAAGTGTTTCAATATCGCAGTCAGCGGAGGAGAGTACCGAGGTGATTTCTTGTTGTTCTTTCAACAAAGGTGGAATTCTTAATTTGTAACATCTCAAGTAATCTGTAGTTACTCGTCTTTGACCTGCTGAACCCTGCATATTCGCTTCGCCTCTAATGCGAAATTCTCGCGAGTTTGTCAAATAGTATATGAACTTTGGACAGAAGTTTGGTTTGGCTCTTAAAACGTGAAATTCTGTGCTTCCAAATCCAATACCGTTGGCTAAGCTATGGACAAAGGCACCTTTCCCATTTTCAAAACAAGGGGTTATCTTTGCGATTAACACATCGTTGTCGGCAAACGAGGTAAAACCCTTTTCAACTTCATAATATTTTCGAGTCTCATGTCTAATCAACTTGGCGTCTTCAGTTACAGCGTCCATTGGCACAAAAGTCACTTTGTCGTCTAACGGACGAGGCAGCTTTTTGGGATTAATGATACAAATGTCTGCTAAGTGCACTTCTCTCCACTCCCCCTCAAACCCCGGAAACCGCTTCTTGCCAGTAAGCAACTGCTGCATCAAAGCTTTTTTTTGCTTCTGACTATTTATGAGCAGTTGTTCGGTGGTGGCAATCGCCTTATCCCAGATGGAGAGGATTTGGGCAATTTTGGTTTGTTCTGGGAGAGGAGGATAGACGACAGGAATACTTTCGCAATTGGTTTTATTCATATATGGAATTGTCGTTTTTGAAGCAACACTTTCCATATAGGCTTTCTGCGCTTCAAGCCAGTAGGCAAGATACTCATTGTTTATAAAATCAGGGCAAACAAAAGCGTGGAGTTGCTGGTTAAGCACCACCGGTTCGGCTGCAATAGCTGTGAGCCCTAGATCACCAACTGCGGCAAT
>JAMONP010000025.1 GCA_027065695.1 Desulfuromonadales bacterium | reverse complement strand
TTCGATTGCTGTCTTCGGGATCGATTCTGCGGTTGCGTTTACTGCGGTGATTGGCCCGCTGGTCGAAGTGCCAGCTTTGATCGGGTTGGTGAATGTGTCCTTCTGGTTGCGGAAAAAATACTACCCAGCAGACAAAAGCGTTGTTAACGCCTAAGGAGAATATCATGCAAAAGATTATCGTATATGACCAGGCCATGTGCTGTTCAACCGGTGTCTGTGGCCCCTCTGTCGATCCGAAACTGGCTGCTTTCGCTGCCGACCTTGACTGGTTGACCCGCCAGGGCATTGAGGTCGAACGATACAATCTTGCCCAGCAGCCGCAGGCTTTTGCCGACAGCCGCCTAGTGACGGGTGAGCTGCAAAAAGATGCTGACTGTCTGCCTCTGTTTGTAATCGATGAAAAGATCATTGCCTGCGGCTGCTATCCAGATCGCGCTACTCTGGCCAAATTCTTTGGTATGGATGTGGACGGCGTTGTTCAGGTGATGCCTTCATGTGGTTGTAAACCGGGAAATTGCTGCTGATGGAACTACCGGAATTTTTACGATCGCCGCCGCGCAACCTGTTTTTTACCGGCAAGGGCGGGGTCGGCAAGACCACCACAGCGACGGCGACAGCTCTTCGCCTGGCCGCAGACGGTAGACAGGTCCTGTTGGTCAGCACCGACCCGGCATCGAACCTTGATCAGGTTCTGGAGACCGAGCTCGGTTCTGTGCCGTGCCCGATTCCTAATGTCGCAGGTCTATCTGCTCTCAATATTGACCCTGAAGAAGCGGCACGGTCTTATCGCGAAAAGATCGTTGGCCCTTATCGTGGCATACTCCCGGATGCGGCATTAGTCAGCATGGAGGAGCAGCTCTCTGGCGCATGTACGTTAGAGATTGCCGCATTTGATGAATTTGCCAGGTTGTTGGCAGATCCGGAAACTGTAAGCGGATACGATCATATCGTTTTCGATACTGCTCCGACCGGCCATACCCTGCGCCTGCTTGAGTTGCCGGCAGCGTGGAGCGACTTTTTTAACGAAAACGTAGGTGGTACTTCCTGTCTCGGACCCCTGTCAGGTCTTCAGGAACAGCGCAAGCTTTATGCTGCGACCCGGGTCGTGCTGGGTGATGCCGAAAAGACTGCTGTCATTGTGGTCAGTCGTCCAGAAAAAAACGCTCTTGAAGAAGCAGCCAGGGCCTCAGCGGAACTTGCCGCTCTGGATGTTGGTAATCAGCAGTTGCTGATTAACGGGATTTTCAAAGCTCGGGACCAATCTGACCAACTGGCAATGTCTTTACAAGCAAGGGGGGATGAAGCCCTTGAGATGATTCCACTGGGATTGAAGAGGCTTCCCCGTTACGACCTGCCCCTGCGGGCCGGGCGACTGATCGGTATTAAGAACTTACAGAGATTTTTTACCACCGAGCATCTCACGCCGACCACCCCTGCCGTCGGGTTTGAACCGCCACCCGGATTTACCGACCTGCTGAAACAACTGACGGCCACCGGTAACGGCGTGATCATGACCATGGGCAAAGGCGGCGTCGGCAAGACAACTCTGGCCGTGGCTTTGGCCGTAGCTCTTGCAGAAGCAGACCACAAGGTTCACCTTACCACCACCGATCCGGCTGCTCATATCCGGCAAACCATTGACAGGAGACCTGCTGGCCTGAGAATCAGCCGCATCGACCCCAAAGCCGAGACGCAAGCTTACCGTCAGGAGGTTATGGCGACGGCCGGTGCTGGCCTTGATGAACAGGGCCGGGCCCTGTTGGAAGAGGATCTCCGCTCTCCATGTACTGAAGAAGTGGCGGTTTTTCGTGCTTTTGCTAAGGTTATAGATGATGGTGAAGAGGGCTATGTAGTTATCGATACAGCTCCGACTGGACATACCTTGCTGCTGCTCGATGCTGCTGAAGCCTATCATCGAGAGGTAGACCGCAGCAGTGGTGAACTTCCTCATGAAGTCAAGAAGCTACTGCCACGCTTGCGTGACCCTGATTTTACTCGGGTTCTTCTCGTCTCCTTGCCGGAAGCAACACCGGTGCAGGAAGCCCTCAGACTGCGGGATGATTTGTGTCGGGCAGGTATTGAGCCGTTCGGCTGGATCGTCAATCAGGCTCTGAGCGGCCACCAGTTGACCGACCCAGTTCTCCTCGGTCGTCAGGCACAGGAAGCTCCGCTGATCGAACAAATCCTTCGTCAGTCACAACGGTGTTGGCTCAGTTGTTGGCAGAGCAGCCCTGTTGAAGCATTGCTGCAGAAGGGATAATCCTATGAATAGAAGCCTATGGACATGCCTTTTGTTATTGATATTCTTGTTGCTCTTTCCCGCTGGTGGTATGACTGCTGAACTTGTCACAGACAGCAAGCCGGTCATCTATTTCGGCGTGATCCCGCGCTACAACCCGATGGTTATGTATCGCAACTACCAGCCGATCATGGATTACCTGACCGAACAGACTTCCTACCATTTCGAGCTGAAACTCTCGCGCAATTATACTGAAGCGGTTGATTTCTTACGCACCGGTGTTACTCAGGTCGCTTCGCTCGGTGACGTCACTTTTGTCGAGGCGTACCGGAGTTTCGGGGCCATTCCGATCCTCAAACCGCTCAATGTCCATTTGC
Organism: Desulfuromonadales bacterium; assembly: GCA_027065695.1. Lineage (GTDB taxonomy): Bacteria > Desulfobacterota > Desulfuromonadia > Desulfuromonadales > BM103 > M0040. The sequence continues at coordinate 236 of JAMONP010000025.1, read as the reverse complement.
GCCCCTATTATCGCAGTGTCATCATCCTGCCCGAAAACAGCGACGTCGAAGGTTTATCCGACCTGCGCGGCAAACGTTTTGCTTTCGGCAGTCCACACTCCACTTCCGGCAACCTGATTCCACGTCAATTTCTATACCAAAAGGGCATCACTCTCTTTGATCTCGGCAGCTATGAAAATCTGGAGTCTCATGATGCCGTGGTCAAAGCTGTCCTCAAGGGCAAGGTTGATGCCGGC
>JAMONP010000024.1 GCA_027065695.1 Desulfuromonadales bacterium | reverse complement strand
GACATTTTGGTTGCTGTCAAGGCGTGCTGATGAAGGCCTAGCGTGCGTTAAGCCAAAGAGGCGCAACGCAGACAGCGGGCAAAAGGGCCATAATTAAAGGATAGGATTAGCCGCACGGGACACTAGCTAAAGCAGGGCCATCACTTCTTCATGTAATTGCTTGTTGGCTGCTGCCACCACAAAACCACCGGCGAGTGGAATGTTGCCTTGGCCATCGGTGATCACACCACCGGCCGCCTCGATAATTGGAATCAGCGGGACGATATCGTAAGGCTGCAGGGTGTCTTCAATCACCAGGTCGATCTGACCGAGCGCCAGCATGCAGTAGGCATAGCAATCGCCACCGAACCGCTGCAGGCGGGCCTGTGCTGCCACTCGCCTGAAGCTCGCCAGATTGTCCTCGTTGGCAAACATGCTCTCGTGAGTGCAATAGAGCAGGGCCTCTTCAAGGCAGGTGTTCTGTCGAGTCTGTATGGTAATTGTTTTGCCATTATGACGCAGAAAAGCGCCTGCTCTACTGGCATAAAAAAGTTCACCGGTCGCGGGCTGAAGCATGAGTCCCGCCAGGACCCGATCTCTTTGCTGCAACCCAAGCAGAATGCCCCAGGTCGGGAAACCGCTGATAAACGCCTTGGTGCCATCGATTGGATCAATCACCCAGTTGATATCCGCATCTCCCGGCGTGATCCCGTCCTCTTCACCGATAACACCAAAACCTGGAAAACGGCGGCCAAGCTCCTCGCGCAGGAAGGCTTCAACAGAGCGATCAGCACAGGTCACCGGATCGAAGCTGTCCCCGGAAAGTTTGTTCTCCACCTCCAGAGGCTGACGAAAATAACGCAAGGCAATGACCCCTGCACCTTGCATTGCCTTCTGCGCAAAGGCTAACGCCTCGGCGACCTCACCGGGGGTCATTTCTGTCAAAGTATCTTTATCCATGAATTTTAAATCCTGCCAACAAGAGATAACGGCTCGAACATTCTATAGGAAAACTGGCTGAGATCAAAACAAAGGTTTTTCGGGTTTAACCCTTCTGTTTATTCTGTAACCAGAAAGAATTTAAGAACTATTGCCGCGCCAGACGTAAATTCTCCACTTCATATTCGAAATTGCTACGATACGGATTGATATCGAGGCCACCGCGACGGGTGTAGCGAGCATAAACGGTTAACTTCTGCGGTCGGCAGAAACGCATCAAGTCGGTATAGATCCGCTCAACGCACTGCTCATGGAATTCGTTGTGCTGACGAAAGGAGATCAGGTAGCGCAGCAGGGCTTCATGGTCTATCTTCGCACCTTCATAGCGAATCAGCACACTGCCCCAGTCGGGCTGGCTGGTCACCAGGCAGTTGCTTTTCAGCAAGTGGCTATGCAACGTCTCCGCAACCTGCTGTTGAGGATCCGCAGCTCCCTCAAGAAGGTCCGGGGCCAGGTTGTAGTTCTCAACCTTGATGTCAAGATCATCGATACAATGCCCCGGCAGGGTATCAAGTGATCCATCCGCAAACGCTGCAACGCCAAGCAAACGCACATCCACTGGCGTTCCGGCTGCATCGCCAAGGTCCTGGCTCAAGAGAGAGCGCACCGACTCGAAATTGTCAAAGTGGGTCTGATTGAAAGAATTGAGATAAAGCTTGATTGATTTCGATTCGATCAAGTTGGTCGATTCGCAAGGGATGCGAAACTCGCCCATGGCCACCACCGGTTTGCCCTGCGAGGTCAGCCAGGAAAGCTCATAGGCGTTCCAGATATCCACACCGTGAAAGGGCAGGTCATCGGACAGACCGATCTCGTCACGCTTGATTTGACGTGGTATCGGGCAAAGCAGGGCGGGATCGTATTCCAAGGTGTAAACCGTGGCCTTACCAAGAGGCAGATTGGCTTCGAATTCGTTCATGGTCTCATTCTGCCTCTTCGCCCATCAGCTTGGCAAGCATATCCGACATACTGAGTTCTCCGCCACCCTCACATTCGGCAAGATGAAAGCCTGCTCTGGCTTCTTCCTGACGAATCTCTTCAGGGATCTCTGCCAGAAAACGACTGAGATCGCGCGGCTCTGCCCTGCCATATTTCATGCGTGCATCGGCATGCAGGATGGTCAGCTTCTCCCTGGCACGGGTGATACCAACGTAACAGAGCCGACGCTCCTCATCGACATCAACCATTTCGGACACCGATTTTTTGTGTGGCAAAAAGCCCTCTTCGAAACCGGGCAGGAAAACGTGCGGGAACTCCAGGCCTTTACTGGAATGCAAGCTCATCAACACCACGGCGTCCTTGGCCAGCTTTTTCTCCTTGCTGTCTGAGCCTGGTTCGTCACGATCGAGCAGCGCGACCTTTTCGAGGAAACCGGACAAGGTCGGCTTGTCCTCACGCCCTTCGTAGGTGGCGATAGCGTTGATGACCTCCTGAACATTCTCGATGCGACGCTCAATTTTTTCACGGGAGTCCGGGTCGCGACGCAGCTCATTCTCAAGCCCAATCGCGGCAAAGAGTTCTTTTGCTGTTCCGGCAAGTCTGCCGCCGCTACGAAACCAACGCTTGTGTTCTTCAACCAGAGAGACAAAACCCTCCAAAGCATCGGCAGCCCTGGCATTTATCGCCGTGATCATGCGCGCTTTTTTAAGCACTTTCCAGAGCGGCTCCTTGCTGGCAATCGAGGTGCGAATCAGCAGGTCTGCGGTAGTGCGGCCGATGCCGCGGCGCGGGTAGTTGAGGATGCGCAGCAGGTTGACTTCGTCGTAAGGGTTGACGATGAAGCGCAGGTAGGCAATGGCATCCTTGACCTCCTTGCGGTCGAAGAACTGCTGGCCGCCGATCAGCACATAGGGGATGTTGGCAAATCGCAACTCCTGCTCAAAAACCATAGTCTGGGCATTGGTGCGCATCAAAACAGCGTGATCCTTGTGGGACATACGCTTGGTGTTCACATTGTGGCGGATACGCTCGATCACAGCACGGACTTCATCTTCGGCATCAATGCACCTGACCACGCCGATCTTTTCGCCATCGGCACCGGCGGTCCAGAGTGCTTTCTCCTTACGCTTCTGATTGTGCTTGATCACCTTGTTGGCGGCATTGAGGATATTTGCCGTGGAACGGTAGTTCTGTTCGAGCTTGATAACGCGGGCACCGGAAAAATTCTTTTCAAAATCAAGGATATTGCCTGGATCGGCCCCGCGCCAGCCGTATATCGACTGATCGTCATCACCGACCACGCAGAAATTGCCCCATTTGCCAGCGAGCCGTTGCATCAGGGTGAACTGGGCGGTATTGGTGTCCTGATACTCGTCGACCATAATGTAGCGAAAACGCTCCTGGTAACGCTTCTGGACTTCGGGGAACTCATCAAAAAGACGCACCACCAGCATGATCAGATCGTCGAAATCAACAGCGTTGTAACTTTTCAGGCTCTTTTGATATTCGGGATAAACCGCTTTCGCCATTTCACCGATAAGATCACCGCGCATAAAGGGACCGAACTTCTCCGGCGACAGCAGGCTGTTCTTGGCGTCGGAGATCTTCCAGAGAATAGCATCGGGCGAAAGACCGTGGTCGGCATTGATATTGTTCATCAAATCCTTGATCAGACGCTGCTGATCAGAGGTGCCGTAAATACTGAAGTTGCGCTTAAAGCCAAGTTGTTCGATATCAGCACGCAGGATGCGGCAGCAAAGCGAATGGAAGGTCGAAATCTGGATGCGTTCTGTTTTGTTGCGACCGGCCAAACCAGCAACGCGCTCGCGCATTTCCTTCGCAGCTTTGTTGGTGAAGGTAACCGCCAGCACTCGCTTCGGATCAATACACTTCGACCCGACCAGATGAGCAACTCGGTGGGTGATCACCTTGGTCTTGCCCGAACCGGCACCGGCCAGTAACAACAGTGGGCCTTCGGTATGCAATACCGCTTCCAATTGCTGCGGATTGAGAGAATTAAGGCTCATGGTGCAAGCCCGTTCAGCAACTGGTGAGCAGAAATATCCCTGCCGCAGTGGGCGGCTGGATGGTTATAGAATATCAAATTATCTCCTTGGAATTCAGCAGGATATCAGGCTGGCAAGATACTATGCAAATCAGAGATAAAAAACAAGTGAATCAAGCGGCCATGAACGCTGTTTGAACCGTTGAATCAATTCGACGGTTGAAGGTTTCCTCGTACCGCGTCCCTCGTTCCAGATCTATAGCCGGTTAAAGCCGTTCAGCGCAGCAACCCGGTAGGCCTCCGCCATGGTTGGGTAGTTGAACGTCGTATTGATGAAATACTTGATATTGTTGTATGGCACCGGCTGGGCCATGATCGCCTGACCAATATGGAGGATTTCCGCAGCATTGTGTCCAAAGCAGTGGATGCCGAGAATCTCCAGCGTCTCACGGTGGAAGAGCAGTTTGAGCATACCAGCCTTGTGAGCCGTGATCTGACCACGGGCCAGGTTGCGAAAGAAAGAGCGGCCAACTTCATAGGGGATGCGCTGCTCGGTCAACTCCTGTTCCGTGCCACCGAGGCAACTGATCTCCGGCGAGGTATATATGCCGGTCGGAATATCCCTGACCAGGCGTTCGTCGCAGTGCCCCTCGGCGATATGTGTGCCGGCGAAGCGCCCCTGGTCATAAGCGGCACTCGCAAGATTGGGAAAGCCGACAATGTCGCCGATCGCATAGATATGCGGCAGAGCCGTCTGATATGCATCGTTCACCGCAAGGTTACCGCGATGATCAACCTCGATCCCAATCGCCTCAAGCCCCAACCCTGTGGAATTACCAGTGCGCCCATTGGCCCACAACAGCATGTCAGATTTGATAACCTTACCGGTGGCCAGGTGCAACACAACACCAGCCTCACTCACTTCCACCCGCTCATATTCCTCGTTCTGGCGAATCACAAGTCCCTGTTCATCGCGCATGTGGTAGCTGAGTGCATTGCTGATCTCTTCATCGAGATATTCGAGCAAACGCTCGCGAGTGTTGATCAGATTGACTCTCACCCCAAGGTCTTTGAATGTCGATGCGTACTCACAACCAATCACGCCGGCACCATACACTGTCAGCGTGCTGGGCAGTTCACGCATCTGCAGGATCGTATCGCTGTCAACTACGCGTGGATTATTGAAATCAATATCTTCCGGGCGATAGGGATGTGAACCTGTTGCAACAACAAAATAATCAGCCGTGAATTGGCGATGATTATCTGACTCGTCAGAAACTTCAATGCTGTGCGAATCGACAAAGCGAGCGAAGCCTTGAATCACTTCGATGCCATTCCGCTCATAGAATCCCTCTCGCTCACGCACCTGCTGATCAACCACATCCTTTACGGCGGCCATGAGATCGTCGAATGTCACCTTCACATGATGATGGCCTCGATTAAAGAGGCGGCTTTTCTTCTCCTCGGAGAACTGTCGAACTACATGAATGAGGGTCTTGCTAGGGATTGTCCCCAGATGCGTACAGCCGCCCCCCACCAGAACATGGTTTTCAATGACAGCTACAGACTTACCTGACTTGGCGAGCATGATCGAAGCGCCTTCACCACCAGGACCGCTACCGATGACAACAACATCAAAGTGATTTTTCAGGACATCCATAGAAATTCTTGACTCACGTTATTATAGGTAAATGGACAGACTCATTAAGAATAAAGGAAACCGGGAACTTTGCAACAGGGAAGGGCGACAACAACCATCGTATTTTAAATAACTTTTGGCTTTGCATTAAAACGAAGGCCCGACCGTTTTCGGTCGGGCCTTCGTTTTATATGGCGGAGGGGGGGGGATTCGAACCCCCGGTAGCTTGCGCTACAACAGATTTCGAATCTGTCACCTTCGGCCGCTCGGACACCCCTCCACAGGGTTTTCTCTGTTTTTGTGAACTATTTCCTTGGTTTTAACCCGCCAGCAGTCACCGTATTGCAACGGGAGGACCTTTATAATGTCTTTCTGATTTTTTTTCCAGCTCTTAATGTCTTAAAAAAACCACTTAGCAACTGACTGCACTCTGTGCCAAGCACACCTTCTGTGACTTCAACCTGGTGATTGAACCGTTCGTCTTTTGCAAAATCATAAATGGAACCGACGGCACCGGCACGGGGGTCGCGGCAGGCATAGACCAGACGTGGTACGCGGGCGAGAATGATCGCTCCCATACACATCACACAGGGCTCAAGGGTGGCATAGAGTGTGGTGTCGAGTAAACGCCAGTGACCTATCTTTTCAGCGGCCATGCGGATCGCTATCATCTCGGCGTGGGTGGTCGGATCGTTGCTGGTTTCACGCAGGTTGTGGCCCCGGCCGATGATCTCGCCGTCATAAACGACAACTGCACCGATCGGCACTTCGCCCATGGCTCTGGCAAATTCGGCCTCGTCAATGGCAACCTGCATGAAGATGGTATCCTGATTCGTTGATAAGTCCAATGGTGTCTCTTCAGTGCTTTACGAAAGGGAGAGGCTAGGAGCCTGTCCGACAATAAGAGTCGAAGCGAAAATCCAGAAGTTTGAGAACAGATTTTGGCTCATTTGAGAGCTCATAGCAATAGCTATGGGCCGAAAAGGAGCTGAAATATGGGCCAAGCAGCTGGGTTTGCAGCCGATCATGGATTGTCGGACAGGCTCCCAGGCTTATGATGCATCATTCAGCTCAACCCAGAAAGTAGTGCCACCGCCTGGTGTGTCTTCAACCTGCGCCAGCCCACCGTATAAACGAGCTATTTTTTGCACTGTCGCGAGTCCAACGCCACTTCCGGCTAGACTTTTCCCCGTCGAGCCGCGATAGAATACATCGAAAACCTTGCTTTGCTCATTTTTGGGAATACCCTGACCATGGTCTCGAACATAGAAGCGAACCTTTCCTCCGGTACGCTCTCCCCCAACTTCGATTGTCCCTCCGTTTGCACAGGCATAACGCAACGCATTGCCAATCAGGTTTTCAAAAATCTGGATTAACAATGATTCCGGCACCAGAATATCCGGTAGATCTTCAACCACAACTTTCGCACCAGTACGCATGATCTCGGATTCCAGTTCAGTGAGTACGTATTTGAGAGCACCATTGGTATCAATCGCTGCTGGTGGGGGCTCAATGTTGCCAGCCCTGGCCAAGGCCAGAAGATCCTCAACCAATAATGACATTTTGTCGCCCTGTTGCACGATAATGTCCAGAAGTTCCTGGACTTCATTACTCAGTTCATGCGCATAGTTTTCCTTGATCAGGTCTGTATAGCCAACGACTGCAGAAATGGGGGTCCGTAAATCATGGGAAACCGTATAGACAAAAGCGTCCAATTCCTGGTTGGCAGCCTTCAGCTTCTGCTCAACTAACTTGCGGTCGGTGATATCAATGAACGAGACAACCGCCCCGATTGTCTGTATGCCCCGGCGTAAAGGATAAGACCAATATTCGACAGGAAGGCTGCTGCCATCTTTGCGCCAGAAGACTTCGTTTTCCAAGTGAATTTCACTGTTGCGTTGGTAGGCATGGCAAATTACACAATCTTCAGCCGGATAGGGCGTTCCATCTGCACGTGTGTGGTGAATCAATTGATGCAGGTTGATATCAAGTAGTTCACTTTCCTTCTCAAAGCCAAGCAAGCGAAGGCCCGCCGGATTACAGAAAGTGCAGTTTCCTTCAAGATCGAGACCGTAAATACCCTCGGCTGCTGAATTCAGCAAAAGCTTGGTCTGAGCCATACTTTCCTTCAAGCCCCTTTCGGTCCTTCTGTAATTAAACAGGACGAAAAGTAAGTCAATCATGGAAAGGGTCATGATTCCCAGAAGGACCCACAGCTGGGTCTTGCTGAGAGTGTAGAAATCATAGGACTGATTGAGAACATTACTGCTTGCAGGGAGAGCCCTTACTTTCTCATGAGCCAGGACGACCAGATCCCATGGAAGAATGAGAGAGAGAAACAGCATCAAGAAGACCGTAATGCTGACTTTGCCTACATTTTTTACCGGACTAAACCTTTTAGATAGGCACATTCAACAATTCTCGCAGTTAATGGACGGAACCTCCTGAAAAACATTACAATACATTAATATTGCAAATTCCACTATGATTCAAGTTATTTGTCAGAGAAAATAAGTAAGCCATCAGGAAGGCGTCGAACTATCAGGGTCAGCGATAACCAGCGCATGACAGTTGACGATAGCATTGACCATTTTTTTGCGACCACTGCTGACAAGTCGCTGAATAGTGCCTCGGGAAACACCCATCTGCAAACCGGCCTCCTCCTGGGTCAACCCCTGTCCGTCACAGAGATGCAGCGCTTCCATCTCATCAAGAAACAGGATCACGCAGACAAGATCCTTCATTGGGGTCGATGTCGGCTTGAAAACTCTGCCAGCAGGGTGTTCATGACAGCAATTACGTGGTTTTTTAGGTCTTGGTGACATCGCTTATCCGGGTAAACACCTGTTGCCTGACGGGCAGAAAACTAATGATAGAATCAATATAAATGTCATCCTGGACATACGCTTCTAACGAGTGACAACTTCTGCCACCAACTTCTTTGAAGTTCCTTCGGCGGTCATACTGAAGATTTTAGGAACCATTTTGATATACAGGGCAGCACTCTGTATGTGAATGACATAGACCAGAGCAATCAACAGGATATAGGAAATCAGGTAAAAAATCACCAGTGGGGTGAGACTTTTCACGATATCTTCCAGATGCTCACAGTAAAGTTGTCCAGACCATTCCACCGTAGTATACGGTTTGGCAACGTCACGTGCCTCGTGAGACAAGAAGGCCCAGTCAAGCAGACATCATATTTGCGGATCGGAGGTCACTTTATTTGAGGTTTTTCGGTGTAGCGCGGTGGTCACTCAAGGTTTTGAGTTTGACAAGGTTTCAGCTGTAAGGTAGAAAAGTGCGGTGACTAAAACATGCCCTGACCCTGCCCTCTTTGAAAAGGAAGCGACGATGAAAAGATTTATATTGATGGCTCTGTCCGTAATGTTGATCCTGCCCCAGCTTGCCGCAACTGTCGAAGCGAATGACAAGAAGATCAAAACTGGTTTTATCTACGTCGGCCCGGTCGGTGACGCCGGCTGGACCTTTGCCCACGATCAGGGGCGCAAGGAGATGGAGACCCTCTCTTTCGTCGAGCCCTCGACCTATATCGAATCAGTTCCAGAAGGGGCTGAATCGGCCCGGGTCATTACCGGCCTGGTTCGTAAAGGACACAACCTGGTGTTCACCACCAGCTTTGGTTACATGGACGCGACTCTCGATGTTGCCAGACGCAACAAGGACGTGGTCTTCATGCATTGCTCCGGCTACAAGACGGCCGAGAATGTCGGTAACTACTTCGGCCGCATGTATGAGCCGCGTTATCTCTCCGGTATCGTCGCTGGCAAAATGACCAAGACCGACGTAATCGGTTACGTCGCGGCTTTCCCTATCCCCGAAGTCATCCGTGGTATTAACGCCTTCACCCTTGGCGTGCGCAGCGTCAACCCTAAGGCGCAAGTCCGAGTCGTCTGGACCCAGACCTGGTTCGACCCGGGCATCGAGCGTGACGCCGCCGATAGCCTCCTCGATGTCGGTGCCGACGTCCTGGCCATGCACCAGGACGCACCGGCGACCTTGCAGGCGGCAGAGGCTCGCGGTGCCTATGTCATTGGCTATAACTCGGATACACGTTCCTTTGCCCCCAATGCTTTTCTGACGGCTCCGATCTGGAACTGGGGCCCGCTCTATTCCAAGGTCGCCCAGCAAGTCAAGGACGGCACCTGGAAATCTGAGTCAATCTGGTGGGGCATGCAGCAGGATCTGGTACGCTTGGCCCCGCTCAGCGACAAGGTCCCCGCCGATGTCAAGCAACTGGTCAAAGAGAAGACAGCGGCCATCAAATCAGGCAAGCTGCATCCTTTTGACGGACCGATCAAGGATCAGAACGGCCAGATTGTAGTCGCTGCCGGAAGCACTCACAGCGATAGCGAACTCCTCGGCATGAGCTATTTTGTCGAAGGTGTCCAAGGTACCATTCCCAAGTAAACAGACCTCTTCATAAAAAGGGGCACGCGGTGAGATTGAGCTGCGTGCCCCTTTTAGGTAGCAATGACCGATCTGCTGCAGGTCAAACATATCCGCAAAACCTTCCCCGGGGTTGTCGCCCTGGACGATATCTCTTTGTCCATTGCTCCAGGTGAAATTCATACCTTGCTCGGTGAGAACGGGGCTGGCAAAAGCACCCTGATGAATGTGCTGACCGGCCTCTATCGTCCAGATAGTGGTGAGATCCTGTTTGACGGTTCACCCATTCAATTCAGCAGCCCTCGCGATTCCCTGGCTGTGGGCATCGGCATGGTCCATCAGCACTTCATGCTGGTTCCGGCTCACACGGTTTTCGAAAACATCCTGCTGGCCCTCGATGGGGTTGCCAACCTCTTTTCGCGCAAAAAGTACAAACAGAAAATCCAGCAAGTTTTAGATGAGTTCGACCTCGACCTCGATCTGGACGCCCCGGTCTGGCAACTCTCGATCGGCGCCCAGCAGTGGATCGAACTGATCAAACTTCTAATCCGGGACTGTCGCTTGTTGATTCTCGATGAACCGACGGCTGTCTTGACTCCACAGGAAAGCGCACGACTGTTTAAGGTGCTGACCAGGCTCCGCGATCAGGGCAAGAGTATCCTCTTCATCTCCCACAAAATGCGTGAGATCATGGAGCTTTCTGATCGGGTCACCGTCCTCAAAAAAGGGCGTAGCCTGATCACCTTGCCGAGAGGAGAGTATGACGAGAGCCGGCTGGCGTCGCTGATGATCGGCGAGGACCAGATCCCCATGTGGATAAAGCCCGCCTGCAAGTATGAAGAGCTTGCCCTGGAGATCAAAAACCTCTCGGTACGCAATGATCGCGGCCTGGCTGATCTTGAAAACTTTAATATGAAACTCTACCGAGGGCAGATTCTCGGTATCGCCGGCGTGGCCGGAAACGGTCAGAAAGCTCTCGCTGAGGTTCTCACCGGTCTCAAGGAAGCAGCCAGCGGACGGATTCTTGCCGGTGACCGGGACATTACCAAAAGCACCGCAAAGAGCTCCTACATTGCTGGTATCGCCCATATCCCGGAAGACCGCAAAAGTATCGGCATTGCGCCTGATATGACGGTTGATGACAACCTGATCATGAAAAACTTCACTTCCAGCGCTTTTCGTCGCTGGATTTTTCAGGACCGCACCGCCATCCGCAAAAATGCAACCGCCAAAATCGATCAATTCGCCATCAAGGCAGGCCCGGACGGCAACCCGATCCGTTACCTGTCGGGCGGCAACATCCAGAAAGTCATCATCGCCCGGGAGTTGTCGGAAAAACCCGCTGTTCTGGTCGCCCTTTACCCGACCCGTGGTCTCGATATAGGCAGCGCCGAATACGTTCACAAGGTCGTCATCGATGGAGCCAACCAGGGCATGAGTACCATTTTGATTTCTGAAGATCTCGATGAATTACTCAAGCTCTCCGACCAGATTGTCGTCATGTTTCGTGGTCGCCTGGTCGGTTGTGTCGATCCACAGACGACCACCCGTGAAGAAATCGGCCTCCTGATGAGCGGCGAGGTGCAGGCATGAAGTTGGCTTCTGGCGTAAAATTAGTTACGGAAAAACGTGAGCTCTCCTCGCGCTTGTTTCGCTTCAGCGCACCACTTATTTCGATTATCGTGGCCCTGTTTGTTGCTGGCTTTTTGCTGCTTGCCGCCGGGGTCAATCCCCTGCAAGCCTATATCGAAATTTTCAAGGAGTCGCTGGGCTCGACTTACGGTCTCTCGGAAACGCTGGTCAAGACAACGCCATTGATCTTCGCCAGTCTCGGAGTGTCGCTGGCGTTTCGTATGCAAATCTGGAATATAGGTGCCGAAGGGCAAATCTATATGGGTGCCTGTGGTGCCACAGCTGTGGCGCTATTCTCCAGTATCGAAAGCCATGCCCTGATGATCACCTGCATGTTTTTGGCGGCTTTCCTCCTTGGCGGTCTCTGGGGCGGTGTCGCCGGATTCTTGCGCGCCCGTTGGCAGGTTAACGAAGTCATCGTCACTCTGCTGATGAATTACATCGCCATTCTCGGCGTCGATTATCTGATTTATGGCCCCTGGAAAGACCCTAAGGGTTTTAACTTCCCTCTGACGGCCCAATTCAGTGACGCCGCTCGCCTGACAGAATTTTTTGACACCCGCTTTCACAGCGGTTTCTTCCTGGCGCTTTTCTGCGCTCTGATCATGTATCTGTTCATGGAACGAACTGTTTGGGGCTATGAAATCAAAGTCATTGGCAGCAACCCGAAGGCTGCCCGTTACGCTGGGATGCGTACTGGCTTGGCAATTTTTGCCGTGCTCTTTATCAGCGGTGCGATTGCCGGAATTGCCGGTTTTAGTGAAGTTGCTGGTCTACAGCATCGCCTGCAGCACGGCATCTCCCCCGGTTACGGCTACACGGCGATTATCATCGCCTGGCTGGCCAAACGCAGCGCCCTCGGGGTGGTCATCGTTTCCTTTCTGATGGGTGTGTTGCTGGTGGGAGGCGACAGTCTGCAACTCTCCTGGCAACTGCCGGTCGCCTTTGCTTATGCCTTTCAGGGACTGATCCTGTTCTTTCTGCTGGCCTCCGACTTTTTTATCCATAATCGCGTAAAGCTGGTACGGGGAGGGCACCATGCTTGAAATCCTGCTGGATGCAACGGTCAGGGCGGGCACGCCGATCCTGTTTGCGACCCTCGGGGCGATTATTAATGAGCGCGCCGGTATCATTAATCTCGGAATTGAGGGCTTGATGCTGATCGGTGCTCTCGCTGGCTTTGCTGGCACCCAGGCGAGCGGCTCGTTATTGGTTGGCGTTCTGGCCGCCTTCGTTGCCGCACTGCTTGCTGGCAGCATTCATGCCTTCATCACCGTACAGTTGCGCGGCAATCAGATTGTCAGCGGCCTGGCTCTGACCATGTTCGGCATCGGTATCACTGCGCTGTTTGGCCGCAGTATGGTTGGCCTCACCATTGACGGCTTCAAACGTGTCGCCATTCCCGGTTTAAGCCAACTACCGGTAGTTGGCAAAGCCTTTTTCAACCAAGACTTGTTGATCTACTTCAGCTTCCTGCTCGTAGTCGCCATCGCTTTTTTCTTTTACCACACCCGCTGGGGTCTGGCGTTACGCACAGTCGGTGAAAATCCGGCGGCAGCAGACACCTGCGGCGTGCCGGTGACCCTGACCCGTTTCCTGGCAGTGACCATCGGCTCAGGGATTGTCGGTATTGGCGGTGCCTACTTAAGTCTGGCCACCACGCCGATGTGGATCGAGAATATGACCGCCGGTCGCGGCTGGATCGCCGTAGCCCTGGTGATCTTTGCCTCCTGGTCGAGTTATCGCGCCCTGGCCGGTGCCTACCTGTTCGGCGGCATCACCGCCATGCAATTGCGTTTTCAGGCTATGGGCACCACGGTCAGTGTCCACATCCTGCAGATGCTGCCCTACTTCTTCACTATTCTGGTGCTGGTCATCTCTACTATCCGACTGCAGAAAGGGGCCTCTCAGCAGCCTGAAAACCTTGGTCAACCCTACGACCGCGAGGATCGCAAATGAACCGCATTGCTAAGGAGCTTCTTGCACGAATCAAGCAGGAGGGCTCTGTCAACGGCCAGGTCATCAAGGTGGATCGTTTTCTTAATCACATGGTCGATCCCCTGCTGATTGATCGACTCGGCACTGAACTCGCCAGCCGTTTTGCTGACCACAAAATCGATAAGATCATTACCGCAGAAAGCAGCGGCATCATGATCGCACAAGCCATTTCCAGACATCTCGGCGTCCCCTTCGTCTATGCCAAAAAGAAACGCCCCCTGACCATGCCGAAGTTCTTCGCTGCCTCAAGTTATTCCTTCACCAAAGAGGAGTCGACAACTCTATATGTTTCTCATGAGGTTATTCAGGAAGGTGAGCGCTTGCTGTTTGCCGACGATTTCTTCGCCGTCGGATCAACATTCAAAGCGATCGAGCAGATTATCGAGCAGGCGGACGCCACATTGGTTGGTGCTGCGGTGATTATCAATAAATCAGGCAGGCGAGACATCGAGTCCATATTGACCCTGGAGGAACTGACGGCAGAAACGCTTTGCTAAGCTGGGGATAGTCCTCTCTCGGGAGCATCCTCCACCCATCCCTCGCGAAGGCGGATAACTTCAGCACCAAGGCGTCCAGGTTGGTCCGGGTCGTGAGTAGAAAAAACAATCGTCATGCCCTGCTGCGACAACTTTATCAGCAACTCCTCAAAAGCCGAAACCCTCTTGTCATCGATATTTACCGTCGGCTCATCCAACAGCAGCACCTTTGGCCGCAGCACCAGAGCACGAGCCAGAGCCACCCGCTGAGTCTCACCCCTGGAGAGCTCGCGCACGTTACGTCCATCAAAGCCACCCAGGCCGACATCTTCCAGAGCCTGAACAATGAGGCGGCGTTGCTGGTTCCCTCGGGTTCCCCGCAAACGCAAGCCGAAAGCAAGATTTTGGAAAACGTTGCCTTCAAACATGTAGGGCGTCTGCTCTACCAGAGTGATCTGTCGCCGTAACTTTTTGCGCTCAGAAATTTTCCCACATACCATCTTGCCGGCAAAGTGCAATGCCCCTGAGTCGGGAAGCATAAGCATCGCCATGACACCCAGCAGAGTGCTCTTGCCGGCACCGTTGGGTCCGGATAAAGCATATATACCCCCGCCCATCAGCTCAAGACGTTCTACCTGGAGAGTGAAAGTTGTCCCTCGACTGAGCTGGATATTTTGCAGCGTATAGATAGCTTTCATCATCGATTCACCGTTGCTGCAGAAGATTGAGAAACAGATTGACCAGCAGAGCGACAGTCATGAGAACCAGACCAAGGGCTAGGCCGAAAGCGAATTCACCCTTGCTGGTCTCCAGAGCAATAGAGGTGGTCATGGTACGAGTGTAGCCACGAATGTTACCACCAAGCATCATCGCCACACCCACCTCGGCAATCACCCGGCCAAAGCCGGCGATGACCGCGGCCATGATGCCAAAGCGTACCTCTTTGAGCAGCTGTAAAGCCGACTGCAGCGCCCCAGCACCCAGAGTCATGGCGGTGGTTATGATACGCTGGTCGGCACCGTTAACTGCAGCCAGAGTGTAATTGGCCACAATCGGAGTTGCCAGAATTGTTTGACCGATAATCATAGCCAGCGGGGTAAAGAGCAGTCCCCAGTCTCCCAGCGGGCCCTGTCGGCTCAGCATCCCATAGACCACCAGCCCCACAACTACCGTTGGCAGAGCCATCAGTGTGTTCAGTCCTGTGATGACGAGCCTCTTGCCCTGAAAGCTGTTGAGTCCGATCAGCAGCCCGCCAGGAATACCGAAAATGGCAGCCAGGACGATGGCACACCCCGAGGTATACAGGGAGGTCCAGATGGCTTGGACCACCTCGCTGTCAAAAGCGAGAATCAGGACCAGGGCAGCATGTAAGGATGAACTGATGAATTCCAAGGTTTCTACCGATCATATATGAATAATAAGGTCTCGCCGTTGTTACGGTATGCAGCGAGAAGCTTCAGCCTTGATTGTCCGACACGACAGTATTCTAATAAATAATCCCCGCCGCAAGCGGCGGGGATTATTTGTTGAACATTATGATAAGCATTGATACTAAAAAAGCAAGGTCAAGCAGAGGATCAATTAAGACCAACCACTGCACTCAAATGATCACGCACGTCTGTTTCGTCACTCATCACGAGAGAATAGAAGCTATTTGAACAATTTGTCTATCAATTCTTTGTACTTTCGCTCGATGATATAGCGACGCTTTTTGAACGTATTGGTCAATTCCTCACCAACAGTGAATTCATGCTTGAGAAAATCAATCTTCTGCAGTTTTTCGTAGGGTTTGAAGCCATTCTTGGCGTGCAGCAACCGGTTAATCTCATTTTTGACCCGATCACGCAGGGCGTGATCTTCACGCAGAGCTTCGGCTTCCTCTTCTGAGTGACCGAACCTCTCCATAATAAAATCTTTCAATTTGTCCCAATCCGGCACAATCAGGGCCGCCAAGCCTTTACGATCCTGGCCCACCAGCACGGCATCATTGACAAAAGGCAGTTGCTCGATAGCACCTTCGATGCGTGAGGGGTCAATATTCTCGCCGCTGGCGAGGACAATAATTTCTTTGGATCGTCCGGTCAGGATGAGCTCTCCACTAATGGTCAATTTACCCAAGTCACCCGTCCTGAAATAACCATCGGTGGTGAAAGCCTTGCGATTTTCTTCGTCATTATCGTAATAGCCGTCAAAAACCTGTGGTCCCCTCACTTCCACTTCACCTTCTACTCCAGGAGCGACCTGTTTGTCATCACTGTCAACCACCCGCAGTTCCGTTACGGAAAGTGGCCGACCCAGAGTTCCAAAAATCTCGCTGTTGTAACCACGTCCGGCAATTGCTGGTGCGCATTCGGTCATGCCGTAGGCATTAGCTATGCGGATGCCAATAGCATCGAGCCAGCTTTCCAAATAGGCGGGAAGGGTGCCGCCGCCACTCACGGCCATGCGCAAACGGCCACCGAACTTATCCTGTAACGGTGCCAGTTTTTTCTGTGCCAGGCGATAGGGAAGAGCCAAGGCGATCATTTGGGCGAGTGCAATAGACTTTCGGCCGCAACGCACCGGTAGACTGCTTTTAGTGAACTCCGGCAGATGCCCACGCCACTGGCGCCTGGCACGGTGGTAGCGAATAGAAATCTTGACCAAGAGGTTGAAAACTGTGACAGCTTTGCTGCCGCGTGCCGTAACCGTTGCCAGAACCTTGCTGTAGAGGGACTCCCAAAGCCTCGGCACCGTCGCAACCAGAGTCGGTTTATAAGTCACCAGGTCATTGGCAAAATTCTTCAGGTTTGAATAGACACTGCAACTTCCAGCAGTTAGGGCGAGATGTTCCAGGGTACGCTCAAAAATATGCCAGCTGGGTAGGATGGAAACCCATAAATCCTTCTCCGTGATGGCAATGATTGGTGGTAGTTTCTCAGTGTTGAAGAGAAGATTACGATGATTCAGAACCACCCCTTTGGGGCTGCCGGTAGTTCCAGAGGTATAGATGATGGTCAGTTCTTGCTTCGGGGTGATTTTTGCCACTAGACTATCAAAGTGGTTGAAGTCAGCATCGCTGATGGTGCGGTTTTTAAGAATATCGTTGTAGGCATAAATCCTGTTGAAGAGCGTGTGTTTATCACTGCCTTCGATGAGAAAGACAGTTTTTACTTCTTTTTGGTTGCTGAGCATCTCCTGGTGACGGGAGAGTAGGGTTTCAGTCTCAACGATAATGAAAGTGCATTGGGAGTGGCTGAGAATGTACTCAAGCTCCTGTGTCGGTGTTTCGCTACCACGCGGTACGCTGATAGCACCAAGAGCCATGAGCGCCAGGTCGGTAACGATCCAGGCATAGCGGTTGTCGGAGAGAAGTAGAACCCGACTGTTGCGTTTAACTTTGCGTTCTTCAAAGGCCCTGGCCAGGAGGATGACATCTTCACGCAATTTGGCGTAGTCGACGGTCAATTCGTTGCCGCCTGCCCGGTATATAAAAGCCAGCCGGTCCGGAAACCTATGACAGGTCGCCATGATGGCAGCAATCACTGAGGGCGAATTTGGTTGCCAGTTAGCTGACTCCTCATGCGTCATCAATAGATTCTTCCTGAGTTGTGATGGTTTCAGATGTCTTTCCCTTCAGCAGCCAGCATGCCAGGGCTGGTAGAAGCAGGATAGCGCCGAGCATGTTCACCAGGAACATGAAAGTCAGCAGGATTCCCATGTCGGCCTGAAACTTGAGCGGCGAGAAAATCCAGGTTGCCACGCCGATAGCGAGGGTAACGCCGGTGAAAACCACACCGTTGCCGGTGATCGCCAGGGTGTGCAGGTAGGCTTTCTGGAGCGTCTGCCCTTGGTCGAGATAGCTTTTCATGCGGCTGAAGATGTATATACCATAGTCGACCCCGACCCCGACGCCGAGAGCGACAATCGGCAGGGTCGACACCTTGAGGCCGATTTCGAGCATACTCATCAGGGCGTAGGCGAGTACTGATACCAGTGCGAGGGGCAGGATAATACAGAGCACTGCGCGGAGCGAGCGGAACTCGTAGAGGCAGAGGAGGATGATAGCGCCGAAGACATAGAGGAGGATTGGAACCTGGGCCGCTTCGACCTCTTCGTTGGTTGCCGCCATGACCCCGACGTTGCCGGTTGCCAGGCGGAAGGTGAGATCCTCTTTACCGTGGTCGGCACGATAGCTTTTAACCTCGGCGACGATACTGTTAATGGTCTCTGCTTTGTGGTCGGTGGTGAAGATCATCACCGGCATGACGCTACAGTCGCTGTTCAAAAGGCCGCTGCTGGTCGGTACGTAGCCGACGGCCTGCACCATTGATGCGGAATTGCGCGGCAGGACTCGCCACTTGAGACTGCCCTCATTCCAGCCAGAGTTAATCACCTTGGCAACCCCCGGCAAACTGATGACCGACTGCACCCCCGGGACGTTCTTCATGTGCCAGGAGAAGCGATCAATAGCGTTCATCATGTCGTAGTCTATGCAGCCGTCAGCTTTTGTCTCAACGATTACAGTGAGCAGATCGACACCGATAGAGAAGTGGTTTGTGATCACCTCGCTGTCGCGGTTGTAGCGAGAATCGGTGCGTAGCTCCGGTACGCCGCGATGCATGTCACCGACCTTGATGTCGGCCCCTTGCCAGAGGCCGAAGCCGAGGAGCAGAAGGGAGAATGCGATGATGATGATCGCGGGCTTTGGCTCAGCAGCTTGTTCGAAAAACCGCCAGACCGGGCGGAGGATATGGGTCTGTCCGTCGACCCGACGCTGGTAACGGCGACCAGTCTTGACGTAGGAAAGCAGAACCGGCAGCAGGATCAGGTTAGTGAGGATGATTACCGCCACGCCGAGGCTGGCGGTGACAGCCATTTCCTGTATGACCTGAATTTCGATTAACTGGATGGTAACGAAGCCGATGGTGTCACTCGCCAGAGCGATAAAGCCAGGGATCAGAAGCTGACGGAAGCTTGCCCGGGCCGCAGTGATGTTGTCTGCTCCGGCGCGAATTTCGGCGGTGTTGGCGGTGATCATCTGTACGGCATGGCTGACACCGATAGCGAAGATCAGGAAAGGCACCAGCAGGCCCATCGGGTCGATGCCATAGCTGAGTAAAGGCAACAGGCCGAGTTGCCAGGTCACTGCAATTAGCGAGCAGCAGATCGGTATCAGGGTCAACAGGAATGAACGAGTGTAGAGAAAGACCAGCAGTGTTGTCACTATGAAAGCGATGAAAAAGAAAAGGATAATGCGCGCGGCACCGTCAGCGATATCGCTGATCACCTTGGCAAAGCCAATTATGTGAACGTCAATCTGATCGCTCTGGTACTTGTCACGAATCCGCTCTTCCAGCAGGTGGCCGACTTCTATGTAATCCAGCTTCTCGCCGGTGCCAGGGTCAATTTCAAGAAGCTGGGCGCTGATGATTGCGCCGCTGAAGTCATTGGCAACCAAACGGCCGACAATACCCGCCTTGAGGATGTTTCTGCGAACCTTGTCGAGTCCTTCAGCATTGGGCCGGAAGTCCGCAGGTACTACGTTGCCTCCGGCGATACCATCCTCGATAACCTCGGTAAAGCGCACATTGGGGGTGAAGATCGAGGTGACCAGAGCACGATCGACTCCGGGGATGAAAAAGACGTCGTCTGTTGCCTTTTCCAGAGTGGAGAAAAATTCCGGAGTGAACATGTCGCCCTGACGGCTCATAAGGGCAATTACGATACGGTTCGCTCCGCCGAACTCCTTGCTGTATTCGGTGAAGGTCTGCATGTACTCATGTTTGAGCGGCAGCAGCTTGCTGAAGCCAGCATCGATACGCAAGTTGGTTATCGAAACGGCCATGAACAGAGTGATCAGTCCGAAAAGGACGATGATTATCCGACGGTTGCCGAAGATTAGCTGTTCCAGGGCGTTGATGAGGCGGCCGAGTTTCATAGGGTCTCCGCTGATTTGCTATGGCCTGGACAAGCTGTCCCGGGTAAGTCTTTTGATGCCAGCTTCGCCGACTGTGACGAGAGTGCCGTCAGCGGCTTCTATAAGGGCAGAAAAACCCTTGCGATCGTTCTCCTGGTGGGTAGTGAAGGTTTTTCCTGCATCGCTACTCACTAACAGGACACCGCCCAAACCGGTGATAACAAGGGTACTATCAGCGAGTTTGAGGATATTAGTCAGGCTTGCCTCGGTGCCGGAGTCGAGCTTGGTCCAGCTGTCACCGCCATCCTCGGAGCGGAACAGGTTGCCGCGCAGGCCGAATAGCAGCAGAGTGTCGCCGCCGAGCGATAGCCCACTGAAAAATGAGCCATGGTAGGGTGGTGCCAGAGTTTCCCAGCTCTCGCCATTATCGTTTGAGCGGTAAAGTGTGCCAGCTTCTGCGGCGATGAACAAGCGGTTGCCATCGACAATGAGCTGGTTGAGATGCATGTCATCTTCGCTGATGGCGCGATATCTCCAACTCTTACCACCGTCGAGGGTTTCAAGGAAGGCACCGTAGGCACCTATAGCGTAGGCATGTTCCGCGTTGAGATACAGAACGTCGAACAGCGGCTGTTCGGCCTCAATGTCCTCGTAGACTTTTTGCCAGCTTTGCCCGCCGTCGTCGGTCCTTAGGATCGTCTGGTCGTGGCCGACAGCCAGTCCGTGTTGGCGGTCAAAAAAGGCGACGCTGGTCAGGGTTGCCCGGCTCGGTACCTGCATCTGTTGCCAGCTCTTACCGTTATCTTCGCTGATCAAGATGTGCCCCCATTCACCGACAGCGATTAGAGTGCTGTCAATTCTCTGGATGTCGAGTAACAGGGATTTTGTTGCCATTGGTGCCGGTACGGACGCGTCTTCGGCTTGTAGCGGTGCGACAAGCAACAGAAGGCATGCAATCACGCCGGGCAGCAGAGTTGCAAGCATAAAAAGAGGGCGTGTGAGCACAGTATTCATGATGAAAGATCTCTCGCGAAAATCAGTCACGGCTGCCAGGAAAAAAGCGGCCGGGCCTGTACAGGCCCGGCCGCTGGTGATGCGGGAACCTTGGTTTAACGCCGACCGGAACGACGTAATGCGCCTGGAGAATAGTCCTTGTCGGTGCGCTTGATACTGAAGTCGTACATCTCACTCTCGTTGTCGAGCCCGAGGGCTAGATAACGGCCCGATTGCAGGTCGTAATGAACCTCGAGGGTCGTCCAGAAGGTCGGCACCTCGTAGTACTCGATTGAGTGACCTTCAGAAACGCGCCAGAGCTGGTCACGGTTGTCGTAGATGTCTGCGGCCATGATCTGCCAGGAGTCCTCATCAACATATAAGGTACGACGCTTGTAGATATGGCGGGCACCTTCACGTAGGGTGGCTTCAACCACCCAGACCCGGTGCAATTCATAACGCAAGTTGTCGGGATTGAGGTGCAATGGGAAAAGAATGTCCTTGTACTTCAGCTTGTCGCTGTGCAGTTTGTAGGAATTATAGGGAATATAGATTTCCTTTTTACCGACCAGCTTCCAGTTGTAGCGATCAGGAGCGCCATTGAACATATCGAACTGATCCGAGGTCCGCAGGCTATCTGAAGCAGTGCCGGGGTTATCGTAGGCAACGTTTGGCGCACGGCGTACGCGCCGCTGGCCGGGATTGTAGACCCACGCAGCGCGTGGTTCTTTGACCTGGTTGAGGGTCTCATGAACCAGCAGCACGTTACCGGCCAGACGTGCCGGGGCGGTGACTTCCTGCTTGAACAACAGGATGCGGTTGCGGAGCTTTTCCTCGGTCATGCCTTCCTGGGAATAGATCAAGCTGAACTCGTCCTCGAATTTAACCAGAGTGTATTTACCACCGCGAGTCATCGGTGCCTGGGCGATTTTACGCGCGGCTACGTCGCCGCGGTAACGCAGTAAGTGATTCCAAAGAACCTCAATGCCACTCTTGGGAATCGGAAAGGGGATGCCGTTAACTGTCTTGGTCACACCGTCACCACCGTTAACCAGCTCTGCTGTGGCTGCTGATCGCTTGGTAGCATCGTAGATACGTTGCGGTGACGCGGCGCTGCGCCGGGTCGGGTAGATGTTCATCTTGAAGGTATCGTAGGCTTTGAGCATCGCCATATGACCAACAGTCAGCTTGTCCTTGTATTGATCCATGTTGGCGGCAGTGATGGTAAATAGTATCTTGTCGTCAGCGTAGGGGTCAGGATGGTGGTCACCGACCTTATATCCGGCTGGCGGTGTGGTGATGCCGCCCTCCCAGGCGGGAATAGTGCCGTCGGCATTACCGGCCTTTTCGGCACCAAGTGGGGTGAGGTCTTTACCGAGGCGGGCAACTTCATCGGCTGAAATGGCAGCCAGAGACTGCCCGGCCAGGCAGGCGCCCAGCACGAGGGTCATGATCCAGCAAAATACATGTGTACGCATGATTCTCACTCCTGTTGGGTTAGAAAGAATATTTGATGTTCATGGCTACGAAATCCCGGTCGTTGACCAGATTGTAGCGACCGGCACCGAAGAAATTCGTATAGCTCACATCGGCTGTCCAGCTGTTCAGGTAGTTAGCACCGAGACCGAAGGTGATAGCCTTGCGGTCTTCAATAAAGTTGCTACTGGGGCCAGGGGAGGTTCCATCAACATCATGTGCCCAGGCAATGCGTGGCGACAGGGTGACGGCACCAATGGCATTATTATAATCAAGTTTACCGACCAGACGATAACCCCAGGAGGTATCGTCAGCAAAGGCACCAGAAGGTTCCGAGTCTTTACCAGGATGCGCTGCCAGTGGGTAAGCGGGATTAGCATGGTTCGGGTTGCCAGTGGTCGGTGTGCCCGGACCGTCAAAACGCTGTTTACTCTTGCTCGGCATATCATGTATATAGGTTACCGCAAATTCACCAAGCAGAACAAACTGGTCGGCACCAAAAGTGGGGCCGAACAGTTGGGTTAATGTGGTTTGTGCCTGGGTTACATCAAGTTCCTCATACCCTTGAATATAAACAGAATTACCGCCGTTCATAATGATATCAAGTGGCGTTACTGTATCAAATTGTGAATAAGTCGGATCAAGTGGAGCCCCAGGATTTCCTCCGGCACTGGCAATTGTAAGTGGTTCCAGAGTGGCCAGCAGCAGTTCCAGGTCATCAATCTGCAGTGGCACATCCTGACGATGTGAGATTTCACCTTGTATGGCAAGCCCAGAATCAGGAAGAACCGTATTGAAGCTCACCCCAAAGAGCTTGATATCTTCCGGGTATTCGACCTGGTAACGGGCGGTCTTGGCATAAGCATCAGTCGCCGCGCCAGTCCCTGCTTTTGTCATAGCAGCCGTTGCTGCGCTGTTAGGATCTCCAAGAGCAGCAGCTACCGCCGCCTTGTTGCCACCATATGCCGCATCAATTGAGAGTAACGTCTGGGCTATAGCTCCGGCCTGTACCTTTGAGATGCTGACAGGGGTTGGTGCTGTTGCGCCAGCCACAATGCCTGCGGTGACCATGCTGGTTAGGTTTGGTGCCGGATCCGTAAAATAATCGGTAACGATTGCCGGTGCCACGATCGGTTCAATGGCCCCTGCAGCCTGTAAGCCTGAATAATCACCTGTCCAGGAACTGATCACCGGCAGACGACTGTGATAATTCATAAAGTAGAAACCGAACTCAGTATCATTTAACCCAGGTGCGTAGACACGCATGGCGATGCCGTATTGGCCATCATCATCGGCATAGATGTTAGTCGCCCGAGGGACGCCGAGCAGGGTGTCTGCCACTGGGGTGTTGCCCATATCGGGGAGATCACCAAAACCGAGCATGACCTTTTCACCACCGTCACCGACAAAATCGTTAGTGCTCCAGTAGGAACCAGGAGGATCAATTTCAACCTTGTCCCAGTTATACTGGTAGAAAGCTTCAAAGGTCACGTTTTCCGTTGGACTGATTGAGGCAGAGACCATACCAACCGGCACGAGACCTTCTTTAAGCTCTGCTCCGGGAACGCGCAGTTTAGCGACATCAAAGGGATTAATGATATTTATGCCGTTCTGGATGAAGGTGCTTTCACCCCAGCTCAAGACCTGGTCACCGACACGGATCTGACCAGGCATATCACCTGCTTCAAAGCTCCACCATGCGTAAGCATCGAGCAGCTTGGCGTCACTACCGACGAGGTCGAGAGCTTCACCACGTAAATCTGTCCGCGCACGGTCGCTATCTTCATTCTCAAAATCATAGAAAGCCGTACCACGCACAAAAATGCCAAAGTTGTTATATTTGAGATCCAGTTCACTGGTAACCTTGGTGGTATTACTGATCAGGTCGCCGTTGTCGTAGTTGAGGTTACCATCATCAAAGTTGGTCGAGTAGGCATTGCCACCCTCTCGCAAGCCAATGATGTCCTTGTCACGACTATCCATACGCCAACTCAGGCCGTAAGAGAGAGTCGTGTCGAGGCTTCCCTCCACCTCGCCGAAGTCGAACTGGAACGCCGCAACCGGAGTTCCCCAAAGCATTGCCAGCAGGACAGGTAGAACCATACCCAGCCGACTGTGACTCTTTACTCCTTGCAGATTCATCATGTCACCTCCCATTGTGAACTGAAAAACAAGCCCATAGAAACTAAAACACACCCATAGAAACTAAAACACACGCCATGAAATTTCACAGCAATGTTCTTTATACAACAATATCAAAATAAATAAAACGCTATTTTATCAATTGCAATTCCACGATAAATCTGATTAAAACGGTAACTTAATGAAGCTTCCCGGCGCTGAAGGTGTACTCTGAAAGGAGCTTGCCATCGGCTGAGAAGGTACGATAGGTGCCATCCACCTCACCATTGCTGTAAGAGAATTCGTGTTCCACCTGACCGGAGTTAAAAAAGGTGCGAGCGGGGCCATCCAAAATACCTTGACGGTAGGTGACGGCCTGCTTCGCCTGGCCGTCAGCAAAGAAGGTTGTGTATTCACCCTCCGGCAGTCCATCAACCGTCTGGTAGCGGGCTGTGGCCTGACCAGCTTCATCAAAACGGATGACCTCTTGATGGTTTTCTTCAAGTTGCCGGACCTGCCATTCCAGGGAGCCGTCGGGGCGATAACCTTCGGTTTTTTCCGGTGAACCGGAGGCGTAAATCTCCCTGGAGACCAGCTGTCCTGCTTCGTTGTACCATTTAGCTTCGCTGATTTCGCCATCGTGGAAGAGATATTCCCATTTGGTCTGTCCGTCCGGATAAAAACCTTTGCCTCCTGCCTGGGCGCTTGTTGTCAGAGTTCCGGTGGCAAGCACCAGAAGAAAGAATGTCAAAAAAAGCTCATGTTTAATCATTGTGGGTGTCTCCTGAAAAAGATGAATAGGAAAGTATGAAAGTCAATGTGCCAGTTGTTCCGCAGTCAGGTGAAATTCCAGCCTGGCTGATTTTGACCCGGGGGTATCTAAATCGGAGATGTCGAAACAGGTCAGCCCGGCATTTTCAATTAGTAACTCGCCCCCCTGCATCAGATCACTGGCAAGCATTGCCAGGTGAGGCAGGTGGCCGACCACTAGTATTTTGTTCGCCGTTGGTTCTTTCTTCAGTAGCTCAAGGAGTCCTTGTGATGATTGATTTGGCAGGACTGTCTCTGTCGTCAGAATATCACTGTAAGGATAACGAACACCTTCAGCAACCAGGGCTGCAGTCTGATGAGATCTGCGCTTGGGGCTGGTGACGATCAAGTCAAAGCCCAAGCCGAATCGTTTGATGCCGCGCGCCGCTGTTTTTGCCTGATCAATACCGGCCGGGTTGAGAGGTCTCTCCGCACTCTCTTCTGCGGGGTAGGCAAGAGCATGTTGCATCAGATATAATTTCATAGATAAGTGACCTTTCCATGGTAAAATTTAATATAATGGATTGCTTCGTTTAACGGAACTGTCCAATTGTGCATGATAATGACCGGTCCGTCCAGCGGGAGCGGATGAATAAAATAGATGATATACAAATTTTTTGAACAACTTCCCTGGATGTTCCTAATCCCTGCTGCGCTTTTGTTGGGTCTGGCACCTTTTATGCCAGAGCCACACCTTCTGGAAAAATTGCGTATGCTGGTAAATGGTCAGTTGGGTCGGCCGGTGGATATTTTTGATCTCTGCATGCACGGGGCACCGCTTCTGCTTATCCTGGGCAAGTTGTTGTTGGGTCGTCATGCGTAGGAGGGCTGCCGCTTCTTGTGGCAAAGGTAAATAGCAGTAACCACCTCAGCCATACGGTAAGATGGGGCAGTGCTTATGTTGGTCTTCAAGTCTCGTTGCAGCTTTCATCTCGTTGCACAAGATGTTCAGGGCAACAACTTTCTTAGACAAAAGTGGGGGTACTCCTTGAAACACACCACTCATGCAGCCTCTGCTAAGCTACTGTTTCTCCTGACTCTTCTAGCGGTTCTTTTGGGTGGCTGCGCAACGCACTCCGTAACTATCCACAAATCTGCAGATGCTAAGGCACAGCAAGATTCTGTTGTCACGCAGGCGGATGAAGACGGGTTCGAGCTTGAGGACGAGTTTGAAGTGACGGACACAGAACCACCCATTGACCCGCTGAGTGGCTACAACCGGTTAATGACCCAGATCAACGATAAGTTTTACTTCTGGTTGCTCAAGCCGGTTTCCCAGGGGTATCGTTTCGTAGTCCCCGCAGGTGGACGCCTGGCGGTGGGACGTTTTTTTAACAACCTGTTGATGCCGGGACGTTTTGTCAACAACCTGTTGCAGCTCAAAGTGAAACGGGCTGGCACCGAACTGGCACGCTTCGGCATTAACACAACTGTCGGGGTGCTGGGCTTCGGCGACCCGGCAGCCAACCGCTTCGGTTTGCAGGCCTACCCTGAGGATTTCGGTCAGACCCTGGGTCATTACGGGGTCGGTGGCGGCTTTCACATAGTTCTGCCGCTGTTGGGGCCGTCTAACTTGCGCGACACTCTCGGTCTCATCCCCGACTATTACCTCGACCCGGTCAGCTACATAGACGATTCAAACGCTGAACTGGGTGTGCGTGCATACAGACAAGTGAATCGCACCTCTCTGCACATTGGCGAGTACGAGAGCCTGAAGAAGGACGCCATAGACCTTTACACCTTCCTCAGAGACGGTTACGAGCAGCGCAGAATTAAACAGATTGAGGAGTAAAAATGCGGAATATTTTCTTTACTATCCTTTGTGTGCTCCTTTTTGTCACGCCGGTCCAGGCTGATGCTGCGGGCGAGGTCCGGGCCCTGCTCAAGGATAAGATTGACGCCGTGGTGGTGCTACTGCAAGACAAAGGGCTGGACAAAGCACGCAGGAATGAACAGATCACCGATATCATCGCACCGATCTTCGATTACAAGACCATGGCCAAGTTGAGCCTGGGCAAAAAACATTGGTCTACACTGAGCCCGGAGCAACAGGCGGAGTTCTCTGACCTTTTCATCAAGCGCTTGCAGAACTCCTACCTCGATAAACTCGATCTTTTTTCCGACGAGAAAATTCTCTACGGGGAGCCCTCGGCAAAAGGGAAAAAAGTCCATATGTCGACCACTCTGGCTTCGAAGGACAGTCGCATCGAGATGCTCTACAAATTTTACCGCTCCCAAAAGGGGTGGAAGATCTACGACGTGGAGGTCGGCGGGGTGAGCGTTATACAGACTTACCGTTCACAATTCAACGGAGTCCTCATAGAGGGGACCGTCGACGACCTGCTCGAAAAGCTCAAGACCGATGGCGTCTTTGTCATTCCTGCGCCTGACAACCAGTTGGGCACTGATTAATGCTGAGATTCTTTTACGACAAGCTCCTCCTTGCCTATCCGAAGACTGCTCTGCTGGTGATTCTGCTGGCGGTCGCTATCTTAGGATATGAGGCGCGCAAGCTTGAGATCGATGCCTCGGCCGAAACTCTGATTATTGAGGGCGACAAGGATCTGCAATTCACCCGCCTGGTTAATGACCGCTACGGTAGCACTGATTTTCTGATCATCTCCTACATCCCCAGCAAGGACCTTTTCTCCGCTGAGGTCCTGGCCGACTTGGCGCACTTGCGCGACGAGCTTGAAGCCCTCGATGGGGTGGCATCGGTGACCTCCATTCTCGATGTCCCGCTGCTGGAAAGTCCACCGCGACCGATCAAGGAGCTGGTTCGTGATCTTAAGACTCTAGAGTCCCCTGGAGTTGACATGGAGCTGGCCCGCAAAGAGTTCCAGAACAGTCCCATCTACCGCAATCTTCTGGTCAGCCCGGATCTGCGCACCACGGCTCTGCAGGTGAACCTGCCAGACGACATACTTTTCAAAAAACTGCTTAAACGACGCAACGAACTGCGACAGCAGTCTGAAACAATGCCGTTGTCAGTAGAAGAAAGTGCCGAGCTCAGCGCTGTCCAGGACCGTTTCAAGACCCACCGCGACGCAATGCGAGTCAAGCAGCACCGCAATATCGCCGAAGTCAGGGCCGTCATGGCAGCCCACCGGGGAGATGCTGAGCTCTTTCTGGGTGGAATCAGCATGATTGCCGACGATCTGGTCAGCTTCATCAAGAGTGATCTGATGGTGTTTGGTCTCAGCGTCCTCAGCCTGCTGGCGCTGATTCTGTGGTTGATCTTCAGGCAACTGCAGTGGGTCGTTCTTCCGCTACTCTGTAGCGCCCTTTCGGTTGTAACCACATGTGGTCTGCTGGGGGTGTTCGGCTGGGAAGTCACGGTCATCTCTTCCAACTTCATCTCCCTGCAGCTGATTATCACCATGGCGATCGTGATCCACCTGATCGTTCGCTACCGGGAGCTCATCTGCAAAAGCCCCGGGGTCGGTCAGCGACAACTGGTTCTTGAGACCGTTTTATCCATGGCCAGGCCCTGTTCCTTCGCGGTACTTACCACGGTGGCAGGTTTCAGTTCCCTGATACTGTGCCGCATCCTGCCGGTCATCAACTTTGGCTGGATGATGAGCACCGGGATTGCCGTGTCGCTCATTTTGACCTTTCTGCTCTTTCCCGTACTGTTGATGATGCTTCCTGAACGAGTGCCATTAGTCTGCGATATAGGCATGTCTTTCACCAGGGTTCTGAGCCTCTTTACCGAAGCACGTGGCGGCACGATTCTGGTGCTGAGCACTCTGTTGTTGATTGGCAGCGTCATTGGTGTATCCCGCCTGGTAGTGGAAAATAGTTTTATCGACTACTTCAGAGAGTCAACGGAGATTTATCAGGGGATGAAGGTCATCGACGAACAGCTTGGCGGGACAACCCCGCTGGAGGTAGTAATCGATTTCGAAGCTGAGGATAATCCTCCGGCAGAGACTGTCAGCGAGGAACCGGAGGAAATCTTCGAAGAGCTGGAAGCGGACTTCGAAGCAGAAAAAGGGGAGGCCCAGTACTGGTTCACCGATCGGCGGATGGCGCGCGTCGAGGCGGTTCACGACTATCTCGATGCCCTGCCTGAAACCGGCAAGGTGCTCTCCCTGGGGACAATGCTCAAGGTCGGACGCCGGCTCAACGATGGTCAGAATCTCGACAATTTCCAACTGGCCCTGATCTACAATGAGCTACCCGAAGCCTATCGCCGGATCATCCTTAGCCCTTACGTTTCCGTGGAACACAATCAGGTGCGTTTTGCCCTGCGGGTGAGGGATTCGGAAAAGTCGCTGCGGCGTAATGAGCTACTGCAGACCATCAAACAAGGGATGACACAGGATCTCGGCTTTGAGCCGGATCGTGTGCGGCTTGCCGGACTGTTGCTTTTGTATAACAACATGCTGCAAAGTCTGTTCACCTCCCAGATTCAGACTCTGGGAGCTGTTGTCGCGGCTCTGATGCTGATGTTCCTGATTCTCTTTCGCTCACTGAAGATCGCCCTCATCGCCATCTTTCCCAACCTCTTGTCGGTTGGCACCGTTCTGGGCTTTATGGGCTGGGTGGGCATCCCCCTCGACATGATGACGATTACCATCGCGGCCATCAGCGTCGGTATTGCTGTCGACGACACCATTCACTACATTTACCGCTTCGCGCGTGAGTATCAGCAGGATAAGGACTATATCGCGGCGATGCATCGTTGCCATGCCAGCATTGGCTACGCTATGTACTACACCTCGATATCAATCATCATCGGTTTTTCAGTCCTGATGATTTCCAATTTTATTCCGAGCATCTACTTCGGGCTGCTCACCGGACTGGCTATGCTCATTGCCCTTTTGGCTGCGCTGACTCTTCTGCCACGGTTGATTATTCTTTTGCGGCCTTTTGGTCCTGATGGCAATGGAAATATATGAGTATCGTTTGTGTATGCTGGGGTGTGGTCTGCTGTGATGTTTTTTGATAAAAACAAAAGTCAAGACCGTCGGTCCCTGCCGACAGCCGGGTAACTTTCTTTGGCGTTGTAAAAAGTATGGCGTCTGTCGGGACGCGACCCGACGGTGTTGATTTTAATTTTCAGCACAATCGTGAAAGCGAGAACCACCAGTCTTGCTTTTGATTTTAGACAAAAACCCAGAACACACCAAAAAGAGGCCACGAAACAATCGCGGCCCCTCTTACTCAATTAACCCTATGCCAAAGCGTCAGCACTATCCATCCACATGCTTCTGCCAGTCAGCCAGAAATTTCTCCAGACCAATATCGGTTAACGGATGCTTGGCCAGTTGCAGCATCACACCGTAAGGAATGGTACAGATATCAGCGCCCATCAGACCTGCCTGCAGGACATGTTGCGGGCTGCGCACCGAAGCGACGATGATCTCGGTGGCATAGCCGTAGTTATCGAAAATGGTGCGGATCTGGTCGACGATTTCCATACCATCGTGACCGATATCATCGAGCCGACCAACGAATGGCGAAACGTAGGTTGCCCCGGCCTTGGCGGCGAGCAGAGCCTGGAGCGGTGAGAAAATCAGTGTCAGGTTGGTTTTCAACCCTTTTTGAGTCAATACCTTGGTCGCTTTGAGCCCTTCGGCAGTAATCGGCAGCTTGATGACGACTTTGTCCGGATCGAGCTCTGCCAACACTTCGGCTTCACTGACCATACCAGCGGCATCAGTCGCAACCACTTCAGCTGAAATTGGCCCATCGACCAAGGCTATAATCTCCTTGAGGACTTCGTGAAAATCCCGACCACTTTTGGCGACCAGCGACGGGTTGGTGGTTACACCGTCAACCAACCCTAGTTCGTTGGCCGCGGCGATTTCTTTAA
Source organism: Desulfuromonadales bacterium (assembly GCA_027065695.1). GTDB lineage: Bacteria > Desulfobacterota > Desulfuromonadia > Desulfuromonadales > BM103 > M0040. The sequence continues at coordinate 12,566 of JAMONP010000024.1, read as the reverse complement.
CATCAGCTGTATCAATAAAAAACTTCATCTATCAACTCCTTTAAATGTTTAAATGAATGTTGAAACTATTCGGGAAAATCTGAGCTATAGGTAAATAAGGTCTGTCATCCCCGCAGGGTTCTATCGTGGATCCATGGGGTCAAAGTCTGGATTCCCGATTACACCCTCGGGAATGACACTATTTAGTCGTTAGCTGAACAGTTACTTAGTCTGCGAATATTTATGCAGCTCTCAGCTACGTCTCTGGTATTTGTCACGACACTCGCTCGAACAGAAATAGCGAGTCGCCCCTTTGGACTGGAGCTTTATTGCATCGCTGCGCGGTACATAGGTTCCACACTCAGGATCCTGGACCATTTCCTCACCGCGAGAAGTTTTCTCAGGTGGTGGAGCAGGCGGTTTCAGCAGTGCTTGCTTAATGGCCTGAAAGACCGTGTAAACCAGAAAACCGACAATGAGCCAGAGAAGAAGTCGAACCAGCATAGCAATTACCAGATTGTGCGCAGTGGTGTGAGTGCAGCAACACCGGCACTGCCTGCAGCCAGTTCGGTGATTGTCTGACCAAGCAGTGGATGCTTGAAGTCAGGAGCGATTTCCATCAAGGGAGCTAGGACAAAATCTCGTTTCTGAAGCCTGGGGTGCGGTATAGTCAGGCGCTTTTCACAAATGACCTGGTCCGCGTAAAACAGGATATCAATATCAAGTGTCCGTGGAGCCCATATAGCTGGCCGGGAGCGACCGAATTCATTCTCAACGGCAAGGCAGGCTTTAAGGAGTTGCTTGGCCTCAAGAGAGGTTTGAATTTTCAGGACGGTGTTTAGAAAGAGAGGATTGCCCTCAGGACCACCAACCGCTTCAGTTTCATACACCCCGGAGGCCTCGATAAGTTCAATCCCGGGCTGGTTGACCAGTGTGTCGCGACCACCGCGCAAGAAAGCCAGGCGATTGCCAAGGTTGCTACCAAGCCCGAGGTAGGCTGTATTCATAATATGTAAACACTCCCAGGAGAATCCGATACCCAAGGGAATTTAACCATAGTGACCGATGGGCGTCAACAGCACTTCCTGGTATTATCTGATATAATGCTGGAGTAGTAGCCTCGTTGATTCAGGTTACGGATGCAAACACCCTATAAGGAGCTGTTTTACCACTATGTCAAATGATCCACGTACTCCGGTCCTGAATGTAATTGAGACCCTTTCTGATCAATATCTGCAAGGCAAAGTCAAGGCCGTCAAGCTGGCCATGATGTCGCTGCTCTCTGGAGGCCATCTGCTACTTGAAGACATCCCGGGACTCGGCAAGACCACCCTGGCCTTGGCTCTCGCTCACGCTCTGGGACTCTCTTTCGGGCGCATCCAGTGTACCAGCGACCTCTTGCCATCGGATATTACCGGCCTGTCAATCTTTGATCGCGAAAAGAGCCAGTTCAATTTTATCAAGGGTCCGGTTTTCAACAACCTGCTGTTGGCTGACGAGATTAATCGGGCCATGCCGAAAACCCAAAGTGCCCTGCTTGAGGCGATGGAAGAGCACCGTGTCACCATCGAAGGCAAGACCTATCGTCTGCCCGATCCGTTTATGGTGATTGCTACGCAGAACCCGGTTGAGCAGGTTGGCACCTACCCGTTACCCGAATCCCAACTTGATCGTTTTCTGATCACCACCGGGATTGGCTACCCGCCGGAAGCGATGGAAAAGAAAATCATCCAGAGTGGCAGCATTCGCGAGGGGATTCGGGAAATCAAACCACTGATAAGCCGTGAGGAGCTGCTGCGGGCGCGTCAGGCGATTCGTGAAGAAGTGCAGCTCTCGGATAAAATCATAACCTATATCTATCGTCTGGTAGCAGCCACCCGCGAACACCCGATGCTGTTGGCGGGTATTTCCACACGTGGCGCCATCAGCCTGGCAGAAATCGCGCGCAGCCATGCCTTTCTTGATGGCCGTGACCATGTCATTCCTGAAGACATTAAAGCCCTTTACCTGCCGGTGTGCGCCCATCGCTTGATTATGCGTCTGGAAAATGAAGCCCTTGATCGTAAGGAGATCCTGCTGTCGCTGCTCGAAGAAAATCCGGTGCCTTTGGTCTGAAGCTGACCCGTGCCGGGTTTATTTATATCCTCATCACCTTGCTGCTCGGTTTCGCGGCCGTCAACACGGGGAACAATCTCCTCTACCTGCTGGTTTCTGCACTGCTTGGCTTTATGTCTGTTTCCGGCGTGCTGGGCAAATGGAATCTGGGCAGAATCGATGTACGCTTTCTCCCTGCTGATGAAATTTATGATGGCTTGCCAACGTTGCTCGGCATTGAGCTCATCAACCGACGACGCTGGCTGCCGATCTTTCTCATGGAAATCATGGTTGCAGATAAACCGCTTTTTTTCCCCTTGGTGGATCCACAACAGGGTCGGCAGAAAAGCCTGGAGATCACGCTTGCCGGCCGCGGCCGGCAACAGCTGCCTGAGGTGACTCTGCGATCACGCTTCCCGGTTAATTTTTTCATTCGTTCACAGGGCCTGACGCTTGATCAGGAGGTGACGGTTTTCCCGGCACCGCAGCCTTGCCCGGATTTACGCCAGATTGCTCCTGGAGGTGGGCAGGGAACTCAGCAGAACTGGCAGAAAGGCTACGAAGGCGATATTAACCGCATCAGGGACTATCAGGGTGGTGAACCGCTCAAATCGATTCATTGGAAACTCTCGGCCCGTCACGACCGTCTCAAGGTCAAAGAACTTTCTGCGGCTACGCGCAAGCCAGTTATGCTCGACCTGGCAGAATTGCCAGGTTCAAGCGTAGAGCAGCGCCTGCGTCATGCCAGCTATCTGGTGACACATTGGCTGCGCGACGGTTGGCCGGTTGGTTTAAAAGCTGGCAGCCTGAAACTCCCGCCCGCTTGCGGTCAGCAACATAAACTTCTCCTGTTACAGGCCCTGGCTCATTATGGCCAGGATCGGGCACATTATGGTCAGGATCAAAAGACTCCTTGATATCCTTTCCGGTGTCGTTGCCCTGCTCTGCATGGGACCGATACTGGCTTACCTCGATCGGCCGTTGCTGCCGGTTGCGCTACTCGCGATCCCCCTCGGCTTCTGGTGCGATCGTCGCGAGCACTACCCGCTGCCAACCTGGCTCGCCACCCTGGTGGCGCTCGCTGGTATGGCCTTTTATGCTGTCCAGATCACTCGCGCAGAAGTTGCCATACCAGTCGTGCATGCCATGGTGGTGCTGATGATCGTACGCTTGCTGACGCCCAAAGAGGGCCGCGATTATCTGCAGATTTTTGTTCTGGCACTCTTTATCCTGGCGGGATCCTCCCTGATTCATCTGGGAATCGGCTTTGCTCTTTACCTGGTTCTGCTGGTTTTCGGCGTCATCCTCGGGCTGGTTCTTCTGACCGTCTATGTCACCGATAAAAATATGACCATGACGCGCCCGGATTTGAAAAAGCTGGTCAAGATCGGCCTTATCCTGCCCGCCGTTTCTTTATTGCTGATGATGGCCTTTTTCGTGGTTTTGCCGAGGACCAGTCATCCGCTCTGGAATTTTCTCAATCCTGCCGCCAAGGGTAAAGTCGGTCTTGCCGAGACGGTGCAGCCGGGAAGCTTTGCGCAGATATCAACAGTCAAGGCTCTTGCTTTTCGCGCGGAAGGTCCTGAACTGGCTCCGCGAGATCGCTACTGGCGGGCGCTGGTTCTCAACCAGTCAGAGCAGGGGCGCTGGGTGCGTAAAAAGCCTCCAGTGGAAGGCAACGGCCAGGTTGAGGGCCCCGCTACGGTGATTTTCATGATCTATCCGGAACCGCGTACTGATCGCTACCTGATGACTCTGGATCGGCCAATACTGGTCTCAGGAGTGCGTAAAGAGCAAACGGTTGATCAGATGTTTGTCGCCCGCAGTGCAATTAATCGCCGTTTTCGTTTTGAGGTACGGGCCAGCCCCGGTGCCAGCCTGCGGGTGGCTGGTAAGGTGGATCGAGAGTTTTATCTTAAGCCGCCAGAGCATGTTTCGCCACGCATACGTCAGCTGGCTACCGAGATTCGCAACCAGAGTGAAGATCTGAGCGTAAGGATCAATACCCTGGCCGACTTTTTCCGCAATCAGGAACTCAGCTATGCTCTGGACGACCTGCCGTCAGGACCTGATGCGATTGACTCTTTTTTATTCGAAAAGAAGCGAGGTTATTGTGAGTTTTTTGCCTCGGCATATATTACCCTGGCCAGGCTTGCAGGCATCCCTTCACGGCTGGTAGGCGGCTACTATGGCGGTGATTACAACCCACTGGGCGGCTATTACCTGGTGACTGAAGAAGCCGCTCATCTTTGGGTTGAAATCTTGACTGCTGATAATCGCTGGCAGCGCATTGATCCCAGCCAATGGGCCATCAACGCGGAAACAACCCTGGGAATGCGCGATCAGGGGCAATTGAACGCTCTGCGGCAATTAGCCGACAGCCTTAATTATCATTGGGTGCAGGCAGTGGTTGTCTTCGACCTGCAACAACAGATATCGATTTTCCGTGAGGCTGGTACTCGTTTGCGCAATCTCCGTTCAGTGCGTGCTCCAGAGGATTGGCGGGAAATTACCGGTGCGGTGTTGGGCGGTGCGATACTGGTTGTTGTGGTCTTTTCTTTGCGACGGAAATCAAAAGAGGCACGTCTGCTCGAAGAGTTCCGCCGTCGACTTAAAAAACGCTATGGTTATGAGGTGATGTTACCTGGGTCCGGCCTGGTGGAAATCGGTGAACAGCTTGATAATGAAGAGTGTCGTCAATTTGCCCGGATTTATTACGGTGCGATTTTCCGTGACCGGGTGTTGACTATGCAGGAGTTTACAGAACTGAAGGGATTGTTGAAGAAGATTTAAACTTCACGTCCCATACCTCTGTCTTTAACGTGGATCGGGGTAATCCACATATTGGGCTTTCGGTATAACTCCTGCTGGTAAACGACTTAAGTACTGGGGTTCCTTTCGGCCCCAGATGCTTAACGAATGCGTAGATCGCTCGCAGGTCCTGATCCACTGCCTTAGACAGCATAATCCAAGCCATTGGTGAATCCTTGCGCATTTGCTTAGCGAGAACCAGCCACTCATCCTCGGTTATGTTGTTAAGCAAGAGTCTGAGGTTAGTAGGGTACGCCGTACCGTAGGGCCCGCGGAAACCGAGGGTGCCACCGACCAACCAGTCTTCTTCCGGGATGTTAGCTCTCTTTATCATGAAGTCTGGGGTATGACAAGAATTGCACCCCATGGTTTTAACTACTTGACGGCCACGCTCGACAACTAATGATTGTTAACGTTTAGCCTCAAAGCCAGACAAGTCCTTGCTGGATTCGACACAGCCAGAGAGTACCGCGAGTATGGCTACAGCTAAGATAATGAGTTTTTGATGCTTCCAACACTCCTCTGATCAGAAATCTACACAAATTAGCCTCTGCCAAGTTACACTGGTTATGAACTGAGGAATTAACTCTAAAGACCATGAAGATACTATTCCCCCACAACACAATCAATGCTCTAAATGAGACACGTCCAATATGGACATTCTCTATAAAAACAATCCACAGTCCGAGGATACCCTAGTTGATTTCAGCCCGTTAATTGGTTTAACCTCTGCTTAAAATTTGTGTACTCCCATTATGAATGTTAAAATCTGCATTACGTCTCTCGATACCTCCAGTAGAGTATTAAAACTGTGGTCATCATCAATTCAATGCATGAAGTGGCACGTAGCGAAAAGGATCTTCAATGGTGAAAAGACAACTATTACTTTGGGCAATGTTTGCTCTCCTCGCTGGTTGTGCAGTCAACCCGGTGACTGGCAGGAATGAGTTAAGTCTGGTCAGTGAACAACAGGAAATTGCCATTGGCGAGGAGCAGTATGCGCCAGCACGTCAGTCTCAGGGGGGCGATTACGTTGTAGATCACGAGCTGACCGCCTATGTGAGTCAGGTGGGACAGAAGCTGGCCGCGGTTAGTGATCGCAAACTACCCTATGAGTTTAAAGTATTGAACAGCTCCGTACCAAACGCCTGGGCGCTGCCAGGTGGCAAAATTTCCATCAACCGTGGCCTGTTGACAGAGTTGCAGAGCGAAGCTGAGCTGGCAGCCGTGCTTGGTCATGAGATCGTGCATGCAGCAGCCAGACATGGTGCCCAGAGCATGTCGAAAGGGATGTTGCTACAAGCTGGTGCCGCAGGTGCCGCTCTTGCTACCCAGGGGACCAGTTATGCAAATTTAGCTCAGATGGGCGCGGGCCTCGGGGCGCAACTGATCACCCAGAAATATGGTCGCGATGCTGAACGTGAATCAGATTTATACGGTATGCAGTATATGGTGCGTGCCGGTTATGACCCGCAGGGAGCCGTCAACCTTCAACGTACTTTTGTCAAACTCTCAGAAGGCAAGCAACAAGACTGGATAACGGGTCTTTTTGCCAGTCATCCGCCGTCTCAGGAACGTGTGCAAAACAATATCAAACTGGCGGCGACAATGCCCAAGGGCGGCGAGTTAGGGGTCGCGCGTTATCGTGCCAAAATTGCCCACCTGCTCAAAACCAAACCAGCTTACGAGGCCTATGATAAGGGTCGCAAGGCGCTCACCAAGGATGAAATTGCAAAAGCCGGGAGGCTGGCGCAACGAGCCATCAGCATGGAGCCAAAAGAGGCTCTCTTCTATGGGCTAAAGGGCGATGTGGAACAGGAGAAAGGCCGGTTGAAGCCAGCGCTACAGCAGTACTACAAGGCAACCAAGCTGAATCCGAACTTCTTTTACTACTATTTGCAGCGAGGCAAGGTGGAAGAACAGTTGCAGCTTAACATGCAGGCCCAGTCTGATCTGGAGCGTAGCGTCGAACTTCTGCCTACTGGTGATGCTTATAACTCGCTTGGCAATCTGGCTCAAAAGGCTGGTCGCCTCAATGAGGCCAAGGCGTATTTTGTCAAGGTGGGCAGCGAGGGCGAAGTAGGTCAGAAGGCCTACGGTTCACTGGTGGATCTGGATCTGCAAGATAATCCTGCCAAATATATCAAGGTCAGAGCGGGGCAAGACGCCCAGGGTAGAATCGTGGTGCAGGTCAGCAATCCGACGCCGAGAGATATCAACAAGATTGTGCTGATCCTTCAAGCTAGAAATGCTGACGGTAAGGTGCAGAAGCTGCAACGCAAATTACAGGGTACGGTCACTGCCGGAAGTCGAAAGATCTTTGATCTCGGTTTGACGGGAAAGCTGACTCCGGAGCAGATCAAGACGTTGCAGGCCGGTATTATTGGTGCAAAGGTTGCCCGTTAACGGTCTGCCTGGAGTTCCATTGACACGATAGGAGGCCGCAGGGTTGCAATCATGCAATTTAAAGTGGCCCGCGGGATACCCATTGTGTGTGTCCCCGACCTCCAATGGCTACTGCTTCTTGACCAGATCGTACCTGGGCTACCTGCAAGGAGCATATTTTGTGGGTCCTGCGGTTCACTGCTCGTGGTTGAAGCCTGCTGCGTACTCTTTGAAGGCCTGTTGAATGATCTCCTCTACAGTCTTGACTTCCTTATCGGTCAGAGCGGAAAATTCCTTCTTGCGGCGCTTGTTTGACAATGACCCATCATTTTGACGCACGAAATGAATCAGGTTTCCGGCAAGCCGATCCGGCATTTCCACGATTTTCATAATCTCTTCCATGGCGACGTCATGGGCGAGTAAATAGGAAATTTCTTTTGGCAGATCATGTTCAATGGTCCTTTTGACGCAGGTGTAAAGGAATTCGGCAGCATCTGTGGCGTCAAAGTAGCGGTAGAGGTCAAGCGTATCATTCAAGACCTCGACGTTTTTATCTGCAGTCGCTGTCCATTCGATAAAATCCATCAGCGGTCCGGTATGTTTCTGCAAGGTTCTGCGGTATTCATCAATGCGGTCCAGCATGACACTCGAGACCGGAAAGACCATGCCCGGCGGGGCAAAGTGGCGTTCCGTCAAAACGTGATGGATGAGGCACCTATGCAGCCTCCCGTTGCCATCCTCCAGGGGATGGATAAAGACAAAGCCGAAAGCTAAAATTGCAGCCTGAATGACCGGATCGATGTCTGTTCCCCGCATGCGGTTATTGCAGTTGTTCAGACTCAGCATGAGGTCGGGCACATCCTCCGGGCGTGCACCGATAAATTCCGGTAGCGGATCGTTGTTATGATCACGTTCCCCAAGAAAGACCCCATCGTTTCGGTAACCGATCCGGGTAAACCGATCGTCTCCGGTCATTATACGATGCAGGCGATATATTTCGGTTTGGTTGAGCGGCCGTTTCCCGGTTTCCAGAACCGCCCGGCCCCAACGTTCCAGGCGATTTTGCGGTGCCCGTTCCCCCTCAATCTCGAAACTGGCCCTACTGTCGGCAAGCAACATAAAACTTGCCGCACGGGCCAATAACCGCGCCCCGGTTCGCCCGACCGTGCTGGCGGCCTGATCTGCCAGCTCAAGCTCGATCAATGTTTGTATTTTTTCGGTTCTGCGGACGATCGGACAAAACCCGCCCTGGCCCAAAAGATTGTCACGTACGCGGTGCCGACTCGACTGACGGATTGGTCCGGTGATGTAGTTTCGTGGATCAAGTGCATCAACGGCGGCAACATTGGGCGCATCAGCGAGATCAAGCTGTCGGCCGGTCAGGGTTTCATAAAAAAACCAGATGCGGCGGGTGAGGGCTCCTGTGGGGGTTGCTTTGATAAAATGGCACAATTCATTCGGTGGAATTCGATCCAAGGCCCTTTTCAGGATCAGCAGGTCGATCTCCTCATGACGCATGGCAAAAGCCAAATGGTCAATGGCTGTTGCTGCCGGTGCGTAGCGTTTGTCAAAAATACGCCAGTGACCCTCCAGTCGCTGACTGTTCTTGACATGTCGGCTGGAAACACAGCAGAGGTTTCGAACCGGCGCTGCGACCTCCAGCCCATGTACCAGAGCCGACCAGCCGACCAGTTGCGTGTTTTCGGGAATTGGGTCGTCCTGAAAGTAGGCAAGGTCGTCAAGTTGCAGTTCCATGGTCGAAAACCGTTCGCTAAAGTCGAATATGGCTAGATAAATATCATTTTAGTCGAAATTGACTATATATGAAGACGGGGTCGAAAACCACATAAAAATGTCGAAAGATAATTGAAATATCCCTGCTTGGTCGAAAACCTCAATAGACAGTCAGGATGTTAAAAGTGGGATTCATGCGTTTGACGGGATAAGCCTTATGTGCTGTTCCTCCTGTTGAGCATTCCGGTTGCGATCGTAGTCCCAAGGATGAAAGGCATATGGAAACGCAGGAAGAATCGTTTCTGGAATTGGCGGAGGAATTTTTTCTTTGGTTCCAAAGTAATCTCTTTGGCCGTTGTTCAATTTGTCTTTTCCAGATCTCCACAACAATCTTTTTTGCCTCATGATTACCTCAAGATTTCCACAGATTTAAAATCCAAATTGTCTGGGGTTTGACTTGTTGCAAAGTTTACTTCAAAAAGATCTTCATCCTTTTCTTCAAACTCCCTTGACCAAGAACTCCAGTAAAATTAAAAATATCCAGAGAAAACTTGCTATTGCTTGAATATGAGCCCCAGCTTTCTGCAACCCATTTAAGATCATCAGCACTAATAAGCGACAGATCCGTATCCGTTCCAGATTGAGTCTTAAGCCGATAGGCATTTTCTTCAGCCTTATCTGAAATCTCTGGAGCAATCACCATAAAACAATTCACCCGCTCGGTTGAGTTATGTATGTAGCGCCTGAATTGGTTGAAATGGTCGTTGGGGAATTCGTATATGGTTTCCTTGCTCTTCGTATCCCACATTGTTACCGCCGGTGAAGCTTGAACCCACCTAACAAATATTGACTCGATCTCTGATGCGCTCTATGGGGTTACGTTTCCGTTTGCACCGAAAAAGCTTACCCGGTAGCCCCGACATCACGCTCGTTAAGTATCGTACCGTCGTTTTTGTCCACGGGTGCTACGGGCACAGACATCTCGGCTGAAATATGCTTCTACCCCAAAAATAAACACGGTTTTTTGGCAAAAAGTTCGCACAAAATGTCAATAGAGATGCCGAAAGCTGCCGTTAACTTGAAAGGTTGGGATGGAAGGTTCTGATAGTCTGACAGTGCGAAACCAAAGATATGGGAAAGTTGAGAAAACTGCTGACTGTTGAATTTCAAATAAGCACATGCCGGATTTTTTAAAACTCAGTCGTTGCTCTTCCTGTGTAAAACATCATGACAAACATTACAGAGTGTTTTTAAATTCTCAACAGTATTGCTGCCTTTATCAATATGGTGTTCCATGTGGTGCAATTCGAGATATCTAGGGTCATCAGCATTCCATTGCTCGCGAGTCCAACCGCAATCCACACAACAGTACCTGTCTCTGACCAGAACATCTCTTCTCACGCGATCATCAATTTTACGATCGTGTGCTGACGCTTGCCGGTCTTCCTCCAAGACATAAACACCGACAGCAAGGTCAGGCCTCCCGTTCTGTCGCGATCTGACCGGCCAACCGTCTTCGGTTCGCAGTTCTCTTACCCGTCGTGCCCATTCAGTGGTGTTGTTCGCAACATATCTCAGCTCTTCACCGTTCACAGGATTACCGACATTCCGACGTAAATATTCCAGGATATGCGCTTTTGTGCCACCTGCGCTTTTACGAATCTCATTGGCAACATTCCAGCGATAAGCAGCTTCTTTGTCTTGATGTTCATTAATCAGAATATAGTCTTCCGGCCTCATCTCTGAACAATCCGGCACTTTAACCAGTTCGCCAGCTTCCTGCATTTCACGTGCAGTTGTCCCGCTCATTATTGCCCAACCAAATTCAACGCGCAATTCACGCACACGTCTGGCCCACTCGCTGATACCTGCAACGATCATAATTTCTTTATGTGAAATTATTTGACATGGGTACTGTTGCAGGTAAAACAAAATACGATCTCTTGCTGATCTGGCCATATCAGCTGGGATCAAAGAAGTTCCAAGTTCTTTGAGCGAGTCCCATATCGGCAATAGAGACAAAACCTGTGTACGCAAGTCTGTCCTTGATCCGGTCTCAAAAGCAGTCAGCAATTGAATCAACTGCTGTTTCAACTGTGCCTTCTCCAATGCCATAAAATTACACCGCGACTTTTACAGCAGCTATCTGCTGATAGATGGTTTCGGTTTCCTTTACATAACAAGAGTCTGTCTGCCCTTCGAGAGAGCGGATAACCTCAAAACCTATGGCTTTAGCCAAAAGCGGTGGGACAGCATTGCCTATTTGTTTGGCTATTTCAATTTTGGAGCCTTTGAAAACAAAATCATCGGGAAAAGACTGTATCCGAGCAGCTTCACGATGAGTGATTGGACGGTGCTGATCAGGATGTAGATAACGCCCTTTTTCCGGTTTGAAAAACTCTGTACGTATTGTCACCGATGGACGGTCCCACCACAGACGTCCAAACAAATCGGTACTACCGGAGGGTTTATTGATCCAGCAAGCAGGGGTAATATCCGGTCTGTTGCGCTGCAGATCAAACCGGTTGCCTCCGGGTGGCACAGCTAAATATCTTTCAAAACTTACAGGCTTTGGTTGTCTGCCGAAATGCAAGTCCAAGGGAGAAGGCTGCGTCCTGATTTCTGTGCCTACGGGTTCTGACAAATCCCCAATTGCTGATTTTACATTGTTCCAAGGTCGAGGAAGCAGTGTGCCCAGCAAGTTCGGTTCTAAATCGTGGAGCTTTGCAGGATCGCAATGCGAAGGGTGCGGTAAGGAGATATGGTTGTCCTTTGCGGCCATAATAATTGTTCTGAAACGCATTTCCGGGACACCATAGTTGGCCGCATTCAGAACTCTTTTTTGGATGTATTTAAATCCAAGTTTTTTCAGCGTGTTCAGAATCTCTACGCACTCCGGTGAAGTGAGTAGTTGTCTGACGTTTTCCATGACAATAACGCGAGCACCGGAAAGTTCAACGACTCGCATAAATTGAAACCACAAAGAACGTCTTGGATCACCCTGACGTTTTTTATTGAGAAGAGAAAAACCCTGGCAAGGAGGGCCACCGATAACGATGTCGGCTGCAGGAATCGTATGGCCGTTGTTATCCAGCAAAGCAATGATGTCACCCAAAACGGTGTGTGTACACTTTCGGTCGAAGTTGGCTTGGTAGGACTCTATAGCAAGGCGGTTAAAATCGTTGGCAAAGACAGGCTTGAAACGCCCTGTATCAATAAAGCCGCGAGTCATCCCTCCGCAACCGGAGAAAAGATCGATCAGCCTGTATTTTTTATAAGGTTTCATTGTTGCACTATTGTACATAATTGGTGCCGTCCCTGCCGAATCGGTTGAGAATTGTAACTTATTTTGCGCTGGAGGTACAATCTTGATATAGCTTTGGTTCGCGACATAATAAGTCACGACAGACAAAAGGTTTTCACCGGGGGACACCCAAAAATGGGTGTCCCCCTTGCTCCCTTGCTTGCCAATCTTGCGGCCATTTAATCTGTGCGATTGGTAATTTCAATCAGATGGTAGCCAAACTGAGTTTTGACCGGGCCGAGAACTTTGCCCACTTCAC
>JAMONP010000023.1 GCA_027065695.1 Desulfuromonadales bacterium | reverse complement strand
TTCATCGACCGCATTGATGTGATAGAGCCCCTTTTTTCCGTCCTGACCTCCTTGGTGAACGGTATCGATACGGATAAATCCCGGCTGGCCTTGCGGGTCGGGCTTGCGGCGGACTCCGATCATGTTTTTTGTTGGCCGGGTTTTCTCATGAACGATCCGAACCTTACGATATTCAGAGCGTTTGCGCAGATTGTACAGATGGGCAACAGAGATCCCAGACAGTCGTTCAAAACGTTTGTCTCCAAAACGCTGCCAGGCGCGCTCACAAAGCTTTTTGACCGCTGGCCCTGATGGGGTATCATGCAGTGTGTCTATCTCCGCTAGCAAGCGGATATCTTCCGTCGTGTAGTGTGAGACAAACCCTTTGGCCGGAGAGACGTTCCAGATCAGTTTCCCTCGATCACGATAGCGTTGAATCAGGCGAGTAATTTGCTGCCGTGAATAACCGCTGATGCGACACAGGTAAGCGATTAACAGACCTTTCTCGGCCTTAGTGCGGCTCGCATAATGGAAACTTTGCAGGGTCTGCTCAATCCAATGGTAGCGTTCAGTTTGGGTTGCAGGAGCAGGTTCAAAAGCACCACTGCCGTGAAGAAAGTCGATGATCTGTTGCAGGGTCTGAAGGCGTTTGACATTCATGATGATTTTCATCCTTTCATCATGAACGTTTTCTGGTCTGTTGTTCAGACTCATCTCATGTTAGAAACACGAGGGTCTCTTCAGACTCATTTCATATTGGAAGAGGCTAAGGCTTGACCATGCTATCAAGAGGTGTTAAAATTCTCTATTTTACTTATTAACCAAAACAGCGGAGCAGTTTAATGCTCAATCTTAAATTTTTGCGTGACAATCTGGATGAAGTTGAACGTCGCCTGGCCACCCGTGGTGGTGTCGTTGATCTCGGTGACGTCCGTACTCTCGATGAGAGTCGCCGTTCTCTGCTCAGCGAGGCGGAAACCCTCAAAGCTGAGCGCAACCAGGTTTCGGCGCTGATCGGCAAGACCAAGGATAAGAGTCAAGTCCAGGGTGAGATCGCCCGTATGAAAGACGTTTCAGGGCGCATCAAAGAGCTTGATGAGGAGTTGCGTCAGGTCGAGGAAAGCCTCAATGGCCTGTTGCTGACTCTGCCGAATCTGCCCGATGCGAAATGCCCGCTCGGTCAGTCCGAAGAAGATAATCCAGAGATTAGTACCTGGGGCGAGCCGACTAAACTTGGTTTCGAGCCGCAGTCACATTGGGATCTTGGTGAAAAGCTTGATATCATAGATTTTGAACGGGCGACCAAGATTGCCGGTTCCCGCTTTGCCCTTTTAAAGGGTGCTGGCGCTCGCCTCGAGCGTGCCCTGATCAATTTCATGCTTGATACCCACACCCAGGGTGACAAGTATACGGAAGTCTTGCCGCCCTTCATGGTCAATCGCGCCAGTATGACCGGCACCGGCCAGTTGCCGAAATTCGAAGATGACCTGTTTCATCTCGACGACCCGGATTTTTTCCTGATCCCGACGGCCGAAGTGCCGGTGACCAATATCTATCGCGAGGAAATCCTTGATGGTGCTCAGCTGCCGATCTGCTTCGTGGCCTATACGCCCTGTTTCCGCAAGGAGGCCGGGGCCCATGGTCGTGATACGCGCGGTCTGATTCGTCAACACCAGTTCAATAAAGTCGAACTGGTCAAGTTTGCCCGCCCTGAAGAGTCGGACGCAGAACTGGACCAGCTGCTCGCTGATGCCGAAGGTATCCTACAGGCCTTGAAGCTGCCCTATCGGGTGGTCGACCTCTGCACTGCTGATATTGGTTTCTCCGCAGCCCGCACTTTCGACATTGAAGTCTGGTTGCCTGGCCAACAGCTCTATCGCGAGATTTCGTCTTGTTCCAACTTTCGTGATTTCCAGTCCCGTCGCGCCAGCATCCGTTTCCGCCGTGAAGCCGGTAGCAAACCTGAATTTGTACACACGCTGAACGGCTCAGGTCTGGCGGTTGGTCGTACCGTAGTGGCGATTCTGGAAAATTATCAGCAGGAAGATGGCTCAGTGGTTGTTCCTGAGGTTTTACGCCCTTACATGGGTGGTATGGAAAAAATTGGTTGATACAAAACGCAGTTCGTAATACATAGTACGAAGAAGAATACGGAGGAGTGGCCGAGCGGCCGAAGGCGGCGGTCTTGAAAACCGTTGATGCGCAAGCGTCCGTGGGTTCGAATCCTACCTCCTCCGCCATTTTATAATCCGGTAACATCCGGTGAGATACAAAAAGTCCCCATTTTATGGAGACTTTTTGTTTTTAGGGCTGTGTTTTTCTTATCATCAGTTTTTCCAGCAACAGCCCCATGGGAATCGCAAGCAGTAGTGTGAGTACTCCACGGACCAGAGAAAATTTCCAGCCGAGAAAGAGAACTTCCAGTGGAATCATGGGGATCTTTACGGTGTAGGCCGCAAGAACCGTGGCAATCACAGCCCAACGTGCTCCCTGTTGATGCAGGCTCATCAACAACGGAAAAATGATGTAGGCAGGGCCGAGCAGGATAGTGCCACACAGCATCGCCAGAAGCAGGCCGCCCCAGCCGCTTTCCTGGCCGACCATTTGCGATACACGTTCTCGACTGATCCAGGTCTGAGTCAGCCCGACCAGACCAAACACGGCGATGATGATCGGCAGGGCAGAAACAAAAACCTTCAAGCCACTTGCCAGAGCCTGACCCGTCTTGCCTGGATCAGCAGTATAGGCCCAGAAGTAAAGGCCAACGATGGCTAAGGTGATCCAGTGACCCCGGAGTATTTGAAGCAGTAATCGCATTAAATGATTACCCCTATGCAGAGGCCAATCAACAGGGCTGAAACGAACGCCAGGCCATTTCGCAGCAGGGTAAAACGGAGACCGAAAACCCCGATCT
>JAMONP010000022.1 GCA_027065695.1 Desulfuromonadales bacterium | reverse complement strand
TTGCACGCCAAGATTGGTCAACTCACTGTGGAACGGGATTTTTTAGCCAAAGCCTTCAGCCGCTGAGTCAGGCTCGAAGGAAAACCCTGGTCGAACCTGACCATCCCCGACTCAGCATTGTGCAGCAATGCAAACTTTTATCAGTCAACCGCTCCACCTATTATTATCAGTCGAGCGGTGAACCTGAACTGAATCTGGAACTGATGCGCATTATCGACGAACAGCATCTCAAAACGCCCTTTTATGGCCACCGCCAGATGACTAAACACCTGCGTCGGAAAGGCTATGCTGTGAGCCGCACTCGAATTGGACGGTTGATGAAGTTGATGGGGCTTTCAGCCATTTACCAGAAGCCCAACACCTCCAAGCCGAATGTAGCGCACAAAATCTATCCCTATCTGTTGCGCGACATGAAGATAGATCGACCGAACCAAGTCTGGTGTACAGATATCACCTACATTCCTATGCGCAAAGGCTTTCTCTACCTGGTTGCGATCATGGACTGGGCCACTCGTAAAGTGTTGTCCTGGCGACTCTCCAACACCATGGAGGCCGACTTCTGTGTCGATGCCCTTGAAGAGGCCTTAGACCGTTATGGCAAGCCTGAGATCTTCAATACTGATCAAGGCAGCCAATTCACCAGCGATGATTTTACCGGCGTACTCAAGTCCGCCAATGTCCGCATCTCCATGGACGGCAAGGGTCGCTGGGTAGACAATGTTATGATTGAGCGCCTCTGGCGTTCCTTGAAGTACGAATGTATTTATCTCCACGCTTTTGAAACCGGCAGTGAGGTGCGGCAAGGCCTCAAGCACTGGATTGATTTCTATAATACGCAACGCCCTCATTCTAGTCTGGACGATAAGACCCCTGATGAGGCATATTGGCAAAAACCACGGCCCGGCTACGCTGGTCCATCTCTCAAGCTGGCGGCATAACCATGAGGGCTTTACACCTTAATCTCGCCGCCACCTGTCCGAACAACGAAGCCATCTCTGTATGCGGATGGAAACAAGGAAGTTAAAAGGCCTCATGGTTGACTCCTGGATGAGGTTTGGTTTGTTTGTTGACTGGATGATTTAAGTATCAGAAAACCAGAATTGGTGCAATTTGGTCACTTTAGTATGAATTAGAATATGGCATATATAAAGGGCGTCAGGGCGGGGATTTCCGCCAGAACAATGAACAAAATCATCAGCAGCAGGATGAGAACCAGCGGGGCAAGGAAGTACTTCTTGCGTTCGAGCAGGAACTGAACCAGTTCTTTGATGATTGACCATCGACCCATATGGTCTGTCTCCCTTATTGAGTACTACCAACTGGTACATCTTGTACTGCTTCTTCCAGTTGTGCTAGGTGCTCCGGCATGTTTTTATCGTAAACTTTTGACCACGGTAGGTCTTTGAGCTCTTGGATCAGGGCCATTGCTGCGTCCCGATGGCCCAACTTTCCTTGAAGGTTGGCATCTTGCATTAATATTAACGGATTGCCAGGGAAGATAGCGCGGGCCTTGCCCAGCAACTTAAGTGCAGCATCAGGTCTCTGTTTTTCAACTGCAGTGTTCGCGAGTTCGATATACTCGAGAGCATAAACTGGGTCCAGAGCAACGGCTTGATCCAGAGATTCGAGAGCAAGCTCTCCCTGCTTATGAGTGCGGCGTACGTTGTAAAGGTCGAATTTGACAGTAGCATCATCTGGTGCCAGCTCTTCCATTGCCAGACAGTTTTTCAGAATCTCATCCTTTTTCATGAATTGTTCCAGGTAGAGATTCTGAGCGCGTCGAGCTTGCAATTCGGGGAGACTGGCGTCAAGTGACTCTGGATTTGCAATAAGATGTGCAAGATCTCGTCCGATAAAGCGGATCTTGAGTGACAAGGGTCCACCGAGGTTGGAGGAGGAGATGGTGGCACCTATGCTGATCAGTTTTGCGCTGCGGATCTTTCTGAAAGCATCAAAAATAAGAGGATAAAGAGGTGTGCTGACCTCATTCTTGTAAAGAGGCTTGAAAAAACTCAGGTCAAAATGGATCCAGGCTGGATTCTTTGGCAAAGGGATGGCTGATAGGTTACCAATCATTACTGGCATGCCGCGGAATGACCCTGAGAAAGATCCCCCTTGCTTGGTGAGGGTAGCCGCCTCAGTCTGACTGATCAGCCCGGCTTCTACCATGCTTTGTCGAAAATCTTCCAGTGGTGGTAACGGGGCATCGTCTTTACTGGGCAGAACCCAGATGATCTCGGAGAAAAAATCTGCCTTGATAGCGGCATCAACGGCCATACGATGTAACAGCAAGGGGTTCGGTGTGATATCCACAGCTCGGGTCTTGATCTGGTCTGCACTGCCATTGCGGACCATTTCTATAGCCTGATCTTCTAGCTCTGTGGGTATCGGTTCGAGGAACGGATCGTTGCTGAAGAGGATCAATGCCGGTTTGATGGGGGCATATTTACGCCAAATTGGTAGTGCTGCAGTTGCAGTTTCAACTAGAATTGCGTTGACAGGTTCATGGAAGAGGGCCTCAGGCTTAATCTCGGGCGCAGGCACTTTCTGTGCGGGCATGTTGTCTTTGCCAACAACCTGGTCGTCATTTCGGGACTCGCAGCCCACTAACGTCAACAGTACGAGAAGAAAAACAGAGAAGCCGCGAACAAACAAATCAGTCCTCCTGAAAGGGTTAGGTAGCAATAAATCAAAATAGCATGATTTGCCCTGTCGGTGCAGGTCGTTTTTGATAATGGCCGTGCGGGACGTTGTTGAAGGGGCGGAAAGGAAAGAGAGACAACCCCGGAAGTGTCCCTTATTATGTAAACTTTATGAGTTAGGTGTCACTGAGTTTTTAGTCGACCGTGATACCCATTGTTTCGATTAGTAATTTCAAGGCTTGCTGTGCCTCGGGTTCGCCATGGACCAGGCGGACATGTTTGGGGCGTTTACGCATACGTTTGATAAAATTGACCAGGTTTTTCTGGTCGGCATGGGCAGAATAACCGGAGATAGTGTGGATGCGGGCGCGGAT
>JAMONP010000021.1 GCA_027065695.1 Desulfuromonadales bacterium | reverse complement strand
TTACACCACCCATAGTTCCCATAGTGTGTTTGTCCCATAGTTAGTGTGTCAGACAGTTCCGTCCAATAGGTCACTTTTTTCATTGATCACACCATGCGTCTGAAGTCTAAGAAATCCTTCAATCTGTCACTGATAATATCATGGCAGTATGCTTTTTTACAGTTAATAGCCGGAGAAGAGAATATAAACAAGGATAGCATTAATGAACACAAATATCGAACCACTGCTTGAGCAGCTAAAAAAAACCACCCGCTGCAGACCAGAGATCCAACGATTAGCTGAAGAATGGGGTGAGATGAAAGCTGGTCATTACGACAGCCTGGCGACACTGCTCACCCAAAAACAAGAGGGCAAAAGCCTTGGTATCCTGCTCAACGTTGCGGCATACAATAAAATTGTTTTGGAGCCACAAATATGGGTCTCGACGCTAAAAATTCTGGAAGACATAACAGACTTCCTTTTCCCTTGCCAGTTTCAGAATGCAACAGCTATCGAGCCACTCCTGACGATAGCCCTCGCCGATGATATTTCCTGGGAGCGGCAAGCTGCTGCCGCCCAGCTCGCAACCGAACTGACTGTCAAGTTCGACCAACCGAAGCAGCCAGCTAAAAAAATTCTCTGGAAACTCTCCAAAGAGATTTTCTCTCCCAGAGCCAACGCCCTGATTCACTGCAGTCTCGCCATACTTGAAAAAGACAATACTGAGGAGAGTCGCAGTCTCTGGATGAGCGAAATGGATATTACGCGAGCGTTGCCCAAGGAACGACCCGCAGTTATCATAGGTGGAGATTACACGGTACGCCGTCCCATCGCTAAACATGGCAGAAATGAGCCCTGCCATTGTGGTAGTAGCAAGAAATATAAAAAATGCTGTCATAGCAAGGATCAGGAGTTGCTGAGGGATGCCTCAAGATATGAAGGTCTGACCCGCACCCAACTCAATGCCACTCCTTCGATAGTCGAGGATAGTAAACGTATCGAAGTCATGTCATTGAAAGAACTGAAGAAACTCTCGCCTGGCTCATTAAATGACGTACAGCTCGACACAGCCATTAAAAGAGTTCGACACAGTGGTTTTCTGGACTTTACTTACGAATTGTTATTAGAGCTCAGACAGCGACCTGGCAAAAGCGACCAGGCCATTGAGGAAATGAAGGATCTATTTGACTCGGCCCTTAGCGCAGCAAACCTGACTATGGCCGACAAACTGGCTTTGCTGATCCCGGAAAAAGAGCTTTATCATGACAGCGCCAGCAAGCTCCATCACGCTATATTAAAATCCACAGCAAACTACGACGAACTAGAAGCAATTTGCAGAGAAGCCATAACCGAAGGAGAACTGAGCACAGACCATATTCTAATGGAACTCAGCTTCGCCTTCGGCACTATTCTTCCTGCCATGAGCATCATTTTCGGTCGCGCAGGTATAGTCTCCGAACCTGAACGAGTCATTGATAATGACGTCCTTTTTGACGCCATCGAAAAAACTCGCATCGATCTGGATCTCGAACCCTGGGGAGACCCGATAGAAGACTACCAAGAATGGCTCTATGAAAAAATCGATGGCGATATTCTGAACGCTGACAAAGATCAAAAAATAGAAGACCTGAAGGAACAGCTCTCCGAAGTTCAGGGGGAAAGTACCGAGGCGTTAAAAAGTTTACAAGCAAGGGAGCGCGAACTGGAAACTCTTGAGCGCGAACTGAAAACCAATAGCGCCAATAAGCAGTTCAAATTGTCTCAAGAAGTGCAACCATCACCGAACCTCTCACAACGTCAGCATACTGGCACCACAACTGAAGACCGCGGCCAGATTAGTACGTTAAAAAACAAGATCGGCAACCTTAAAAATGAAATCAAGTCGCAGCAGGCAGATCGGCAAGATTTGCGTAAACAACTGCAGGAGGCCAGACAAGAGCTCTCAGCACAAAAGGTGCAAAATCGTCCCCCAATTCCACCAGAGGTTCAAAGCGAAGACGCAGAAGCGAACATCATCTTGCCACACAAGGTTCAGATTCCTGAGTACAGCAATAAATTCCGCAAAAGCGCTGAGAACCTGCCTCAATCTGTAGTTACCAAGGCCTTGCGTGCGGCAACAGGCTTCAGTACACGCGACGAATCTGTGCTCAAGCAAACGATAGTGCTGGAACAACTACCAGGCTATTTACGTATTCGTGTGGGAATCCAGCACCGCCTCATTTTGCGTCAGACCCCTGATCAGCAGCTGATTGTAGAAGATATTATTCCCCGAAAAAACCTGGAGACCTGGATTCGGAAACATTCGACATAATCAAGAGATTATGAGTCTTTGATAAACAGCTCCACCAACTCCCTATGATGTCCAATCTGCACATCCGCCTGCAAATCACCCCGATACACCGCGAAGGGCATTCCAGCGGATCGGGCTGCAGCCTGATCCAACTCTGAATCACCAACAAAGAGAAGTTCATTTGTCGAACATTGCAACCGACGGGCAGCTTCATGCAGCATATCCGGAGCAGGTTTGGGATGTTTGACATCATGACTGGTGACAACAGTCTGAAAAAAACCGCTCAGTTCGAAATGTTTAAGAATGCTCGGCATACTGACGCCGCGATTGGTAGCAATTGCCAGAGGGAAGAAATTGGCAAGCTGAGACAAGGCTTTTTTCATGCCGGGCTCAGGTTTCATATAAGGGATAAACTGGTGATAATCGAGTTCTGCGGCGAAGGAAAGTGCTTTCGGAACGCGCTCCTCGCCCAGGAGTTGAGTAAAAACATGTGTACTGGCAGCAGTATGGCAAAGATGTGCTCTAGCTTGATCGGATTCTTCGACCGGTGGCTCACCAAAGTAATTCAGGACAGTATTGTAATAAGCCAAGTTGGCTTTGTGACTTTCAAAGAGCACGCCGTCACAATCGAAAACAATACCACGGATACCATTCACTGTGAGTTCCCCTGCCGATAAAGATAGAAGAACCCTGCTAACCCGAAGATAATCATCGGAAGAGAGAGCAGTTGCCCCATAGTTGCCCCTCCCCAGAGAAAACCGAGATGGGCATCAGGTTGACGCACAAATTCGACCAGGAAACGAAACAGACCATAACCGACAAAAAAGCTAAAAAAAGGCACGCCTACTACAACCTTACGGCGATGCAGCAGGTAAAGAATGACAAATAACAAAAGGCCTTCAAGAGCGGCCTCATAAAGCTGACTGGGGTGCCTCGGTAGAGGGCCACCACCGGGGAAAACCACACCCCAGGGCAGATCAGTCACCCGCCCCCACAACTCCCCATTGATGAAATTGCCGATCCTGCCAAGACCAAGACCGATTGTTGCAGAAGTCACCAGGATATCACCGGTTAACAGCATCGGCAGCTTTCGGTGCCAGCAAAATATCATCGCGGCAACCACAACACCGAGTAATCCGCCATGAAAACTCATACCTCCATGCCAGACGGCAAAGATCTCCAGAGGATGTGAAAAATATTGCGCCGGGTTATAGAAGAGGACGTAGCCAAGACGACCGCCGAGGACAACACCGAGAACTCCATAAAAGAGCAGATCGGAGACACCATCTTTGGTCAGAGCAAGATCGCGCAGGCGTGACAGGTGCGTGATCAACAGGAAGGCCGCACCGAAACCAAATAGATACATCAGACCGTACCAGCGAATGGCCAATGGTCCTATCTGAAAAATAATCGGATCAATTTCAAGTAAAGACATCATAATGACCAATACAATACCTTATGCATCAACGCCATTCAAGGAGCCATCCAGATTTTGAAGAACAGTAGTAAAGTCCTTCGGCAAAGGAGCTGTAAAGCCTATCTCTTTACCCGTTACAGGATGACAAAACGTAAGTTCCTTGGAGTGCAGCATCTGGCGAGGGATATTGAGATCATCTAGCGTTTGCGGTCCACCATAGGCAGTATCACCCAACAAGGGTAGACCAGCTTCAGAGAAATGAGCACGAATCTGGTGAGTTCGACCCGTTATCAATTTAACTTCAACCAGGCTGACCTGATCCAGAGCTTGAAGCAGGCGATAATGGGTCTCTGCAGGTTTTCCGCCACGTGCAACTGAGACGACCAGGTTAGTCGAACGACGTCGCGCCAAGTGAGAACAGAATTTACCTTGTTCATTCTGAGGTCTTCCAGGAATCAAGGCCCAGTAAACTTTGTCAATATTGCGCCCTCGAAAGGCTTCGGTCATCTTTTTATGCGCCCTTTTGTGGATCGAGAAGACCAGCACCCCGGACGTATCTCTATCCAGACGCTGCACCATGCCAATGCTCGGGCGAAGGTCTTTCCGACCCGAGTCTCTCAGCAAGTTCTGCAATTCAGAATAAACCGTACCCTGATAACGAGCTGGAGTCGGTTGAGTCGCCATCCCGGCCGGTTTATTGAGAACAATCAGGTCCTGATCGCGATACAGAATATTTTCATTGCCAAGCAGCATTGGCTCTGGAGGTTGATTGTCAACAAATACTTCAATGCTGTCTCCGCTAGATACAGGTTGACTGCAATGCCGCATCCTTCTTCCTGCAAGGTGAACACCGCCAATATCAATCAGACGCTTGGCCAGGCTACGCGGAAAGCTATCGCAACTTTCAGCAAGATACTGATCAAGACGCAAACCGGCAAACTTGTCGGCAACAGTAAATCGATACGCTCCCGGGCGAGGATTATTTTCAGAATAAGTCATGAGACAATAACCAAAAAAATATCGTAACTTCAGCTTAGAATTAAAGATTGTCATTCCCGAGGGTGTAATCGGGAATCCAGACCTTAAAACATGGATCCCCGATAAAACCATTCGGGGATGACAGATATTTTACCAATAGGTCAGATTGTACTGAATTACAAATTATCGAAACAAATGGTTAGAGAAATGCAACATCCATTCCTGTTCAACGCCAGAATCAACAGAGGCCACGTTTAAATAAACGGGGCCTCTGTTGTTATTATATGTGCATAAAGCCAAGTTTTCAGGACACGTTGACTCGCTCACGCAATTCTTTTCCGGTTTTAAAAAACGGTGTCTTCTTAGCTGAGATCTGCACGATGTCGCCACTTTTGGGGTTGCGAGCTTCTCGAGCATCACGCTCACGAACAGTGAAAGAACCGAAGCCACGTATCTCTACGCGGTCACCATCAACCAGAGCATTGCCAATACTGTCGAAAATAGAATTAACAATCAGCTCTGATTCACGCTTACTTAGAGCATCTTTATCAGTTGTCAGTTGTTCAATCAGTTCACTCTTTGTCATGATAAACCTCCTAATTAAATCCTGGCCAAATATATTGAAAACCAACAGATCGCTGTTTCTGTAAAGCTAATTGAAGCTGATTTAAAGTTTCTTCAATAAACAGATCAATAAATCCTGGTTTATCGCTTGGTGGATAGACAACATTTGGCTCACCATCAATACCGGCAAGTTTTGCTGCACGTCGAATGGCAACCTCCAGATTGCCCATCTTGTCAACAAGTCCCATTTCCATCGCTCTACGACCGGAGAAGATACGGCCATCGGCAATTGCACTGACACTCGCTTCGTCCATGTGACGCCCGGCTGCAACCGAGGCCACAAATTGACTATGAACATCATCAATCAGGTTTTGTAAGATCTCACGTTCAGTAGCAGTCATTTCCCGAGTCGGTGACCCAATATCCTTAAATTTGCCACTTTTAACAACAACACTGCTCAGACCGATTTTTTCCAGTAATTCCTGAAAATTGGCGAACTCCATAATGACACCGATACTGCCGGTAATCGTTCCTGGATTAGCAACAATCTCTCTTGCCGCTGCCGCAATATAATAACCGCCAGAGGCAGCAACAGAACCCATGGAAACAACTACAGGCTTTACTGCATCCACAATCTTTACTTCGTCATAAATTTCTTGGGAAGGGCCAACTCCACCACCAGGTGAGTCGATACGCAAGACAAGTGCTTTTATGCTGTCATTATCACGGAAATCATGGAGTTGCTCGATAATCTTTCTGGAATCGGCAATGACTCCGTAGATTTCGATGACGCCAATCTTATCACCAATGGCAAAATTAGCTGGCCTTCCCATAAAGCTGGCTACGGTCACAGCCAGAGCCAGGAAGAAAACAAAGGTCCCCGCCAACAGGGCTGAAGCTAATAGAAACGGTCGTTTCTTCATTGTTTTCTCAAAAGGAAGTGCGTTTTTCAAAAAAAGCGCGTTTCCGCAAATGCGAAAACGCGCAAGAGGTTGTTTGGGAATTTATTCAGAAGAATCCGAATCGTTACGATTCATGGCTCCCTGTAACAGGTCACCAAGGTTGGAAGTCGCCTGTTTCTGAGCACCAAGGAATTCCTGCACCTCAGCCTTCTCCTTGTGACTGGTCAATTGCTTAACGGAAAGTGCAATCTTGCGATCCACAACATCGACATTCAGAACGGCTGCTTCAAATTCATCACCAACATTGGCAACGTCCTTGGGGCTTTCAACTTTTTCCTGCCTGAGCTCCGAGACATGAATTAAACCTTCAATTCCTTC
This sequence comes from Desulfuromonadales bacterium, assembly GCA_027065695.1. Classification (GTDB taxonomy): domain Bacteria; phylum Desulfobacterota; class Desulfuromonadia; order Desulfuromonadales; family BM103; genus M0040. The sequence goes on along the minus strand of JAMONP010000021.1, from coordinate 38,314 downwards.
TTCGATCTCCAGGAAAACACCAAAATCAGTGACTGAAGTTGCCTTGCCTTTTACAATGGTGCCAGGAGCATACTTGACAGGAATAGATTCCCATGGATCAGGAGTCAACTGTTTGAGGCCAAGGGAGAAGCGCTCATTTTCCCGGTCAATATTCAGAACTACAGCCTTGACAGTATCCCCCTTCTTGAACAGCTCGGAAGGATGCTTGATACGCTTGGTCCAGGAAAGGTCTGAAATATGTACCAGACCATCAATTCCTTCATCAACACCGACGAAAACACCAAAGTCGGTAATGTTTTTAACCTGACCTTCGATAATGGTGCCAATCGGGAATTTCTCTCCGATCACATCCCATGGGTTCTCTTCGACCTGCTTGAGCCCAAGAGAGATACGACGATTGGGAATATCCAGGGCCAGAACGACAGTCTCTACATCGTCACTGACAGTAAGAAGCTTGTTGGGATGCTTGATACGCTTGGTCCAGCTCATTTCAGAGACATGGATCAGGCCTTCTACGCCATCTTCCAACTCAACAAATGCACCGTAGTCAGTCAGACTGACAACCTTGCCATGAACTTTGACACCAACCGGGTAACCATTCTCAACTTCCAGCCATGGATCAGGCGTAATCTGCTTCAGGCCGAGTGAAACGCGCTCACGCTCACGGTCATATTTGAGAACTTTGACTTTAACTTTTTCACCGACGGAGAGTACATCAGAGGGATGGTTGACACGCCCCCAGGACATATCTGTAATGTGCAGTAGACCATCAATACCGCCAAGGTCAATAAAGCAACCATAGTCGGTCAGATTTTTGACGATACCCTCGGCTTCCTGACCTTCGGCAAGAGTTTCAAGGGTTTCGGAACGCATACTTTCACGCTGCTCTTCCAAAAGAACACGGCGGGAGAGCACAATATTGCCACGCCGCTTATTCAGCTTGATAATCTTGAAATCAAAGGTCGCACCGAGCAGTTTCTCAAGATTACGAACCGGACGAAGATCAACCTGTGAGCCAGGCAGAAACGCATTGATACCGATATCAACTGTCAGGCCGCCTTTGATACGTCCGACGATCTTGCCTTCGACCACAGCATCCTCTTCAAGAGAGCTCCAGATCTTCTGTCGATCAGCTTTTTCTTTAGAGAGTCCGATCAGGCCACTCTCATTTTCACGCCGTTCAAAGAGGACATCAACCTCATCACCAACATTGACGTCGATGTTGCCTTCTTCATCCTTGAATTCGGCAAGAGGAATAACCCCTTCTGACTTGTAGCCTACATCGACAACCACGTTGTCGTCGTTGACCTGAACAATTGTTCCTTTGACAACATCGCCAGGGACATGCAGCTCTTGCATACTGCTTTCAAACAAGGCCGCAAAGTCCTCGTCCATGTCCATCTCTTCACCATCCATGTCCATCTCTTCTGGATCCATTTCCATCTCTTCTGTTTCGTTGTTGATTTTGTCGTTACTTTCCACCATTCACCAGTTACCCCCTAACGAATTTCCACCGTAAAAACGGTGGTATGGCTCTTAGGCCATGGTCGGCGAAGATATCATAAGCATTTAGAAAACTCAAACCTTTATTTTCCCAGCGCTGCTATTCGTCCGACAACTTCATCAATCAGCCAGCGAGGTGTCGATGCGCCAGCGGTAACGCCCACCTTATTCACACCCAAAAACCAGTCAGGCTCTATCTCTTCAGCTGTTTCAATATGCCAACTATGCGGCTGAATTTCTTTGCAGATACGTGCCAGACGAGAGGTGTTTGCACTGGCTTGGCCACCAATAACAAACATCAAATCTACCTCCCTGGCAATTTCTCTGGCCTCGTTTTGGCGTACAGAGGTAGCATCACAGATCGTGTTAAAAACCCGCAGTTCCTGGCTTTTAGCTAAACAGACATCCATTATATCTCTGAGGTTTTCATAAAGCTGGGTGGTTTGGGCCACAAGGCCGACCTTCTTCATACGCGGCAGTACCGTGGCCTGTTCTGCGTTGGCGACAACATGTACTACCGCTCCACGTGAGTAGGAGACAATGCCCTGAACCTCTGGATGCTCAACTTCACCTACGATAACAACAGTGTAGCCGTCCTCACTAAGTCGGACTGCAAACTCCTGGGTCTTTTTGACGAATGGGCAGGTAGCATCGACAATCGTCAGGTTGCTCTCCTGAACCTTGCTCATTTCTTCAGCTGTCACACCGTGGGAACGAATAATAACTGAACCTGTGGGAATATCCTCTACTTTATCAACGACCTTAATGCCCTGCTCTGTCAGTTCCTTGACAACCTGTGGCGAATGAATCAGCGGGCCGAGAGAACAGATCTGTTCATATTCAGCGGCGGCCTCAAAAGCCATCTGGGTGGCGCGTTTGACGCCAAAACAAAAACCGGCATTTTGGGCAAGAACGATTTCCATCATCTACTGCCTTCTCCCTGCTCGCAGAAAAAATCTTTCACTGTCTCAAACATACGTTCCAGAACCTGTGGGATATCAAGGTTTGTGGTATCGATAACCAAGGCATCTTCAGCTTGCCTCAGGGGTGAGGTCGCACGGTTAATATCCGCTTCATCACGCGCTTCAACTTCGGCAATTGTACGTGCCAGTTCTACGTCAGCGCCATTTGCCTGAAGTTCTAAAAAACGCCTTCGTCCACGAACTCCCGCTGAAGCCTTAAGGAAAAACTTTATGTCTGCATCAGGAAAAACCACCGTACCGATATCCCGCCCTTCTAAAACCACACCACCAGCATTGCCGAGTTCACGCTGTCGTGCAACCATCGCTTGCCGGACTTCGGAACAGGCGGCAACGGCAGCAGTTAGCAAACTGATTTCCGGAGTACGAATCTCTGCTGATACGTCTTCATTATTCAACAGTACGCAATCTTTGCCACCCTTAATGGAAAACTCAATAACAATCTCGTCACAAAGCAAGCGCAGAGCATCATGGTCACTGGCATCGATACTGCGACGGGAGGCTGCCAGGGCAACTGTACGATACATGGCACCAGTATCCAGGTTGAGATAACCAAGCTCGTGGGCAAGAACTTTACTCAGGGTGCTTTTACCAACCCCTGAAGGACCATCTATGGCGATGATAAGTTTTTTCATAAAAGACCGTGAATATATTATTGATAAGATCCCAGAAGCTCGGCGAGAAGAGCCCAGAAGCCCGGGAATGAGGTTTCTGTACACATTGTGTTTTCAATAGTGACAGCATCCGTCGCTGCAAGAGCGGCAACTGCCATGCTCATGGCAATACGATGATCGCCATATGATGACACTGTACCACCGTTGAGTTGCTCAACTCCGGTTATGAACATGCCGTCAGGGCGAGCCTCAACCTGCCCTCCCAATTTACCTAATTCGCTCACCATGGCAGCGATGCGGTCGGTTTCCTTGACGCGCAATTCTGTCGCGTCACGAATGGTCGTAGTACCTTCAGCCAGAGCCGCAGCAACACAGATCACAGGAAACTCATCTATAGCACGGGGGATCATGTTCCCACCAATTTCAATTCCCTTGAGCCTGCTGTGGCGAACTAGAATATCCGCAACCGGCTCACCGGACTGCTCTCTGATATCGTGTAGCTCCAACTCTCCTCCCATCGCTATCAGTATGTCGATGATGCCACTGCGGGTCGGATTGATACCAACATTGCGAATCATAAGCTCCGCACCAGGAGTCACCAAGCCAGCAACCATGAAGAAAGCAGCCGAGGAGATATCGCCCGGCACCATCACCTCCTGACCAAGCAGACGCGGCCTGCCCTGCAGGCTGACACCACCCTCAAAAGGTCGTACCTCAGCACCGAAGCAAGTCAGCATGCGCTCACTGTGATCACGCGATAGATGCGGCTCAGTTACCGTGGTCTCTCCTTCTACGGACAACCCGGCAAGCAACACCGCTGACTTGACTTGAGCACTGGCCACAGGAGAAGCATAACTGATTGGTTTGAGAGAGCCACCCTGAATTGCCAGCGGCGCTCGATCACCACCGTCGCGGCCCCAGATGCGGGCGCCCATAACGGCAAGCGGCGTCACGATTCTTTTCATCGGTCTTTGCCGCAAATATTTATCGCCAGTCAGTACGGAAAAAAAATTCTGGCCAGCCATCAACCCGGACATCAAGCGCATGGTTGTTCCGGAGTTACCACAGTCAATGACATTGCTCGGTTCCACCAAACCATTCAGCCCAACGCCTTCTATCTCCAGTGAATCTGGTCCAGTTTGGCGCAGGGTGACCCCCATGGATTCAAAAGCTTTCCAGGTAGAGAGATTGTCTTCACCCATCAGGAAACCACTCACCCAAGTCGTGCCTTCTGCCAGAGAACCGAGCATGATGGATCGATGAGAAATGGATTTATCGCCTGGCACAGAGATTTCACCGTGCAAAGACTGTGTTGGTTTGATAGTTCTGTTTTCCAAAGCTTGATCACTCATTTAGTTCGTGTTGTTTGTCTGTGGTTTGCAGCTCGTCAACACAAGTTGAACTGTTAACAAAAACTTCTGTCATCCCCGAATGATTCTATCGGGGATCCACGCCTTAAAGTCTGGATTCCCGATTACACCCTCGGGAATGACAGTATTTTATAATGCCAAACCGTTACTATAAAGTTTTACGTTTGTCCGCATCCCTCGTCCCTCGTCCCGCGTCCCGGTCTTTTGGTCTTTCAAAGTATTCCATCACGACTTTGCTTGGACCGGCGGAAAAATTCAAAGAGTCGCTCACCTGAATCGCTGGCAACATCCTCTTTAAGCTCTGCAAAGAAGGTTTCAAACTGTTCCATCATCTCGAGCAACGCCTCTCGGTTAGTTTGGGCAATATCCCGCCACATGGTCGGATCTGAAGATGCAATGCGGGTAAAATCCCGGAAGCCGCCGGCCGAATATTCAAGAATACTTTCATCGTAGCGATCATATGCGCCAACGGCATTTACCAAAGCATAGGCGACCATATGTGGCAGGTGGCTGATCGCGGCGAGCACCCGGTCGTGCTTCTCTACATCCATAACGACCACCTGGCTACCGACAAGTTGCCACATTTGGCGAATTCGCTCCAGCGCTTCTTCAGCGGTTCTCTCTGTTGGTGTCAGGATACAACGACGATCTCGGTAGAGCGTGCCGAAAGCAGCTTCTGCGCCGCTGTTCTCGGTTCCGGCGATTGGATGACCGGGCACAAAATGAACATCAGCGCGCAGATGTGGCTCAATGGCATCAATCACCGCTTGCTTGACACTGCCGCCATCAGTGATAATCGCCCCTGGCTTGAGATGTGGCATAGCCTGTTCGGCGACGGTGCCAAGGGATCGCACTGGCGTCGCCAGAAAAACCACGTCAGCGTTAGCGACGCCTTCAGCGAGGTCTTGGGTAAAGCTATCAACCACACCAAGCTTTAAAGCAGTTTCCAGGTTTGACAACCCCCGGCCGACACCAACCACATGGCCAACAGCACCAGCCTCTTTTAAAGCCAACGCCAGTGAACCACCAATTAGGCCAACGCCCACAACTGCTAATTTATCAATACAAAAGGTATTCATATTCTCAATTATTAGCTATCAAGCCCACAAGAATCAGTTCCCCGTCCACTGTCCCAGTCACCTTGCCTTCGGATATGAACCAAGTACCTTCAGAAACTGACAATAACCACGGAGTTCCTCAACAGCGTCCGCAATCTTCTGATCTTGAACATGCCCCACCATATCAAGGAAAAAGATATACTCCCACGCTTTGCCTTTCATAGGGCGACTCTCAATCTTGGCCAGGTTAATGTCACGTGTACTGAAGGGTTCCAGCATATGATAAAGGATACCCGCCTGATCCTTGACACTGAACATGATCGACGTCTTGTCATTGCCACTCGGACCTTGCATTTCACTGCCGATGATCAAGAATCGCGTAAAATTATTCGGATTGTCCTCAATTTTCTGTTTGACCACCCGCAATCCGTACAGCGAAGCGGCTGCTTCACTGGCAATCGCGGCAACGTTGGCATCTTCGGCAGCCTGCTGGGCAGCAGAAGCCGTACTCAATGTATCTACCAGCGGGATTTCAGCAAGGTTCTCTTCCAGCCAGGAACGACACTGACCAATAGCCTGTGGATGAGAAATCACTTTGCGGATATCGCCAGTTTGTCCAGAAAGATTCAGCAGGTCATGGGTTATCGGTAAAAGGATTTCGGCAATAACCTTGAGATCCGAGGACATAAACATATCGAGGGTATGGGAAACCACACCCTCGTTAGAATTCTCAACAGGAACCACGCCGTAACTGGACCTTCCCCGGCTGACTTCATCAAAAATGGATGGAATGCTTTTCAGTGGCACAAGTTGAGCGGAAAGACCAAATTGCTGCATAGCGGCGACATGAGTATAAGTTGCCTTAGGACCCAGGAAAGCCACCTTGAGAGGCTGCTCCAATGACAGTGACGCTGAGATGATTTCACGGAAAACCCGCTGGATACCTTCGTCAGGAAAAGGTCCGGGATTACCGGCAATCAGACGTTCATAAATTGCTCTCTCACGACTCGGCACATAGTAATCACCATGGCTCTTCTGTTTAGTCTTACCGACCTCTACAACAACCTCAGCACGACTATTGAGCAGGTCGAGAATCTGATCATCTAGAGTATCAATACGTTGTCGTAACTTCTGGAGTTTCTTTTCGTCCAAGCGAACCATCCTTTCCAGCATTTTAAGAGTTGTGAATCTATCCCAGGAATCATTAAAAAGCAAGTTAAAGGCCGAGACGCGGGACGCGGGACGAGGAACGCGGAAACCTTTAAACCATAACCTTGATCCTGCCTTTTCTCAGACTCCAGGCTCACACATCGCAATGTTTATTGACCAATGGCTTCGTCATCGTTAAACTCGCAATTCCTGTAAATACAAACATTATGTGAGGTTTTATCCATGACAATCGCTAGCAAAGTAAGTGCTGCCATAGAACGCTCTTCCTGGATCCGCCGCATGTTCGAGGAGGGTGCTGCCCTGACTGCTAAATATGGTGCAGAGAATATTTATGATTTCACTCTCGGCAATCCCTCCGTGGAACCACCGGCAGCTTTTCATCGTGAATTACGCCGCATAGCCGAACTACCTGTCACCGGTATGCATCGTTACATGAATAATGCTGGTTACGAAGAGACTCGCGCTGCAGTTGCGAAGCGTCTTGCTGAAAACTCCGGCACTCCAGTCAATTCCAGCCACATCATTATGACCTGCGGTGCCGGTGGTGCTCTAAATGTCACCTTAAAGACGATTCTCAATCCTGGCGAAGAGGTGATTATCCTGGCACCTTTTTTCGTCGAATATAAATTCTACGTCGACAATCATGGTGGAGTCACAACCGAAGTCTGGACGGACCCGGCGACCTTCCAACCTGACATTGACACCATTGAGGCTGCGATTACGGACAACACCAGGGCCATAATCATTAATTCACCAAACAACCCAACCGGAGTAGTCTACAGCGCAGAGACTCTTGCCGCCTTAGGCCAGATGCTTGAACGCAAACAGGTCGAACTTGATCGAAGCCTATATGTCATTTCTGACGAACCCTATGCACGACTGGCCTTCGATGGGACCATTGTACCACCGGTTTTCAAATATATTCGCAATGCTATCATGGTGACATCACACTCAAAAGACCTGGCCCTGCCGGGAGAGCGCATCGGTTTCCTGGCCGCCAATCCAGCCATGGATGAAGTTGAGCTCTTTATGGAAGGGGCTGTCTTCTGCAATCGCGTGTTAGGTTTTGTCAACGCCCCTGCCCTGATGCAACGCCTGGTGGCAACTCTGCAAAAGGAAAGCGTTAATATTGATGAATATCAGGAAAAACGAGATCTGCTCTATAACCATCTGACCGATCTTGGCTTCAGCATGGTTAAGCCGGGTGGCGGGTTTTATCTCTTCCCCAAATCGCCTGTTGCTGATGATGTTGAATTCGTGCGATTGGCGCAGAAGCACAATATTCTACTCGTTCCAGGCTCTGGATTCGGGGCGCCAGGTTATTTCCGCATCGCCTATTGTGTCGATATGGGGATCATTGAGCGCAGCTTGCCAGCGTGGAAGAAGCTGGCGGAGGTTTCAGGCTTAAAGGCAGGATAATGGTTAGGAAGGGGTCGATCTGACATCTTTCACCCGCAACTGCACCATCTCTCGGCCATTGTAGCGGTTGATTTGCGGGGTAACCAATAAGTCTACCTCCCCTTGCAATTCATCACGCCTTTCAAGCATGCCGAAAGCGATTGCCGGATGACTGAACGCCCCCTGGCAGACAGTGAAGCGGAGATGATTGTCACCGACAGTCTGCACCCGCATGGCACGCACTGATTCAACGACCAGCAACGGCTCTGGATTCCCCATTCCGAAAGGAGCCAGCCCTTCCAGTTGACGAAGTATGCCGAGATCAATTTCTTCCAGCAGCAGGATGCCATCATGACGGAGCTTTGGCATCAGGTCATCAGCAGAGAGTTCTGTCCTGGCGTGTGCTTCCAGGGCCGTGGAGAAACCAGCAATTTGATCTTTACTGAGACTCATCCCGGCGGCCATCTCATGACCTCCGAATCCTGAAAGATAGTCACTGCAAGCCTGTAGCCCCTGGTAGAGATGATAGCCACGAATCGAACGTGCCGAACCTTTGCCGCTGTCACCATCCAGAGATATCAACACTGTTGGTCGATAATAACGGTCAACCAAGCGGCTGGCGACAATACCTATTACCCCGGGGTGCCAACCCTCACCAGCGAGCACAATTGAGTGAGTATGATCTAGCGAAATCGCTGAAACGGCTACTTCTGCCTGCTGCAGTGTCTGTTTTTCAAGCTCTCGACGCTCACGATTGCATTGGTCCAGATAACGTGCCGCATTCAAGGCACGAATCATATCCTGTTCCAGAAGCAGTTCAACTCCAAGAGCAGCATCTTCCATGCGTCCAGCAGCGTTAAGGCGAGGTGCCAACTGAAAACCAACCGCGCTGCAACTCACCTCTTTGACACCAGCTACTTGCTTGAGCGCCCGCACACCGACACGCTGGCCAGACTCCAACAATACCAGGCCGTGCCGTGTCAGGGTGCGATTGATTCCTTGCAAAGGAACCAGATCAGCAATGGTTCCGAGCGCCACCAGATCAAGATACTGGCGCAAATCCGGCTCCGAGCGATGGGTGAACCAACCGGCATCACGAAGGCGTTTACGCAGGGCAATCAGGAGGAAGAAAGCCACACCGACACCGGCCAGATTCTGAAATGGGAAATCCGAGTCTTCTCGCTGTGGGTTGATCACTGCCAAAGCATCCGGCAGTGTGGGTGGCGGCTGGTGATGGTCGGTGATGATCAAGTCGATACCATACTCTTTTGCCAGATCTGCTTCAGCATGAGCCGATACACCACAATCAACGGAAACGACAACCCGTGTCCCCTTTTTAGCGGCTGCTTGCAAAGCCTGCGCAGAGATTCCATATCCGTCGCGCAGACGCAAAGGAATGTGATACTCAATGTCACACCCGCCCAGAGCACCGAGACCTGCAAAGAGCAAAACTGTGCCTGTGATGCCATCGACATCATAATCACCATGCACAGCGATTTTTTCACCCTTTTCAATGGCTACATGGAGACGAGTAACAGCAACGTCCATATCTGGAAGTAGAAAAGGATCTGGAAGATCGGCGAGACGTGCGTCCAGAAATTGTCTGGCAGATTCAAGGGAATATTCGCGACCGATCAACAGCCGGGCGACAAAAGGTGATAAATGCAACTGCTCCTGAAATTCTTTTAACGCGGAAAAATCGGGCGAGTCGTTACGCGATACCCAGAGGCGTTTGGTTACGGGTTCCAAGGTGAACCTGCCGGGGTTGAGGGGCCTGCCTGGGTTGAGGGTAGCATGCGTAATGGCTCAAGCAGTACACGGCCGAGATAGGGGCTGCGGCGGCCATCGTAAAAAAAATCGTCAGGAGAGACCGACTCAGAGTATTCCCAGAAGTTGCGCGGCAAGAGGACATCTTCCGGAACCTCCTCACCGAAAGCCACATGATACTCTGTGGGCAAACCGAAAGAATTGTTTTCTATGTGGTAGTCACGGGGATAAGAAGTGATAAAGAGATTGACGTTATTATCGCGGAATTCATTTTCACAGATGACCGGCGAGCCGAAATGAAAACGTATACCGGTGCGGTTGTTGCGCAGCAGGTTATGTTCGATAAGAATTTCCGAAGAATGAAAACGAATAGCGACCAGATTGTTCTCAAAAATAGACTGCTCTATATATACCTGCGAATCCCGACTGTGCACAGCACTGTCTGCCTGACGAAAGATACAGTATTCAAAAACAGCTTCCTGACTTCCTTCAATATTAATGGCACCCCAAGCACCCGCCGGAGCAGCAGGATCAAAGGATTCAAAGATAATCGGTTCAGAATACGTTCCAACAGCATATACTTTCCCTTGAATAATCAGTTCATTACCGAAAAAGTTCGGATGTTTAACCAATTCATCTGGACCAGTATCAGGTGGCATAAAGCGCACCCTGGTTCCTGGCAGGATAGTCAGCCTGACGTCATCTGCCAAAACCACATCACCGGCGACAAAGATGTCACCTTGCCAAACTAACTCACCATGCAGAACTCCGCGCACGGTTTCATTACCAGCAAGTGGAGCCTGAGCAGAAAGACATCCGGCAAGAAACAGACAAAAAAAACCGAGGAGAATATATCGAGAAGAGAATAAATAAGAATGAGGCATAAAAAGCATTCTACAAATAGAAACGGGCCGGAAGCAAATTCCGACCCGATTTATGTTATTTCTGAACCGGTGGATGAGTCCTCAAGAACTCCAGATCCTGGCGAACCAGGTCAGAACCGGCAACCAGGGTCACAACAACGATCAACAGAGTCTCTTTTTTCATTAACTACTTCCTTCAGCAGCCACCTTTTTCTTCTTACTGGCACGATAATCATCCCAAAGAATCAGCACCGGACTGGCAACAAAAATCGAGGAGTAGGTACCGATCAGAATCCCTACAAGCATAGCGAATGCAAAGTTATGGATTACACCACCGCCGAAGATAAAGAGGGCCAGAACAACCAGTAGCGTTGTTCCCGAGGTCAAAATGGTTCGCGATAGAGTTTCATTAATCGAACGATTGACAACTGTAGCAAAGCCCTTCTTCTTGTGCTTGCCGTAATTTTCACGAATCCGGTCATAGACAATAATCGTATCATTCAACGAATAGCCGATAATTGCCAGGAACGCAGCAATAATTGGCAGATCAATTTCCCGGCCAGTGATTGAAAACGCACCGAGTGTGATCAGCATGTCATGTACCAAAGCGAGAATAGCACCGATCGCAAAGCGCAGTTCAAAACGCCAGGAGATATAGATCAGAATACCGATCATGGCATAAACGATTGAAAGAATGCCTTTCTGACGCAGGTCCTTACCTACCTGAGGACCAACCATCTCCATACGGCGGATATCAACCGAACCCTCGCCGTAAACCATATTAAGGTTGCCGGAAATCTTGCCGGAGAGATTCTTGTCTTTATCCGTTACCTGAACCCTGATCAAAAATTCTTTGGGATCATCACCAAAACTCTGGACAACCACAGAGCCGAGATCCAGAGAGGCAAGGCTGTCCTTGATTTTGGCTGGATCAGTACTCTCGGTAAACTTGACCTGCACCAGAGTGCCACCGACAAAGTCGATACCATATTTCGGGCCACCGTTGACTATCAACGATGCCATGCCAATAAGAATGAGAACACCGGACAGAATCAGAGCCAGCTTACGCTTGCCGACAAAATCGATGTTAATATCGTGCTTGATAATCTGCATTAAAAACTCCTAGAGACTCACTAAATACTCAAACGGTCCACTTTACCGCGCGACAGATAAAGATCGAAAATAAGTCGAGAGACAATAACCGCCGTAAAAAGAGAACAGACAATGCCCACTGACAAGGTTACAGCAAAGCCCTTAACCGGCCCGGAGCCGAACTGGAATAAGACCAGAGCTGCAATCAGTGTTGTGACATTGGCATCAATAATTGTCAGCTTTGCTTTTTCGAAACCAGCTTCCAGTGCCGCCCGTGCCGTTCGACCCAAACGCACTTCTTCACGGATGCGCTCAAAGATAAGAACATTGGCATCAACAGCCATACCGACAGTCAAAACAATACCAGCGATCCCGGGGAGTGTCAGAGTTGCCCCGAAAATAGATAATATAGCCATGATAAAGACCAGGTTTAGAACCAGCACAAAGTCAGCCACCAAACCGGACACCTTATAGTAGATAAACATGGCCACTATGACCAGAAGTCCACCGATCAGCACAGAAAAGATCCCCTGGTTGATCGAATCCTGGCCCAAAGATGGTCCCACAGTACGATTCTCGAGAATTTCAACCGGTGCCGGCAGAGAACCAGCACGCAAAATGATCGCCAGGTCGGTCGCCTCCTGCTCGGTAAAGCTCCCGCTGATCTGAGCACTGCCTCCAGAGATACGTTCGCGAATAACCGGAGCCGAATAAACTGTATCATCAAGTACAATTGCCATCCGTGTGCCAACATTGGCGGCGGTAATCTGGTCAAAACGTTTGGCACCAACGGCATTGAATTCGATGGAGACATAAGCATCGTTAAAACGATTACCAATACGCACTTGGGCATCAGAAAGCAGGTCGCCAGTCAGGCTGGTTTTGTCTTCCACAACAAGAGGAATTTCGGTAACTGCCCCAGTGCGCGGATCAACATTGCGTTCATAGAGTAATTGACCACCAGGAGGAAGATTGCCGGCAACGGCGTCCTGCGGATTGGCATCCTCCATGACCATCTTGAACTCCAGGCGTGCCGTTTTGCCGAGCAGGGCAATGGCACGTTGAGGATCCTTGACACCAGGCAACTGAATCAGGATACGATTGTTAGCCTGACGCTGCAGGGTCGGTTCACTGACACCGAACTGATCAACTCGATTGCGTAGAGTTTCAAGAGCTTGACGTACTGCATATTCGCGCACAGCCTCGATTTCATTGTCGCTAAGACGGTAGTTCTTCTGGATATAACCGCCTTCTGATGTCAATGTCATCGATTCAAGACTGGGGAATTCCTCCGCCATCATGGCATCAACTTGCCTGGCAGCGTCCTCGTCATACACAGTAACAACAATGCGTTCACCGGGAGAACGATCCACCCGCTTGAAAATCACATCCTTTTCGCGCAGCAGAACTTCTGTCTGGTCAACAATTGTATCAAGGCGACTTTCCACGGCTTTATCGACTTCAACACCGAGGACCAGGTGCATACCGCCTTGCAGGTCCAGACCGAGGTGAATCGGGTCAAAGGCCTTACGCCACCAATCTGGCAGATTGCTGCCGAAGAACGTCGGTCCGAGCGAAACCAGGGCCAGCACTATACAGCACAGCACCAGGCCGGTCCTAATCTTGAGACTATTGGACATTCTGTTGCATCTCCTTTCAACCGATCCACCATTGACGGATCGTCCATTATCATTTAGCAGGATGTTTTTGACTCTTTAAAGTGAATCTTTAAGAGACCTGCTAAAGAGAGCCTACATCCTCCGACTGTGCTATTCTTCCAATTGATCAGTCTTGGTACCGACAATTGAACTGCGGTTAACCTTAACACGAACGTTGCTGGCAATCTCCATGGTAACCAAGGTGTCCTGAACCGCCGTGACTTTGCCATGAATTCCACCGGCTGTCACCACCTGATCACCTGCCTTCAAACTTCCCACCAGTTCTTTGTGCTGCTTAGCACGCTTCTGTTGCGGACGAATCAGCAAGAAATAAAAGATCGCAAACATGATGACCAGCATAACGATCCCTTCCATTCCTGAACCACCACCTTCCTGTGCGGCCCCACCGGCCATAGCATATGCATTTGTTGTAAACATGATTTTTCCTCCCTGTTTTCAGATGTTTAGTGATCTGTCTGTTAATTGTATAAACCAATGAAAGCATCAGGCTTCACCGGTTGGAATTCGTTTTCGGTAGAACTCTTCGCGAAAGGTTTTGAAGCTACCAACAGAGATCGCAGCTCTCATGCTTTCCATAAGATGCAGATAGTAATACAGATTGTGGGTAGTATTCAATACCGATGCGAGAATTTCGTTACTTTGATAAAGATGGCGCAAATATGCACGGCTGTAATTACGACAAACATAGCAGGAGCACTCCGGATCAAGCGGCATTTCATCCTCGATAAAACGTGCCTGCTTGATGCTGATTTTGCCGAAACTGGTAAAGAGGACACCATTGCGAGCATTACGCGTCGGCATAACACAATCGAACATATCAGCGCCACGGGCGACAGCCTCAACCAGGTTTTCTGGCGTTCCTACACCCATGACATAGCGAGGTCGGTCTTGTGGCAATAGCGGTAGAGACCACTCCATGACCTGGTACATAACTTCTGCCGATTCACCCACAGAAAGACCACCGAGAGCATAACCGTCAAAACCTATCTCAAGCAGATCTTCGGCACTTTGTTGCCGGAGGTCTTTTTCCATCCCTCCCTGAACAATACCGAACAGGGCAGCGCTCTGATCAGTACGAGCCTCTTTACAGCGTGCTGCCCAACGACTGGAGCGGGCTGTCGACTCGGCAACATACTCACGTGTTGCAGGGTGAGGGATACACTCGTCAAAAACCATCATTATATCTGCACCAAGAGCTTCCTGGATCGCAATAGAGAGTTCCGGAGTCAACTTATGTGCGCTACCATCAATATGAGACTGGAAGCGGACTCCTTCCTCATCTATTTTACGCAAGGCGCCGAGGCTGAAAACCTGAAAACCGCCACTGTCGGTAAGAATTGGCCTATCCCAGTTCATGAAGCGGTGCAAGCCGCCTAAACGAACCAGACGTTCATGCCCCGGGCGCAGATAAAGATGATAGGTGTTGCCGAGAATAACCTGGGCACCAATCTCTTTGAGTTGCTCAGGAAGCATCCCTTTCACAGTCCCCTGTGTACCAACCGGCATAAAAGCCGGCGTCTCGACAGCTCCTCTGCGGGTGTGCAAGGTTCCGCGACGCGCTTGTGTGTCATGACACACGTTCATGAGCTCAAATTTCACCTGACTCTCATGCAAAATATCATTATGTGAAAGGTTCATCGTGTTTATCTATCTTTAAAGAATTCGTAACTTCAGCACATGCATTTAAACCATTAAGAACACCCCCCTGCTCGTTGTACTCGCTTCCCCCCTGTAAAACAAGGGGGATTGAGGGTATGGATTTCAGATAAGATCCTTGTCTAGGTTTTCCACGTACCACGTACCACGTACCTTAGTTCCTCGTACCTTCTTATTCAATCAACATACAGTCGCCGTAGCTAAAAAAACGATAACCATGATCAACAGCTTCCCGGTAGGCCTTGAGGATAAATTCTCGCCCAGCAAAAGCTGAGACTAATACAAGCAGTGTAGACTTGGGTAGATGAAAGTTGGTGATCAAGGCATCCACCATACGAAAATTGAATCCCGGCATAATGAAAAGATCTGTTTCACCTTGCCCTGCCTGCAACACGCCCTGGTCGTCCACGGCATGCTCGAGCGTTCGAGTCACCGTCGTCCCTAAGGCAACAATTCGACGCCCGTCTGCACGTGCAGCATTAATACACTCTGCAGCGGCCTCTGGAATTTCATAGGATTCCGAATGCATACGATGTTCGTGAAGATTTTCGGTACGAACCGGTAAAAAAGTCCCGGGACCAACGTGCAGAGTAATGCCGCAGACATCTATATTGCGCTCAGCTAAAGCGGTAAACGTCTCTTCGCTAAAATGCAGCCCTGCAGTTGGCGCTGCCACAGCTCCGGGATTATTGGCAAACACTGTCTGGTAACGATCCTTGTCCAGCTCATGATCTTCACGGCGAATATAAGGCGGCAGCGGCATATGCCCGACCCGTTCCAGCACCTCAAGAAAATTACCCGAGCAATTGAAACGTAGCAGACGTTGCCCACCCTCTTCCGCACCGGTAACTTCGCCGGAGATTCCTTCCGGGAAATCAAGGAGACTACCAATGCGTACAGGCTTTGAACTGCGTGTCATACAGCGCCAGATATTCTGTTCAGAATCAAGCTGGCGGACCAGTAATACCTCCACCTGGCCGCCGCTTTGTTTCCTGCCAAGCAATCGAGCCGGTAGCACCCTGGTCTCATTGCGAACCAGCAGGTCACCCTCTCGGAGAAGTTTCGGCAGGCAGGCAAATTGTTGGTGAGCAATCTCTCTGGTTGCTTTATTGAGCAACAGCAAACGCGAGGAAGACCGGTCGCCAAGAGGCTGCTGGGCAATTAACTCCTGTGAGAGTTCAAAATCAAAGTTTTTCAAAAACATAGGTGATTTCAAAAACATAGCTGTTTTCAACTGTATACAGGTTTTCCACTTGAAACTATATATACATCCATATACATTAGCTGCTCTTGACAAAATAAACGAGCAGGAGACCGACCAGCATAAAGAACAGACCAATTCCGCGCAAAGAATTATCGTTCATCCGTAAGAGTTCACTCAACATGCGCTTGGTACCACGTGGCGAAAGAAACCACGGAACACCTTCAACGATTAAAACAACACCAAGCATGACTACCAGGGATTCGGGGAACATAAGTAGAAGATGTTATCCTTATGTAGTTTTATGGTGTATTTTTTGCAAAGGAACAAGCCTTTAAATCTAAACGTGATTCATTCAGTCGTGGTGCGAGAGCAGCAACTTCCAGCACCACCCAAGCGAGGCATCGTATAGGGATGTGTAAATAGTGTCAAGTTAAGACGTTTACACGGTTGTAATGCAGTGCGTGTCCAGCGTCATATGGCGGCAACCCTGCGCTATAACGTAGCTTTACAGGATTTCAATATTAAACTTTACTAAAATAACACCTATGAATTCACTTAAAATAAAATTTCTGGGCTTATGTTGTATCATCCTGATGATCGCCATCGGCCTAACAACCTGGTACAACCTGCAGACTCAAAAAGCCATGCTCAGCAAACTGGCGACCGAACATAGTCGTATGCTAGCCGAAACGATCCGTAACAGCATTATCACGGACATGGCCAATGGCAAAAACGACCGGGTCGGGCACATTCTTGGCAAAATTAACGACGAACCAGCTATTAATAACGTACGCATCTTTGATGAATCAGGTCGTGTCCTGATGGCTGCAAGCCCAGAGGAGATAGGCGACCTGGTCTCAACCTCAGAACTGATGGCCTATCGTACCGGCAACTTTTCCTTTTCCAGTTCATTGTCAGGTGAAGAGCATTTCAACTCCATTGTGCCAATCTACAATCAACCTATCTGTTACTCCTGTCATGATGACAGTATTAAGGTGCTGGGTATTCTTAACCTGCAACTTTCTCTTGATGCGTTGTCCAGCATGCAAAGTAACGGCCGCAATGCAACAATGATAGCTTCCGGGGTCATGCTGATTATCCTGATACTGACAATCACAGCATTTTTGCTGATTTACGTTGATGCACCGATCCGTAAACTGGTCTCAGCCATGGATCTCGTAGAGAAAGGACAGTTTGACAAGGCTCACATTACGGTAAACAGTTCAGACGAAATGACCCAACTCTCCAAAAAGTTCAACTTCATGGTTCAACGTTTGCGTGAACTGGTAGAAAGCACAGTCAAGAATGAACGTGAACTTGCCGTCAATCAGGAAAAGCTTGCCCATAGTGAAGAGCTCCAATCGATGAACATAACCCTTGAGGACCGCCTCAAGGAGATAGAGTACCTCAACATAAATCTGGAAGAACGCATTGAAGAAATAGAGGAGGCCAACTACAAGATTGCCGACCTCGCCAGCGAACTTGAAGAGAAGAACATTGGCCTCAGTCAGGCTGTAGATCGCCTGCAGGCACTCTATAAGATGGGCCTGGCGGTCAATGCCACTATGGATCTTGGCAAGTTACTGAACCTGCTCAGCCAGAAGAGCATGGAAACCA
Organism: Desulfuromonadales bacterium; assembly: GCA_027065695.1. Classification (GTDB taxonomy): domain Bacteria; phylum Desulfobacterota; class Desulfuromonadia; order Desulfuromonadales; family BM103; genus M0040. The sequence continues at coordinate 20,343 of JAMONP010000021.1, read as the reverse complement.
TGAAGGCTCAGGTAGGATACATCCTCATGTTTAACGAGGAAACCGGTAATCTCATTGTTGGTGGTTCTGCCGGCATTACCGCAGACTTCGACCGCGCACAGGAAATACCCCTAAAACCTGGCGGCGTCTCCTATTGGGTCATGAACAATAACCAACCAAAAATCGTGGAGGACATCGATAAAGCTCGTGAGTTCAGTAAAATGAGCCGACTGGGCTTTATCCGTGAATCTGTCATATGTGCACCCCTAACAGACAAGGAAAATGTCATCGGCACGATTACGGTCGCCAACCCTGTAGACGGCAGCGGTTTTGGCCTATCGGACCTTGAACTGCTCACAACGATTGCTGCACAGGCAAGCGTTGCTATTCGTAATGCCAGCCTCTACGAAGAGCAAAAGAGCACATACCTCAACACTGTCCATGCCCTGGTCTCTGCTATCGAAGCAAGCGACGCTTACACCCGTGGCCATTCAGAGCGAGTCACTCGTTACAGCGTAGCTCTTGCCAAAAGGATGGGTATGGAGGGAGAGCCTCTCAAACAACTCGAACAAGCGGCTGTCCTGCACGACATAGGCAAAATCGGCATTGATGTGGCCCTGCTTCACAAGAAGGGCAAACTAACCCCAGCAGATATCGATGTTCTCAAATTGCATCCATCTATAGGCGTACGTATACTTGAACCGATTCATTTTCTAGGCACGGTTCGGAATATCATCGAACAACACCACGAACGATATGATGGTAATGGCTACCCAAATGGTATAAGCGGTGACGAATGGCGTCTCGAAGGAAGAATTCTTGCAGTATGTGATACTTATGACGCCATGACCTCCGATCGTCCTTACCGTAAGGCGTTGTCCCATGAAATTGCCATACAGGAAATTCACGATCATTCCGGGACTCAATTTGCCCCGGAGGTGGCCACAGCGTTTATTGCACTATGCAACGAAGGCCTACTCCCACAATAAACAGAAGAAGCTATGAAAGCTCCTGCTTCGCCATCAACCGCACCTAAACCTCAGCGCTTTCGTTCTCTGCGCAGTAAGGTTTTTCTCCCTTTCTTTATCTTAATCATAATTCTTGGTGGCGCTGCAATATGGGGTTCTGTTCATCTCGCCGACCGTTCCTTCAGAAACAGTGTAGATCAACGTCTGGCAGCGACCCAGGAAATTCTCTATCGTGAATTCAAAAAGCAGGAGAGTATCCTGCAGACCTATGCTGTCATCATGCAGCAATTTAAATCTTTATCTGAGCGTTTTCAGCATGAAACCGAATTCGGCATACTCCAGGACCGCCTTTTCAACACCTTGGAAAAAGAGCGTATCTCTACAGCGTTTTATCCAGCTGACATCCGTGGCTTGATACCGCAGGAAAGCATGGTACTACTCTTCGACCAGGTCCGTCGTAGTAACCGCCCTCGCTTTCGCTACAGTAACGAATTTGGCAAGACCCCGGTACTCATGCTTGCAGCCCCAATCCATAACAGTGAGGGGATCTCACAGATCATTCTGTTGCAGACAGCAATGGGCGATAAATTTTTATACAACGTAACCTCAGCACTAAATGTTTCGGCAACCTTAATGTCGATTGAAGGTCAAGTTATAGCCAGGAGCCGCACAGACATAACTGACATCAAGTTGACTCCAGCGCAAATCACCCTGATCAGCAACGGTCAACCTCTCTACCTTGATCATGAATCAGCCAAGGGTGCTGAACGCCACCTTTTTTCTATCATTCCACTTGGCAGGAGTGACATAGTTCTGCTCTCCCTTGAAGCCTCCGTGAATAAGACAACGAAAATGCAGGACTTAACCATCTTACGTATGGTGCTGATTATGATTGCCATTGTCATCTTTGGCTCCTGCTATTTCTTCCGTAGAATAAACGGTATTACCCAACCAGTACTGGAACTACGCAATGCCGCTGAGGCCCTTAGTCGAGGTGACTTGAACTACCGTATTCGCGAAATTTCTAATGACGAGCTGGGCCAAATTGCAGTTGTCTTAAATAAAATGGCAGGAGAGCTTGAAAGAACATATCAAGAGCGCGCCAACCAGGATATCTCTAGCGCGCTTGCCCATGAGGACGACAAAACGAAACTGATCCTGGAGAGAAAGGAACGCGAGCGTGACAGAATAAGCGAGGAATTAAGTATCATACAGCGTGAAACCACAGCTCTTTATCAACTTAATCATGCCATGACGGCAGCGATCGAATTAAGCGCTCTTTTTGATCGAATCCTGCAGGTTCTCAACGAAATATTGTCATGCGACCACATTGTTTTGCTGATTCACAACCAAGGTGAAAGCATTCTCGAAGTTGTCAGAACAACCGGAATGGATGCCAACGCACTGAACGACGTAAGTTTCACTTTCAATCAGGGGATTACTGGCGAAGCAACACAGAGCCAAAAAATGATTTATGTTAAGAACATCGACAATGACGAACGTAACCTGAGCTACCATGGCCAGATGGTTACACGTGGGTCGATGATTTCCGTACCATTAGTTGTGAAAGGTCGTCTGATAGGTGCAATCAATTTACACAATAAGGAAGTTGATGCTTTCTCCTTATCTGAACAAAAGCTGATTCAGGCTGTTGCAAATCAGACGGCCATCGCCATACATAATACACAACTACTTGAAAAGAGCAGAGACTTGAGCAACACCGACGAATTGACCGGCCTCTCCAATCGACGTCATTTCCAGGAGATTCTCAAGCGTGAAGTCGCTCAGGCCCGTCGCTTCAGTTCGATTTTTTCCATCATCATGTGTGATATAGACGGTTTCAAGCAGCATAAAAGCGCTTTGGGTAATCTCCAGACTGACGCACTATTGCGCCAAGTTGGCAAAGCACTCTTGAAGAACACACGCGGTATCGACCTGGTAAGTCGCTTCGGCAACGATCAGTTTATTGTTCTGCTGCCCAAAACCAGTAAAGATGGTGCTGTCGCCACTGCTGAAAAACTGCGCAAGCGTATTGGGGAAGAAGATTTCTCTCTCCTTATCAATTCCGAGCAAAGCGTCAATGTGACCCTCTCCTTTGGCGTAACTGAGTTCCCTGGCGACAGCAAGAATATCTATGAGCTACTGAACCTCGCAGATCGCGCGCTCTATGCCGCCAAACAGGACGGCTGCAATTGTACTGTAGCTTGGGAAGGGCCTGCGCCTGGACCCGAATAAGACCTAGTAGCGCGTGGCGCGGAGCGAGAGAATCTAAAGAGCAACGGCCACCTGTCTCCAGGTGGCCGTTGCTCTTTGGGGGAAAGAACTGAGATCTTTTAAGGGAACATTGGGGGAATCAGCAAACCCGTATTTTCCGGCAAAGACAACATGAGATTCATATTCTGTATCGCTTGTCCGCCCGCCCCTTTGACCAGGTTGTCAATTGCTGCAATGACAATCACTCGACCGGTTCGATCATCTACAGCTAAACCGATGTCGCAGTAATTGCTGCCCCGCACCTGCGAGATGTTCGGCAACATCCCCTTTGGCAAAACTCTAACAAAAGTTTCTGGCGCATACCTATCAAGATAAATATTATGCAGCTCTTGCAGTGACAGCTGGCCGGACAAGTTAGCGTAACAGGTACTGAGAATACCTCTGTTTACCGGCAACAGGTGTGGCGTAAAACTGATTGTCACATCAACTCCTGCCAACCGGCCGAGTGTCTGCTCAATCTCAGGAGTATGCCGATGCCTGGGCAAGCTATAGGCTTTGAAGCCTTCATTGACCTCACAGTAGAGAGTTCCCACCTTAGCCGCACGACCGGCACCACTGGTCCCCGATTTACTGTCTACAATAATGGTTGTTGTGTCGATAAGCTTATTTTCAAGCAGAGGTGCCATGGCCAGGGCCACACTGGTAGGATAACAACCAGGGTTGGCAAGCAATCGGGCAGAAGAAATTTGTTCGCGAAAGAGCTCAGGAAGACCATAGACAGCTTCACTAAGCAACTCCTGGGCCGTATGCTCCTGGTACCACGTCTCGTAAGTGGCAAGATCGCTGATACGAAAGTCTGCCGAGAGATCGACAACACGACAGCCACCTTTGAGAAGGCCAGGAACCATCCCCATGGCAGCCTGATGAGGAACGGCAGTGAACACCAGATCAGCCCGTTCTGCCAGTCCTGCGGTGTCATGATTTTCAAAAAACAGGTCCAGGCTGCCTTGCAGGGAAGGAAAGACTTCGCTCACCGGCTGCCCGGCATACTGCCGCGACGTAACACAGACCAGCTCCGTCTCCGGGTGCTGTGAAAGCAACCGTAGCAATTCAACGCCGGTGTAGCCACTTGCACCAATAACTGCAATCCGATGCATATAAACTCCTTAAACGGCAAAAGGGAAACCCGCAGGCTTCCCTTTCCAACCAAATATCTGACGACCCCCCGAAACTCTAAAGGGGCCGCAAAGGCATTAACGCTTGGAGAACTGGAAGCTGCGGCGAGCACCGCGACGACCATACTTCTTACGTTCCTTGATACGGCTGTCACGGGTAATGAAACCCGCCTTTTTCAGCGATGCACGAAGCTCTGGGTCAACCTCAAGCAACGCCTTGGTAATACCGTGCTTGATAGCACCAGCCTGACCGGAAGGACCACCACCGCAAACGTTGACGGTAATATCAAATTTACCGATATTATCTGTCAGTTCAAGAGGCTGACGTACAACCATCTTGGATGTCGGACGACCGAAATACTCGTCCATAGTTCGCTTGTTAATAGTGATCTCACCTGTTCCCGTCTTCATCCAGACACGGGCAATAGATGTTTTTCTCTTACCGGTGGCGTAAATTTTTTGCTCGGCCATCGTTTAATATCTCCTGAATTCCCTTAAACCTGAAGTTCTTTGGGCTGCTGTGCCTTATGCGGATGATCGGCACCGCAATAGACTTTAAGTTTTGTGAACATCTGTCGTCCAAGCTTGCTCTTCGGCAACATCCCTTTAACTGCTTTTTTGATCAGCTCTTCGGGAGTTTTCTCAAGCATCTTGCCAGCTGAAATCGAAGTTAGACTACCGGTATAACCGCTGTGGCGATGATACATCTTCTGACTTAGTTTATTACCGGTCAGACGTATTTTTTCTGCATTAAGAACAATGACAAAATCACCGGTGTCGACGCTCGGCGTATAAATAGCCTTGTGCTTGCCACTCAGTATACGGGCAATCTCTGTAGCCGCCCGACCCAAAACCTTACCGTCCAGATCGACCACATACCAGTCCTGCTGGAATTCACCTTTTTTGGCAACTGAAGTACTCATTAACTAAATCCTCTCTATATCAACTCTGTAAGTTAACGGGGCTCACAGAAACCCGAAACTTAGTCAAAAGACCTTGTGATGTCAAGTTTTTTTTACTTTTTCATAATAGTTAATTAGGGATAAAAGCTTCACAGCGCCTTCAAGATCAGCCCAATCAAGCACCTCTACCGGCGTGTGCATGTAGTGTAGCGGGATACTGATCAGTGCTGTTGCAACGCCGCCATAAACAAGCTGCATAACATTGGCGTCAGTCCCCGTTGCACGCGGAATCCCCATAACCTGACAAGGGATTGATTCCTCTTCGGCCGTAGGCACTGGTCGCCCCACCACGCACATCATCCACAACATTTGCCAGAGCCTTACGAATCACGCGTTGTGCCGGTTGTTCAAAGCCTGACGGGCTAGGTGCTTCAACCAGTTCTTTGAAAAACTGAAAATCCTTCTCGTTCATAATCGCCTGTTCATCCATAAGTCAGTGGCCTTCGCTCAACTCTCCAAGCAGAGAATTGCGAAATGATTTTGTAATCTTTACCGATACCAGACGTCCCACCAGCTCTGGTGACCCGGAGAAATTAACAATCCTGTTCCAGGTAGATCGGCCGAAAAGCTGGCCTTCCCCCATTTTACTCTCGCCTTCGACCAGCACTTCCTGAACTCCGCCAACATCAGCTTCCCAGGTGTGGCGGCTGATTTCATGCTGCAAATCGAGCATACGATTGAAACGCTCCTGCTTTACTTCAGCAGTAAACTCATCCTTCATATCGGCAGCCGTTGTGCCACTACGCGGCGAATAAATGAAAGAATATATTTCAGTGTAGCGAACCATTTCAAGCAGCGACAGGGTCTCGGTAAAGTCGTCCTCGGTTTCGCCAGGGAAGCCGACGATAATATCTGAGCTCAGACGGATATCAGGACAGGCCTGATGCAAACGGGACACTATACTCAGGTAACGTTCACGAGAATAACCGCGATTCATGGCCTTAAGAATGTTGTCTGAACCACTCTGAACCGGCAGGTGCAAGTGCTTACAGAGTTTATCAAGTCGACCAAAACAATCGATCAGATCATCTGAAAGATCTTTCGGATGAGACGTGGTAAAGCGAATTCTGTCTATACCATCAATGGCGTTGACCTGCTCGAGAAGCGCGGAGAAACTGATTTCTTTCTCCTTGGTGCCGTATGAATTGACATTCTGCCCGATCAGAGTCACCTCACGAACGCCATGCTCTGCCAGTTCACGAACTTCATCAAGAATCTCACCACTGGAACGACTAATCTCGCGACCACGAACATAGGGGACCACGCAATAACTGCAAAAGTTGTCACACCCTTGCATAACAGTGACAAAGCTGGTGAAAGCATCCTTGCCGGTACGTGACGGAAAGAGTTGCAAACGGGTCTCACGATCGAGGAACTCGGTCTCATCGCAGCGCACGCGGTTATCTGCAACCTGCTGCACCAGTTCGGGGAGGCGGTGAACGTTATGGGTACCAAAGACCAGATCCAGGTAAGAGAACTCTTCCAGGAGTTGCTTGCCCTCCTGCTGAGCGATACAGCCACCCATACCGAGAATCAATGCCGGGTTTCGGTCTTTGAGGGGTTTGAAGCGGCCAAGATGACCATAAGCCTTGCGAACCGCCTTGTCGCGCACTGCGCAGGTATTCAAAAGAATCAGGCTGGCCTGATCCGGTTCTTCAACTTGATGAAGACCGATGCCGTCGAGCAGATCGACAATTCTTTCCGAATCGACCACATTCATCTGACAGCCAAAGGTTTCCAGGTAAAAAGCTTTATTATTCATTGAGTTAACCCCATCACCTCTTCCAAAAGATCGGTTGCGCGACGCGGATGCTCAATACAATGCAGCGTCAACTTCTGCTCCTTGCCCTTATGAACCCGCAGCGTTCCAAGCTGCTCACCCTGACGATGCAGGCTGAAATAGGTAATCTCCGCAAGCTCAAGAGTCTCGATGCGCGGCTTCAAAAAACCACGCTGAACCAGCAGGCGACGATCCGTGATCGCATAGTAGACGTGATTCCACTCCAGTCGAGCCTGAATAAAATGACCAATCGTCAGGTAAAGCGCCACCAGCAGAAAAGGGAGTGGCAACCAGGCCAGCCAGAAGAGTTCATACTCCTTCGCAAAACCAAAACCAGAGTATTGCCAGTAGCTGCAAACAGGCATGAGAGCGAGGCCGAAAAACGAATGTCGCCAGTTTCTAAATGTGTAGCAACGCGGTGCCGGTCGACCTTCCCAGCAAAGCTTTTCACTGTTCTCCAGGATTATATCCAATTTCATTGCACACCTGTCATCTGCAACCATTCCATGCTATTGAAGTGTACATAGCAGACAAACCTGCGCCTGACAACCTTTCTGCGATCAATGTTATGATATTATCAACAAACTTTGTGATTTCACAAACAAACGGGGCCAAGAATCAAAATGCTCCTTGCATTTCCTCGTCAAGGGCTTATTATGTGCCGCCCGAACAACTACAAACCATTAAAATACATATATTAAGGCATCAATCATGACAAGTCATTTGCGTAACATCGCTATTATCGCTCACGTCGATCACGGCAAAACCACCCTGGTCGATGCTATGCTTAAACAATCCGGAGTCTTTCGCGACAACCAGGTCATCACCGAGCGGGTGATGGACAGTAACGATCTGGAGAAAGAGCGCGGTATCACCATTCTCTCCAAGAATCTGTCAATTTACCATGATGGACTCAAGATCAACATCGTCGACACCCCCGGCCACGCCGACTTCGGTGGTGAAGTGGAACGTGTCCTCAAAATGGTCGACTCGGTCCTGCTGCTGGTCGATGCCTTTGACGGCCCAATGCCACAGACCCGCTTTGTCCTGAAAAAGTCCCTCGATCTTGACATCCGGCCGATCGTCGTTATCAACAAGATCGACCGACCGGGAGCAAGTCCGGAAAAAGCTGTTGACATGGTCTTCGACCTCTTCTGCGAGCTCAACGCCGACGAAGAACAACTCGATTTCCCAATCGTTTACACCAGTGCCAAGCAAGGCATCGCCAAACGTGAGCTCGAGGATGAATCAAACGATCTCGGTCCACTCTTTGATATGATTCGCGAACGGGTAGCTCCACCAGTTGCCGACGTAAATGCCCCATTCCAGATGCTGGTCACCTCAATTGACTACAACGACTATTACGGCCGCATTGCCACCGGCAAGATTTTCAATGGCACAGTCAGCGCCGGTGAAACCCTGGCTTTGATCAAGAAAGATGGTGAGATCTCCCGTGCACGTATTACCAAACTGCTCGGTTATGAAGGTCTCAAGCAGATCGATCTTACCGAAGCCACGGCTGGAGACATTGTCACCATTGCAGGTTTTGCAAATGTCGGCATAGGTGAAACCATGGCTTGTACTGAACAACCAAAATCACTACCATATATCTCGATTGATGAGCCGACTCTGTCGATGAATTTCATCGTCAACTCTTCACCATTCGCAGGTCTCGAAGGCAAGTATGTAACATCTCGCAACATTCGCGACCGACTTTTTAAGGAACTGCGCACCAATGTCTCTCTGCGTGTAGAAGAAACGGACAATACCGATACTTTCAGGGTGTCAGGACGGGGTGAATTACATCTCTCTATCCTGATTGAAAATATGCGACGCGAGGGTTTTGAGCTGGCTGTTTCCAAGCCGGAAGTCATCTGTCGCGAGATAGATGGCGAGCAGTGTGAGCCAATGGAGTATCTGGTCGTCGATGTCCCGGAAGAATTCCAGGGGACCGTCATCGAAAAACTTGGTCCCCGTAAAGCGGAAATGGCCGCCATGAACTCTATTAAAGGCTTTAACCGCATAGAATTCATAATACCAGCGCGTGGTCTGATTGGTTTCCGTAGCGAGTTTATGACCGATACCCACGGCACCGGTGTTCTCAACCATACATTCCACGGCTATGCCCCATGGAAAGGAACTATTCCAGGACGTAAAAACGGCGTCTTGATCGCTATGGAGCAAGGAGAAACCGTCGCTTACTCCCTCTTTAACCTGCAGGAGCGTGGCAGCCTTTTTGTCGGACCTGGAACCCGGGTTTACGAGGGGATGGTTCTCGGCCAGAATGCCAAGGAAAAAGACCTTGTGGTCAATGCCTGCCGAGGAAAAAAGCTGACCAACGTGCGAGCTTCTGGAACTGATGAGGCGATCCGTTTGACCACACCACGCGAATTGACCCTTGAGCAAGCACTGGAATTCATCGACAATGATGAACTGGTTGAGGTGACCCCTGAATCGATCCGCCTGCGCAAACGACATCTAAACGAAAACGATCGGAAAAAGTCTCTCAAGAAAGCCAAATAAATCATCTAAGCGACGGTCCCTGTAAAGGTACCGTCGCTATAATCCGTCTCGAAAACTTAATCTGAGAATTAATGCAGAAATGACGTCAGATATCTTGTAAAAATCAGTTGATGGCACTATGATCATCCCGTTCATCAACTGCAACATTCATCCCTGACAATTATCGGAGGCAGCGTGGACCGAGAGTTGAACACTCACGAAAAGCAAGCCCTCCTAGCCATTGCCCGCCAAGCAATCATTCAAGGCGTGCAAACCGGCCAGGAATACGTCGAACCCCGCGAAGAAAGAGCCCTGAACCAACGTAACGGATGCTTTGTTACCATCAAACAGGATGGGCAGTTGCGCGGCTGCATAGGCAACTTTCAATCTGAACTACCCCTCTTTAAAGAAGTTGCGCAAATGGCTCAGGCCTCATCAGCAAAGGATCCTCGCTTCTATCCTCTGCAAGATAAAGATCTCGATAATTTCACCCTCGAAATTTCAGTACTGTCACCACTGAACAAGATCGAGGATATTGAAGAAATTGAAGTCGGTAAGCATGGCATCTATATCGAGAAAAGCTTTTATCGCGGAGTCTTGCTGCCACAGGTTGCAACAGAACACGGCTGGGACAGACAAACTTTTCTCCAGCAGACCTGTCTCAAGGCGGGCTTGTCCATTAACGCCTGGGAAGCAGATGATGCTGACATCTATGTTTTCAGTGCGCAGATATTTGGGGAAGAGAACACAAAATAGTTCCAGAACTAAGATGAAGTAAAAACGGGAAGGCTTTATCTGCCTTCCCGTTTTTATGTTGGCACAGAGTTCATGTATCCCAACGCGTTGTTATGCGTCGATCAATCAGATAATTACTACCAGGTAAACTCTTCGCATAATCCTTTATTTCTGTCGCAACCCTAGCTATTTCTATAGGAGACTTAAAGGATCGCTTTTCATCTGAAACAACTGCGATTGTGATCGACATGATCGGAAAGCGTCTCATCACTCCATAACGATCCGACCCTTCTATAAAACCAGTCTCACGATCCTCAGGGGGATAATAGTCGGGGATCAGACTATCAAACTCGTCGAGGATCGCCTGGCACACCGACTCCACCTTGTCAGGTGATGTAATCAGCACAAAATCGTCACCACCGATGTGGCCAACGAAGTCTTGTTGATCAGCATATTCATCCTTGGCACGGTAAAGAACTTCACCGGTCATTTTAATCAGATCGCTTCCTTTAGCGTAACCATACTTGTCATTGAACGCCTTGAAATCATCCAAATCGATATAGCAAAGAGCAAACTTCTCACCATGTTCCATCTTGCCCTTTAGGACTTGCTCAATAGCCAAATTCCCTGGTAAACGAGTTAGTGGACTGGCATCCAGATAACGTTGCTGGCTATTCTTGATCTTCAGCATCATCTCCTGAATCTCACGATCCAGGCCGTCGCTGGCCAGCAAAAAGTCATCAGGTGACATCTCGTCCAGAACAACATCTCCAAGATATATGGTTGCCTGGCGCAAACGGTCAACAATTCGGGCGGCCTGATGTGCGGCAGAAGTCATCCCTATCAGTCCCCCCAAAAAACCAACAAGGCTGAGCAGCAGTACAATAAACTGGTTATTACGAATCATTTCCAGGGTGGCAGCAACATCAGACGTCTCCAGTTGCGCTGCAACCTGCTCCAGGGAAGACAAGGCAACCAGGCACGCCAACATGAAGCCAGCGACAGCAACAAGAAAGCTTATTAAAATGTAACGTATGAGAGTAAAGTGCATATCAACTTTGACGGCATTGCCATCTTAAGATCTTTTTGGCAAGCACAATAAGTCCAAGAGCCTGTCCAGCAATCCAGGATCGGCTGCAAGCCCAGATGTTTGGCCTTTATTGTTAGACAGGCTCTGGGGTATTTACCTTGTCACCAGCAGCTTCTTCCTTAAACCAACGGTCAAACCATGTCCGATGGTCCTTCTCCGAAAGGGTTCTGAGGTCATTTGGTCCCAACCAGATGCCTCCACAGTTAAGACACCTGTCCATGGGAACCCCTCTGAAATCAACAGGTTCGATCTGATCACCGCATTTGGGGCAGCGATTAAGACAATACTTGCGAATAAGTTTTTCACGGGTATCTGTTTTGATCTTCTCGATCAAAACTTTTTCCAGATCATGAAAATATTTGTTTTCCAAAGCCTTTTTACGTACTTCCCATGCGTCTGTCATGGCGGCACCTCCTGGAAACTGCTACAAAACTTCAGTAGTTTTTTCAATTATAACAAGCATTTGAATGCCGGCAACCAATTCCAGAAACTCAGTAAAGATTTTCATGCACAGATGGCAATCTGTCCAGCACCAGAAGTCGCAGCCTTACCAATTCCAAGCAGAGAAGCAACCGCAAACAGCCAATAAACCTCCTCAAGGGCCTGCCCTTGCAGCTTTGTTTCGCCCATAAAACCACCGACAACCAGACCCTTCCGGCCAGCCAGGGGACGCCAATCATGCCAGTGAAGTCTGGATTCGACCTCATGCAGATCATTAATCAGCTCGAGCAGATACGTCGGATCGTCAAGCACTTCAACACCACAGTGGGCATAAAGCATGGACGTAACCCGTCGCAGCATAAATGGGAACACTTGAGAAAAGCGTGGTTTTCTGAGCGGCTTACCATTCACCATAAGACGCGTTGGTGTTACGTATTTAACAACTACGTCGTTCGTGATGTGATCCTTTTGCAGCAACCAGTCCAGAGGCAGGACGTTACAAGTTAACAACTCAAGTGGATCAGACTGACGCCAAACAAGGTCTTCTGAGTGATCAGAGGCCTTGCTGAGCACCTCATTGACTTCAAAAAGACCTTCACCGACAACCAGACCAAGGTGGCCTACATGAATCAAACTACGCAGGAAATCGTGGATTAACGGTATGCCGGTACCGAGAAAGAGCACCTCGAGCTCCAGGCGATCACCAGCATCAAATAATTCTTGCTGCATAATCGGCATGGTGACAACAAAAGCAGGCGCTGGCTTCTGGAATTTACGCCTGGCAACCGGGTCGTCACTCAAGGCTGGCTGGAAAAGAGTTTTCCATTGCTGGATTGCAGCAAAATCGTAAGAATCTACAAATTGCCTTCCAACAACACGCAGGACACGTCCTAAACTAAGGAAATCTGCTGGCTTCACAACGCATGGCGAGACAAAGTCGAGGATAAAACGTGCCTTGACAACATCAACCCGCTGCAACTCAACCGGCCACTTCGGTATCAGAAAGTTGTTCTCAGTAGCCATTTCAGGATATTGTGGTCTCTGCACAATTCTGTTAAAGTCCGCCAAGTCAATTACCGCTAACGATTAAAATGTTTTATACTCTATGAGGTGCAACATATGCACCAGAAAAGTTAATATACCATGCTTGAATTTGAACTGCTCGCCAAAGACGATAAAACTCGCGCTCGCCGTGGCCGTGTAACTACGCCGCACGGTGCAATAGAAACACCTATTTTCATGCCTGTGGGCACCCATGGTGCTCTCAAGGCAATGACTCCGGCACAAGTTGACGATGCCGGCGCTCAGATTATTCTCTCCAACACATATCATCTGCACCTCAAGCCCGGTGAAGCTTTGGTGGAAAAAGCTGGTGGACTGCATAAATTTATGCACTGGCCCAAGCCGATCTTGACAGATAGCGGCGGGTTCCAGGTTTTCTCACTGCCCAAAAAAGAGATTACCGACACTGGGGTCTTTTTTAAACATGAAATCAACGGCGAGCGTATTTTTCTCGGCCCACGCGAGGCGACCAGCATTCAGAACCGCCTCGGAGCCGACATCATCATGGCTTTTGATGAGTGCATTCCCTACCCGGCCACCCACGATTACGCCCGTAAGTCAATTCGCAAGACCCTTCGTTGGGCAGATGAATGCCTCAAAGCACACCAGCGGGAGGATCAGGCTCTTTTCGGCATAGTGCAGGGAAGTGTTTACGACGATCTGCGCCGCGATTGCGCATTGGCCCTCACAGAGATGAATTTCCCCGGTTACGCCGTCGGCGGCGTCAGTGTCGGCGAAGGACTGGAACTGCTCAAAAAAGTTGTTGATTACACTGAACCCTTCCTGCCGGAAGATAAACCCAGGTACCTTATGGGGGTCGGCCTGCCTGAAGACATTCTCGAAAGTATCGAACGTGGCATGGACATGTTCGATTGTGTTATCCCGACCCGTTATGCCCGCAGCGCCACACTATTTACCCGACGTGGCAAAATTCGTCTAACCAACCGGCGCTATCGTCGCGATTTCTACCCTGTCGACGCTTCGTGCAACTGTTACTGTTGCAGCAACTTTACCAGAGCTTATCTACATCACCTTTTCAATGCCAACGAAGTTCTTTCGGCAACTCTGGCAGCAATCCACAATGTACGTTTTTACCTCGATATGGTTGCCGGTGCGCGTGCCGCTATCGAAGCCAATGACTACACCAGCTTCAAGGCAGACTTCCTTGGCGAGTACCTGCGTAACGATGGCAGCCCAGGGCATTGACGACATCCTCTTTAGCTAACATAATGAAAGCATGGCTGACAAACCCATTTCACCCAGACTTGATGTCGAACTCGGCAGACGTCTGCACAAGGCCCTGACCGCAACAGGTGATGAACTTTTTCAGGTTCTTCTCGACCCGGAAATGCAGGTTGTGCGACCAGCCTTAAAGAACCCGAGCCTGCACGAAGATCATCTTCTCGCTCTGCTCAAACGCCGCGACCTCAGCGAAGATCTTCTCAAAGCCATCTACCTGCTGGAGATCGCCAAAAGCAGTCACCGTCTACAGGTTGCTTTGGTAAAAAACCCCGGTACACCAGGCTCGGTCGTGCTTACCCTGCTGCAACACCTCCACCTGTTTGAGCTGGTTGATCTCTGCCTGATTCCAGGCGTAACACCGGACCAGAAATTCGCTGCAGAGCGTGCCATTATTCAGCGGATACCAACTACAGAACTGGGCAACAAGATAACCCTGGCGCGACGGGCGACAGCAACAGTTATCGGTGAAATCATCAAGGAAGGCGAAGGCCGGCTGGTAGAGATTTGTCTGAACAGCCCGCGTCTGCGTGAGGTGGCTATCCTGCAATTCATCAACGGTGCCAAGTCATCAGCGGAAACCATTTCCATGATAGCAAGGCACCCCAAGTGGAAATCTCGACCCAACTTAAGATTCGCCATCCTCAAAAACCAACGGACCCCGGCCGTTTGGTTCACCCTCTTTCTCCCCCAATTGCGTACCATTGACGTACGTAACCTGCTGGTATCCAAAAGACTCAACCAAGCACAGAAAAAGCTCATACAGGACGAACTTAGAAAACGTGGGGCTTAATAAACAGACTGGCAACTATTGTTTATCGGCAAGGTAAATGTGACCGTCGTTCCTTCATCCAGAGCGCTGGAGACAAAAACTTCTCCGTCATGATCGGCGATAATCTGTTCGACAATACACATTCCCAAACCCAGGCCACTAACTACAGCGTCCTCATCCTCGCCACGATAAAACCTGTCAAAAATACGTTCAACCTGTTGAGGCGTCATACCTATGCCCTGATCTATAATCGAAACAGTAACCTTCTCTTCATCGGTCATAGTCTGAATTTTGATCGGACCACCCTGAGGAGAATACTTTATCGCGTTGGATAGCAGGTTATTCAATACCTGGGTGATGCGAGGACTATCTATACATATGTACTCAGGAAGAGCATTGTAGTGAGCAACAAGGACATTGTGTCGTCGGCTTTTCATTTTTAATGCTTCAACTACTTTTTCTATAATTCCTGCAAGCTCAACTTCTTTGAGGACAATCCCCAGGGATCTACCAACCTGGATACGACCAACATCGAGAAGATTGTCAACCAGATGATTAAGGTCTTCGGCTTGATCCTGAATAATAGAAATATAGCTCTGTTTCTGCTCCTCAGTCAGAGCGGTATTGACAGCACTCCCCAGCAACTCTGAATAACCGATAATAGCAATCAACGGAGTACGGAGCTCATGAGCAGCAGTTGAGATAAAATCGCTCTTGGCCTGATCGAGTTTACGCAGAGCTTCTTCGGCTTTTCTCTGCTCAGTGACATCAATAACGATACTCAACATCCTCACTTCACCTTCGTACTCAATGGCGCGGCTGGATACGATGCAGGTCATTGGTTTGTTATCCTTGCCGTAAAAAGAGTTTTCCAGGTTATCTATAAATCCATAATCCTTAATAGCGGCAACCATGCGATTCCGTTCTTCAGGGTCGCGCCAGAAACCGAGTTCCTGCGCAGTTCGTCCCACAACTTCCTCTGCAGTAAAATTGGTACAACTTGTAAAGGCCGGGTTAGCCATGTAGACCAGGCCTGAAATAGAAGTGATAATCGTTGCGACAGGGTTTGTCTGAAAAAAAGCACGAAACAGTGCTTCACTTTTCTGGAGAGCTACTTCCGTTTCTTTACGCGCAGTGATGTCCAACCAGGAACCAATAATTTCTATGGGGTTACCTTCTGAGTCGCGTATCAAATGCACTTCATCAAGAACCCATGCGTAGCTGCCATCTTTTTTTCGGAAACGATATTCATGAGTATGATGACCTTTCTCATAAAGAGAGCCAGGGTTTTCAAAAATACGTTCAGAATCATCAGGATGGATATTCCCACGCCAGAAATTAGGGTCATCCAGGCATTCCTGGACGGAATAACCAAAGCGATGGGTAATGTTTTTGCTGACAAAGGTTGCACCTAAATCTCCATCTGCCCTGCATGTATAGATAATCGCAGGAGAAAAAGAGAGGATGTGTTCTATCCTGGTATCGGTGGGATTGTTCATCAAGCCCCCCCCCGGAGGAAATTACAGCTTTAAAACTTTGAAGTTCTTAGTAGTTTATCGCAAAAAAGCAGACAGTCCACTGGCAGGTGACCTCCAGAGGCCACATCTAACGGGCAACAATAAAACTCCTCTGGTAACCATCGGTTTCGGTTTGCTGCAGACCATTGATGGCCAGCGCCATCGAATCATAAAGGCCGACGCGAACCCGGTAAAATCTTTGACCATTCACCCAACCTTCAGCAACTGAAGTACTGCCATACCGACCTTGGAGTTTTTCTGCCAGTCGATAGGCGTTTTCTTTTACTGTGAAAGCCCCAATCTGCACCATAAATGGTCCGATATCGTAACTGGCCAGCTGTTTATAGTGTGGTGCCGCTCCAGCTTGTGTATCATCGCGATAGCCAAGAGCTTCGATACGTACCGGTGCCGTACCCGGACCGACCACGCCCAATTCTTTGGCTGCGGAATAAGAGAGATCAATAATCCTGCTCCTGACGAATGGGCCGCGATCATTGATACGCACCACCGTCGAACGACCATTATCAAGATTGGTAACCTTCAGGTGGACATTCATCGGCAAGATTTTGTGTGCTGCCGTCATCGCGTACATGTCGTAGGTCTCACCATTGCTGGTTTTGCGCCCGTGGAATTTCTTACCGTACCAACTGGCAATGCCCTTCTCAGTATAACCTGCGGCGGAAGCTATCGGTTGATAGCGTTCGCCGTTGACTTCGTAGGATCGCTGGGTCGGTTGCTTCTCAATTTGAGAGGGTGCATCCGAGACTCTGACCTTATAGGTAGGGGTCGGAGTACTACAAGCAACCAAAAGTAGAATCATTATAAACAGGGAATGATATCGAATATATTTCATGATGTAATCATTGATAATAGAAGCAGGTCGTTAAGTCAACAGAGTCCATTTTCAGTGACCATGGTTTTCGGATAACGTGTGTCGGTTAACAGGACTGTAGCCTCGGTTGATTGTTTGTTATGTGCTTGCCTTTATGGTACGATTACCCGTACATGTACCGAAAAGGAGAGTCGCCATGAAAGCTATTTCTTACACCAATGCTCGAAGCAATTTAGCAAAAACGATGGAAAAAGTATGTGACGATCATGACCCTGTCATTATCACGCGCCGCAATGAAAGTTCGGTTGTTATGATGTCTCTTGAAGATTTTCAAGCTCTTGAAGAAACAGCATATTTACTGAGAAGCCCTAAAAATGCTCGCCGCCTTCTGGAGTCTATAGCTCAGTTGGAATCAAATGGTGGAACTGAGCGGGAGCTTTCTCTGTGAAACTCATATTTTCCGAAAATGCTTGGGATGATTACCAATGTTGGATAAAGACTGACAAGAAAATCCTCAAGCGGGTGAATGCTTTGATTCAGGATATACAGCGTTCACCTTTTTCTGGTATCGGGAAGCCCGAACCGCTGAAGCATGGTTTGTCGGCCTATTGGTCCAGACGAATCAATGATGAGCACAGAATCGTTTATAAAGTAGAGGGCGATTCCATTTTTATCGCTCAGGCTCGATACCATTATTGATTTTTGCACATAACGTCAGCAATAATCGTAAAAACGCAAAAACGGGACATTCTATCTTGTCCACGTCCCGCAAGCCCAGCATGTTAACGCTCAAATAGTATGATTGTTAGAACGTCTTGCATGAGGTTGAAATGATTGTCTAAGCTATAAATACTACAGTGGTTTTGTTGTGCATTTTGGGCAATTATCAGGTCAGGTATACCTACACCGTTAATGCCTTTTTTTAAACATTTATACTGGTAGTCAATGAGTTGCTGCCAGTCAACCATTATCTCTAACCTATTTATTTTGTTCAAAAGGGTGATGAGTTTCCTTTGGTTCCTGACTTTCAGGAAAGGAATTAGCTCTGCAAGAATTAAGTCGTTTATGACAACAAGATTTTCATCTATTAAAAAATCTAACTTATCGAAATTGTTGCCACTTCTGAAATATTCAACCCAAACAGAGGTGTCGACTAAAACCGACATTGCCGACCTCTGATTGAATTTAAATCAATATCTAAATCTATTTTGCCTTTGTAGTGCTTAATCTCAGAAATTTTTGATTTCCTGATAAGCTCTTCAAGGGCTGTGATTATCACTTTTGTTTTCGTCTGAATATGGGTGGTTTCCATTGCTTCGTTAAGAAGCTCTTCGGGCAAATCAAGCGTCGTTCTCATAGCGCACCTCCTTTATGCATGAAAATAGCAAACAATGCATAAGGTGTCAATTTTCTTTACAGCCAACGATTGAGTTCACCTACATTTTGGAACTTAGCGAAAAAATGTCAGGTGCAACGACTAGCGTCTAACTTGCAGTCTTTCAGGCCTGACCCTAGGCTTTTGGTAAGGGGTGTTGGCCCCGAAAGCAAAAAGGGCGGAGAGTTCGTCAAAACTCTCCGCCCACCTTCTATCGACAGTGCAAAAAAGAGCCTTCTACAACCAGGCTCATATAATCTGACAATCCCGTTCAAAAGGTCAACTTAAACTGAAAATACCCACAGGCTTCTCATCTGTTTTATGTGGGAACTAACAACCAGCTATTCATATTGATTCCTGTACCTGAAGATGGATGAATGAATAGTGGTAGTTAAACAACAATATACTATGCCGACTTAATACTTGTGAAACTTAAACCAACTGATATTCTGAGATAAACAGAAAGGACATCCCGAGGATGGTTAAAAAGAAAGACCCAAGCACCGATGAAGTGCAACGTAAATTGCTTGCTCAGCAAAAATTCACCATAGCAACGGCCATCGGTCGTGCTGGTAGTGGACTGATAAAGGGTGAATCTCCCATTTCGCAACAAAAGCAGGCCGTAACCGTGTTGACGCAATGGATCGACCAACATACTTCGGACCCTTCAGGGGCATTGAAGTCGATATTGCGCCGCCTGGTACGAAGCAACGAACTCCTGCTGGCGAATCATCTGCAACAACCCCTGAATGCGCTACAGGAGATAATCAACACCATATTGGCCAGTGATTATGCGCTAGAGGAATTCGTGCGCCAGGTAGATGTGCGATGGGGAGAACTGCATCAAGAGCGGCCGCTGTTTCAACGGTCAGGCCAGACGCCTGATCCCGCAGATGAGTACACTCATGAATACGTACGCCAAGATCTGACTTTGCTGCTTGCAAAACTTCAAGAGGAAATTGTTGTCGCTGACCGGTAGTGGCATAGAGTGAGACAGTTCGAATTGAGTCAAGTGTCCCTGGAACGACACTAAACCCGGCTTATTATTTCAACACCCTTAATGGGCTTATATTCAATACCAAGGATTTCAAACTCCCTGGTCCCGGAGGGAGTTTTTACTGTAGCAACATCGCCCACCTCTTTTCTCATGAGGGCCTCGCCAACGGGGGATTTCCAGCTCACAAGGCCTATAGAGCCATTGTATTCATCGACCCCAACAATATAGTAAATTTTTTCGTCCCCTTCTTCATCCTCAATGGTTACGGTTGCTCCAAACAGAACACGGCCAGCAGCAGTTTTGCCTTGGGTGACTGGATCAACGATTTCAGCGCTCTCAATTCTTTTCGTCAAAAAATGAATACGGGAATCAATTTTTCTCAGGTGGCGTTTGCCGTAAATATATTCGGCATTTTCCGAACGATCACCTTCGGCAGCTGCATCGGCCACGCGCCGCACAGTGTCGGGTCGCTTCACATAAAGCAACTCTTTGAGTTCGGCTCGCATCTGTTCAGCACAGTCTGGAGTCATATATATTGTGGTAACTGTCGACATGGTTCCATTTTCCCTACTTTGGTCTTTCTGTAAATGGCGTTATAACACCTCTAGTGTCCCGTGCGGCTAATCCTATCCTTTAATTATGGCCCTTTTGCCCGCTGTCTGCGTTGCGCCTCTTTGGCTTAACGCACGCTAGGCCTTCATAA
>JAMONP010000020.1 GCA_027065695.1 Desulfuromonadales bacterium | reverse complement strand
AAGTACCGCCAACCGTGATACTTGCAAAGAAATTACCAAGGTTCTTACACCAGAAAGAAATCTCATAGCGCAGCGGAAAAGCATCCTTGACCTGGTCAAGACTGAACACATCGATGTAGAGCTGCGAACCTTTCCATAGGAGAATACAGGCAAAAACCACCATAAATGCCAGGAAGCCGTTACCAATAGGAGTGTCTTTAACGTTGAGATAAATCTTGCGGATCAAATCAATATTAATCAGCGAGAGGAATACCCAGTTGGTGTTCTCGACAATCCTGATGATACGAATCACATCATCATTGACAAGATCTATATTGGCGTACAAAAAAACCATTGAGGCGACGATAACACCAGCCGCTACGAGATAAACAACCTGTTTACTGCCCTCAAACTCAAGGGTTCGGGTAAAAACGTAATACTCTTGAAAACCGTGGCTCATAACCAGGATGGAGATGGTACCGATGATGTGGCCCATGACAAGTATATACGGGTTGCCGAGACCAGGGAGGAACGGCAAGGCCCCTGGAATAATTTCGCCCAGCAGGATCAGAAAAAAGCCGACAGCGATGCTAGTCCAGACTCTGGCGCTGCCTATACTGAAATAGAAAGAGACCACCCCTGCAATGAGCCAGAAACCCGCCAGTACAACCTGAAACATCTCCATGAACACCTCCTAGCAACCAGAACTCCAGGCAAGAAAAAACGACGACTCACAAGCCGCCGTATTATGAAACAAAGCTATTTGGACAACCCCTTAAAACCCTTCTTCATTTCTTCAAGCATCTTTTCAATCTTGCTCGGCCCGGCAACCATCTTAGCGGACTTTGTCATATTCACATAGAAACCGTCCAGAACAGACTCGTTAAGCTGGCCGCCGTTGAACTTCATCTTCTCAAATTCCTTCACGACCAACGCAGTACCGATCTTGCCAAGATGCTTCTGAGCCAATTGCTGAAAGAGCGCCAGTGTCTTCTGGCGGCGCTCAGATTCACGCATTTCCAACGTCCGACTCGCAGCACTCTCCTGCGCTTCCCGCTGACGCTGACGCGCCGCAACAGCATTAGCCCAGAGTCCGGCAATATCGGCAGTTTCCGTAAGGTCTGCCAAAGATTTTTCACTATCAACCCGGGTCACAAGTACATCGACTTTAGCGCCGGGTTCCCTGGCAACCGACAGGGAACTGTCCGCTGTTGTTTCGATATCCGTTGAGCCATCGTGGAAGAACCCGAGAGGATTGCCGCCCCGATAGAAGATCAGGGCAATATGTTCTCTTGAATAGATACGCAGACAACCGTTGCGTTTCTCTTCGCGCATACGAACCAGAAGGGACTTGATATCGATCAACTGCAGATCCTGACCCTTATGCAGCATTTCACCATGTAACAAGGTATGGATGCTATAGGCCAGTTCGGTTGAAAGGCGGTAGATGTTAAGGGTTCCGGTGCCAGTCAAAGCTTCGTGAAAAGTGCGAGAGATACCGTCGTAGGCAATCAAGTGTTCCTGATCATTCTCGTAAAGAGTACTGATCAAACGGCCTTCCTGATAAATAAAGACACCGGTTCCCTCGGGGAAATCAAAACGAAGATAACCAGTGAACTTGCCCTGGCGCATCTTTCCCAGGGCAGCAGCCAGGTTGACTTTACCTGGATTGATATTTTCCTTCACAGGATTGCCACGTGGCAAAAGAATCATAACTTAAACCTCACACCGATCAACTCTGGGACTTGAACCTCTATGATATTCGAGCTTTCTTGTCAAGAATTTTGCCGTCTCAAATATGTCAGAACAAACCGGCATCGCGAAGGGTCCGCGCAACCTGCCGACGCTGAAGGACAAAACAATGGTAAGCGTCATCGGTCAGTTGAGTATCGGCATCCGTGGCAAGGACATTCACCAGTATAAGCTCACGATATGTCGTATCCAACGATCGACCTGTCATCACCTGCAGAGATTCGACCAGAGACTTACGTTCTTTGAGCTCTACCTCCTCACTCTCAAGCAGCTCTCCGTCTGTATCACAAAGGTGTACCGTCAAGCGACACTCCGGCCCGACCAGACCTGGCCCATCAATGGTCAAGGCAACCGTATTGTCCAAACCGTCAGTATCATACGAGCCATCAGGACCATACAGATGGAGATCATCGGAGAATTGTTCAAAACAGCCCGGATGAATGAAACCACGCCGCCGGCTGCGCATATCGAAGTAAAAATGTCCATCACCGGCAAAGGACCGGCGACAGCAAAGTGGGCACTCTAAAACCAGACGACGGCTATGACCAGCAGCATTGTCCGCGAGATCATCCTGTACCAGTTCGACGAGACGACCACGCTCGTCATCTGGCTCTACATCAAACTGGGCCAGGACAAATTCAGCCAGACATTTGAATTGACCATGAACAGCGGTGTTACGGGCATGGGTAAGAACCGGCCGAAGACGGCTGGAGAAACCTGAAGCCAGACTTTCCACCTTGGGGCTCTTGCTGATGTAGGTATCCAGGACCTGATAATCACGTTCCCGGGCTGCATAGGCAAGAAATTCATGAACCCGTACTTCGGCATTAAGCCGGGCACGACAATCGACCAGGCTGGGAAGTAACCAAAGCTTGTCGTCGCGCTCAACTGCAGTCAGAATCTGCTGCAGAGCGCTTGCGTTGACCAACGATGCACGGTCCTTGATCGGCACCAGTACCAGATCAGCGGCCAGAAGAGCGGCCTCAGTAAACCAATCGAGAATCGGCCGTGTATCGAGGATAAGAATGCCAGCAAGCACAGCTGAGCGCAATCTCTGACGCAACCATCCAGGAGGGAAAGGTGGCGGCAGTAATCGACGAGTCGAAGCAATATACTGCACACCATACTGGCCTAAGGTCGTCAGTTCTGCAGGTGCTACATCTTCGAACAGTCCAGCAACGCTGTTATCTGACTTCGGACCAAGAGCAAACATCTGGTCGATGCTAAAATGGTTATCAAAAGAAGCAATCGTTACCGGCAGGTCTTCGCGCAAAGCCTTGAGATACACCGCCAGGTTGGTTGCGATCGTCGTCTTGCCCACACCACCTTTTTCGCTGGCAACGGCAAT
>JAMONP010000019.1 GCA_027065695.1 Desulfuromonadales bacterium | reverse complement strand
GTACCTGACTCTGGTCTATCAGCTCAATGCTGGTGCCAGGCGTCTTCTGTGGAGTGGCCTTGAGCGCAAAGCCAAAACCCTGCTACGCTTCTTCCGGCAGTCCAATGGGACGTTGGCAAGTTATGTAAGTTATACGGTTGCTTTACGAAGGCGGCTGATCTCCGTTTAACAGCTGTTGCAGAGATGTAAATCACAAAAAATATTGTAGGGGCGAAGCAAGGTTTATCTGCTTCGCCCGTTTCTTCATCCGTAGCCCGCTCTTTGCGGCAATGCCAACAAGGGCAAAGCAGGTGGGGCGTTTGCTTTGCCCCTACAAGGTGCGAGCTTTCCAGTACCCAGGCTTACAGCTTAAGAGAGAGGTGTCTACCAGCGGATTTTATCTGTTGCCGTAGATTGGTTCCAAGGTCAGCAAAAACCAACTCTTGGGCTCTGGTCTTTCCTGCACGAACGTCTTCTTCGCCAATGGCGATAAGCTTCAGAAGACCGATGGTTGAACGCATTTGCTCATAGCTTTTCGGGTCTTGTAATACCGCCCGGGCCTCACCTTTCTGTGTGATGTAAACGGGTCGTTGTGATTCATTCACTTGGGCAAGCAGCTCGGCGGCATTGTTCTTCAGGTAGGTGACAGGTCGAATGTCTTTTTTAGCATCCATGATATCCTCCAGTCCTTTTAAGGTCCGGATTGACAAAGTGAATGTTGAGATCTGGCCGAGATACTGAACCGGAGCGCTGTTTGCCATTGCGGATGGGTATTCAGCTTTCAATTAAAGATCGTCATTGCCGAGGGTGTAATCGGGAATCCAGACCTTAAAAGATGGATCCCCAATAACATCATTCGAGGATGACGTACATTTACCAATAATTCAGACTCTCAATCCCCCCTGTTTTACAGGGGGGAAGCGAGTACAGCGAGCAGGGGGGGGCTTTTGATTATTGCACTCCAGATTTTCCGTCAATCTTTGACTGATCGATCAGTTCGAGTAATGCTTCAAGCGATTTATATCCAGGCGCAATCTGCCCATTGGGGAGAATCAGCGTCGGCGTACTCCTGATACCGAGAGATTGGGCCATCGCCAGAGTCTGCCCAATAACATCTGTCTCGCATTCTGCTTCGGGTAACGGTTTCTTTTCGAAGGCCGCCTCCAGTTGCTCCATTGACTTGTTGCAGACAATGGTCTTGGCAACACCTTTTGAACTTTCCTTGATTGGCATCAGTTTTATTTGGAACAGCAGGTCCGAGCGCTTCTCAACGGCTTGTTTCAGCACTTCGTGCAGATTCTTACAATAAGGGCAATGTGGATCAGTAAAAACGATGATCTTATTTTCGGCCATAGGGTTGCCCAGCAACAAGGCATCATCAGTCGGGATACTTGCCACATCAACCGGGTTGAGTTGACGATATCGTACTTCCGTGAGGTTTTTGCGATCATGCAGACGGATGATGTTGCCGCTAATCAGGTAAGACTTGGAGAAATCCATGTAAACGGGCAGAACTTTGTCCTGAACCTTCATGCCAATTTGCCAGAGACCTGGCACTTCAGCAAAATCAGTCGAGACGACTTCTCCTTGAAGTCCTTTGAAAAGCTCCTTTGCTTCATTCGTGCTCAAAGAGTGACAATCAGAACAAGTGCCAGCACCACAGCCTTCCTCTGTAGGCGTAAAGGCAATTGCAGGTGAGCTGGTTACAAACAGCATGAGTATTAACAGAACACAGAAACGCATTTTTCTCTCCTTGATGTTTTAGTAGCTATTCAGCTTACGATTAAAGATTGTCATTCCCGAGGGTGAATCGGAAATTCAGACCTTAAAACATGGATCCCCGATAAAACCATTCGGGGATGACAGACATTTACCAATAGTTCAGATTGTGCTGAATACAAGTTTTATTCAGATATTTTCCGGCCAGAAGACCATAGCGACTATTTCATTGAAGGGAATCAGACGATGTTCGGATGATCCCCTCGAGTTCGTTTTCTATAAAAAGAGAAAAGCGTCAGAACAACCCCACAGCCCATGGCAATGCCTCCGGCGAGAGCGAGGTTCGCGCCGGGATCATAATTTATTGTGAGAATGCTGTAGGGCAGATAGCGACCACCACGCATGGTCTGTCCATAGGACGCCGGGATGATGACCAAGCCGTTCCAGGTCAGAGGATGGTTGGTCCGCGCCTGGGTCCGCTTGATGACCTGATCGCCTTTATAAAGGACCAGTGTATTGAGCATATCAATGGGTCGGCCAGATTTATTGAAGACCGGTTCAAAGGCTTCCAGCTTCAGATATAGACCCGGTTGCGGCAGCGGTTTAATCTGACCAATCAGCAAGGGGTTATTGTCGCTGCGAAAGCCCGCCTGACTGCCCCAAAGGTAAGCCCCCAGGATCAGGACAAAGCCGAGATGGATCAGATATTCGCCGGATTTGCGCCAGCGAGCACGGAAATGACAGAGCCAGTCTATCAGGCAACAGAGCGTATTGACCCCCAGCAGAACAACCAGAATACCGGCAACTGGAACCCACCAGGTCATGCCAAGGGACAGTTGTGCGACGTTCTCAATCCAGAGACCAAGCGGCATACTGTCCATCCCTGAAAAAATCTTCGGGTTGAACGGTATCAACACGGAACCACCGACCGTTATCAGGGTGATAGCAGAAGCCAAGACGATGGCAAGCTTCAGTGAACAGAAGAGTTTCCAGCTTTTACTATTGAGTATAGTTTTCAACATCGCCGCAGCTCCTGCTTACTCGAGGGGGTGGTTACTGCTCATCAGCAAGCCGATACCAAGGTAGGTAAACAGAACCACTCCGAAACCGGCGATTGATAGCAGCGCATAACCGGAGCCCTGCCAGCGACGAATAAATTTGGCATGGCACATGCCGGCATAAAAAATCCACACCAGCGCCGACCAGACCCCCTTTATATTCCAGGAGAAATAATATCCCCAGGCGACATAGGCCCAGATACTGCCGAAGATCATGCATAGGGTGAAGAGACTGAAGCCTAGAAAAACCGCCTCCTCGTTGAGCTTGCGCAACAGCAGCAAATCTGGCAACAAACCTGTCTGTAAGCGTTTTTGGACCAGGTACATGACACCCATGGAGAAGGCCATGGCGAAAAATGCGTAGCCAGCAAAGGAAAAGGCAACGTGCAGTGTAAACAGGGGCGTATCCAGAGCCGGAATCAACGGTGGCAGCGCTGGATCTCGCGGCAATACGCTGCCAAGGAGAAGCAGGTTGCAGAACATCACAAAGAGCCCTGCTGCGTGAATCCGGTAGCGTAACTCAAAGTAGATATAGGTTGCAGCCAGAGCCCAGCTGAAAAAGAATTGTGTGGCAAAAAGGTTAGTGACTGGCAAGTAGCCCGCAGTGACCCATCGCAATCCCAGACATATACTTTGCACGGCAAAACCAACCAGGACCAGAGCAAAGGCACTGCGCCATAGCCAGGCACGACGCAGCAAGATATGAGACAGATACATCAAAACTGCCAGCAGGTAGGCACCGAAGGCACCGTACAACATTGGCGTTTGGGGTATAATCACGAGAGAGGCCCTTTCCAGCCGATGACGTGTGGGTTAATTATGACCATTTTCCATGTGATCTATCATGGTTCTGACCCTGTCTGCAGTCGCCCCGGTTGGGTCAACCTCAAGGTATTGCAACCAGGCCTCTTTGGCTTTTACATTTTCTTCTAAATCGAAACGATAGACGATCCCCAGGTTGAGCAGCGACTGCGGATGCTTGGGGTCAAGCTCGTTTGCCTTGTTGAAATTCTCAATGGCTTTATTGAACCAACCAATGCGCCTGTACATGATGCCTTGATCGGTCAGGACATCGGGATCATTGCCATTGATTGCCAAGGCCTTATCATAGGCATCGACCGCTTCCATAGGCTGGTTTGTGTCAAAGTACTTATTCCCCAATTGAACCCAGGCATTGCGATTCGTTGGCTCCTTTTCAAGAACTTCTTTCAATATCTGAAGCTCTTTCTGAGTATCAACAACAGAGGGTTTAGCAACGTGGGTGTCGTGATCATCTTTGTCTGCTGTTTTTGTCGGTTGGCTGGCAATCATGATTCCAACCAAAGCTCCAACGACAAGAGTTACCACAACCAGTAAAATAGTTTCTTTTTTCATCATTTCACCTTCTTCATCTGCTTTAAGACGCTTTCAATATTGACAACCTCCTGCTTGGCCTTGGCTGCCAACTGCGGTCGCGGATTACTTTTCAGTATAGTTTTGTACAGCTCCAAGGCCTTAGGATAGTTCTTTTTGTTCTGGCTGTAGATCATTGCCATGTTCATCAGCGGATCCAGATGGTCCGGTTTAATCTCGTAAGCACGCTGATAACTCTCCAGAGCTCTGTCGTACTTGCCAATCTGGCGATAGATCCCGCCAAGGTCGATCAGAACATGAGTGTCATTGGGGGCAATCTTTTGTGCTTGCGTGAACACTTTCCAAGCCTCGATAATCTTATTCGTGTTCAGATAAAGATCGCCCAGAGTAATCAAGGTATTCAGATCTTTGGGGTTTTTCTCCAGAGCCGCTCTGTACTGATTGATTTGTTGCTGTGCATCAGCCTGACCATGCTCTTTATCCTCTCCTTTCTCCGGGCCTCCTGTGGCCAGAAAATAGACCGTCAAGAGAGTGATAGAAATGAGCAGACCCCAGAAAAATCCTCTGGTAACACTTTCGCGGCGGGTTTTAGTGGTTTTCACGATGACTCCTTCTCTGTATTGAGTCGCTTGCTTAAAAGCTCAATCCGCAGGGAGAGCTTCTTTTGACGGTGTGCCAAGGTGGCAATATAACCACTCAGTCCGAGCCAGATAGCCATATAGGCGATTATCAGGAATGTGTCTTTCATAGTTTTGTCCGTCCCTTTTAGTCTTTAGGGTTAAGTAATTCATTCGCCGCAGCTTCCTGTAGTTGTAAGGAGACCCGGAATTTATAAAGTCCAATCCAGAAGGCCAGCATGGCGAGCATAGAGACCAGCAGAGTTATCAACATCGAAGATTCCAAGCCAACCGAGTCAGATCGAATCACTACAGGGTGAATGCTGCGCCAGAGGCGGGCCGAAAAGAAAACTATCGGCACATCGACAAAACCGACGATTGCCATAACCGCACAATAGGTTGCGCGCTTACCTTCTTCCTCGACTGCTGAACGCAGGATCAAGCAAGACGCATAGATAAACCAAAGAATCAGAGATGTGGTTAATCGAGGGTCCCAGGTCCAGTAGGTGTTCCAGATCGGCTTGCCCCACAATGACCCGGTAATTAACACCAGCGTCGTGAAGACTACACCGATTTCAACGCTGGCAGCCAGCCGTGCGTCCCAGACCTGTCGCCGGGTACGCAGATACATGATGCCGGCGACAAAGGCGACAAAGAAAGAGAGAAACGCAGAGAAAGCCAGCGGCAGGTGGAAATAAAAGATCTTCTGCACACTGCCCATGGTTTTCTCCAGAGGCGCATAAAAAAAGATCATGCCGATGGCTACGGGCATCAACAGAGCCGCAGCTCCGGCGAACAGGCTGGAACGATTCGTAAGTGTCACTTCAGTCCTCCCGGATAGCAAAGGGAAAGAGGAGATAGCCGACGACTGCAAAAATAACGCAAAAAGCGGCCATAGGTTCAAGTTGGTCGAGCAATTCAGCAAAGGGTCGTGCAGCCAATGCGGCTGAGGTTGCTTTTACAGCGAATGCAATCAACGGCAATAATAAGGGAAAGAGCAGGATTGGCAAGAGCACCTCATTACGTCGTGTTCCGGCGGAAATTGCCGAAATCAATGTGCCGGTCACTGAAAAACCGAGGTTAACCAGCAGCAGGATCGGCACGAGGGTTAATGGAGTACCCTGCAGTTGTGCACCGAACAACACATAAAAAACCGGCACCAGCACCAACTCCGAAAGAACCATTAAGGTAAAATTGACCAGAGCTTTGGCAACGTAGATCTCCCAAGGCGCTGCCGGACTGATCAGTAGAGCGGCCACACAACCATTTTCCTTTTCTCTGGCAAAGACTCGCCCCAGGCCGAGGACAGAAGAAAACATCACTGCGACCCAAAGGATTCCTGCCCCGGTTTCGGCATCGACCTGTTTGCCGATACCGGTAGCAATATTCAGAATGACCAGAATCAAGGCACCGAAGAAAGCCATTGAAACCAGCGATTCCTTCTTGCGCAGCTCTACCCGCAAATCTTTGCAGAGCAGAAAACGAATCTGGTGAAGACTGCTCATGCAGCCCCCAGATGCTTGAAATAAATCTCTTCAAAGGCGGTCGCGTCGATATCTTTCTTCTCTTGCAAATAGGTCAGCTTGCCATGAGCAAGAATCCCCAAACGGGTGGCTGATTCCAGGCCCCTGCGCAGATTATGGGTCACCATAACAATAGTTCTTTTACGACTGTGCAGCTTTTGTAACTGATCGCGTAAGACACTGGCCGCATGTTCATCCAAACCGGTGTAAGGCTCGTCGAGCAATAACAGCGCGGGGTCGTTGACCAGGGCCCGCGCAATACTTAAACGCTGCTGCATACCACGCGAGAGGTTCGCTGCGGGCATGTCGTAGCGATCCACCAGATTGACTTCCTCAAGGAGTTCTAAGGCCCGGCTTTGTGAGTCTTGCACGCCATAGAGGGCAGCGAAAAACTCAAGGTTCTCCAGAACCGTCAGATCCTGGTAGACAAAGGATTGATGCGAAACCATGCCAAGATTGGCACGAAACTTCTCGGCATGTTCCTCAAGGTCATAATCAAGGACTTGCACCGTGCCGCTACTCGGTCGCAGCAGGGTCGCAAGAATCTTCAACAAGGTCGATTTGCCAGCTCCATTAGGCCCGAACAGACAGAGAAATTCACCCCGCTTCAGGTCAAGATTAATGCCTCGTAACGCCTCACGGCTGCCATAGGATTTACGCAGTTCGCTGATTGTCAGGAAGACTGATGAGTCAACCTTGTTTGATTCAGGCGTCGCTTGATTCATCTGCCAATCGCTTTTCTGCCTCAATCGCTTCAGCAGCTTTAAGACTGTAGAGCATTTTCAGCTCTTCATGGTCTGCTTCACTGATTTTTCCGGTCGCAAGTTCGAAGTCTATGTCTTTGATCGCCTTGAGATTGTGCTTTTTCTCTTGTTCTAAAAGCCGACGCCTGCGTTGTCTCAGATCAAGTTCCACAATGAGGGGCTCGGCCACTTTAAAAGATGGCCACAGGGTATAAATAAAGAGCGCAATGCTAATGACGACTAAAATTGCAATCTCCATGGTTAATCCTCCTTGTCCAGTTCGGACAGTTCTTTTTCTATGCGTAAACGCATCTCATCATCAAGCGCTGTAGGCTCTCCTGACGTTGTTTGTTCAGCAGACTCTTTACGCCCCCTTAAGCCCCAGCGCCGAATCACCAGAAAAGCCACCGGGATACCGACTAAAAGACCGATAAACGGGCCGGTATAAGCGATCAGGTTAAAGCCTTTTTTGGGAACCGTGGTGAGGATGCTGTCGCCAAATTGGCCGACAAAATAATCGAGGATCTCGGGCTTGCTTTTGCCCTTGTCAAGCATCTCCTGGATCACATCACGCATCTGATTGCCACCACTACAACGATCAATATTCAGAGGCTCACCAGGACATGCGTAGCAGATCAGGCTTTCCGAAACTTCAGTTTGGGTTAACTCTGCGATGCCACTCGCTGGCATCAACACTATTGTCAGCAGCACCAGGAGTGCCGGTAGCAATATCGAGCTTTTGCTGCTCATGATTCTCTCCTCCTTGAGGGGATAATCGCCAGAACACCACCAACCACCATCAGACCGCTGCCGAACCAGATCCAGATCAGCAGTGGATTGATAGCCACCTTGAGGGTGATCTCATTACCCTGGCCGATCCCCGGCATGGTCACATAGAGGTCTTGAGCGAGAGTTGACCGGATTGCCACTTCTGTGGTTGGCTGTTTGGCATTGACGTAATAGCGGCGTTCAGCTTCCATCTCGTCAATTCGCTTACCGTCACGAAACACACCGAGTCTGGCCGCGTAGATGGTCCGGTTGTACTTTTCATACTGGCGGAAACCTTCATACTCCAAGGTGAAGTCACCAATTGTCATGGTTTCGCCCTGTTTCAGAGTTGCCTGTTTCTCCAACTTATATGCAGAGGAAGCAGCGATGCCGACAACCATCATGGCCAGACCAAAATGAACGATATGACCACCGTAGCGACGGCGCATTTTCCAGAGGATTTTAACTGCAGCCCCAGGGGAGGATTCACCAGTCAGCTTTTTACGTGAGAGAATGGCGGTAACGTATTCCTGGATGATGGTGCCACCGACAAAGGCCGCCAGGACAAAAGCCAGCAAAGCGTAAGTCTGGCGAATACCAAAGGCAACCATGACGATTCCTGACAGTAGCGCAACAATGCCGGGAAAGAGAAAATTGCGACGCAGGTTACTTACCGTTGCCTTACGCCAACCGATTAACGGACAGATCCCGGTAAGCAGAATCAGCAGCAAAAACAGCGGCGTGTTCACCTGGTTAAAAAATGGCTGGCCAACGGTAATCTTGTTGCCGGTGACGACTTCGGAGAGAATCGGGAAAACGGTACCGAGCAGGGTCGCAAAAGCCAGCGCCAGCAGGATAACGTTGTTAAAGAGAAAGGTGCTTTCTCGTGAGAGATAAGACTCGACACTCCCGGGGGTCTTGAATTCGCTGTAACTCTCCGCTAGCAGATAGACGCCGCCGACCGTAATGACAATGAGGAATAACAGGAAATATCCACCCAGACCGGTTGCGCCGAAGTCGTGGACCGATTGCAGGATACCGCTACGAACCAGGTAAGTACCGAAAATACACAGGATAAAGGTCAATTGGACGAGAACCATGTTCCAGACCTTCATAACGCCGCGACGTTCCTGAATGATGGCCGTATGGATAAAGGCGGTCGAAACCAGCCAGGGGATGAACGAGGCGTTTTCTACAGGATCCCAAGCCCAGTAACCACCCCAGCCGAGCTCGACATAGGCCCATTGTCCGCCCAGGATAATACCGATAGAAAGGAATACCCAGGAGAGCACATTCCAGACCCGCGTCTTGCGAATCCAGCTGGCATCCGAGCTGCCGGTGATCATGGCGGCGATCGCATAGGCGAAGGGAACCGTGAAACCGATGTAGCCAAGGAAGAGTGTCGGTGGATGGAAAATCATACCGGGATTCTGCAACATCGGGTTGAGACCTTGACCATCCCTCGGCATAAAGTTGAGCGTATCAAAAGGGTTGCTGATCACACATAAAAGAAACAGGAAAAAGCTTAAAGTCCCTGCCATCACCAGATAAACGTAGGGTGTGTTGCGGTCATCAGGCTCTTTACGATTACTAAAAATAACCAGGCCAATAAATAAACTCAGAACCCACGCCCAAAACAGTAAGGAGCCTTTTTGCCCGGCCCAGAATGCCGTCGCCTTATAGAAGATGGGCAGGGCACGATCTGAATAGGAGGCAACATATTCGACCTGAAAATTATCAGTTAAAAAGAGATAAGCCAGGGCAATCGAAGCCAGGGTCGTTGCCGCCAGAGCACTGAGCAAGCCACGCTTGCCAGACTCCACCAGGCGAACATTGTTACGCCCCAGTCCAGCTAAAAGCAAACCCATCGAGAGCAGCGTAAAGAAGAGTGCTGCCAACTGTGAAAGAATTCCAAAAGTAATCACTTACCAACCTCCTGCTTGTCATCTTGCTTTGTTTCCGATTCGTATTTGGAGGGACATTTAACCATCAGGGTCTCCGCCTGAAACAGGTTCCTGGCCCGGTCGTAAGTCCCTTCCAGCAAAGCTTCGATATCCGGCTCAAAAGCATCCGGCTTGGCACCCATGTAGACGGCGTCGATAGTCTCATGCGGATTGTTTTCGTCTTTGAGAGAGAAGCGCAGCTCTAAATCGCGCTGGTTATAGCTGGTGCTGCCGTCGATCACCAGACCGCCGACTCGCACCGCCTGAGTCGGGCCGATTTTCTGACCCAGGACCGATGTTTTCAGCTCACCGACAGTCATGTAATAAACACTGGTCTCAGCGAAGCCACGATAGATCAGGAAGCCGACACTGGTCACCAGGACCAACACGGCGATCATTACTTTTCTGTTTGATTTCTTCATCTCTCTCCACTTTCCAGGTAGTGATTGGAGGCTCTCCAGAGGAACCACAAAGCGGAGAACAGCAGCACAATCTATGCCAGAAGACGGCAGACGTTGCCGATCATCTGTAACTTGTTGAAATGAATTGATATAATAGGGGTTGCAGCAGAGTGAGAAACGATGTGACGGAGAGGGTTAACTGCGACAAAAACTGCCCATGGGACAATTTGTCGCAGCTTGCGACAAGTCAGTCGCTCAGTTTTCGCTGGATGGTTTTGCGGTTGATACCAAGAATCTCAGCCGCACGAACACGGTTGCCATCACAGCGGTCAAGAATATGCTTGATATAATCCAACTCGATCTCGTCGAGGGTTTTATCGTCAGCCAGGCAAAAACGGTTTTCCGGTCGAGCTCGACGCTGGATCTCTTCCGGGAGATCATCAAATAGCACCGTATCCCCTTCGCAGAGGTAGAGGCATCGCTCCACAAGACTTCGCAGTTCGCGCACATTCCCTGGCCAGGAGTAGTCCATCAGCGTCCGAAGAACTTCTGCAGAGAAGAAGCCGTCTCGACCCTTGGCAGCATGTTGGGCGAGAAAATGTTCGATCAACAGGGGAACATCTTCTTTGCGCTTCCGGAGTGGCGGGACTTCAATCTGAAATGTAGCCAGACGATAGTAAATATCCTCTCTGAAGCTACCTTCGCTGGTAGCTGCACGCAGGTCACAGTTTGTTGCGGAGACAATCCGCACATCAAAGACGATATCGCTGGTGCTGCCAACCGGGCGAATCCGTTTTTCCTGGATCGCTCTCAGCAGTTTCGCTTGCAGGGAAGGAGGCATTTCGCCGATCTCATCGAGAAAAAGTGTGCCGCCATCAGCCGCGACGAACAGCCCTTGCTTATTCTCCTGAGCACCGGTAAATGCCCCACGAGCATAACCGAAGAGTTCACTCTCCAAAAGTCCTTCAGGAATTGAAGCACAGTTGATCGGGATGAACGGACCATCCTTATGAGCTGACTCACGATGGATCGCCTGGGCAATCAATTCCTTGCCGGTACCGGTTTCGCCTTCGATGAGGACACTGCCGTCAGCTGGAGCGACCTTCTTGATCAAGTCAAATATCTTCTGCATGGCAGCACTTTTGCCAAGCAGTTGTTGAAACCGGTGTGGTTGCGTAACGCGAGCTTCCAGTTCCCTGACTCGCTGGCGCATCTGTAGTTCGCGTTCGGCACGTTTGACGGCAATCAGAATCTGCTCCATTTTGAATGGCTTAATGATGTAGTCGTACGCACCTTTGTCTATAAAGCGGATGGTGTCATTGATATCGCCAAAAGCAGTAATCAGAATCACAAAGGGGGAGAAACCGACGCCTGACTTGATTTTTTCCAGGAGTCTTACTCCGTCCATGCCGGGCATTTTGATGTCAGTGATCACCAGGTGGAACTCATCACGCGCCAACAGTTCAAGAGCGTCAACAGCTGTCCCCGCAGCTTCTGTTTGATAACCTTGTTCAGAGAGGATATCCTGGAGAAACTCCTGCATTTCCTCATGGTCGTCGACAACCAGTATTTTCATATTTGATCGTCTGTTCATCAACTCTCCATTTCCGACTGCGTTTGAGATAACACCGACTGCTCTTCGTGATTTCGGGGCAGGTTGATGGTAAAACGGACACCGCCTGTCGCCGCAGTTTCAGTGACAATATCGCCATTATGCTCTTCAATGATATTGGCGACAATAAAAAGCCCCAACCCGGTTCCTTCGCCAACTTGTTTGGTCGTGTAAAACGGGTCGAAGATCCGCGAACGCTGTTCTTCAGGGATGCCGGGACCGTTATCCTCGTAGACGATATTCAGGGTGTACGGGGATTGATTCTTGATAGTGACGTGGATTTCCCCAGCGCCCTCAATGGCCTGAAAAGAGTTCAGGAAGAGATTGACAAACATCTGCTGCAAAGTGTCGGCATCACCGATCATGCTGTCTTCACAAACATCAAGAGCCAGCGCTATCTCATCGCGATTGCGTTTAGAACGCATAAGACAGAGTGAGTAAGCCTCCGTGATCAGGTGCTGCAGTGAAATCTTTGTGAAAGCTTGCTCGCCCTTGCGCGAAAAGGCCAACAGACGCTCAATCAAGGCCGCGATATGTTCACTCTGCTGCACGATCGTAAGGAGGGCTTTCCGCGAAGTGTCGTTCTCGTCTATCTTTGAAAGCAGGTGTTCGGCGCGGCCACTGATGACATTAAGTGGCGTGCCGATCTCGTGCGCAAGGCCGGAACTGAGTTGCCCTATGGAGACTAGTTTTTCAGCGTGTCGCAAGCCTTTTTCGAGTTGCAGTTTCTCTTGATAGAAGCGATCCCGGTTGGAGCTTTGCTCTTCGAGTTGCTCTGCCATGCGGTTGAGCTCATCAGTTAATCTGTCGAGCTCGACGACACCACTGGCCTCAACCCGGGAGGAGAAATCACCGGCACCCAGTTGGCGGGCAGCTCCAATCAGCTTGAGAATTGGCTGGGTGATATTCCATCGCGCGATAAGAATAATGAGAGTTCCCAGGCCAACGATGAGGACGATGGTAAACAAGAGAAAACGCCTCGTTGTCGCGGCCAAGGTGCGGTTGACTTGTTGCAGTGGCAGCACCACTTCCAAAGCCCCTTGCCTGGAATCGCCGAGCCCTTTTACCGGAACAATAATCGAATAAAACTGATCGACGCCACGCTCCATAAATTCCTCACGGCCATTCTCACCCAGAGCGTGTAAGTCTATCTTCTTGTGCGGCAAAGGCAGCGGGTTACAGTGAGCACAGGCGGTTCCTTTGGGGGCCCCTTCCTGATCGTAAAAGCGCAACATGGGCGGCGGAGTCCATTGACGTGGGGAGATATCGGCCAGGAGTTTATCTAAATCTACCCCGGGATCACCGGGATGATAGAAGCGTAACACTGCGGCGAGAGCGCGCGCCATCAAGCGGGCCTCTGATCGTATCCCGGCAAGCAGGTGATCCCGCTCATCTTGAATCGATACGTAACCGAGAACTGCTGAAGCGATAGCAATTAATGTGAAGAGATAAAGGAATATACGTGTTGCAATGCGCATTCAGTTCGCCTGACAATATTAAGAAACGGATATAATTGCCAATTTACAGCAATCACAGAGTGAGGTCAAAGGAGTGACCGTCAGACGTTACCACAAACCACATAGACTCAATTCTGTGAGAGTAACCAATTTCATATTGCGCCGCTCAAAAAAAGTAAATCCTTGACAATATCTGCCTATGCGGATATGTTCTGACTATGAAAGAAAAAGCCAAAGTATTTAAAGCCCTCGCTGATGAAACCCGGCTACGCATCCTGGCATTATTGCTTGAAGGTGAACTGTGCGTCTGTGAAATCATGGCCGCCCTTGAACTACCGCAATCAACCGTCTCCCGGCATCTTGCCTACCTGCGCAACAGTGGCTGGGTTCTGGACCGTCGCCAGGGTGTCTGGATGTATTATCGTCTCAATGATATCGATAACCCAACCGTTAAGACGATGAAGCCGCTGCTTTTAAGTCAACTCTGCAACCTTCCAATACATACCATAGCTCTCGGCAAGCTCGACCTTTTCAAAGAAGAACACGATAATCAGCCATGCTGATTTTTCTTGCAACTCCAGCCATGCTGATTTTTCTTGCAACTCCAGCCATGCTGATTTTTTTTAAAACTCGACGTATCTGCTTATGCGGATAGAGAGAATTAATTGCATGAACAAAAATGATTATATAGATAGAAAATGCGTACTTTTTCTCTGCACTGGCAACTCCTGTCGGAGTCAGATGGCCGATGGCATCATCAATCACGATTTTGCCGGGCGCATAGAGGCCTTCTCTGCCGGGACCGAACCCCATGGGCTTAATCCCAAAGCGGTACAGGTGATGGCTGAAATTGGTATCGACATCACAACCAACAGCTCCGATCACCTCAACCGGTATGCAGGACAAAACTTCGATTACGTCATCACCCTCTGCGGTGACGCTAACGAGAAGTGCCCGCTCTTTTTTGGGGGCGTTGAACGGCTGCATATGGGCTTCGATGATCCACCAAAGGCCGTGGGCACAAAAGAAGAGGTACTGAATGTCTACCGCCGCGTGCGTGACGAAATCCGGCAGCAACTTGGCGATTTTTTTCGCCAGGAATCAGGCAGCTGAAATCAGGAGGTAAAAATGGCACCAGGACTGACCAGAAAACTTTCGTTTCTTGATCGTTATCTAACCCTTTGGATTTTCCTAGCCATGTTCATCGGCGTTGGTGTGGGTTGGTTGACTCCCGGTGTCAAAGG